>DASRGQ010000067.1:0-44876 GCA_035650975.1 Gaiellaceae bacterium
CTCGGTGAACGGCGTGCCGCCGTCGACGCCCAGCACCGGGCGGAACTTGCGGTAGAGCGGGTCGCCGTCGGGGTAGAGCAGCGAGAGCGCGTCGGCGCCGCCCTGCAGGAACACGGAGATCAGGATGGGGCTCTGCGGCGACGCCGCTGCATTCGCGATCCCCTCGTCGAAGAAACCGAGGCGGCCGGCGCCGTACACCGTGAGCGCGAGCCCGAGCGACCTTGAAACGAAGCCGCGCCGCGTCAGGCCCGTGCCCGCGGGCGTCGGCATGCCCGGCTCGATCGCCGGCAGCCCGCGCCCCGCAACCGCGCGCAGCGCATCCGCGCGCGTGCACTCGTCGCAGACGATCCTGCTCGCGTTCACGAGGTCTGGAGGTCGGGGGACACGGCCACGAGCTGCCGGAGCGCGTTCTCGACGAGCACCGGGTACTGGACCTGCTTCCACGTCGCATTGCCCGCGGAGGCGATCGCGCCGTGCGCGAACCGGAGCAGCGCGTTGTGTGTTGCCGTCGAGAGCGCCGGGTTGCGCCAGAAGTTGAGTGCCTGAGCAAGCGTCGTCGGCGCGTCGGCGGCCTTCTTTGCCTTGCTGGGGTTGAGCTGGTGGCTCTGCAGGATCTGCTGCACGCCGATCCACCGTCCGCGAAACGTCGCGGTGTCGAGCCAGCGCGTGTCGTCCCAGCCCGCGACGTTCGGTGGATAGAAGAGCTGCTGGCCGGAGAGCGATCCGATCCATGCCCACGCGTCGGTCGTCACGCCGCCGCCGATCCGGCGCAGCAGTCCCGCAGCGTGCACGGTCGGCGGCTTCATCATGCGCGGGCCGCGGTAGAGCGTCGGGTGCATGAGGATCACCTGAAGCACGTCGCGCACTTGTCCGTCCTTTCGGTAGGCGGCCTCGAGCGCAGCCTGTGTCTTGGCGTCGGCCATCGTCGGCACGAAATAGCTCCAGAGCTTCTGCACGAAGAACGACGGATGCTTCGAGTTCGAGATGCACAGACGGCACGCGTCGCGCCAGCTGTAGTCGCCCCGCTTGCCGAACACGATCTTCGTCCCGGTGTCGTGCTCGCCCGTGTCGAAGTGGAAGTCGTAGTCCCCTCGGCCGGCGCTCCAGCGGTTCGTCCAGCCGGTGAGCGACCTCGCCTGCTCGCGCACGTCGCGCTCGGTGTACGCGCCGCGGTCCGCACCGAGCGTGAACAGCTCCATCATCTCGCGCCCGTAGTTCTCGTTCGGCGCGTCCTTGCGGTTCTCGGTGCCGTTCAGCCAGAGCAGCATCGCGGGATTCGCGGTCACGTCGACGAGCAGGTCCGGGAACGAGCCCATGCTGTGCTTTCGGAAGAGCTGGTTCTGGTCGATCATCAGCCGCTGGCTGCCGACGCCGTCATTCGAGGTCGCGAACCAGTCGTGCCACACGAGCGTCATCCGCTCGACGAGCGGGCGCGACGTGCGGATCATGCGGTCGAACCACCAGCAGTGGTCGTGACCCCAGACGTCGAACGGCGCGAGCGGCCGCCCCTTGGAGTCGTGCGGCTTCGGTCCGATGAGCTTCTCGTCTCCGGGGTTGAGCAGCGAGTGCACCGCACCTTCGAGCCCGAGCTTCTGCAGCGACTCGGCCTCGCCGTGCCTCGGCCCGAACCCTGCGCGCCACAAGAGCCGCTCCGCATCCGCCACGGTGAACGTTCCCCGGTGCACCGGTGCCCCCACGCCCACATCGTCGGCGGCGCGTCGGCCGGCGCTCATCCCTGGAACGGGTACTCGGCCGTAACCTGAGGCGATGCGCATCCTCTTCCTCGGCGGCACGCAGTTCCTGGGTCGCCACGCAGTCGACGTCGCACGCGAGCGCGGCCACGAGATCACGATCTTCACGCGCGGTCAGACGCACCCCGAGCTGCATCCGGACGTCGAGCGGCTCTACGGCGATCGCGACAATGATCTCGACGCGTTGCGCGGACGTAGCTTCGACGCGGTCATCGATACGAGCGGCTACGTGCCGCGGCTCGTCCGCGAGACGCTCGCTGCGCTCGGCGACATCGGGCACTACACGTTCGTCTCGAGCATCTCGGTGTACGCCGACCTGTCGACACCGCCGACGGTTTCGTCGCCGCTCGCACAGCTCGACGAGCCGACCGAGGACTGGCGGGAGGCATACGGGGCTCTGAAGGTGCTGTGCGAGGAGGCGGTGCACGAGCGTCATCCGGATGCGTTCGTGGTCCGCCCCGGGCTGATCGTCGGGCCGTGGGATCCCACCGGACGGTTCACCTACTGGCCGCAGCGCATTGCCGAGGGCGGGCGCGTGCTTGCTCCGGCACCGGGCGACGCGAGCGCGCAGGTGATCGACGCGCGCGATCTCGCGGCCTGGCTCGTGCGCGGCGCGGAGGAGCAGCTCGGCGGCACGTTCAATGCGGTCGACGTCCCGACGACCCGCCTGTCGCTCGTCGAGACGTGCCGCGAGGTCGCGCAAACGGACGCCGAGATCGTCTGGGTCGAGCCGGACTTCCTGCTCGCGCACGAGGTCGGCGAGTGGATGGAGCTTCCGCTCTGGCTCGCGAGCCCCGAGTACGCGGGGATGCTCTCGGTCGACGCCGCCCCGGCGCTCGCTGCCGGGCTCGAGACGCGCCCGCTCGTCGAAACGGCTCGCGACACGCTCGTGTGGGCACGTTCCGGCGACGCGCCTCCCGACCCGCCGGCCGGGCTCGACCGGGCGAAGGAGCAAGCCGTGCTTGACAGCTGGCTCTCGAAACAGTAGTTTCGAAAGATCTCTTTCGAGAACTCGCTCACCCTCTCCGACCCCCGCGCGATGCGTGCGCTCGCGCATCCCACGCGGCTCGCGCTGCTCGACCACCTCCATGCGGTCGAACAGGCGACGGCGACCGAGTGCTCCGAGTTCGTCGACGACAGCCCGTCGTCGTGCAGCTATCACCTTCGAGCGCTCGCGAAGTGGGGCTTCGTCGAAGAGGGCCCGCGCGGCCGGGGGCGTGAACGGCCGTGGCGCGCGACCGCAGCCCGGATCGAGTTTCCCTCCGACGGCCTCGAGGCGACCGTCCTTCGCGACGAGCTCGTCGCGAGGCAGCAGGCGCGAGTGCGCGACGCACTGCGGCGCGAGCACGAGCTCGCCCCGCAGCTCCGTCGCGCCGCACAGACGTCATCGGCGACGCTCGAGCTTGCGCCGGCAGAGCTCGAAGAGCTCGGCGAGCGCTTCGAGGCGCTGCTCGACGAGTTCCGCGGCCGTGGCACGCACCGTCGCGCGCGCCCGGTCGTCATCAGCTTCGGCGCCGTCTTCGAGCCGTGACGGCCCGGGAGGTCCTTTGCGACCGCCGGGTTGCCGCACTCCTCGCCGCCGAGGTGATCTCGTCGACCGGCACGCAGATGACGTGGCTCGCGCTGCCCTGGTTCGTGCTCCGCACCACCGGCTCGCCACAGCGCATGACGTGGGTGATCATCGCCGAGGTCGTGCCCGTCGCAGTGCTCGGCTTCTGGGGCGGCGCGATCGCAGGCCGGGTCGGAACACGCCGCACGATGCTCGCGTGCGACCTCGCGCGCGTGCCGCTCTTCGCGTCGATCCCCGCGCTGCACGCCGCGGGCGCGCTCCCGTTCCCCGCGCTGCTCGCGCTCGTCGCGTTCTCCGGCGTCTTCCTCGCGCCGTACTTCTCGGTTCAGCGGGCCGTCGTCCCCGAGCTGATCGGCGAGGACCAGGCGTCCGTCGCGCAAGCGGCCGCGCTCTTCCAGGCGGCGAACCGACTCACCATCTTCCTCGGCCCGCCGCTTGCCGGGATCCTGATCAGCCTGCTCGGCACGGCGAACGTGCTCTACGTGGACGCGGCGACGTACCTCGCGTCGTTCCTGCTCGTCGCGGCCTTCGTGCGCCTGCCTCAGATGACGGCCGACAGCCCGCCCACAGGCGTCCTCGACGGCGTCCGGTTCATCATTCGCGACCGGCTGCTACGCCTCTGGACGCCGGCGTTCACCGTGATCGACATCTGCTGGCAGCTGCTCTTCGCGTCGCTGCCCGTGCTGGTGGTGACGAGCTACCACGCAAACCCACGCATCCTCGGCTGGCTCTTCGGCGCGTTCGGCGGCGGTGCGCTCGTCGGCGCGCTCGTTTCGATGCCCGTCGTGCGCAAGGTGGAGGCGCTGACGCTGGCCGCGGCGGCATTCACGTTCGAGATGGCGTCGCTTTGGATCCTCGCTATCCCGGCGTCCTGGGAGATCGCGCTCACCGGGATGGCGCTCGCCGGCTTCTTCACGTCGATCGTGAACGCTCCCACCCACGCTCTGATCACCCTGCGCATCCCGCGCGAGGTGCGCACGCAGGCACTCGCCTCGTTCGGCGTCTTTCAGTGCATCGGCTCGCCGATCGGGCTGCTGCTCGCCGGCTCGGCGCTCGCGCACTACAACACGCACAGCGTGCTCGCGGTCGTGCTCGCCGTCGACACGGTCGCGGCCGCGACGTTCATCGGCGCCGCGCTCTCGGAGCGCTCTGCGCTCCGCGGAGCCCTCGGCGAGCCTGCCCCGTAGCGATGTTCACCTCGGTTGCATTCCGTCCGGTGCGACACCGTATGATCCGGCCCGTGCTGGAACGGGACTACCTGCGCCGCGGCGTCGCCGAGTTCATCGGGACGTTCGCGCTGATCTTCGTCGCCGCGGGCGGCGCGGCGTACGCGCAGAACCCCGTTGACCTCGCGTTCGCCAACGGCCTCGTGATCGCTGTGATGGTCTCCGCGTTCGGGTTCATCTCCGGCGGTCACTTCAACCCAGCCGTGACGCTCGGGTTCCTCGTGACGCGGCGGATCGCCCCCGCGCTCGCGGTCTGCTACTGGCTCGTGCAGTTCGGCGGTGCGATCTGCGCCGCGCTACTCCTCAAGTGGGTGCTGCCGCAGGCTGCCCAGTCCGCCGGCAAGCTCGGGGTGCCGGCGCTCGGACAGGGCGTCGGCGCCGGGGTCGCGGTCGTCATCGAGGCGGTGCTCACGTTCTTCCTCGTATGGGTGATCTTCGCCACCGCGGTCGACGAGCGTGGCTCGTTCAAGCAGATCGCAGGGCTCGCGATCGGCTTCACGATCACGTTCGGCGTGCTGATGGCGTACGGCTTGACCGGCGGCGCGATGAACCCCGCGCGCGCGTTCGGGCCGCAACTCGCGGGCAACCACTGGTCGCACTTCTGGGTCTGGTACATCGGCCCGTTCGCAGGCGGCGTGATCGCGGCCTCGCTGTACGAGCTGCTCTATCTGCGCCCGTCGCGGCCGGTGCCCGTCGGCCCGCCGGAGACCGGCATCGACGAGCCGACGCCCGGCGACGCAGCCCTCTCCTAGTCCCTGCTAGGTTCGGGCCCGATGCTCTCGACGGTCGCTCTCGTCGTCGCCGGCCTGTCATCGGGCCACAAGCTCGGCCTCTCGCTCGTCGGTGCGGCGTTCATCGTCTTCGCGCTCGTCTCGTCGTTCGTGATCCCGCGGCGCAGCCCGAACTTCCCCGGCCGCGGGCTCGGCTGGTACGTGACGCTGTGCGTCCTCTTCTTCATCGCGATGATCGCGGCGGTGATCGTCTTCGGCAAGGAGGCGAAGGAGGCAGGCGGCGCCGAGCAGCAGACGACGACCGCAGTTACGTCGTCCAGGGGCGGCGGTGGCGGCGGCGCCCCGAAGGTCGTCGGCGACCCGGCCGCGGGGAAGGCGGTGTTCGAGTCCGCCGGCTGCACGGGCTGCCACACGCTGAAGGCGGCGAACGCGAGCGGCCACGTCGGCCCCAACCTCGACCAGCTGAAGCCGGCCGAGAACGCCGTCAAGAATCAGGTGATCCACGGCGGCGGCCCGATGCCGGCGTTCGGCAAGACGCTGAGCGCAAAGCAGATCCAGGATGTCGCCGCGTTCGTGTACACGGCGACCCACAACTCCTAGCGAATTCGGCCCCTGAACGGACGAAACCCGCCCGGGGGAGGAGCGGGAATCGCCGCAGTCATGTCAGTTGCCGACGTTTGTCAGGGGGAGCCGGCAAACGCATCGTGGTCGCGATCCACGCCGCGCGCCATCAACCAAATGGGGGATTCGCGCTGCGGCTTCCCGAACGGAGAAGGAGGGATTCGAACCCTCGAGGCAGGGATTTCCCCACCTAACGCCTTAGCAGGGCGCCGCCTTCAGCCACTCGGCCACTTCTCCGGGCGCGCGCATCGTACCGCAGCCTTTTGACGCGAAAGCCCGCGCGAAGCGGGCTTTCGGTCTGACTTCGTAGAGCGGAGGGAGAGGGATTTGAACCCTCGACGCACCTTTCGGCACGTACGCGATTTCCAGTCGCGCTCCTTCGGCCGCTCGGACACCCCTCCGTCGTGCGAGCGCGCCCATCGTAGATGCTCTGGATCGTGGAGTTTTTGGGTGCGGTCAGCTGAGTCAGTCGTCGGCGAGCGGGCGACGAAGCACCCACAGGAGCGTGGTCGTCACCGCGCCGGGCGGAGGGCCCGCGTCGGCGGCCTGTCCGCCGACTTTCGAGACGACGCCTTCGAGCTGTTCGAGCGCCCGCGGCATCGGCAGCTTGCGCTCCTCGCGCGGCGGCACCACCCGCACGTCTGATGCGACGCTCACGAGCTCCCAACCGTCGCGGCCGTATTCGTTGAGCGAGGCCGTGTAGCTGCCGTCGGCGAACGAGACGACCTTGTACTCGAAGCGCTGCACGCACGACAGCGTAGAGGTCGTCCTCGAGCGGACGAGCGGCGCAACGCGACGCCCGGTTTCACTGACCCACACACTCCCGGCGGCCCGTTTACGTCCTCGCCCACTCGAGGAAGGCTTTAGTTCGTCGAGTCTACAAATTAAACTCGAGGCGCGTCAATGATCGAGTCCGTCTCACCTGCCCCGGTCCGCGCCGACGACGTCCGCCGCCACAACCTCGCGCTCGTCGTGCAGCACGTCGTGGAGCGCGGCACGGTCAGCCGCGCCGAGCTCGCCCGGCTGACGCAGCTCACGAAGGGGACGGTGTCCGCGCACGTGCTCGAGCTCTTGCGTCTCGATCTCCTGGTCGAGCTCGGAGCGCAAGCCGAGGGCCGCGTCGGCCGGCCGCACACTGCGCTCGCACTGAACGGCGAGCGCCACTGCGGCGTCGGGTTGGAGATCAACGTTGACTACCTCGCGGTGTCCGTTGTGGATCTGCTCCGACGCGTGCGGTTCCATCGCGTTGAGGCGATCGACAACCGAGACGTCTCGCCCGATATCGTGCTCGATCGCGCAGCACAGCTCGTGCGCGGTGCGCTCGACGCAGTCGTCGCCGACGGGCTCGCACCGGCCGGGGTCGCCGCGGCAGTCGCGGGAACGATCGACCAGGAGCAAGGTTTACTCCTCGTCGCCCCGAACCTCGGCTGGCGCGACGTGTTCGTCGCAGCCGAGCTGACGTCGCGGCTTGCACCGCTCTCCGCGCCGGTGCTGGTCGACAACGAGGCGAATCTCGCGGCGCTCGGCGAGCTTTGGCTCGGGATCGGCGCGGAATGCGGCGACTACGTCCACGTCTTCGGCGAAATCGGCGTCGGCGGCGGCATCGTCGTCGACGGATCGCTCTTCCGCGGCTCACACGGGTTCGCGGGTGAGATCGGGCACGTGGTCGTCGACCCGAACGGGGAGGCGTGCCTGTGCGGCGGCCGAGGGTGCCTCGAGCGCGTCGCCGGCCAGGAGGCCATTCTGGGCGCCGCCGGCCTCCCGAGCACGTCGGCAACGCACCTCGGGCAGGCCGGGAGTCCGCTGGGCGAGCTCATCGCGCTGCTCGAGGGCGACGATCCACGCGCGCTCGCCGCGGTACAGCGCGCTGCGGACGCGCTCGGCGTTGCGCTCGCGGGCGTCGTCAACGTGCTCGATCCCGACACGGTCGTGATCGGCGGCGTGTACGCGTCGATCGCCCCGTGGCTCGCCGCGCCGCTCGCGGATCGCCTCGCATCGCAGGTGATGGCCGCACGCACGCGACCCGTCGCGGTGCGTCAGTCCGCGCTCGGCCCCGACGGCGCTGTCCGCGGCGCGGCCGCGCTCGTCGTCGACCGCGTGCTCGCGGCGCCCGACTCCGTCGCCGCGGTGAACGGCGGTGTCTGACACCCGGGTGTCAGACACGCTTGCAAGGGATTTGAACCCTCGATCCGCCTTGCGACGGATAACGGTTTTCGAGACAAGTGGCGTAGCGTGTTCTAGAGCCGTTTCCAGGAGCGGCGCGCCAGTCCGTGCGCCAGCCGTCCTAGATGTCGTCGAACTTCGCAGCGGCGCGCTCATCGGCCACACGACGGATTTCACGCGAGTGATAGCCGAGTTGCAGTCGAAGCGCTGCAATCACCGCGAAACCAGCAAGAAGCGCGATCGCGGAGTTGTTCAACTTCCCACGGTCGTCGACCTGCCCCGCAAGCTGTCCCTCGGAAAACGAGCTGAGGACGTCCTCTCTCTTGCCGCCTCCCGTAACAGATAAGCGCTCGAACTGGTCACTTCGACAAATCTGTCCGTCTCAGTGAACTCAGGAGGACCGAGAAGGGAATCTCGAACAGCCCAGCTGGCGATCTCTGAGATTGCTTCAAGAGGGTCGAGGAACGCCTCCCACTCCCGAAGCAGCTTCGTTGCATTTACCGGTATTGAGTCAACCTCATTGACCGGAAGAACGAGGTAAAAGAACGGACCTTCGCCCATTGGGACATCCGACTCAACCACATGCAGATACTGCCTTGACTCGTGAGGAGTCTCGAAGATCGGCAGCCTGTCCGGTCCACCTAGCTAGGGCGATCGACTACCGTCCCTGACGTGCGGGTGGAGACCGTAGCTGAGCAGGTCTTCTTCACAACCGTCTTTCTCACTGGTCGCGTCGGAAGCGATTTGCGAATCGGTACTGGATTCGTTCACGCCGTCGAGACAGAGTCTGGTTCCGCGCACTTCCTGATCACGAACCGACACGTACTAGACGGGACTGAGGAACTGACCCTTCGCATGTGTGGCGGCACAGACGGTGTTCCCGCCCTCGGTCAGGCCAACCAAGTCACAGTCACGTCGTTCGGAAGCGAGGCGTGGACCGGGCATCCCGATCCTCGTATTGACGTTGCGGTGATGCCGTTGTGGGACGTGTTGGTCGAGATGAACAGGATCAACGTTGGACCCGGCGGGGCGTTCTTCCGTCGACGACGGCGTCCGTGACGGGCTGACCACCGCCGAGCAAGCGGAGGTCGTGCAGCTGCGGCGCGACGAACGGCGGCTGGAGATGGAAAACGAGATCTTGCGTGCACGCCGACCCGTGACGGTGGGTAGGTCGGGGGTGCCTGTCCCCCGCTCCAGTCTCGACAGCGTTGATGGGCTGACGACTATCTCCTCGGCGACTTCGCGCAGGCTTAAGCTCCGCTGTTTTCGCGCTCGTCGTAGGCGTTCGCGGATCAGTTCGTAGTTTGGTTCGCGGTCGGGCACCGGACCTCCGTGTCTAGTCGGGATAAGACCGAAGTTCGCCGTCACGGGTAGAGAGCCTGTGTCAGCGATCGTAGGCTCATATCGTGCCTGAGACAACGGCTGACGCCAGACCGCAGCAGAAGCCGGCAAACGAGCGGGCGATGGCTGCTGCCAGACGATGCGAGGACTCGCGACTCGGCGCTCGGCAAAAACGGTGACGACACGGGCTTTCTTGTGATGCCAGTGCGCTTTGCCAACGCAAAGCCCACGCCGGATCGAACATCGAATGGCCCGTACACCACGCTCCGCGACGACTTGATCCTCTACTCACGACCTGTGTTCATCGGAAACGGAACGAGCGTGCATTCGTGCGGGGCCGGCGAATCTGACTCGCGGCAGCTAGCCATTTGTTTCAGACATGAGAAGCGCGAGCGCAATCGGATTGACACCCGTGCGCCTTTGAAACTCCGCCGGGATATCTCGCGAGCGCGAGACATCCAGCTTCCTCTTGAGCACCTCAACGTGGGCGCGGGCGGTTCGCGCCGAGATGCTGAGGCGGCTGCCGATCTCGTCGACCGTAAATCCGGCCGATAGGAGGGCTGCAACCTCCCTTTGCCGCCGGGTGAACTTTGTCCCTGCGGTCACGCTGCTCCCACCCTTCGCGCGTTGGCGTTGCCAAAGCCGCAGGATGTCTTGATGAGCCCCCCGCCCTCGGGCGCGACCCACCCGAAACATCCTAGGCCGATTCCAATGATTGTCAAATGGCATTTCTACGGATGACAGTTGTCTTACGCGGATGCGCGATCCAGTAACAACGTCATTGTTGCTCCCTAACGGATTGTGGCTAAGTGGGAGTGCGCTCGAACAGTTGACCCGTCCCGGGCTGCAGCCTGGATTAACCGGACGAGACCGACACCTTCGCTGAAGTCGAGCTTCGTATCCGCGCGTTAGCGCTCCGCCACTAGGTCGCGGGAGACCTACGTCTTAGATGACGCCTCCGGCGAGGCTCTTGGTGCGTGTTTCGGTGACGTTTCCGGCGCGCGGGTCAACGACCGCGTAGAGCACGTCGACGAGCAGGCCGCCGACGACTACCAGCAGTCCAACACACGTGACGACGCCCAGAGTTGTTGGCAGGTTCTGCGTCTCGACCATCGCGAGCAGACCGGCTTGCGCAAGGCCGTTTAGGCCGTAGGCGGTCTCAATGAAGATGCAGACGCCGATCGTGGTACCGATTTCCATGCCGATCATCGTCATCACGCGCAACGAGGCGTTCGGCAGCACGTGCCGGCAGATGACTCTGAACTCGCGTGCCCCCTTCGCCCGCGCGGTACGGACGTAGTCCTCGTGCAGCGTCTCGCTGACGCTCGTTCGCACCATTCGGGTGTAGAGCGCGAGGAAGAGCAGCGCGAACGTCAGCCACGGCAGAGCGAGGTGTGAAGCCCAGTCGACGGGGCCGCCGCACAGGCCGTAGGGGGAGGGTGTGAAGGAGCAGTAGCCGCTCTCGGGTGCCCAGTGCAGATGTCCGCCGACGAGGCTGCGCAAGAGCAGGCCGATCACCATCGGGTGCGTGCACACGCCGATCAGTGCGATGAGCGAGATCGTGCGGTCGGAGAGAGAGCCAATGCGGCTTCCGGCGAACGCACCGAGTGGTACCGACAGCAGCAGGACAAGCAGCGCGCCGCCGAGCAGAAGTGACAAGGTCACTCCCAGTTCCTGCATCAGTACAGGCCGTAGCGGCTGCATCGTCGTGTGCTGCTTGAACGCATAGCTCGCCGTGTCCCAGTTGGAGCCGAAGCTGCCGTGAAGCAGCCCCCAGACGTAGTCGACATATTGGGTGAGCTTTGGCTTGTCGAGTCCGAGGAAGTGGTTTGCCTGCTGGATCTGGTAGTCGGTGAAGTGATGAGGTGGCGGCTGGTAGACGAACAGAGCGGGCTGGCTCGGTGTTGCCCAGTAGATCGCGAAGGCGACCGCGATCAGCACCAGCATGGTGAAGATGCCCGCGGTGAGGCGACGAACGAGGTAGTGGAAGATGCGCGTCATCGTTGCGACCAGGGCTCGAGCGCGCGGCGCATGCCTTCGGAGATTTGGTTCAGCGAGACGACCGCGAGCAGGATCGCAACTGCCGGGAAGATTGTCTGCCAGGGGGTGAAGTTCTGGCCGTTGAACGTCTGCGGATTGAAGGCGGTCCCCCACGTCGTTGAAAGCAGTGATCCCCACGAGGGTGTCTGTGGCTGGACGCCTGCGCCGAGGAAGCTGAGGCCCACCTCGAGCAGAATGTTGGTGGCGACCGCGATCGCCCCCCAGACGAGCAGCGTCGGCAAGAGATGTGGCAGGAGCTGACGACGCAGGATCCGCCAATGTGAGGCACCGACCATCTGGCTCGCCTCGACGAACTCGGCGGTGCGCAAGGGCAGTAGTTGCGCCCGGATCAGCCGAGCGGGGTAGAAGGAGGTGAAGATGCCGATCAGCAGCGCATCGGCAACGATCCCTCGCGGGAGAGCCGGGCTCAGCGAGATCGGGGTCAGGTACTGATCGAGCCGCACACTCGCCCAGACAAGAAACATCATCAGCGGGAAGGCCATGATCGTCTCGGTGACGCGCGACACGACCGCGTCCCAGACGCCGCGGAAGTAACCCGCGACGCAGCCGAGTGGGACGCCGATCAGCAGGGCGATCAGCATCCCGCCGACCGCAATCTCAAGCGACGCGCGGCCACCGTCGAGCACACGAATCAACTCGTCCCGTCCGAGCGGCCCGTCACCGCCGAACACGAGTAACGTCTTGGCGCGCTGGCCCTTTGGCGGTGCGATCAGGTTGTCGTAGCGGTCGACGGCAGGGTTCGGGGTGGCGTAGACCCGCGTCATCGGACCGACCGGCTTCTGGTTCCAGTCGACGGCGTAAGGGAACGGCTGCTCGCCGTTGTGATGCAGGAACGCCTGCGCGATCGGGCCGCCGGCGACCGAGCAGACGAGAATCAGCGCGAAAACGATCGCTGCGACCAGCGACAACCTGTCGCGCGCGAATCGTGAGACAGCGAGTCTTCCTGGGCTGCGAAGTGGTGCGGCAACAACGTGCGTGGATGCACTCGACGCACTCAGTAGGCGTTCCAGGCTCCGCCTGCTCCCTGAATGAACCTCTGGGTGTAGCTACCGGCCTCGAAGCAAAGCCTGTCGGCCTTGTCGACGTATCCGGTCGACCAGACGGCGTTGACTTGGTATTGCCAGCAGAGGAGTCCCTGGTAGCGGAGGACCTTCTCCGGCGTCCCAACGAGACGCCGCACCTGCTGCCGTGTCAGGCCGAAGACGAGACGTTTGGAATGCGCGTTGTAGTGCACGTCCGCGCCGGCCGTGTAGTGAATGGACGGCACATAGTGGCGGTGGCGAGATCCGGTCGCACCCGATTTGTGTCGCCCCGCGCTCGGCGAACCTGCCAGCAGCGCCAATCCGATGGCAATCACCACGATCACCGCGACACTCACCACTGCCCCTGCGAGTCGCCGCCGGTTCCGAGGTCCCATGTTGCGAAGCTCGAGCACGGACTACTGCGACGAGCGATCGGGGAGGACGATCGGAGCCGAGAAGTACACGCCGTTCGGCGCGCGCAGAGAGGGCAAGAAGCCCATGACGTAGACGACTGCGATGCCGCCCGGCGGCACCAGGGCGGTGGCGCGATAGCGACCGTTAGCGCCGTGCGCGACGACCGTCTGACTCGTTCCGCGGGCGGATTTGCCGCCCACGGAAACGATGATGATCGTGCCCTTGGGAATGCCGCTGCCCGGCAGCTTGCCGGACTTGCCGATCGAGAAGGCGACCGTGACCTTCGGAAGCGCATAACGCTGCGTCTTCGGGAAGGAGATCGTGGTAATCGTCGCCTTGAATGAGCCGACGGGCGGATATTCAAGCCCCAAGAACTGGCGGAGAGGCGTGCTGAACGCAAGAGCCGGCGCGGCGGCGACTGCAAGCACAACGACCGCAGCCGTAAGCAGAGAACGGGGACCGCGCTGGGCGGGCCTCTGCAATCGCCGACGACGCACGCCAGGTTGAGCATTCGCCCGGTCGAGAACGGCCTCCCAGTCGCCGTGCTCTTCAGGATCAAATGGAGCCAGTCGCCGCAACTCGTCGAGGACGGCCGGCGCTAGCTCACCCATAGGTCTTGACCTCCCCAAGCTTGTGCCGCAAGGCTGAGTGCGCGGCGGCCAGAGTTGCCGAGACGGTTCCGACCTCGACCTCGAGGATCGCCGCAATCGTGCAGTAGTCGAGGTCTGCGTAGTAACGCAAGAAAACAACCAGGCGCTGTCGCTGCGGCAGCTGGGCGATCAGGGGCGCGAGCTCCGAGACGCCGTCAGGCGTGAAGTAGCGCGCATCCTCAATTCCGCCAACTTCAATCAGCGGTCGCTGCGTCGCCTTCCGCGCCGCGTTCACAACCGCGCGCCACACCCACGCTTCAAACGGCCCGTCGCCACGGAAACTCTGTCGGCTTCTGACCAAGCCCACGAACGCGTCTTGAACAGCCTCGACGGCACGCTCGCGGTCGCCGATGATCCCCCGTGCGACACGCGCGTAGTAGGGGAAGCGCGTGCGGTAAAGGGTCTCGATCTGGTCGAGCCGACGGTCACCCATGATCGTCATCTACTTAACCTTGATCTACGCAGCTCGAGTTTTGTTTACTCGAAGCTTGTTCGTCTCCGCCTGAGGCGTGGCTCATGTAGTGACGTAGCGGCTCCCGTGTCACGTTGAACCCGGTGTTGACCATGCTCGGGGCCTTCAGCTCTCCGCTTCAAGTAGCCCTGCGCGGAGCCTTCGAACGGATCCGCCCCGAGCAAGGCGCGATACGCGCGCGGGATGAGACGGCGTTTTTGGACGCCGAGACGAGTCCAAGACGTCGCCGCAGTGCATGCGCGTACTCCTAGGTGAGATCCCCAGCGTCACGGCGATCTCGGCATCTGTCGTTCCCTCGGCGGTGCCGTGCGCGACTTCGTGTTGGCGGGGCGACAGTTGCAAAGCCACACCGGGCTGTCTCTCTTCGCTAGCCAAGGCGGCCCCCTTGCCCATTCGAATGGTGGTACCAGCATGACCGGGGTGCGAGCGAGGTTGCTGCGGGTTAGCTGCCCGCAGCCGCGTGGTCGGCATCAGCAGAAGTGAGCCCGAGCGCGAGGAGAAGCGACACGCCGAGCAGCCTCAGAAGCGAGGTCTCGCGAAGGTGTCCGAGGCTCACGATTTCGCCAGCTTTGCACCTGAGTTAACAGAAGACAAGTTTTCAACGGCAGCGAAAAGATTCTCTGCAGTCGGCGCGAGATGACCTGCTTGGAGTGCTGCGCGTGCGGTTGCAAGGAAACCTTCGGCGTGATCTGCCAGGACTCGCATCGTTGATGCATTTCGTCGAAAGTCGAAAGCGATGAGCCAACCGCCGCCGGGGCTCGGAAGAATTGTCAGGTGGCCGGCGTCCTCATCTCCGGGATCTCGGACGAGGTCCCTGATCGCAGAGATGTCATCAAGTGTGACTAGCTCACCTTTTCGATCGCACACGCGGCCATCACGATGGCGGTCCCCCTCACCTCGCTGTTGAGTCGAACGACAGGCGGTCCCTCGCTTCCGAAGATGACCTGTGCACGCTCCAGCACCCACTCCGCGGCGATCGCGCCTAGGGCACGACGACGCTCAATCTCTGGGATCAGCCACAAGTCGAATGCCTGCTCAAGGAGCGTCTCGCCGAACTCGAGTGCAACGCTCGGGGTCGGCTGCGTGAGTGTTGTCAACCTCTGAGAGATTCTCTGGCATAGCGAGTTAAGCCCGACGGTGGCGGATCGACGAGCACGGCCGACAGCTTGCCCGGGTGTGCCGACGAGGGCATGCCACTCAGTTGGCCTGAACGGCTCAGCGAAAGATCTCTTCCAATCTGAAAACGAGGTGCTGTGCCTCCGCCCATCCAGCAGCAACGAATGTGTCAAGAAGGAACATCAGATCGTCGAGGGGCTCTCCGGCTCTCAGGAGCTCTCTGTGGTCAGAGAGAAGTTCTTCCACGAGCTGGGTCACCTCGCGGGCGGCGATTGAGTCAAAGGCATAGCCTGAGCTGACGCCGGCTTCTACCGCGAGGCGCACTAAATGCGTCACTGCGACTGGATCGCATCTCACGACTCCGTGGAGGTACTCAACGAGGTGGTGCGCGGTGGATGCTGGCAGTCCAAGGCCCTCTTCCCCGCCGAATCGTTCTGCGACGGTAGTTACGAGAGTTCTCGTCGCTCCGAAGAACTCACAGGTCAGCTCGACAGGGACAGGCTGGCGTTTGTCGCCCTTGTAGACCCCAGAATGGAAGAAAATGCGACTCACGACCTCGTTGACAATTTCGAATGTCGGCCGGAGTTGATCCGGCGTTAGTCCCAAACCATCTGCTCCCAAGAGGGCAGCAGCGCCTGCCTCGACAGCTGCGATAAGCCAAGTGATCGCGCGATCAGTCGACGCTGCGAAGTCGGGAATGTCGACGCGGTCGACGTGAACGAAGTCGAGTGCGACCCAGGTGTAGCCGGCGACTTCGGCGCCGCGTCCAGGTAACTCGTCAAGAGCGCCATAGATCACGCCGAGCGCCCACTCGCTCCCACGGCCCAGCGCTAGACCGGCGACTAGGTTCGCCAGATTGTCTTCGGGTTTGAGGCGCTGCTGACTGCCAATGTCAAAGTCTTCTCGGTCTAGGAGCACCTGAAGCGACTCTTCGACATTGGTCTGGTGCTCGGCGGTCGCTACGAGACTGAGCGAACGCGCAATAGCGTCCAGCACAGCAGCATTTTCCTCAGTTCGCAGGCGTTCGCGCAGGACTTCCCAGAACACGTCTGGCGTCGAATCGCAGATCGCCCAAAGGTTCGCGGCGAGCAGCCATCGCACGCTCGGGACGAGATCCCGAGCAAGTTCTTCTATCGCATCGACAACCTGCTCGTCATCGATTCCGGGCTTGAGATGCGGGAGACCCTGGGCGGCTGCGTTTCGGGCGGCCGGTGACCATGCTGGAAACGCAAAGTCGCCCGCTGACGCTCGGTCTGGCTCGCGCCCACTGGCGGCCTCTAGGAGAATCAGGCGTGTTAGCTCAATGTCATCAGACTCGAGTGTCTGGGAGTGGCGGGCGAGAAGCGCCGCAGCTCCGGCCAGCTTCGCCCACACAGAATCCTCGACAGCTTCAGGCACCTCGGCTGAGCGAAGCTCCTCAAGTACCGCACGCATCCTGGCTACAACGACCCGCACGCTGTCCCGAGTCGGTGGCTCGTTGCGGTAGGTGTCTTCGAACGCACCTATCGGTTTCGCAAGCTCCGTTAGCCGCCGGACTACAGGGTCCTCAACGTTTAGGCCTTGCTCGGAGAGCCACATGTCCTCGGTGTAGCGACTCGAGGACGTGTGGAATTCGACGAGTGGTGGGTTGGCTTGAGCCGTCACACTCGCTTTGGTCAACTGTTTGAGCTGTACGCCCTCCTCAGTCTGAAGGCGTTCATCCGGGATCCGCTGAATGATTCGCCCGATCGGCGCGCCAGAAACGTCCTCTTCCTGGTGCGCAAGGCCTACGACCAACTGCTCAACGTCAAGGAGCGCGGCGCTAGACAGGTAGGGCATAGCCGCGGCAAGGAACTCCCCAGCCTCACGAACAGTTTCAAGACACGACAGAACGGGCTCGGCGATTAAGAGATCGAACAGTTGATTGGTGAAGACCTCGGGCCGGCGGGTCGCCATGACAAGCAGACGACGCCATACGAATGCCATCGATGCGTGCTCCCCAATCTGCGCGAGCGCCTCGCAAAGACGATCGGTCTCCCCGATGTCCGCGAGTGCCTCAACGTGGCCGACGACGACATCCATCAGCTCCTGCGCGTCGCCACGGACGGCACCGGCTGCATCCCAGAAATGCGAACCGTCTCGCGTGTAGGTGGCTCGGATGTTGCGGAACTCGAACGAGGAAGATGGCGGTGCGTGCTCCCGACGATCCAGCTCCTCGACTCGGACGGACGCGTTGATCGATCGGACAAGTGCCGGGATCGCGTAGTCCGGTGCCTCCTGCAGGAACGCAGGCGCGTGCTGCTTCAGGTTCCATTGCACCATCCCGAAATCCTGGCGACGGGTGCTGGAGAGCGCCACGACGATGCCACCCATATGCGTCCGCTCCTCGCTGAGTTCGACATGCGAGAACGCTCTCTCGAAAAAGAGTGCCGCCAGACTAGGGACGACACGCCACACGTTGTGGAGCTCAACGCTGAGCCGGTAGGCGTAGTCGATCGAGACCGTTTCGTCCCCAATGTCATCTACGACGCGGCGCAGGAGGTCCGAGGAGGCTGGCGGATCCGTCTCGAGCGTCTGTGCGACAAGTGGAACGAGCCAAACCGAGCCGAGTCGGTCGGCCGTTGGATTCGTGGCGCGCGCTTCGAACGCCCAGAACAGGAGTGCGCGAGCGGCGGCGCCGACGTTCAGCCGCGCTTCGGAACCAGGCGTGGCCGCCTGGTTGATCTGGTCAAGAATGAGAGCGAGATCCCAGGCAAAGGCCGACGCGGGCAGCTGGGCAAGACGTACGCAGATCTCAGCCCATACTTCGGTGCGGGGCACACCTGTGAAGCGGACCGCCTGCAAGACTCGAGATGTGACCTCTGCCGCTGCCTCTGGGTGACGTGCAAGGCCCTCGACGAGGGGCTGCAGATCGTCAGATCGACGAGCTTCGTTGGCGACGACCGTTGGAGGCAGTACACGCGTGAAGAGCCGCGCCTGCGACCGGTCGGCTCGGCTGAGGCCGAACAAGATGGTCCAAAAGAGAGCCCGGTCGTTGTGCCAGAGGCGAAGAAAGAAGTAGTTGAGGCTTGGACGTAGGAACAGCGCACGCGACGGGTCTTCTTCCAGGAATCTCCTGAAGCCATCTTCAGTTGCAGCCAGGCTCAAAATGCTCACCGCGAAGTCGAACAGGATGTTGTGCGCGAAGGACGTTCTCGCCTGCCCTGCTGTACTTGAGGTCAGGATCTCGCTGCTATGGAGTTGTTCCCATGCGGTTCGCTCAGCGGGGCGGTATGCGTCGGCTGTTCGGACTGACAGAGTCCGTGCGGCGAGCATTAGGTTGGTGGTGCGTTCGAGTATCAGTCTCTTCTCCACGTCATGCTTACCGGTATCTACGCGCAGGCGCCAGAACAGAGCGAGCAGGTCGATCTCCGACCTGAGCCTGGTGATCTCAGCTTCGCCGCCGCTCGCGACGATGCCATCGAGGAGCCACAGCGCGAACGGCGTTCGAAGAATCGAATGAAGGTCTCCGCTGGCGGCGGTCCAGATGTCTTCTAGTCCTTGAATCTCGGCTGCGGCAGAGAGGACTTCCTCATCCGTTAGCGGTGGGACGTAGAAGTGCCGACAAAGCACGCCTTCGAGGCGAAAGTCAGGAGAATCGTCTCGACTGGATGTCCGGAACAGCTCTTCGAGTTCCTCGGACCGCCGCGCGTCGTACGTGCGAACGCTGACGATCACCCTCCATTGGGCCGGAAGGCGACCGAGCGCACGTCGGAGCAGCTGAATCAGCTCGGTCCGACCCCGGTCAGACCGAGCAGCATCGAGAGCGTCAACGACGAAGTACGCACGAGCAATGTCCTCCGCACCCGCTTCCTCTTCGAGGAGGTCAAAGAGATCTCGATCGACGCCGAGTTCTTGCGCAAGCGAGGTGTCCGACACTTCTGGGAGGCGATCGACGGGCACGAAGAAGCAATATGTCGCGGGATCGCGTTGCTGCTCTTCGACGAAGCGTTCAAGCAAGTAGGACTTTCCGCTCCCAGGGGCCCCAATGACGACGCCGCTACCACCGTCGACGAATGCATTGAACGACTGCTCGACGCGTGCTCGGTTGATCCTCATCGTCCGAGCATCCTCTCGGTGAAGGCTTCTCCTCGACTCCGGGTTGTGCGCTCGGCCGTGGCTTCGCACAGATCAGCGAGTACGTCTTCCAAGCGACTGTGGTCTTCGCGCTCGTCGGGTAGGACCGTGACGGGATAGAAGATCGGCGTAACCCCGTACGGAGCTAGCTGCTGGGCGATTCGCCCCTCCTGAGCTTCGTCATCGACGCCCATGAGCGCGAAGTGATCGAGCTCGCGCCCGCGTTGGAAGTCTCGATTGATGACGTCAAGAAGATGACGCAGCGCTGGGTCATCGAGACTGAAGCCGACGAACAGCACCGGGTAGCTGACAAGGAGCGCCCAGATCACCTTTCGATGCATTGTGTCGAGTTCGACCCGTACTTGGCCTCCATCGGGTGTTTCCTCGAAGTAAGGGCCGTATCGCTTGGCGTAGTCATCGCTGGTCACGACGAGGTGCTCTGGGTTCTGAAACCAACCGTGCAAGTGCAGTACAGATCGACGGCGCCTCCCGCCAGACGTTGAGCGCAGAAAGTCGAAGACAGCGAACGATCTTGGCAAGCAGAGGTCGAGGTCTTCACACCTGTCTCCATCCGCGCTCGCGGCATCCTCGAGGACGCTGTCGTAGTTCGTTGTGGCGATGCCGCGGAATCTCGCCGAGACGAGTATGCGGTGGACCGCGTCGTAACGTTGGGTTCGTGCATCCGGCCCGAACGTGCGCTCGAGGTGAGCGTGAAACTCATCGAGCCGACCTGCCTCCGTAAGGCTCGCCTTAATGGCTCCTGCGATCGCGCTTGGGTCGTCCTCTGGGACGTGGCTCACATCAACGTCGAACTGCTCTACCAGCTGCTGGGCGTAGCCCTTGAAGCTGGGGTAATCCACCCTCATGCTCGCGCCTGCCCCTACGAGCAGGAGCATCTTCTCGTCCCGGATGAGTTGGCGGACTCGTTCCAAAGCTGGCCACCCCTGCTCTTAGGTCTGTGGACGTAGAGGCTAGGCCAACCGGATGCGAGCACGCGGGTCCCCTGCCTTCGCGAGCTAGCGCGATCCTCTTGGAGTAGAAGGCAACCCGGAGCCTTGTGTGTTGCCAAGTCGAATAGCGGTCTCAAAACCGCGAGCACACGGTCGTCCCTGTGGCCGAGCCAATCTCGATCGGCCTGTGACTGGAACGACGATCAGTCGTGAAGTCGCAGAGGCGCGCGACTTAGGCGGAACTGACCGAATTGCAGCCATTTTCTTTGATGCCCCCAGCAGGAATCGAACCTGCGCACGCGGTCTAGGAAACTGCTTGCGAGAGCCACGCTTCGAGGAGGTTTGCTGCGTGGGATTCGTTGCCGGGGAGAAGGTGGCCGTATCGGTCGAGTGTGATCGTGATTGACGCATGGCCCATGTAGGTGCTGAGTGCTTTGAAGTTGATGCCGGCGGCGATCATGTAGGCGGCGTAGCTGTGCCGACACTCGTGAAGGCTGATCGGCGCGATGCGCTTCTCTTTCCAGGCCTTGCTTGTGTGCAGCTTGATGGTTCCAGGGTTGAACGGCCTCGTGCCGTTCCTGTTCGGGAACACGAATCCTTCGTGCCCGCTCTTTCCGTGTTGGAGTTTGTAGTTGAGGAGTTCGCGCCGCAGCGTTCGGGTGATGGGGATCCGGCGGGTGCCTGCGCGGCTTTTCGGGCTGACGAATCCGGTTTGCCGGTCCCAGCTTCTCTCGACCCGGATCAGGTTCAACTTGAAGTCCACGTTCGCCCAGCAGAGGGCTTGCAGCTCTCCGAGCCTCAGACCGGCATAGAGGGCCGTCGCATAGATCGCCCGTTCGGTGGCTGGGAGGGCGTCGAGGAGCAGGCGAATCTCAGTTGGGGCTGCGATTCGCTCTCGAGTTCCGCGGACAGCCGGAAGGCTGAGGCCGGCAGTTGGGTTGATCGCCACCTCAGCGCGACGGCATGCCTGCCGATAGATCGCACGAAGCGGCAGCATCGTGTTTCGGACCGTGCTTGCCGACAGCCCGTCTGCTGAGAGCCGATCCGCGATCTCCTGGAGCGCGTTCAGGCTCACCGCTGTCAACCGGAGGTGACCCATCTTTGGCAGCACACGGTGGTTGAGCGCTTGCCGATAGGCGCGAATCGCGGACGGCTTAAACGGGTCACCCGAGCGCGTCCGCGCACGACCGTCCTCGGCTGCGGCAAGCCACTCCTCAGCCGCTTCCCTCAAGGTCGTGCGCGAGGGCGCGCGGAGTGTCCCTTTGCGCAGGGCGACCTGGCTCTCCTGCCGCCAAGCTCGCGCGTCGCCGAGCGTCGCGAACGTCTTGCGGATCGTCTTACGCTCACGCGCCGACCAGACCTGCGCCTGAAAGCCCGGAGAACAGGAGCACGCCCCGCCGCCCCGCGAGCTACACAACCGCCTGTGGCGTACCACGATCCCCTCGTACCGGGGTCGCCGCTTCCGGATAGTCACCGGAGGAGGACTAGAGATGCCGGTCATCAGCGAACAGTGTTAGCTCTGGTCGCCTCAACAACGCAAGTCCAGCCTGGCAGTGCGCGATCGGAATTGCGATCGACGTAACCTTCCAGGCTTTCGCCCCACGCCCGAAAGCCCGCCGCTTCGGCTACCCCGAGGGGTGCCCCGGTCCAGCCAGATTTAGCGTCGCTGCGCTAGATCTGGCTACACGAAGCGGAGGGGGAGGGATTTGAACCCTCGATCCGCCTTGCGACGGATAACGGTTTTCGAGACCGCCGCATTCGACCGCTCTGCCACCCCTCCGGACGGATTCGCAGGGTAGCGATTTCGCCGAGCGCGGTTAGGGCGCACCTACCTGCTGCGGGCAGATGAGGAGCTCGTCGAGGCGACGACCGTGCTCGACCCGGAGGAGGCGGCGCAGCGCGTCGTCGACGCCGTGCTCAGTCGTGAATACGCGCGATGAGCTCTTCGCGCTTCAGCACGCGCACGCGATGCGAGCTGCGAGCGAGCCTCACCTCGTAGCCTGCCTCGCGCGGAAACAGCACCTTGTCGCCCGGCTCGACGAACGACACGTCGGGGCCGACCGACGCGACGATGCCGCTGCGCACGTGCATCGCCTCGTTCGCGGGCACGATCAAACCGCTCGGTAGCTCCGACTCGTCCAACGGCTCGACGACCAAGTAGTCGTCGAGCGGCTCCAGCGTGACGTTCGCGATCGGGTGCCCTTCGAGCACGGCTCCACGATACTCGGTGCATGCGAATCGACGGCCACGACGTCCCGATCTCGAACGCGGACAAGCTCTTCTTCCCCAGCCGCGGGCTGACCAAGGGCGACCTCGTCGAGTACTACCTCGGCGTCGCCGACCACGCCCTCCCCCACTTGCGCCGCCGGCCGTTCCACATGAAGCGCTACCCGAACGGTGTCGACGAGGAGTTCTTCCACCAGAAGCGCGTGCCGAAAAACCATCCTGACTACGTCGACGAGGTGTTCGTCTCGTTCCCGAGCGGGCACTCGACCGTGTTCGCGATCGTCGACAACGCGGCGGCGCTCGCGTGGGTCGCGAACCTCGGCTGCATCGAGCTACACACGTGGTCATCGCGCGTGCCCGAGATCGAGCATCCCGACTACCTGCTGATCGATCTCGACCCGACGATCGACGGGCAGTGGTCGCTCGTGCGCGAGATCGCGCTCGTCGTACGCGAGGTGATGGACGAGCTCGAGTTGCGCTCGTATCCGAAGACGTCGGGCGCAACCGGCCTTCACATCCTCGCCCCGATCAAGCCGGAACTGCCGTTCCCGGAGGTGCGCCGGTTCGCGAAGGCGCTCGCCGTCGAGGTTGAGCGACGCGTAGACGACCAGGCGGTCGCAACGACGACGTGGCGCGTCGCGGCTCGCGTCGGGGTCTTCGTCGACTACGGGCAGAACGCCCGCGACCGAACGATTGCGTCCGCGTACTCCGTCCGCCCGACAGCCGACGCCCGCGTCTCGGCGCCGCTTCGCTGGGACGAGGTCGCAACGGTCGAGCCGGAGGCGTTCACGCTCGAGACGATGACCGCCCGGATTGCTTCGGCCGGAGACCCGATGGCGGGCATGTGGCGCAACCCGCCATCGCTGCGCCGACGTTTCGCAACGCTCGATCTCGAGCCGCCGACGACCGACTGAAGAGCTCCTTCGGACATGGCGCCGCGAGACCGGTCCGGTGGCAGCCCACGTCAAGCCGGCTTTACAACCTGGACCGGTCGCAAAGAGACCCGTCCGGTGGCAGCCGACGTTAAGTCAGCTTTACCGCCTGGACACGTCCGGGCGGGACGCATTGCTTTCTCCGACCCGAACACGCACTCTGCAGGCGTGTGGCCCTCGCGGCGAGACGACCGACTGCGGCTGTACGAGCACGCCTCGATGCTCTACTGCATGCGGCTCAGGCACGGGCTCACTCAGCTCGAGCTCGCCAAGCACGCCGGCGTCTCGCGACAGACGATCTCGTCGCTCGAACGCGGGCGCTCGACACCGTCGCTCGCCCTCGCACGGGTGCTCGCGGCGCGGCTCGACCTCCCCGTCGAGGACCTCTTCGACGGCGCCGAGCTGCGTTAACGGTCGGCTGCAAAGAGCGCCTCGACGCCGGGCGCGTTCGGGTCGCGCGCGGGTCGCAGCTCGCGCCACGTGCAGTCGGCCGGATTCTTGTCATCGCGCCAGCGGAGAAGCTTCGTGCCGTGGCGGAAGCGCGAGCCTTGCACCTTGTCGTAGCGCACCTCGACGACGAGCTCCGGCCGGAGCGCAGCCTGCTCGAGCTCACCCGTCCCCCACCGGTTCGGCTCGGAGAACGTGCGGTCGGACGACTCGTCGACGAGCGGCATAACGCGCGCCGCGACGTCTTCGCGCGTGCGAGCAGCAACGGCCGCGGTGCCGACGTAGTCGAGGCCGCCGTCGTCGCGATAGAGGCCGAGCAGGAGGGTCGCGACCGCCGAGCGGTCGCCCTTCCAGCGGAAGCCGATGACGACGCAGTCCGCGCTCTTGTGCTCCTTCACCTTCATCATCCCGTCGCGTGAGCCCGGCAGATACGACACGTCGAGGCGCTTCGCAATCACGCCGTCCAGGCCAAGCGACTCGAACCGCTCGAGCCACCCACGCGCAGCATCGAGGTCTCGCGTGGCAGGCGACACGCGGAAGCCGTCGGCGCGCAGCGCCTCGACCCGGGCGCGGCGCTCGGCGAGGGAGAGCTTCCAGACCGGCTCGCCGTCCCACAGCAGCACGTCGAACACCACGTACTCCGCCGGGATCTCTCCCGACAGCTTGCGGATGCGCGACTCGGCCGGGTGGAGCCGCATCTGCATCGCATCGAAGTCGAGCGCACCGTCGCGCGCGATCACGATCTCCCCGTCGAGTGCGGAGCGCGGGGGGAGCAGCTCACCGAGCGGACGCAGCTCGGGGAAGTACCGCAGCAGCGGCCGATCGTTGCGCGACCGAAGCACGAGCTCGCCGCCCGTGTTCTCGAGCACGCCGCGGAAGCCGTCCCACTTCGGCTCGTACTGCCACCCGTCGCCTTGTGGCAGCTCCCGGACGAGCTCGGCCTCCATCGGCGGGAACGGGACGTTTGCCGCAGGCATCTCGTGGAAGCCTAGAGGTGCCGATGTCCGAGCTCGACGGAACCTGGGACGTCCACCGCACGGGCGGGCTGCTGCCCCCGATGCTCGGCGTGCGCAAGCGCATCACCGGCACGACGGGCGAGACGCGACTCGGCGCCCTTCCCGGCGCGCCGTTCGACGTCGTCGGGCTCGAGCTGCACTACCGGCGCCCCTTCGCCGGCTTCGTCGACGTGCTGAGCCTCGACGGCGACGAGTGTCACGGCCGCGCGCTCTATCGCGGCCGCGAATTCGGGCGCTTCACCATGACCCGCGCCGTCTAACCTCTTCGCGATGACCCGCGTTGCCATCACCGGCGTCGGCGCCGTGACGCCGCTCGGTCTCGATGCGCCGTCCACGTGGCGCGCAGCAACCGCGGGCGAGAGCGGGCTCGGCTGGATCTCGACGTTCGACACCGACGGCCTGCCGGTGCGCGTCGCCGGCGAGGTCAAGGGCTTCGACGCGACCGAGGTGGTCTCCGCGAAGGAGGCGCGCAAGCTCGAGCGCAACGTGCTGCTCGGCGTGGCCGCCGGTCGCGAAGCGCTCACCGACGCCGGGCTGAAGGGGATCGACCCGGCGCGCGTCGGGATCATCTTCGGCTCGGCGATCGGTGGTGTGCCCGGCATCCTCGAGCAGGCCGAGACGCTGCGTGAGCGCGGCCCCGGCCGCGTGTCGCCGAACTTCCTGCCCAACGTGCTCGTCGACTCGGTGTCCGGCCAGCTCGCGATCTCACTCGGCATCACGGGCCCGAACTACGCGGTGGTCTCCGCCTGCGCGACCGGCTCGCACGCCGTGGGCGAGGCGGCCGAGATGATCAAGCGCGGCGCGGCGGACGCCGTGCTCGCAGGCGGGACGGAGGCGTGCATCGTCCCGTTGATTCTCGCCGGCTTCACGGCGATGCGCGGCCTCGCAGCCGAGGACGACGATCCGACGCTCGCTTCACGCCCATTCGATTTGACGCGCGCCGGTTTCGTGATGGCGGAAGGCGCGGGCGCGCTGCTTCTCGAGGACTGGGACCGCGCCGAGACGCGTGGCGCCGACATCTACGCCGAGGTGCTCGGGTACGGCGCATCGAACGACGCGCACCACATGGCGCAGCCCGAGCCCGAGGCGACCGGCGTCGCGTCGATGATGCGTGGCGCGCTCGAGCGCGCCGGAGTCGAGCTGACACGTGTCGGCTACATCAACGCCCACGGCACATCGACACCGCAGGGCGACCTCGCCGAGACGAAGGCGATCAAGGACGTCTTCGGCGACCATGCCTACGAGCTCGCGGTGTCGTCGACGAAGTCGATGATGGGCCACACGTTCGGCGCTGCCGGCGCCGTCGAGGCGATCATGTGCGCGCTCGCTTTGCACGAGGGCGTCCTGCCGCCGACGATCAACCTGCGCAATCCCGATCCGGAGTGCGACCTCGATTACGTGCCGAACGAAGCGCGCACGGCGCGCGTCGACGTTGCGCTCTCGAACGCGATGGGGCTGGGCGGACACAACGGCTGCGTCCTGCTCGGCCGCGCGGCGTAAACGTCAGGTCGGATCGATCACTGCGGGCTCGAGCCCGCGGATCGACGACAGGACAACGTCGGCCGACTGGCGCACGTGCTCGTCGGGCGGGAAGTGCGGGTTCGGAACGGCGACGACGCGCATGCCCGCACTCTTTGCGCTCAGGATCCCGTTGTGCGAGTCCTCGATCGCCGCGCAGCGCGCGGGCTCGACCGCGAGCCGCCGAGCGGCTTCGAGGTAGACGTCGGGCGCCGGCTTCCCGAGCGGCACTTCCTGCGAGGAGACCGCGATCGGAAACACATCGCTCAGTCCCGATGACGCGAGCACGACGGCGATCAGCTCGGGATTCGACGACGATGCGATCGCGAGCGGCCAGCGCGCAGCGATCCGGCGCACGGCCTCGACCGCGCCCGGGATCAGTGGCGGCGCCTCGCCGTAGCGCTCGAGCATCCGCTCGACGACGTCCGCGTTGATCTGCTCCGGAGTCTCCTGCACACCGAGCTGCTCCGCCATGTAGCGCGACCATTCGAGCGAGCTCATTCCCATCATCGCGCGCGCCGCCGTTGGCGGGTACCTGCCGCCGCGCTCGCGCGCGTACACGTCCCGAACCTGGTCCCACACCTGCTCGGAGTCGACGATCACCCCATCGAGGTCGAAGACGACGGCGTCGATCACGTCACAGCTCCTGGAACGCGTGATGGGAGTAGACGAGCGACGTCGCCGCCGTGCCTTCCTCGATCGACTCCACCCGGCCGACGAAGAACGTGTGGTCGCCGGTCCGAAGCTCGTCGACCGTCGTCGCGGCGAGCCAGCCGGCGGCACCCGTGAGAAGCCGAGGGTCGTCGTCGCGCACGCCGATCCCATCCCACAGGATGAGCGGCGGCACGCTGCGCGAGAAGTGCAGCGCGACGTCGCGCTGGTCGCCGGCGAGAATAGACGCGCACCACGACCCGGCATCGCGGAGGAGCTCGTGCAGCGACGCCTGCTGCGCGATCGAGATGCCGACGAGGGGCGGCTCGAGCGAGAGCGAGATGAGGGACGACACGGTCAGCCCGTGACGACGGCCGTCGAGCTCCGCGACGACCACGGACACCCCCGCGGGCCAGCGGCGAAAGAGCGACCGCTGCTCGGCCCCGCGCTCGTCCACGGAGCCGAGCCTAGCGATCGGATCTCAGTTCGCTCTACAGACCTTGTCGCCGAGCTGCGAGATCTGCGCGTTCGCAGCCTGGTCGGCGGCCTTGTCGTACGCACCGGGCGCCGCGCCCTCCCACATCACATCGGGAGTGACGCCCGGTCCTTCCACCGTCGCGCGGTACTTCGTGCCCTTGCCGGCGGGATGCGAGCCGTGCGGGTTGAAGCTGTAACAGAAGACCCCGGTGCCGGTGTGAGTCAGGAAGCTGTTCTCGCGCTTCCACCCGGTGCCGTACACCGAGTCGTAGGTGTCGACGTAGATGTTGCGCCCGAACGAGTCGAGCGGGTTGCCACCGGACGACGCCTTGAAGCCGAACACCGGAGAGCCGTCGTAGGTGAACGTGCCGAACAGGTGGTCCCACTGGTGCCACGCCCAGTCGGTCGAGATCGAGAGCACCGGCAGGTCGCCGGTCCAGTGCGAGAGGCGAAGCTCCCACGCCGACTGGTCCGCCGTCGGGTCGACTCCGTAGTTCGGCAGCATCCGCTGCCAGGCTTGCAGCGCCCAGTAGGAGCCGTCGGGCGCCTTGCACGCGGTCACCTCCCAGGCGAGTGGCGGCCCGTCGTACGCGCCGCAGCTGCCCTTGAACGTCTTCCAATACGTGGTGTGGTACTTGCCCCAGCCGCCTGCGTAGTCGAGCTTGAACTCGACCTGCGGCCGGTCGCGCGTCGGCGCGATCGCATTCTCTGCACCCCAGGCGAGCACGTGCTTCACGACTCCGCCGGAGGTGTACGTGATCAGAGCTTCACCCTTGTCGTTGACCGCAAGCGTCACGTCGCTCGCGTTTCGATCGATGAGTTGTGAGGCATGCGCCGTCGCTGCGAAGCATGCCGCGAGCAGCACGACGGCCGACATTGAAACCCGACGCAAGAGCAATCCTTTCTCGAACACAAATGACGCCAGCACCCGCACCTATCGGCACCCCCCATGCGCGGCTATGTCCCTCGTTCGAAGGTCGGCACGATACGGTCGACCGCGATGGATCGCAGGGACAAGAACGCGCTATTCGTCACGTTCTCGGTGGTCGTCGTGGCTGCAGCCTGCAAATACGCGGGTTTGGGCGACGTCGCGACGTTCGCGGTCTCGGCGCTTGCGCTCGCGGCGCTCGCGCGACTCGTCGGGACGGCGACGCATCAGCTCGGCGCCCGGCTCGGCTCGGGAGGCGCGAGCGTCGTCCAATCGGCACTCGGCAACCTGCCCGAGCTCTTCATCGCGATCTTCGCGCTGCGCGAAGGGCTGATCGGCGTCGTTCAGGCGGCGCTCGTCGGGTCGATCCTCGCAAACAGCATCCTGGTGCTCGGCCTCGCGTTCGTCGTCGGCGGCCTCGTCAACGGGCCGCAACGCTTCGACTCGAGCCGCGCGCGGATGGTCTCGACGCTGACGCTGCTCGCCGCCGCGACGATGGCGCTGCCGTCGCTCGCACACGCGTTCCACACTCCGGCGGAGCCGCACGGGCACGCGCTGTCACTCGTGTGCGCCGGCGTGCTGCTCGCGGTGTTCGTCCTCACGCTGCCGTCGTTCCTGGAAAGCGCGGAGGGCGAGGAGCACGAGCCGGCACGCTGGAGCCCGCTGCTCACGCTCGTCGTGCTCACTGGTGCCGGCGTCGCGGCGGCTGTCGTATCGGACTGGTTCGTCGAGGCGTTACGGCCTGCGATTCACACGCTGCACATGAGCGAGGAGTTCGCGGGGCTCGTCGTCGTCGCGATCGCGGGCAACGCCGTCGAGAACGTCGTCGGCGTGCAACTCGCGGTGCGCAATCAGGCCGACTTCGCCATCTCGGTGATCGTGAACTCGTCGCTTCAGGTCGCGCTCGCGCTCACGCCGGTGCTCGTCTTCATCTCGCTCGCGTTCGGAACGCACCTGACACTCGTGTTCCCGACGCTGCTCGCACTTGTGCTCGTCATCGCCGCGATCCTCGGCGCGCTCGTCGTGAACGACGGCGAGTCGACCTGGCAGGAGGGCGTCGTGCTCGTCGGGTTCTACGTCGTGATCGCGGCGAGCTTCTGGTGGGGAACCTAAGCCGAGATTGCCGCCACCCGCGCGCCCGTCAGTGACACGAGGTCTCCAGGCGCAAGCTCGATCTGCAGCCCGCGCCTGCCCGCGCTGACGAGAATCGTCTCCCACTCGAGAGCGGACTCGTCGACGGTCGTCGGCAGCAATCTGCGCTGGCCGAGCGGGCTGATGCCGCCGACGACGTAGCCGGTCGCCCGTTCGGCCTCCGAGGGGCCGGCGAGGGCGCTTCGCTTGCCGATGCGACGCAGGTCGAGCCGGCGGTCGGCGGGCACCACGAAGACGGCGAGCCTTTCGTCGGTCGTCGCGACGAGCGTCTTGAAGAGCTGTCCCGGCGGACGGCCGAGCGCCTCCGCCACGCCGACGCCGTACTCGCCGTCGCCGAGCTCGACGCCGGTGTACTCGTGCAGCGCGAACGCGATGCCCGCACGCTTTGCCGCCTCGACGGCCGGCGTCACGCGGCGAGCTCCTCTGCGAGGAGCGCGAGGGCGAAAAGCCTCCACGCGAGGTCGACGTCCCCCGCCAGGAACACCGCTGCGTCCCGCGCGCCCGGCAGCTCGCGCACGCGCAGGACGAGCGCGTCGATCGCACGCGCGAGCTGGCCGCGGCGCACCTCGGTGTAGAGATCGGTCGCGAGCGCCTTCACGGCGCGGTCGTCGACACCGAGCTCGCGATGCGGGTCGCCGCCTGCGGCGACGAGCAAGAGCGCGCGCCGCCGGGCGCCGTTCAACTCGTCCGGGTCGAGCTCGACCGCCTGACCGGCGAGGTACGCGAGCACCGGCAGGGGGTCGCCGAGCTCGCCGCTCTCGACGCGGGTGAGCACATCGTCGATCGGATCGGCCACGGCTACAGTCTTCCTCGTGGACGATGTGCTCGCGAAAGCGGAGGAGTGGCGCGCAGCGGGCGAGGACGTCGCGCTGGCGACGGTCGTCGCGACGCGTCGCAGCGCTCCGCGGCCGCTCGGCTCGAAGCTCGCCGTCACCCGTTCCGGGCGCCTCTACGGCTCGGTCTCGGGCGGCTGCGTCGAGGCGGACGTCGCCGAGCAGTGCCAGGCCGTGCTCTCCGGCGAGCTGCCGCGGGTCGTCTCCTATGGAATCGAAGACGACGAAGCTTGGTCGGTCGGTCTGCCGTGCGGCGGCGAGATCGACGTCTTCCTCGAGCCGTTCGCCGGCGCGCCCGCCATCGAGCGGGGCACGAGCTACGTCGTCGTCGCGGGAGACGAGGCCGGGAAGCGCTGGACCGAGCCGGCGCGGGCGCAAACCGGCCTGCAGGAGAACGTCTTCGCCGAGGCGGTCGGCCCGCCGCCGAGACTCGTGCTCGTCGGTGCAGGCGACATCGCCGAGGCGATGTGCGCGCTCGCGAAGCCACTCGGGTGGCGCACCGTGGTTGTCGATCCCCGGGCCGCGCTCGCGAATCGCGAACGTGTCCCGAGCGCGGACGAGATCGTCGTCGCGTGGCCCGACGAGATCGACGTCGACGAGGAGACGGCGCTCGTCTCGCTTGTCCACGAGGAGCGGATCGACATTCCGGCACTGCTGCGAGGCGTGACGGGTGGCGCGTTCTACGTCGGCGCGCTCGGCTCGCGGCGCGCGCAGGAGAAACGCGCCGAGAAGCTCGGCGACGCGGCCGAGGCGGTGCGCGGACCGGTCGGCCTCAACCTCGGCGGCGAGGGGCCTGCCGAGATCGCGCTCGAGATCGTCGCGGAGATCCTCGCCGCGCACAAACGCCGCTAGAGCGCCGCTGCGCCGAGGAGCGCGACCCCGAAGCCGAGGTGCAGCCAATTGTCGGCCGGCGAGAGCGGGACGAAGCGACCTGCCGCGACCGCGCCGAGCGCCCAGAGCGCAAGCAGCAGTACACCGCCGATGGCCAGCCCGCGCGTGGCGTCCCTCACGCGGGCGACGACCGGAACGCACACGCCGACAACGACGTGGATTGCGTTCAAGAGCACGGAGACCCGGAAGGTTCCGAAGAGCTCGGCGTGCGAGCCTTCCCCCGCAAGCCGAATGCGGCCGAGGTGCGCCGTCGCCCCGGGCAGGAAGCCGAGGACGCCGAGGAGGACGAGGAGCGCGCCCGCGGCAACGGCAAGCAGGTCGTGGCGGGCGCGGCCGGGCATCGCGCCTAAGGATGAACTAGAGGAGGCGGAACCAGAGCTCGTAGGCGAGGAACACGACCCAGGCGGCTTCCGTCACGACGACCGCGCCGACGACGGAGACGTCCTGCAGCCGCCGGATGCGTCCTCCGACGCCGTCCGCAGCCGGGGCCGCGCCGTCCGGTGCGACGCCACCGGTCGCAGAGCCGAGCAGATCGTCGGCCGAGGCCGCAATCGTCTTCACCGCAGTGCCCTCTCCTTCCGCAGTTCCTGCGCCGCGGCTTCAGCCGCGACGTTCTTTCAGGGTGCGTGTCGGCCGGACGCGGCACAACTGGCCGATGGGCTGGGTTTTGCCGCCCGAGCAGGGATGATCGGCCCGGGCGGGGCCCGCTGCGAGCTCTGGGCTCACCCTTGAGCCGAATGCGACGACCGCTTATGCTCTCGTGCTTCGAGCAGCTACGCGACGAGCCAGACGCCGTAGGCGAGCGCGGCGATCCAGGCGATCTGGATCACGGCGATCAGAGAAAGGACGGTGACGTCATGAATTCGACGATGCAGGGGGATCGCACCTTGAACGTCGGCTTCGTCGCCGCGATGGTCTGGTGCCTCGCTTGTTGGGCGGCGGTCGGATACCTGGTCGGGCTCGCCGTCGGCTAACCCGATCCGGATGATCTCCTCGGCTGCCGACGCCGCGGTTGCGGTCATGCTCTCCCCTTGCTCGAAACCGATGCTTCCGTAATCTCTGACGCAGTTCGAGCCGCTCGGTTAGCCCCCGCCCTTCGGCTCGATGCAGCATTGCTGCGAGGTCGTGTCGGTTCAAGGCACGCCGCGCGGGAACGCCGCGTGTTTTTCGCGCAAACTGCGCGAGCCGCTACGCCGCGTCGAGCGTGACGCGCGCGTCGGGCGCGAGTTCACCACCGACGTTCGGGCCGAAGACGGTCGCGCGGTAGCGCTTGCCGCGCCAGCTCGGCCGCAGCGCAACCGCGAAGCTGCCGTCCGCCTTCGGCGGCACGCCAAGCATGAGCGTCCAGGCGTTGCGAGCGCCCGGGCAGCCGAAGCACTCGAGGTAGACGTAGATGCGAGCGCGCTTGCCGGTGAGCGTCGAGCTGTAACCCGCGACCGGCCGCCCGTGGAACGTCGCGCCACCGGTCAGATGGGTTCCGTCGTCGACGAGCGTCAACTTCGTCGCCGGTCCCTGCCAGCGCGCGAGGTCGAGCGACGTCGGCCGGCCGGCGATCGCAACCCGCTGCAAAGCCCAGAGCGTGTGGTCGGGCGTCTCGCGGACCGTCACCGCGAGCGGCAGGGCGAGGCTCGTCGGCTTCGACACGTCCTTGCCCGCCAGCGACCCGTAATGACCGGCGCCGCTGCGCGGGACGAGGAAGCTCTTGCGAGCTCCGCCGGCCGTCCAGCTCACCTCGGCAACGCCGCTCGCGTTCACATGCAGCTCCGGCGCGCCGGCGCCCGTCGCGACGCCGTACGAGGCGAGCGCTGCCGGCGCACCGAGCACGAGGAAGAGCGACACGGCGGCCGCGCAGGCGAGGCGAGCGAGAGACACGGTCGCTCGACTATACGGTGGTGCGATGCATGCGGACCCCGTGCGCCTCGTCGACGTCGACGAGATTCGAGGGGCGGCAGAGTCGGTCGTCGCGACGTTTCGGAGCGACTTCTCGGGCGAGCTCGTCGGCTTCGAGCTTCACCACATCGGCGCGACCTCGCTGCCATTCGGGCACACGAGGAGTACTGGCGCGCGAAGGAGGAGCTTCTTCGCGCAGCGCTCGGTCGATAGGCGGAGCGGGAGGGATTCGAACCCCCGGGCCCGCGACGCGGGCCGGCTGCTTTCAAGGCAGCTGCATTCAACCGGACTCTGCCACCGCTCCAATCTTGTCGATCTCGCGAAGGTTCACCGATCGACGCCCGGCAAGGCACTCTCGGATCAAGTAATCAGATTCGATGCCATCGAACACGTACAACCAGTCGTATACCCGGTGATTGTCGCCTTCACCACGTAACCCGTGGAGTTGGAGTGAATCCGGCGAAGATCCACTTGATTTCGCGAAACACTCACATACTTGCATTGCACACGTACCAACCGAGAGCCATCATCGACGACAAGATCGTACGCAGCTGACTCAGTGAGCGGAATCGAAACGTCGTACCCCATTGCGGTGAAAACGGCGATCGCCCTCGATGTCGCGATGTCACCTTTACGCTGCGTCGATCGCACGCATTCAAGGGTAGCGGCGTCCACAACCCTCGTTTTCGGACTTGGCCGATTCAGTCGTCTTTCCCGCAGCAATTGTCAATTTTGGACGCGCGCCGGCGCGCCGTAGCGCTGCAGGATCTCCGGCACCTCGCCGCCCCAGTTTTCGAGGATCGCGAGCGCCCAGCGATCGGTCACCGCCGTCCCGTTCAACGTGTGCGGCGTCTCGAGGCCGCGGTCGGCCGTCCGGTAGCGGATCCCGGAGCGCCGCGCCTGGTAGTCGGTCGTGTTCGAGCAGGACGTGATCTCCCGGTAGCGCTCCTGCGACGGGAACCACGCTTCGATGTCGTAGCGCTTCGCCGCCGCGCTCGACAGGTCTCCGGCCGCGCTGTTCACGACCCGGTAGGGCAGGCCGATCTGCTGCACGAGCGCCTCCTCGATCGCAAGCAGCCGCTCGTGCTCGCCCCACGACTCGTCCGGATGGATGTAGACGACCATCTCCACCTTCTGAAACTGGTGCACACGGAACATCCCGCGCGTGTCCTTGCCGCCCGCACCCGACTCGCGCCGGAAGCACGACGAGAACGCGCAGTAGCGGATCGGCAGCTCCTCGAGGATCTCCTGCATGTGCATCGCGATCAGCGGCACCTCGGAGGTGCCGACGAGATACAGCCCGTCCTCGGGGATCGAGTAGTAGTCGTTCTTCTCCGACGGAAAGAAGCCCGTGCCGTACATCGCCTCCTCGCGCACGAGCACCGGCGGCAGCACAGGCGTGAACCCGGCGCTCGTCAAGTGCTCCAGCGCGAGCCGGTACAGCGCGAGCGACAAGCGCGCCGCGTCGCCGACGATGAACCCGAAGCGCGCGCCGGACACCTTCGCGCCGCGCTCCATGTCGTAGCCGCCGACGTCCAGGTGCTCCACGGGCGGATCGGGTGCGACGCGCTCCCCCCACTCCGAGACGACGATCGCATCCTCGTCGCGCATCCCGTCGGCCGCCGATGGGTGCGGCGGGTTCGGCACGCTCGCGAGCGCGGCGTCGCGCGCAGCCGCCGCGGCGGCCAACGCCTCCTCGGCCGCGCGCAGCTCCTCCTTGACGCTCTTCAGCTGCTCGAGCTCGTCCGCCGACGGCTTGCCCTTCAGCTTCGTGCGGCTGCGCAGCTCGTCGACACGCGGAACGACCTCGCGCCAGCGCTCGTCCGCCGCGAGCAGCTCGTCGAACGCCTCACCGGCACCGCGGCGCGCGAGCGCCTCGCGGACCGTCGCGGGGTCGGCGCGCGCAGTCTTGAGATCGATCATCGCGCCGAGTCTAGTAACGCTTCGATCACCCGAGCCACGCCCTCGTCCTCGGCCGGCGGGCACACCCAGCGAGCGATCGCCTTCACCCGGTCGCCGGCATTCGCGACGGCGATGCCGTAGTCGGGCCACTCGACGAGCTCGATGTCGTTCTCGCCGTCGCCGAACGCGATCGCGTCCGACTTCGCGAAGCCGAGGTGATCGGCGAGGAAGTCGAGCCCGGCGCCCTTCGTCACGCCCGCCTGCGCGAACTCCAGGAAGTGCGGCAGCGACTTCGAGATGAACTCGCGGGCGCCGAACCGCTCCTTCATCCTCGGCTCGAGCGCGTCGAGCGCGACCGGCTCGCCGACGCAGACGAGCTTCGTGGGCGGCGCATCGAGCCAGTCGAGCAGATCGCCGACGACGTGGAACTCGATGCGGTTGAGGCTCGCGTACGCGCGAGCCGCTTCTGTGTCCGCCGCGACGTACAGCTCGTCGTCGACATACACGTTCGGCGAGTACCCCTCCTCTGCGAGCGCTGCGATCGTCTCGCGCGCAAGCTCCAGCGGGAGCGGCTCGTGTCGCAACCAGCGGCCATCCGCGTCGGCGACGACCGCGCCCTGGTAACAGATGACCGGCGCGCGGACGCCCGCCGGCTCGAGTGCCTGCCGAACCGAGCGCACCATCCGGCCGGTGACGACGATCACCGCAAGCCCCGCCTCGTCTGCACGGCGAAGCGCGGCGATCGTGCGCGGGCGCAACTGACCGTCGGTCCAGACGAGCGTGCGATCGAAGTCGGTCGCGACGACGCGGACGTCGCGCGGAAAGTCGTCGGGAAGGATCAGCCGGCGGTGACCTTGACGACGTACGCCGCGACGTCGGCGATCTGCTTCGTCGACAGCTGGCCCTTGAACGACGGCATCGCGCCGGCACCCAGAGTGACGTTGTGCACGACGAGCGACAACGGGACGTTCGCGCCCGTGAGCACCGGGCCGACGGTGCCGTGCGAGCCGGCGTCCGCAAGCGTGTGGCAGCCGGTGCACCCGGCGGTCAGGAAGACGTGCTTCCCGGCGGTCGGGTCGCCGTTCTTGTACTCGGCGGGCACCGTCGCAACCTGCTGCTTCGGCACCTTGCCGACGACCTTCGTCGGGAGCGGCAAGACGACCTTTTCACCCGGCTTTGAGGTGTCGCAGCCCGCCGCCACGAGCACGACGGCCGCGAGAACGAGAGGTGCCGCGAGTCGGCGCACGGGCGCGAGTCTATACAGGCGGGCGCTGTTCACGATGCGTTAAGTCCCCGGCTGCAGGGCCGAGAGCATCCCTACAATCCGGGCCATGAAGCGGAAGACGTACGGCCGCGACGCGGGGCTCACCGTCCGCATGATCTTGACGAGCGGCCTGCTCGGCCTGCTCTACGTGATCTTCGCGGTCGTCCTGCTGCAGGTGCTGAACGTCAGCCTGATCCCGATGCTCGTGATCGTGATCGGGATCGCGTTCTTCCAGTACTACACGTCCGACAAGCTCGCCCTCGCTGCGGCCGGCGCAAAGGTCGTCTCGCGCGAGGAAGCTCCCCAGCTCCACGACATGGTCGAGCGGCTCTGCGCGATGGCCGACCTGCCGAAGCCGAAGGTCGCGATCATGTCCACGCCCGTCCCGAACGCCTTCGCAACGGGACGCTCGCCGAAGCACGCGGCGGTCTGCGTGACGACCGGCCTCTGGGAGCGGCTCGAGCCGAAGGAAATCGAAGGAGTGCTCGCGCACGAGCTCTCGCACGTTGCGAACCGCGACGTTCTGGTGATGACGCTCGCGAGCTTCTTCGCGATGCTCGCCGCGATGCTCACCCGTTTCGGCCTGTACGCCGGCATGTGGGGCGGCGGCGACCGTCGCAACAACAACGGCCCGCCGATCTGGCTCATCGTCTTCGCGGTCTCGATGCTCGTGTACGTGATCAGCTTCATCCTCATCCGCACGATCTCGCGGTACCGCGAGTACGCGGCCGATCGCGGCTCCGCGTTGATCACCGGCGCGCCCGAGTATCTGATGAGCGCGCTGCAGAAGATCTCGTCGCAGATGACGCTGATCCCGAACCGCGACCTGCGCCAGGTCGAGGGCATGAACGCGTTCTTCATCATCCCGGCCAAGGCGAAGGGCGCCGTCGCCGAGCTCTTCATGGATCACCCGCCCCTCGAGAAGCGGATCGCGGCCCTCGCCGGGATCGCGCGCGAGATGGGCCGCCCGGTCGCGTAACGACGCCGCGTCGCGGACAGCCTCGGTAGGCTCGGCAGATGGGGGAAGCACGTGGGGCTTAAGGACGTCCTCTTCGGGCGGAAGAAGCTCCCGGGGCCGAGGGACGATCGCCTCTTCGCACTCACGACCGCTGCGGTCACGCTGCAGGTCGAGCTCGGGCTTACGACCGCGGGAGCCGCGGCAATCGCGTTCAAACCGCAGTCGTCGGGCGAGTTCCGCAGCGCCTTCGACGACATCGACAAGCTGATCGATGCGATCGGCCAGCAGTCGGGCTCGAAGATCGAGCGTCAATCGGACGAGTACGGGTTCGACTGGATCGTCGTACACGACCCGGAGCTCGAAGATCTCGTCGGGGCCGCGCACACACTCGCCTCCGAGCTGACCGCGCAGGGGTTCGGCGAGCAGCTGCTTGCGGCGATCTTTCGCTTCCAAGGCGGCGAGCATCCGGTGTACTTCATCTACGGCTTCAAGCGAGGTGCGTTCTGGCCGTTCGTGCCCCTCGGGAAGGAGACACGCGACAACGCGACAGAGCTCGAGCTGAAGGCGAAGCTCGAGCAGGAGCTCCCGATCGAGCCGGACCTCACGCGGTGGCTGGCACTCTTCGACGCGCCGGTTTAATCGCGTCGCTGCCGGCGCTCGTCGGCGCGTCGACCCTCGTTCACTGGCTCGCCGGCCGCCGGCTGCATGGGCTGTGGATCATGCCGGACGAGGCCGTGTACGCCCAGCGGGCGATCGGTGTCTGGCGACACTTCTCGCTGCCGATCCTGCACGGCCAAGGTGCGGGCTACAGCGTGCTCTACCCCGTCGTTGCAGGGCTGCCGTTCGCGACCGGCGGCCTGCACCGCGGCTACGAGTCGCTGAAGCTGCTCCAGGCGCTCGTCGCGTCACTCGCCGCGGTGCCGGTGTTCTTCTACGGCCGGCGTCTGATGCCGAACGGCTACGCGCTGATCGCCGCGGCGCTCACCGTCGCCTCGCCGCTCCTTCTCTACAGCGGCCTCGTCATGACGGAGGTGCTGGCGTATCCGGTCGCGGCCGTGGCGACGCTCGCGATCACGCGCGCCGTGGCGACCGCGCGACGGCGCGACCAGGCGCTCGCGCTGATCGCGATCGCGGCAGCCGTCGCGACGCGAGTGCAGAGCGTCGTGTTGCTCGCGGCTTTTGCTGCAGCAATCCTGGTCGACGGTATCTTCGCGCGCGCGCAGCGAAAGCCGTTGCGCTTCTGGCCCGTGTGGGCGCTGCTCGTGCTGGCTGGGATCGCCGTGCTGTTCCGCCCCGACGTCCTCGGCGCGTACTCGAGCACGATCAGCGGCGGCTATCCGGTCGGCGAAGCGGCCCGCCTCGCCTACGACCATCTCGCCTACCTCTTCCTTTCGATCGGCATCGCACCTGCGGTTGCGCTGCTGATCATGCTCGTTCCGGCGGCCCGCGGCCGCGAGCCCGATCCGTCCGTACGCGCACTGCTCGCGGTCACGCTGTGCACGACCGTGCTCGTCGTCGCGCAGGTCGGGCTCTTCGCAGCCCGGTTCGCGCCGCACCTCCTCGGGCGCGATCTTTCGCCGATCCCGCCGCTGCTCTGCCTCGTGTTCGCCGTCTGGCTCGCGCGTGGTTGCCCGCGTCCACTGCTCACCGCATCGGCTGCCGTCGCTGCGGTCGCCGCGATCGTGATCGCCGCGCCGTGGAACACACTCGTCGTCGACACCGCACTGCCGGACACGATGGACATCGCGCTGTTTCTGCGTACGTCCGCGAAGCCGGAGTCGGAGATCGCGATCGGCGTCGCGATTGCCGTGCTGCTCGTCCGCTTCGTGCCGCGGCGCGCTCGCCTCGTGCTCCCCGCCCTCGTGCTCGCATTTCTCGTACTGACCTCGGTCGAGGGCTCCAACCTCGTCTCGGCGAAGGTCGCGTACGACCAGACAGCGATCGTCGGTACACCGCGGGACTGGCTTCAGCGCGCAGGAACGCAAAGCGTCGCCTATGTCTTCAACGGGGACCTCGCGAAGTGGAACACGGTCTGGCAGCAGCGCTTCTGGAACCCGCGCATCACGAACGTCGTGTCGCTCGCGCCGTTCGATGTGCCCGGGCCGCTGCCCGACCGCCAGATCGCGACGCCGCCAAGCGGCGACCTCGGCATCGACGAGCGCTACGTCGTCGCGAACGACCGCGACACCTTCGTCGGGTCGCCCGTCGCACATCAGGATCGCGGCACGGAGCAGTTCGGGCTCACGCTCTGGCGGCTCGCCGGAACGCCGCGCATCGCGACGATCGTGAACGGAACGCAGCCGAACGGCGACATCACGGGCGGGAAGGCATCGCTCACGGCGTACGGCTGCCGGAACGGGCAGCTGCAGCTGACGCTGCTCCCCAAGGCGTCGAGCGGGGTCGCCGTCTACCTCGACGGCAAGCTCATGTCCCGCGTCGCCTTCCACGGCCAGCCGTACTGGAACGGCACGGTCTACGTGCCGGCCGGCTTCAAACCCGACGTATGCCAGTTCACGATCAAGCCGGACGGGCTGTTGCTCGGCTCGACGCGGATCACGTTCGTGCCCGCGGGCTGATCAGTCGTCGGGGCCGACGCGGACGAGCATCTTGCCGATGTTCGCGCCCTCGAACAGCCCGGCGAATGCAGCCGGAACACGCTCGAGCCCTTCGACGATCGTCTCGCGGTACTGCACCGTGCCGTCGCGCACCCACGGTCCTACTTCGGCGATGAATGTTGGGAATCGCTGCATGTGATCCACGACGATGAAGCCTTCGATCCGGAGGCGGTTGGTCACGACGAGCGACATGTTGCGCGGCCCCGGCTCTGCGCGCTCGTCGTTGTAGCGCGCGATCGCTCCGCATGCGACGACGCGCCCGAACGGCCGCAGTGCGGAGATCGCGGCCTCGAGCTGTTCTCCGCCGACGTTGTCGAAGCACACGTCGATGCCGTCCTTCAATGCGTCGCGCACGCGCGTCGACCGGTAGTCGAACGCCTCGACGCCAAGCGACGTGAGCCACTCGACCTTTTCGTCGGTTCCAGCGCTGCCGATCACGCGCAACCCCTTCTGCTTCGCGATCTGCGCCGCGATACTTCCGACGGCGCCCGCCGCTCCGGAGACGTAGATCGTCTCGCCGGCTTCGACGCGGCCGATGTCCACGAGACCAACCCACGCGGTGAGCCCAGGCATGCCGAGGACGCCAAGCGCGGTGGAGGGCGGCGCAGCCGCCGGGTCGAGCTTGCGCACGTGATCGCCTTCGGCGACTCCGTGCTCACGCCAGCCCAGTCTCGAGAGCACCCAGTCGCCCGCGGCGAAACCCGCGTGGCGCGACTCGACGACGCGCCCAACGGCACCGCCGTCGATCGGCGAGCCGACATCGTACGGATCGACGTACGTGCGGATCCCACTCATGCGGCCGCGCATGTATGGGTCGACCGAGACGAAGACGTTCCGAACGAGCACCTGCCCTTCGGCGGGCTCTGCGTCGTCAACGTCCCGCACGGCGAAGTCGCTCTCCTTGGGCACGCCTTGGGGGCGCGCCGCGAGCACGATCTCGCGCGTCACGTCGCGAGGGTGCCCGGAATGAAGCCGTCGTCGGAGAGGAGCTCGCGCGCCTCGTCGAGCGACAGGTCCTCGGGCGGGATGACGGCGTCGGAGGGCGTCAGCTCCTCGTCGGAGAGTCGTGAGCCGTGTGCGCGCACTTCCTGCGCGAGCGCCTGCAGCCCGTTCCAGAGCGCCTGCTCATCGCCCGACTCGACGGCCCGCGCGATCTCGTCGTCGAGCTCGTTGAGGCGCGTGATCAGCGCGTCCTCGACACGGAACTGCCCCTCGCCGAGGAGGCGGACGATCACGTCGTCTCGCTCTCGCTCTTCTCCCCCTCGATCTGCTTCGGTGTGTCGCCGCCCTGTCCGATCTCCGCCTTCATCTTCGCCAGCTCGTCGTCCACCTGGCCGGTCTGCGAGATCTGCTGCAGCTGCCGGTCGATGTCGTCGCCGCTCGAGGTGTAGTCCTCGAGCGAGCCCGCGGAGGTCAGCTCGTCGATCGCGCTTGCGCGCGCCTGCATCTGGTCGGTCTTGTCCTTCGCTCGCTGGATTGCAAGTCCGACGTCCGCCATGTGCTCACCGATCCCGGTCGCAGCCTCTCCGATCCGCACCTGCGCCTCGGCTGCCGAGTACTGCGCCTTGATCACTTCCTTCTGCGTGCGGAAGGACTCGACCTTGGACTGCAGCGCGCGCTCACCCTCGACGAGCTTCTGCTGCTGCGCCTCGAGCTGCTGCCCCTGGGTCATGATGTCCTGCAGCTGCGACTGCACTGCCGCCTTGCGCGTCAGCGCCTCGCGCGCGAGGTCCTCGCGGTTTGCCTGCAGCGCCTGCCGGGCCTGGCCGTCGAGCTTGTCGACCTGCTGCTGCATCGACGTGTACTGCAGCTCGAGCCGCTTCTTCGCCGTCGTCACGTCCGCGATGCCGCGCTTCACGTTCTGGAGCTGCTGCAGCTGCTGCTCGTAGGAGTAGTCGAGGGTCTCGTTCGGGTTCTCGGCTTTGTCGAGCGCCTTCGAGAACTTCGACTTGAAGATCAGGCTCATCCGTGACATCAGGCCGGGCATCGTTCGCTCTCTCCTCGCGTCGGTTGCCAGTAGCCTAACCGTGTGGACATCGTCGATCCGCGGATCGAGAGCTATGCGGAGCGGTTCTCGTCACCTCACGACGAACTGCTCGCGGAACTCTCGGCCGAGACCGTGTCGGCGCTCGGCAACGCGAGCATGCTCACGGGGCCGGTCGCCGGGCGCTTCCTCGAGCTGCTCGTGTGGTTCGGGCGTCCGCAGCGGGTGCTCGAAATCGGGACGTTCAGCGGGCATTCGAGCCTTGCGATGGCGGCGGCGCTACCGGAGGGAGGCCGGATCGACGCGTGCGAGCTCGACCCGGAGCGCGCCGCGTTCGCGCAGCGGTACTTCGACCGCTCGCCGCACGGGGCGCGCATCACGCTCCACGTCGGTCCGGCGCTCGAGACCGTCAACCGGCTCGAAGGGACGTTCGACCTGGTCTTCATCGACGCGGACAAGGACGGGTACGTCGGCTACTACGACGCGGTCCTGCCGCGACTGGCCGAGCGCGGTTTGATCGTTGCCGACAACACGCTCGCCGGGGGGCGCGTGGTCGACGGCCGCCCGCCCATCTCGGAGTTCAACGAGCACGTCGCGAACGACCCGCGAAGCGTTCAGGTGCTCCTGAGCGTGCGCGACGGGTTGACGCTCATCCGTCGCGCCTAGTCGTCCGAGTCTTTCCACGCGCCGGGTCGGCGAACCGGAGCCAGGAGGTAGACGAGGTCGTCGCCCGTGCTTGCGAGCACGACCGGACGGAGAGCGTCGTTCATCCGGAACGTGATCTCCGCACCCTCGAGCAGGCGGAGCCCTTCGATCACGTAGGTCGGGTTGAAGCCGATCGTGATCGCAGCTGCCGGGCCGCGGACCGGGATCCGCTCGACCGCCTGCCCGAGGTCGGCGGTCGCGCCGCGAACGCGGAGAGCATCTGGTTCGAAGTCGAGGACGACGGGCGAGCCCCGGCCGAGGAGAACGCCGACGCGCTCGACCGCAGCGACCAACCGCTCGCGGTCAGCAGACACCTCGTGCGCGAAGTCGGCATCGACGAGCGACTCGTACGGCTGGGGCTGACCGTTCAGCCGGCGGGCCGTGAGGCGGTATTCGCCCGACTCGAACTGGATCACGTTCGCCCCGACCACGAGCTCGACCCATTCGCTCGCGGGCGAAAGCCGCGTCAACTCCGCGAGAACGCGCGCCGGAATGAGCGTCGGCGCGATGTCCTCGGACGTCGTCCGACTCCGGATGAATGCCAGCCGGTAGCCGTCGGAGGCGGCCATCGTCAGCAGCCCGCCTTCGCTTCCGACGAGCACGCCGGTATAGAGAGGCCGCGACGTGTCTCGTGCCGCAGCACGGCCGACACGCCCAAACGCCCGCAGGATCGCAGCCCGTTCGACTCGTACCGGCGCGCACGGCGAAGGAGTCGGCAGCTCGGGAAAGTCGTCGGCCGAAAGAGCGTTGAGGCTGTACTCGCCGTCACCGCTCACGACACGAACGTCCGAGCGGTCTCCGGCAGCGAGGGCGAGTGGGCCCTCCGGCAGCTTCTTCACGAGCTCCGCGAGCGTTCGCGCCGGCACGACACCCACGCCGTCCTCGTCGACCCTCGCCGGCATCGATGCGCGAATCGAGAGCTCGGTGTCCGTCGCGGAGAGGACGACGTGGTCGACGTTCGCCTGCATCCGGACGCCGGCGAGGACGTTGATCGGCCCGCGTGGATTGGCGGCCCTGGAGACGTTCGCGAGGACTTCGGCGACGGCGTCGCGCTCGCAGACGAGCCTCACGCCGCAGCTTCGAGATCGTCGACGTCGAACAGGCGGAGCTGGCGTCGCATCAGCTCCGAGCGGCCTGCCGACACCGTGTCGAAGCCGTCGAGCTGCTCCCACAACGCCGCGAGCGGATGGGCGGGCACGGCCCGCCACGGCCGATCGCGCCGCGTACGGCCGACGCCCGGTTCGAGGAAGCCGTATTTCCCGAGGAGCCGCAGGTGGAACGAGCAGTTGGCGGTGCTCTCGCCCGTCCGTTCGCTCGCGCTCGTCGACGTCACCTCGCCGTCCACGGCTGCCAGCCGGAGCAGCCGCAGCCGGATCGGATGGGCAAGTGCTCGCAGCGCGCGAACCTGGGATTCGAGGCGGTCAGTCGATGCCAAAGGACTCCTTGCCAACATATGTTTGCAGATATGCAACGAGAAAGCCAGGCTCCCGTCGCCACCACGAGGACGGTGCTATTCCTCAGAAGTACGGTTCACTCCGCGCATAGCCCCCGATCTCGCGGTTTCACCGAGACGCACGACGGCATCGCGATCGTCTCCAACCACCGTTGCGAGACCCACTCGTTGTCCGAAAGAGACAGTAGGCTCCGCCGCGCCATGCGCCTCATCGTCGCCCGCTGCGAGGTCACCTACTCCGGACGGCTGTCGGCTCACTTGCCCGAATCGACGCGCCTGCTGATGCTGAAGGACGACGGCTCCGTGCTCGTGCACGCCGACGCAGGGGGCTACAAACCCCTGAACTGGATGACGCCGCCGACCGTGATCGAGGACGACGGCGACACGCTCGTCGTGCGCAAGCGCGCCGGGCGCTCGGAGGATCGGCTCGAGATCCGCCTGCTCGAGGTGCTCTCGGACGTCGTCCACGACATGGGCGAAGCGGCGGCGCTCGAGAAGGACGGCGTCGAGCGCGACCTGCAGCTCCTGCTCGCGGACAACCCGACTCAGATCGAGCCTGGACTGCGCCTCGTCAAGCGCGAGTGGCCGACGGACGTCGGGCCGGTCGACCTCATGTGCCGCGACGAGCAGGACGGCTGGGTCGCCGTCGAGATCAAGCGCATCGGCACGATCGACGCCGTCGAGCAGCTCACGCGCTATCTCGCCTGCATCCGCGCCGACCCCGCACGCGCCACCTGCCGCGGCGTACTCGCCGCGCAGCAGCTGAAGCCACAGGCGGTGGCGCTCGCGACGCAGCGCGGGATCGCGACCATCACGGTAGATATCGCAGTGCTCCGCGGCGAGCGTGAGCC
>DASRGQ010000068.1:0-5254 GCA_035650975.1 Gaiellaceae bacterium
ATCTTCTCGGCGAACGGGACGGAGTACGTCGCGATCACGGTCGGCGGCACACCGACGTCGTCGAACGGTGGGACGGCGTCGCAACTCCAGGTCTTCTCGCTCGGCGCCTCCGGTGATCGCCGCGCAGCCGCGCCGGCCGCAGGCAGCGTGCCGCAGGGCGCGTTCCCCGTCACATCGGCCCCGGCGCTCGCACCCGAGACCCAAGTACGCGCGACGGCGTCGGGGGCAGCGCGAATTCAGGTCGACGGCGGGCCGGTGACGCTGCGGCTCTGGCAGCCGTCGAGCTCGAACGAGGCGACCGTGAGCGGGCACGTCTATCTGAACGGCCGGCCGGTCGTCGGCGCGCGCGTCTCAGTCGACCGCTACGTGCTTCCGCAGGCCACAGCGCCCAACGGCGGCTTCACCGCGACGGTCGACGACACGCTCGCGCAGCGCCACCCGATCCACGTGGTCGACGCGTCGCATGCGAAGGTCGGCGGCGCGGCTCTGAGCGCGGCGCAACAGGCGTCGCTCCGCTCCGCAAGCGGAGGCTTCTCGGTTGGGTACTCGATCGTGAACGCAACGGCGAAGCTCCAGAGAAACGGCACGGTCCTCGTCACGGGCCGCGCCGTTCGCGCCGACGGCGTTCCCGCTCCGGGTGTCGTGCAGCTCAGCTACCGGCTCGAAGGCACGATCACGGACGCGGCCGGCAAGCCGGTCGCCGGCGCGACGGTCGTCACGCGCACGACCGACCGCGACTTCTGGACGTTCTCGCTCCCGTCGAACGCGCAGGGCCACTACGTGTCGTTCTTCACCGCATCCGACGAGGCGGGCGACGATCCGGTGCCGTTGAGCGTGCAGGTCGCGTCGGGTCACAAGAACTACAGCGCGGGCGTCACCGCAACGATCAACTTCAAGCCCGACAGCAGCTCGGACCTGAACTTCAAGCTCCCGGCGTCGGGCTCCGGGCTCACGCTGCCGACACCCGCGCCCGAGGCCGGTGCGTTCTATCGCGGCATGCTGGTCGGCGTTCGCGGTCCCGGCGGCGTGATCAAGCCCATCTCGGGCCGCTGGCCCGATGCGCAAGGGCGTTTTTCGCTCGTGCTGCCGAAGCTGAGGAAGGGAACGTCCCTCACCTTCTGGGAGAACGACTCGGTCGTCTTCTCGGCAAGCGGTGCGAGCCCAGGCGGCCCGGTGGCCGCGACCGGTTGGCCGTCGGCTCTCACAGACCGCATCCCCACCGGGCTCGGGCACGTGGTCGTGGGCAACGGGTGACGGCGGGCGCTGGGGTCTAGACGTGCTCGACGAGAGCCGTGCGGCGGCGCTGATGGACGAGGTGGCCGAGCTCTACGCGATCGTTCTGCGGACGTCGCGCCGCGTCCGTGACGGCGACGAGGCGATGACGGCGACGCAGCGGCTCGCGCTGATCGAGGTTGCGGCGGCCGGGCCGATCCGGCCCAATCTCCTCGCGCGCAGGATGGACACGACTCCGGCCACGGTCACGCGCGCGATCGATGCGCTCGAGCTCGCGGGCTTCGTACGGCGCTCCGACAGCACGCGCGACCGCCGCGGCGTGCTCGTCGCAGTGACGGCCAAGGGCGGTCGCTGGGCGGAGAAGCGCCGCAAGCTCGTGCGCGAGGCGGTCTCGGCGATTCCGGTCGAGGCGGCGCCTGCACGGCTCGTGAAGGACCTCGCCCGCCTCAACGCCGCCCTGCGCGAGGCCACCGGGCACGACGAGATCTCCCGCGGCTCGCTGCTCGCCCCCTGAGTTTCGGGTTTGCGCCGCTGGCCGCGCGGTACCTTTACGGGGTTCTGCTCGACGCATGGAGTGGAAGTCGAAGGTGCTCGGGAGCTGCAGCGCTTGTCGCCTCAGTGCTTGTCCTAAGCGGGTGCGGAAGCTCGTCGCTCGCTCAGCCGTCGCAGATTTTTCGGGGCCCCGATGCACCCGGCACCCCAGGGTTACATCGTTATGAATACGTGTTCCCCGACCGTGAGATCGACGTCTACGACATCGATGACGGGTTCGCACTGGTCGCGCGCTGGCACGTGCCGGAGGCACACGCGCTGCGCGGTGTCGCAGTAAGCCCCGCGACGGGCCGTCTGTACTTCAGTGTCGGCGGCAACGGCGGAGCGAGTGGCGACGGTTCGCTCATCGCCTACAACATTCTCAGTAACCGCGTTCTCTGGGTGCGGCGGTTTCGTACCGGAACGGACAGCCTGGCGATCACTCCGAACGGACGCACGCTTTTCGTGCCGGAAGGTGAACGCTCCTTCGGCACGATCTGGTATGTCGTCGTCGCCGCCACCGGCCGGATCGAAAACGAGATTCACGCCGGGCCGGGGCCGCACAACACGATCGTTTCACCGGATGGGAGACTCGTTTATCTAGGACCCCGCAACTCCCGCTGGCTCTACGTGGCGTCTACGGCGACCGATCGCATAGTTCGACGCATCGGACCGCTTGAGCCTGGGGTGCGCCCTTTCACGATCGACGGATCGCAGCGGTACGCATTCACGACTGCCACCGGGATCCTCGGCTTCCAAGTGTCGAGCATTCGCTCGGGTCGGGTGCTGTACACGGTTCACCCGAGCGGCTTCACGGGGGGTCGCTCCCTGGGCACGCCGAGCCACGGTATTTCGATCACTCCCGACAATCGCGAGGTCGATGTGATCGACGTCCCGAACGGCTACGTCCACGCCTACGACGTGACGGGGCTGCCGGCTCGAGCGCCGCGTCTGATCGCGAACATCCGGCTGCGGCCAAACATGAAAGGCAAGGAACAGCCATGCGGTGGCGACTGCGGCCGTGCCGGATGGCTGCAGACCTCGATCGACGGGAAGTGGCTCTTCGTGGGCGACGACGGTGACGTGCTCGACCTTCGCTCGCATCGTATTGCGAAGGTTCTGCCGGCACTGCGCAACTCGCGCTACATGTTCGAGCTGGTCTGGCGCGGACGAACCCTCTTGCAAACCAGCACGCGGAGTAGCATCGGCGGTCGAGTTCGCCGTCCGACGAGGTCATCGACAGGCAGTGCCGGCCGATCGAGACCCGAAAAAGCGAGTCAGCCTCCGGTTCGGTTCGACTCGAACACTGTCACCCGGCGCGGCAAGAGCAGCTGGGCGATCACGCCGAGCACCGCGACGGCGACGAGCGCCCAGAAGACTCCGTGAACTGCGTGGAAGATCGTCCTCGGCGTGTCCTTCCCGTGTGCAAGGCGACTGTTCGCGATGCTGCCGAAGACAGCGATCCCGACAGCGCTTCCAAGAGTGCGGATGAACATGTTGCTCCCCGTCACGACACCACGTGTGTCCCAGCCGACGACGGACTGCACGGCGACCACGGTCGCGACCGAAGCGAAGCCCATGCCGACACCGAGGACGAAGCTCGCCACGGCGACACGCCAGACTCCCGAGTCGGCGCCGACGAAGAGAGCGAGCAGCAGGCAGCCGACGATTACGATCGTTCCGCCGAGCAGCGCGGTCGGCCTGAAGTCGATGCGCATGTAGACGCGCGGCGCGAGCGTTGCCGCGATCGGCCAGCCGATCGTCATCGCCGCCATCGCAAAGCCGGCCACAACGGCGCCGACCCCGACGACCCGCTGCGCGTACGTGGGCACATACGAAGACTGACCGATCAAAATTGCCCCGATCGCGAGCCCCGCGAGATTGCCCGCGACAAGCGTGCGGTGACGAAAGATCCAGAGCGGCAAGATCGGCTCGGCGACCGTTCGTTCGATCTGAATGAAAGCAAGCAACAACACGGCGGAGGCCACGAACAAGCCAACGCTTGTCGGAGAGCCCCACGACCAGCTGACGCCGCCCTCGAGCAGAGCAAGAATGAGCAGCGCGCACGAGCCGCTCAGCGTGACCGCGCCCGCGTAGTCGATGCGGTGCTTTCGCACCTCGACCCGCTCGTGCAGGTGGCGCTGAATGAGCCACGCCGCACCAACGCCGATCGGCAGGTTGATCCAGAAGATGCCGCGCCACGTCCAATATTCCGCGAAGAAGCCGCCGAGCGCCGGACCGATGATCGCCGTAGCACCCCAGACAGACGAGATGTATCCCTGAATGCGTCCGCGCTCCGCAGGCTCGTACAGGTCGGCGGTGATCGTCGTAGTCGTCGGGAGAATCGCACCCGCGGCAAGTCCCTGCACGCCGCGAAAGACGATCAGCACGACCATGCTCCACGCAACCGCGCAGAGTACGGAGCCGGCGAGAAAGCCGGCGATGCCGACGAGCAACACGGGCTTGCGACCGAAGATGTCGGAGAGACGGCCGTAGATCGGAACGGTCACCGCTTGCGTGAGCAGGTAGATCGAGAAGATCCAGGGAAAGAGCGAAAAACCGCCCAGGCCCGCGACGATCTGCGGGATCGCTGTCGCCACGATCGTGCTGTCGACCGCGGCGAGCCCGACCGCCAGCATCAGCGCCGCGACGACCGCACCGCGGTTGTCGGCTTGCGTCGTGGACGCGGCTTCATCCGGCCCGCTCGGCGGAACGGGCTCAACTGTCGCCTGGTACTCGCCCATCCCCAGCCCGACCGTACCGATCCCACCGCACCGGACGGCGGCCGGACGCAGCGATCCCGAGCAGCGAGCAAACACAATCACCGCGTCAGGTAGCGTCGGAGGATGCGCACGCCGTCTCGTCGCGCGTCGGGTCTTGCTCAGAGCCCGGTTGCAGGCTCTTCGCACATGACGGCCCCTGTGCCAAGCGGGAGACGCTCCGCGTTGGTGCGCGTCGAGCAACTGGTGAAGCTTTACCCAAAGGCGCAGGTGAACGCGGTCGACGGCGTGTCGTTCGAGATCGCGACCGGCGAAGTGTTCGGACTACTCGGGCCGAACGGTGCGGGCAAGACGACGACAGTGGGAGTCCTCACGACCCGAGTGCGGCCGACGAGCGGCCGCGCGTCGATCGACGGCGTCGACGTGATCGCCGATCCCGTCGGCGTGCGTCGGCAGCTCGCGGTCGTGCCGCAGCGCAGCACGAGGCCGCAGCCCTGTCCGACCGAGTCGGGATCATGGATCACGGGAGGCTGCTCGCGCTCGATTCCCCCGAGGCACTGATGCGCTCGCTCGCCGACGAGACGACCCTCGAGCTCGCCGCAGATGGGCTCAACGACGTGCGCTTCGGAACCCCGACGCTCGAGGACGTCTTCATCAACCTCACCGGACGGAGCCTCCGCTGACCGCCGCGAGCATCTCCGTCGAGTCCGGCACCCGCGCGGGCGCGTTCCTCGCCGTCCTCGAGCGCGACCTGTACGTGACGTGGAAGG
>DASRGQ010000069.1:0-38609 GCA_035650975.1 Gaiellaceae bacterium
CTACGCGCCGCCGCTGATGGACCCGGTGTACGGCTTCCAGGCCGTGAACGTGGAGGCACAGCTGCGCACCGCCACCTCCCTCCTGCGCTGGCTCAAGCGCTTCATCGCGCTGCGCAAGGAGCACCCGGTGTTCGGGTTCGGCAGCTACGAGCCGTTGAAGCCGTCGAACCGTCAGGTGTTCGCCCACATCCGCCGCTTCGAGGACGACGTGGTGCTCTGCGTTCACAACGTGGCGCGCTCTGCGCAGGCCGTCGAGCTCGACCTGTCGGCGTTCGAGGGGCGCTATCCGATAGAGCTATTCGGACGTTCGCGCTTCCCGCGGATCGGGGAGCTTCCATACCTGCTGACGCTCGCGCCGCGCGGGTTCTACTGGTTCGAGCTGATCGAGGAGGAGGAACTGGAGGGGGAGGATGCCTGACCTGGCGCGAAGCATCGCCGAGGGGGACCTCTCGTTCCTCGACACCGAGGAGCTGGGCGCGTGGGTGGAGAGCCAGCGCTGGTTCGCGTCGAAGTCGCGCAGCGTCACGGGCGTCGAGCTGGTGGAGACCGTCCTTCTGCGGGCCGACCCGCCGCTGCTGTTCCTTGTGCTGCTCCAGACGCGCTTCGCCACCGGCACGCACGAGCTCTACCAGCTCGCCCTCGGGATCCGGCCGGTGGACGACGGCTGGCACGAGCACGTGGTGGCCTCGACCGACGACTGGGTGGTCTACGACGCGCTGGCGGACCCGGCGCACGGCCGCGAGCTGCTCGCGCGGATCGACTCCCAGGCGCTCATCGACACCGAGCAGGGCCGCTTCTGCTTCCAGCGCGCCGATGGCCCGCTGCGCCTGCCGAAGGAGATGAGCGTGCGGCCGATGGGCGTCGAGCAGTCGAACTCCTCGCTCGTATTCGCCGACGAGCTGGTGATGAAGGTGTTCAGGAAGCTCGAACCGGGCACCAATCCGGAGCTCGAGCTCTTGAGCTTCCTCACCGCACACGCGTTCCCGAACATCGCTCCCCTCTATGGCGCCTACGACTACGACGGCCGCTCGCTGGCGGCAACGCTCGGCATCGTCCAGCGCTTCTTCCCGGACGGCGTGGGCGGATGGGAGCTGGCGCTCGACGAGATCGCGGACGACCCCGACCGCTTCCTGCAGCGCCTCGCGGCGCTCGGCGAGGTGACGGCCGAGATGCACACGGTGCTCGCCTCGGACGCCAGCGATCCGGCGTTCTCGCCCGAGGAGCCGAGCCAGGAGGCGCTGTCGCTCCTCACGGCGACGGTGGACGAGGACATCGAGCGCGTGTTCGTGCGGCTCCCGGACGGCGACGAGCGGGTGGCGCCGATCGTCGGCTCCGGCCAGGACGTGCGCGAGCGCCTGGGGGCGCTGGCGCAGCTCGGAGCGGGCGGCAAGGTGATCCGCATCCACGGCGACTACCACCTGGGCCAGACCCTGCACACGCCGCGCGGCTGGGTGATACTCGACTTCGAGGGCGAGCCGGCCCGGCCGCTGCCCGAGCGCCGCCAGAAGCGCTCGCCGCTGCGCGACGTGGCGGGCATGCTGCGCTCGTTCGCGTATGTGGCCTCCGCCTCGGAGATCCAGCGCGGGCAGGCCGGCCCGGAGGACTTCGAGCAGCGGGCGCGGGAGAAGTTCCTGGACAGCTACTTCTCGACCGTCGACCCGGCGCTGCTGCCCGCCGGCGAGGCCGGCGTGCAGCACCTGCTGTCGGTGTTCGAGCTCGAGAAGGCCGTGTACGAGCTGCGCTACGAGCTGGACAACCGGCCCGATTGGGTGCCGATCCCGGTGGCGGGGATCGTGCGGCTCCTGGAGGAAGCGTGACCGCCGTGGCCACAGCAGAGCTCGATGCGATCGTGCGCCGCGAGCACGCGAACCCGCACAGCGTGCTGGGCGCCCACCCGGCCGACGGCGGCCTGGTGATCCGCGCCTACCGTCCTGCGGCCTGCGCGATCACGGCGCTCTTGGGCGGCGGCGATGCCGAGCTCGAGCTCGAGGAGATCCACCCGGGCGGCGTGTTCGAGGGCTTCGTGAGCGGCGCCGAGCCGGGGCTGCGCTACCGGCTCGAGGTGGACTACGGCGACGCCGGAACGTTCACGATCGACGACCCCTACTCGTTCACGCCGACGATCGGCGACCTCGACCTCCATCTGTTCGGCGAGGGCCGCCACGAGGAGCTGTACGAGAAGCTCGGCGCGCACGTGATCGAGCACGAGGGGGTGCGCGGCACGGCGTTCGCGGTGTGGGCCCCCGCCGCCAAGGCCGTGAGCGTCGTGGGCGACTTCAACTCCTGGGACGGCCGCCTCGACGCGATGCGCTCGATGGGGCCGGGCGGCGTGTGGGAGCTGTTCCTTCCCGGCGTCGAGCCCGGCCAGCGCTACAAGTACGAGATCCTCACCCAGGACGGCGAGCTGCGCCTGAAGGCCGACCCCTGCGCGCAGCAGGCGGAGCGCCCGCCGCAGACCGCCTCGGTGGTGACCGATCCGAAGCATCGCTGGCGCGACGCCGAGTGGCTCGAGCGCCGCGCCGAGTCGCTGCCGCTCGAGCAGCCGATGTCGATCTACGAGGTGCACCTCGGCTCGTGGCGCCTCAACCCGCTCGAGGGCAACCGCTCGCTGGACTACCTCGAGCTCGCCGACGAGCTGTCCGCCTACGTGAAGGACGTGGGCTTCACGCACATCGAGCTCCTGCCGATCATGGCCCACCCGTTCGCGGGCTCCTGGGGCTACCAGGTGAGCGGCTACTACGCCCCCGCGGCGAGCTACGGCTCGCCGGACGACCTCCGCGAGTTCATCGACCGCATGCACGAGAACGACATCGGCGTGCTGCTGGACTGGGTGCCGGCGCATTTCCCGCGGGACGACTTCGCGCTCGCGCGCTTCGACGGCACGGCGCTCTACGAGCACGACGACCCGCGACGTGGCGCGCACCCGGACTGGGGCACGCTCGTTTTCAACTACGGCCGCCACGAGGTGCGCAACTTCCTGATCGCGAACGCGCTCTTCTGGCTGCGCGAGTACCACGCCGACGGGATCCGCGTGGACGCGGTGGCGTCGATGCTCTACCTCGACTACTCGCGCCGTGCGGGCGAGTGGGTGCCGAACCAGTTCGGCGGCCGCGAGGACCTCGACGCGGTGGCCTTCCTCAAGGAGATGAACGAGGTGATCCACGGGCGCGAGCCCGGGATCGTGTCGGCGGCGGAGGAGTCCACGGCCTGGCCGGGCGTCTCACGGCCCACGTACCTCGGCGGCCTCGGCTTCGGCTTCAAGTGGAACATGGGCTGGATGCACGACACGCTCGGCTACTTCCAGCAGGACCCGATCTACCGGCGCTACCACCACCACGAGCTCACGTTCAGCCTCATGTACGCGTTCAGCGAGAACTTCATCCTGCCGCTCTCGCACGACGAGGTGGTGCACGGCAAGGGATCGCTCTACGGGAAGATGGCCGGCGGCGACCGCTGGCAGAAGCTCGCCAACCTCCGCGCGCTCTACGCCTACATGTGGGCGCACCCCGGCAAGAAGCTCCTGTTCATGGGCGGCGAGCTGGCGCAGGAGGCCGAGTGGAGCCACGAGCGCTCGCTCGACTGGCACCTGCTCGAGCAGCCCGAGCACGCCGGCGTGCAGTCGCTCGTGCGCGACCTCAACCGCGCCTACCGCGACGAGCCGGCGCTCTGGGAGGTGGACTCGGACCCGTCCGGCTTCTGGTGGCTCGAGCCGAACGACGCGGACAACAACGTGCTCGCGTTCGCCCGCGCGTCGCGCGACGGCTCGCGGGTGATCGTGTTCGCCGCGAACCTGTCGCCGGTGCCGCGCCACGGCTACCGGCTCGGGCTGCCGCGCTCGCAGCGCTGGCGCGAGCTCGTGAACACGGACTCGACCTTCTACGGCGGGAGCGACGTCGGCAACCTCGGCGGCGTGGAGCCGGAGCCGATCCCCTGGCACGACCAGCCGTTCTCGGCAGAGGTCACCCTGCCGCCGCTGGGAGCCATCTGGCTGGTCCCGGATGGGGGCTGAGTACCCCTGGGAGCGGCGCCTCGGGGCGGCGCCCCGCGGCGATGGAAGCTGCGAGTTTCGCGTGTGGGCGCCGAATGCGGCGGCTGCCCCGCTGCTGCGCGTGGGCGGTCGCGATGTCCCGCTCGGCGACGCCGGGCACGGGATCTTCGAGTGCGCCACCGAGGCGCGGCACGGCGACGACTACAGCTTCGTCGTCGACGGCGGCGAGCTGCCCGACCCCGCCAGCCGCTGGCAGCCGGAGGGGCTGCGCGGGCGTTCGCGGGTGATGGACCCGGCTTCGCTCGAGGTGCGCGCCTTCGAGCCGCCGCGCGTCGCGGAGCTCGTCCTGTACGAGCTGCACGTGGGGACGTTCAGCCGCGAGGGGACCTTCGACTCGGCAATTCCGCACCTGAGTGAGCTGGCCGCGCTCGGCGTGAACGCCATCGAGCTTATGCCGGTGGCGGAGTTCCCGGGCGCGCGCGGCTGGGGCTACGACGGCGTCTACCTGTCCTCGCCGCAGTCGTCCTACGGCGGGCCGGCGGGGCTCGCGCGGCTCGTGGACGCCGCACACGAGGCGGGATTGGCGGTGATCCTCGACGTCGTCTACAACCACGTGGGCACCTCGGGCCTGGACGCGCTCGAGGCCTTCGGCCCGTACTTCACGAACAAGTACGAGACCGCCTGGGGCCGCGCGATCAACTACGACGACGAGCTCTGCGACCCCGTGCGCGAGTGGGTCCTGCAGAGCGCCGAGCAGTGGATCCGCGACTTCCGCATCGACGGCCTGCGCCTCGACGCGATCCACGCGATCGTGGACTCGAGCACGGAGCACATCGTGGCCGCGGTGGCGCGCCGGGTGCACTCGCTGAATCCCCGAGCGCTCGTGATCGCGGAGAGCGGGCTGAACGATCCACGCGTGATGCGCCCGCGCGAGCGCGGCGGCTACGCCTGCGACGCTGCGTGGGCGGACGACTTCCATCATTCTCTGCGCACGCCGCTGACTCACGAGAGGGAGGGCTACTACGCCGAGTTCGGACGCATGGCGCAGCTAGCGAAGGCATTTCACCGGCCGCACGTGCACGACGGCGGCTACTCGAGCTTCAGGCGCCGCCGCTTCGGCGCCCCGGCGGAGGACCTGCCGCCCGAGCGCTTCGTGGTCTTCTGCCAGAACCACGACCAGGTGGGCAACCGCGCCTTCGGCGACCGCCTGCCGCCCGAGGCGCGCCCGCTGGCCGCGTTCTGCACGCTGCTCTCGCCGTTCGCGCCGATGCTCTTCATGGGCGAGGAATACGGCGAGAACGCGCCGTTCCAGTTCTTCACCGACCACATAGACGAGGAGATCGCCGCCGCCACGCGCGAGGGGCGCCGGCGCGAGTTCGCGGCGTTCGCAGGCTTCGGCGAGGAGGTGCCGGACCCCCAGGACCCGGCGACGTTCGAGCGCTCGAAGCTCACGCGCGAGCGGGATCCCGAGCTCGCGCGCCTGTATGGAGAGCTCCTGCGCCTGCGCCGCCTGCTGCCGCACGGCGACGCGGACGAGATCGACTTCGACGAGGAGGCGCGCTGGCTGCGGGTGCGGCGCGGCCGCTTCGAGCTGGTCTGCAACTTCGCTGGCGAGCGCGCGCGGGTGCCGTGCGCCGGCACCACCGTCGAGCTCGCCACGCACGGCTCGCCGCCGGTGGAGGACGGGCAGGTGGAGCTCGAGCCGCTGGCGGGGGTGCTCGTGTCATGAGCGAGGTCTGGCCAGGCAGGCCGTTCCCGCTCGGCGCTCTCTGGACCGGGAGCGGCACGAACTTCTCGCTGTTCTCCGAGAACGCCGAGCGCGTGGAGCTCTGTCTCTTCGACGAGGAGGAGAACGAGACGCGGGTGGAGATGACGGAGCGCACCGCCATGAACTGGCACTGCTACCTGCCGGGCGTCGGCCCGGGGCAGCGCTACGGCTACCGTGTGCATGGGCCCTACGACCCGCGCCGGGGCCTCCGCTTCAACCCGGCGAAGCTGTTGATCGACCCGTACGCGAAGCAGATCGACGGGGCCGTGCGCTGGGACGAGGCCAACGTGCTGCCGTACGTGCCTTCGACCGAGGCCGATGCCGATCTCTCCATCGACACGAGCGACTCGGCGCCGGCCGTGCCGAAGTCGGTCGTCGTCGACCCGTCCTTCGACTGGGAGGACGACGATCTCGTGCGCCCGCGCGTCCCGTGGCACGAGACGGTCATCTACGAGACACATGTGAAGGGGTTCACACGGAGGCGCGAAGGCGTGCGCGAAGACCTGCGCGGCACGTACGGCGGGCTCGCGAGCGAGGATGCGATCGCGTATCTGAAGCAGCTCGGCGTGACGGCGGTCGAGCTGCTCCCGGTGCACCACATCGTCGACGAGGGCTTCCTGCACGACCGGGGGCTGACGAACTACTGGGGCTACTCGACGATCGGCTATCTCGCGCCGCATTCGCTGTACGCCGCGACACCAGATCCGGTGCGCGAGTTCAAGGGCATGGTGAAGGCGCTGCACCGTGCCGGGATCGAGGTGATCCTCGACGTCGTCTACAACCACACGGCGGAGGGAAACCACCTTGGCCCGATGCTCAGCTTCAAGGGCGTCGACAACCAGAGCTACTACCGGCTCGTGCCGGACGACCCGCGCTACTACATGGACTACACCGGCACCGGCAACACGCTGAACCCGGTACATCCGACCGTCCTGCGCCTGATCATGGACTCGCTGCGCTACTTCGTCACGGACTGTCACGTCGACGGCTTCCGCTTCGACCTCGCCTCGGCGCTCGCACGCGAGTTCTACGAGGTCGACCGCCTGTCGGCGTTCTTCGACATCATCCACCAGGATCCGATCCTGTCCCAGGTGAAGCTGATCGCCGAGCCGTGGGACGTCGGCCCCGGCGGTTACCAGGTCGGCAACTTCCCGATCCTCTGGTCGGAGTGGAACGGCATCTACCGCGACACGATGCGCGACTTCTGGCGCGGGCAGGCGCCGCTGCGCGACTTCGCTTCCCGCTTCGGCGGCTCGGCCGACCTCTACGAGAATGACGGCCGCCGGCCCTTCGCCTCGATCAACTTCATCACGGCTCACGACGGGTTCACGCTGCACGATCTCGTCTCGTACAACGACAAGCACAACGAGGCGAACGGCGAAGACAACGGTGACGGGACGACCGACAACCGCTCGTGGAACTGCGGCGTCGAAGGCCCTACTGACGATCCTTCCGTGAACGAGCTGCGCGGCCGGCAGGCGCGGAACTTCGTCGTGACGCTCGTTCTCTCGCAGGGAGTCCCGATGCTCCTCGGCGGCGACGAATGGGGTCGGTCGCAGAGCGGCAACAACAATGCGTGGTGCCAGGACAACGAGCTCTCGTGGTTCGACTGGGACCGGTGCGACGAAAGTCTCTTGGACTTCACTCGCCGCGTGGTTCAGCTGCGTCGTGAGCATCCCGTCTTCCGGCGGAAGACGTTCTTCGAGGGGAAGGGCGATTTGCTGCCGGACGTCTGGTGGATGCGCCCCGACGGACGCCGGATGACGCGGCGCGACTGGGACAACCTCGAGTCGCGTGCGATCGGCGTCTTCCTGAACGGCGACGAGTTGAACGCCGAGACGCCGCGCGGACAGGAGATGCGCGACGACTCGTTCCTGCTGCTTTTCAACGCGCACTTCGAGGAGATCTCGTTTCGCCTGCCCGCCCGCCGCTTCGGCACGCGTTGGGAGCTCGTGCTCGCGACGGGCAACTTCGACGGCGAACGGCTTGTTTCCGGAGGCGAGGCGACGATCGAGAGCCGCTCGCTGGCGGTGCTGCGGCGTGCCGCGTGACTCCGGCACTTTTCGCCGTAGGCTTGACGGAGGCGAACAGGAAGCGCAGGTGCCGGCTTTGCCGGCGCCGAAGCAAATGCAGTTTCGCGCGACGTACCGGCTGCAGCTGACTCCGGAGTTCGGCTTTGCGGCGGCGAGGGAGCTCGTGCCGTATCTCCAGGAGCTCGGTGTGTCGCATCTCTACCTGTCGCCGTCGCTGCAGGCGCGCGAGGGCTCGCAGCACGGGTACGACGTCGTCGACCCACGGGTCGTCTCGGACGCCCTCGGTGGTGAGGACGAGCTGCGACGGCTTGCCGACGCGGGGCTCGGACTGATCCTCGACATCGTCCCGAACCATCTGGCGGCCGTCGACGAGAGCCCGTTCTGGCGCGACTCGGCGCTGCGCGAGATGTTCTTCGACGTCGACCTGCGCACGGGCTTCCACCGCCGTTTCTTCGACGTCGGCGAGCTCGGCGGGATCAAGCAGGAGGACTGGGAGGTGTTCTGGGCGACGCACGCCAAGGTGATCGAGCTCGTCCGCGACGGCGTGCTCGACGGCGTGCGCGTCGACCACCCGGACGGGCTCGCCGATCCGACGGAGTACTTCGAGCGGCTCGCAGAAGCCGGCGTCGAACACATCTGGGCCGAGAAGATCCTCGAGCCCGACGAAGAGCTCCGCGACTGGCCCGTCGACGGGACGACGGGGTACGAGTTCCTGAACGACGTGATGGCGCTCTGCGTGAACGCGGAGGCCGAGCCGCTCTTCACCGAGCTCTACGAGTCGGTGACCGGCGACACGCGACGTTTCGAGGACATCGCCTCGCTCTCGAAGCTCGAGGTCGCGGTCAACATCTTCGAGCCGGAGCTGCGCCGGCTCCACCAGGAGGTTGAGGTCGAGAACCTCCCGCTCGCGCTGGCGTCGTTCCACGTCTACCGGACGTACATCCAGCCACGGAAAGGAGTGGTGAGCGATGCGGACCGCGCGGAGATCGGCCGCGCGAACGTCTCGGAGAGCCTCCGCCGCCTGCTACTGCTCGACGCGCCGGGAAACGAGGAGTTCGTCGTCCGCTTCCAGCAGACCACCGGCCCGGTGATGGCGAAGGGCGTCGAGGACACCGCGTTCTACCGTTACTTTCGCCTTGCGGCGCTGAACGAGGTCGGTGGCAACCCGGCTCGCTTCGCTCTCGGCATCGACGACTTCCATGCAGCGAACGCGAAGCGCGCCGAGCGGTTCCCGCTGCAGCTTTTGACGACGTACACGCACGACACGAAGCGCGCGCCGGACGTCCGGGCGCGCATCGTTGCGCTGACGTGGCTCGCGGAGGAATGGCGCGACCGCGTGTCCGCGTGGCGTGACGAGCTCGGGCCGCTCGACGATCCGCACGAGGAGCTGCTCGTGCTGCAGACGCTCGCCGGCGCGCTTCCGATCGAGCGGGCGCGGCTCGACGCGTATCTCGAGAAGGCGCTGCGCGAAGGCAAGGTGAACACAGATTGGCTCGCGCCGGATGAAGAGCACGAGCGGCGCGTGCAGGACTGGGCGTGGCGGGCGGCCGAGCTCATGGCGCCGGATCCGTTTCTCGCGCAGGTGCGCGACGTCGGACGGAGGCTTGCGCTCGCGCAGCTTCTCTTGAAGCTCACCTCACCAGGTGTGCCGGACCTCTATCGCGGCGACGAGCTCGAGGATCTCTCGCTCGTCGACCCCGACAACCGCCGGCCCGTCGACTGGCAGTCGCGCAGCGAGGCGCTCGCTTCGCTCGCCGGCGGCGCGGCGTGGGACGAGCGCACGGCGAAGCTCTACGTGACCTGGAACGCGCTGCGTCTGCGCGCAGAGCATGCGGACGCGTTTGTCGGGAGCTACGAGCCGGTCGACGTCGGCCAAGGCGTGTGTGCGTTCATGCGCGGGGGCGAGGTGCTCGTCGCGGCAGCAGTGCGCCCCGACGTCACGCCTGCCGTTCCGCCCGGCTGGCGCGACGTCCTCGGCGTCGACGGCCTGCTGCTCGCCGTACGCAGCAAGTAGGCGGCGTGTCCCTCGACCTGAGCGAAGCGCGCGCGGCTGCCGAGGCGGTTGCCCGGGAGTGGGGAGTGACACTTGGCGAGCCGTTCGCGCTCGGGCGCTACTCGTTCGTCGCACCTGCCGGCGACGAGCTGGTGTTGAAGGCCCCCTGGGCCGACGACGACGAGTCGTTGCACGAGGCCGAGGCGCTCGCGCTGTGGGACGGCGACGGTGCGGTGCGCCTGCTCCGCTACGACAGACGGCGGCGCGTGCTGCTCGAGGAGCGGGCGCTTCCCGGCAGCGACATCTCCGATCTCGGCGACGACGAGGCGATCGAGATCGCCCTCGTGCTGGGCGCGAAGCTCTGGCGGCCGGCCGGCGCCCCGTTCCGGCGGGTGCGCGACCAGCTCGAGCGCTGGCTCGCCGCCGACGTGAGCCCGCTGACGCCGCTCGCGCGCGAACTGCTCGCGACGCTCGAGCCGCGCGATGAGGTGCTCGTGCACGGCGACTTCCACCACCAGAACGTCCTTCGCGACGCGGGCGGCTTCGTCGCGATCGACCCCAAGCCGTACCTCGCAGAGCGCGAGTACGACGTCTATCCCTGGCTGCACAACCCGCTTCCGTACCGCATGACGAAGGAACGCACCGAGCGGCGGATCGAGCGTTTTGTCGCCGGCGGCCTCGACGACTACCGGATCAGGGCGTGGGCGATCATCCGCGGCGCGTACCTCACCGACGATCCCGACGAGCAGGCGATCCTGCGCAGGCTGGTCGACTAGAGAAGGAGCCTGAGCCAGGCGGGTTTGCACTCGCAGTGCAGATGCGAGTCCCCGCAGCTCCGGCAACGCCACGCGCTCAGGAGGACGAAGCGCAGCCGGGCGAAGGCGAGCACGAAGGCGATGCTGAAGCCCGGCAGCAGCTCAGGGTTCCTCATGCGGCCATCATTGCGTGGATCTGCGCAGGTCGCCTGGGCCGCTCGGCCCATCGTTCCGGTCAGGACGTCCCATGAGTTCGCGTACCCTCCCGCCGGTGAGCTCCAAGGCAATGCGTGCACCCGAGGGCCTCGAGTGGGACACGCCCCTCTACCGGCAGGCGGCGACGCAGCTCGACCATGCGCTCGAGCTCGCCGACGTGTCCGACCTCGTCTCGACAAGGCTCCGCCATCCCGAGCGGGCGCTCATCCTGACGCTGCCGGTTCGGCTGGACGACGGCTCGTTCACGTCGTTCCCCGCCTACAGAGTTCAGCACTCGTCCGTCCTCGGCCCGACGAAGGGCGGTGTCCGCTACGACGAGACGGTCGATCTCGGGGAGTGCGCCGCGCTCGCGATGTGGATGACGTGGAAGTGTGCGCTCTTGCGCCTGCCGTACGGTGGTGCGAAGGGCGGGGTGCGCTGCAACGCGCGCGAGCTCTCGCCGAACGAGCTCGCGCGCATCACGCGGCGGTTCACGGCAGAGCTCGCGCCGTTCATCGGCCCGCAGCTCGACATTCCCGCGCCGGACATGGCGACCAATGAGCAGACGATGGCCTGGATGATGGACACGTATTCGATGCAGAAGGGCTACGCCGTGCCGGAGATCGTCACCGGCAAGCCGATCTCGATCGGGGGCTCGGTCTTTCGTCACGAGGCGACCGGCGCGGGCGTCGTCATGGTCGTCGAGCGCGCATGTCACCGCCTCGGCTGGGACCTCGCCGACCAGCGCTGCGTTGTGCAGGGGTTCGGCAACGTCGGCGGCATCGCCGCCACGGAGCTGTACGAGAAGGGCGCGACGGTGATCGGCGTGTCGGACATCTCGGGAGGCGTGCACGCGTCCTCGGGGCTCGACGTTCCCGGCCTGCACGCACACGTGGCGGAGCACGGCTCGCTCGACGGCTACGTCGGCGGTGTCGACCGCATCTCGAACGACGAGCTGCTCGAGCTGCCGTGCGACATCCTCGTGCTCGCCGCGCGCGAAGATCAGGTCACAGCAGAGAACGCGCCGAACCTGCAATGTCGCCTCGTCGCCGAGGGTGCAAACGGTCCGACATCGGTCGACGGCGATCGCATCCTGGCCGACCGCGGCATTCCGGTGCTCCCCGACATCCTCACGAACGCCGGCGGTGTCACGGTCTCGTACTTCGAATGGGTGCAGGATCTCGGCCGCCTCTTCTGGGACCGTGACGAGATCCGTCGCCGTCTCGCCGACAAGATGTCGGACGCCTTCGATCGCGTCTGGAGCGTCGCGCACGACCGCGACATCGCGCTCCGCGACGCGGCGCTCGTCGCGGCGATCAAAGAGGTCGCCGGCGCGCTCGAGGCGCGCGGCATCTACCCGTAGAAGGCGATGGAGCAGCTCGTCCGCGATGCGATGGTGCCGGAGCCGCTTGCGCTCGATGCGAGCGCGAGCGTGCGGGACGCCGGTGAGGCGCTGGCGCGGCCCGATGTGCGCGCCGTCTTCATCTGTGACGGCGGCGAGCTGCGCGGCGTTGTCACGCGCAAGACGCTCGTGCGCGAAGTCGTCGCACGCGGCCTCGATCCACGGACGACCAAGCTCGGCGCGATCGCCGAGCCGCCCAACGCGACGGTGGACTCGACGATGCGCCTGAACGAGGCGTTCGCCTTTCTGGAAGAGAACGATTTCGAGCGGGTGCCGGTGGTCGAGGAGGGGCGTCTCGTCGGCGTTCTCTCGCGCGCGGTCGTGCAGCGCCGTCTCGCCGAGGACGAGCCGCCGCCCGAGAACGAGATCTAGGCCGCGGCGAGGGCGGGCGCTGCTTCCGCGAGGAGCGTCTCGAGCGCCTCGCGGAGACCCTGGCGCACATCGTCGTCGACGAGTACGCCGTCGTCGTCGAAGCGCTCCGACGCGTGCCCGACGGCGAGCTCTGCGTCGACGACACGCGCGCCCATTGCGCCGAGCACCTTGCGCAACTCGGCCGCGGCCCACACGGCGCCGAATGCGCCTGCGCTCGACGCGACCACGGCGACCGGCTTGTTGCGGAACGAGTTCGTCGCGAGCGGGCGCGACGCCCAGTCGAGTGCGTTCTTCAGCGCGCCCGGGACGGACGAGTTGTATTCCGGTGTCGCGAAGAACACCGCGTCAGCGTTGCGCACAAGTGCACGCAGCTCTTCGACTGCGGGCGGTCCAGGGACGACGTCGTCGTCGGCGTCGTAGGGCGGAATGCTCTTCAGCCCGCCGTAGAGCTCGACGACCACGCCGTCCGGTGCGTCCTCGCGCAGTGCGCGGAGAAGCGCGGTGTTGTTCGACGCGTCGCGCAGCGAGCCGCTGATCGCGAGAACGCGCATCGTGTCCTAGGCGTCCTTTGCGACGAGCGTCAGGTCGGCCTTGAGCGTCACGTCGTTCGCGAGCGCCGGCTCGCCGGTCGGAAGCGGCATGTTCCACTTGATGTCGAAGGTCGTGCGGTCGATCGTCGTCTCGAGCTTCAGGCCGACGCGCGTCGCACCGAAGTGATCGACCGCGGGCCCGACGATCGTGCCGCGGAGGACGACGGGCCGCGTGATGCCCTTGATCGTGAGCTCACCCTCGATCGTCGCGTCGTCGCCGTCGCGCAGGACGTCGCCGCCGAAGCGCACGGTCGGGTGGCGCTCGGCGTCGAAGAACTCGGGGGAGAGCAGGTGGGCCTGCAGGTTCTCGTCCTTCGTCTGGATGCTCTCGATCTGGGCTTCGCCGGTGAGCGTCCCGTCGACGAGGCTCGCCGTGAACTCGGGAACCGTGCCGGAGAACGTGGCGACCGCGTAGGGGACCTCGAAGCCGACGCTCGAGTGCACCCGGTCGGCGACGAACGTCCCGGCCGGGACGGTGGTCGCCTGCTGCTCGGTGGTGCTCATTTCGTGGTTCCTCCTTGGAAGCTTGCTTTCGCAACTCTTGACTGCGCAAATATGATACCTGCTAAACCTTGCGGGCGCAAGTATCTTCAGCAGCAGGGCCGCGGCGGCTCCGGTTCTCGTGCCGGCAGGGCTGCCGCGGCGAGCGCGGCGCCGTCCAGGAGGTCGCGCGGGGAGGCGATGGTGTGGCCGAGGCCGACCCGTAAGAGGATCTCGCGCAGGATCACGATCCCCGCCGGCAGGACGTCCGCCCGCGCCGGCTGTACCAGGCGCGCCTCGCGCTCGGTCTCCGTCGAACGCCCGAGCCAGACGAGCATCCCGGCGATCGTCTCGAGCGTGACCGTCCCGCCGGCGCCGCCGAACGCGGCGAGCTCGGCGGTGGTGCCGTCCACGCTGAGGGCCGATGTGGCCGCGAGCGACGGCAGCACGTCTCGGACCTCGGCGGCGATCGCCCGCACGTCCGCGCCATGACGTTCGGTGAGGCGCACGCAGCCGATGTTCAGGCTGATCGCATCCTCGGCGCGGATCAACTCGGTCGAGCCGCCGCCGATGTCGACGACCAGCGCGCCGGGCGCGAGCGGCCCGACGCCGCGGCGGGTCATTGCCGCTTCCTCGGCCCCGGACAGGAGCTGTGTTGCGAAGCCGTACGACCATTCGATTTCGCCGAGGAACGCCTCGCCGTTCTCGGCGTCCCGCACGGCGCTCGTCGCGACGGCGAGCGCTCGTTCCGCACCGAGCTCCTCGAGCTCTCGTCGATAGTCGACGAGCACGTTCCGCACGCGGGCGATCGGCAGAGGCAGCAGCCGCCGTCGTGCGTCGACGCCTTCGCCGAGCCGCGTGATGCGCGTGCGCCGGACGATCTCCTCGACGCGGCCGTCCGCGACGTCCGCGACGAGCATGCGCGTCGCGTTCGTGCCGAGGTCGATCGCAGCGACGCGCGTCACTTGGTCGGAACGAAGCCGCGAAAAGCCGCGTAGGCGGCGCGCGCCTCACCGGCCGCCGCGCGCAGCACCGCGAGCTCCGCCAGCGACCGTTGCAGCCGCGCCACCCCGTCTACGAGCCGCTCCGTGGCGCCCGTCAGGGCGGTGGCGTGCTGCTCGGCCGTCGCGGCGGCGTCGGTGACCTGCGTCACGGCCTCGGTGATGCGCTTCGACAGCGCGCGGACGGTCCGCCAGAGCCGCCAGGCGCGGACAGTCGCGATTGCGAGCGAGCCGGCGAGCGCGACGACGAGGAACGCGAGCGGAAGCCACAACAGCACGATCTGATCGTAGAGCGGCAGGGCCTTTTCGCGGGGCCGGTGCTACAATCGACGCCGCGACGCGGGGTGGAGCAGTCAGGTAGCTCGCCGGGCTCATAACCCGGAGGTCGCAGGTTCAAATCCTGCCCCCGCTATTTATCTGGACAGCGGCGGCCGCAACTTGGGACTTTCGTTCTCCGGCTTTTCCGGGGCTCGCTATCCGGGGTTGGGCTCGAATACCTGGATCTGCGTGATCCGCGCGCTCGGGCTGCGACCGTCCAGAACAAAGTAGGTGCGAAGATTGTGCGGACCGATCAGCCCGTACTTCCACGTGGACGCGCCAAAGATGCTGGTCACGCTTCCGCTCGGATAGGCGGCAGCGAGTTTGCCGAAGCTCGAGCCGAGCCCGATCCCGCTCGCGGTCTTAAGCGCATTCAGCGGTGTGGCGGAGAACTCGGGCTTCTCCTTCGCGCTGTTGTCGTATCCGATGGCTATCTGGACAACGCGCTGCCGATAGCACTGAAACGATGCGTTTCCAAGGGTGACGGTGGTGTATGTGCACCAACCACCTCCCTTTTCGCTGCAGCTGCTCGTATTGCCGCTCGCAGCGCCCCACGTCTTCTTCGCCGCCGCGTACGACTCGCCGATCGACACACCACCAAGCGACTGAAACGGCACGATCAATTTCGACGGAAGCCTCGGTAGGTTCGCGCCTGCGCTGCTCGGAACGACAAAGAGCAGAAGCACGCTTGCCGCCAAGCATCCGACGAGCCGCGCGCGCATTCCGTGAGACCCCCTCAAACTGTCGAGAACCTTAGGACTCTCGAACGAGATTGTCCATACGCAGTCCGAGGATCGCTGCGGCCGCCGACGAGCTCCCGCCGGCGGCATGTGCCGGCGTAGGCGTGCGCTGCGAGCGTTGCGCCGCTCGCGGCCGACGGACTCGCTCCGGCTCGGCCCGCGCCGCTCAATCCTCGACGATCGCGCGGAGCACGCGTCTTGCAGCCGCAAGGTCGTTTGCGTCGACGCTCGCTGCGAGCTCGTCGTTCAACCGCCGCAGGACGGCGATCACCGCGCGCGCGTAGCGCTCGCCCTCGGCCGTCAGGCTCACGTTGACGATGCGCGAGTCGCCGGCGTCGCGCGCCTCGCTCGCGTAGCCGCGGCGCTCGAGATGGTCGACGGCCTTCCGGGCCGCCTGCCGCGTCACTCCGAGCATCGACGCGATCGCGCTCAGAGGGAGCGGGCCGCGTCCGAGGAGCAGCCGCATGAGGAGCGCGTCGCTCCGCCGGTAGTCGGCGAAGCCGAGCTCGGCGACGCCCTCCGCCATCGCGGCGACCCAGCGCCGGCGCGCCAGCGCCAGCAGGTCGCCGAACAGCATGCCGGGGTTCGTCAACGGCCTTGACAACTGGGCGGTCGTTTCACGATACTCGTTATACGCAACCAGGTTGCCTTTCACCTGCCCGGGTGAGGATCTGCCTCGCTCTCGCCCTCGCGGCGATCCTGATCGCAGCCGCGGCCGCCGACGCGCGCGGCGGCAGCCGGTCCACCGTGTGGCTCTGCAGGCCCGGGCTCGCGAATGATCCCTGCACGGCCAGCCTGGCGACGACCGTGATCTCAGCGACCGGCAAAGAGACCGTCACCGAGGCGAAGCCCGCGACGACCTCGAGTTTCGACTGCTTCTACGTCTACCCGACGGTCAGCCCGGAGCTGAGTGCGAACAGCGACCTGAAGGTGCAGAGCGCCGAGACCGACGTCGCGATCGCGCAGGCGTCGCGCTTCTCGACCGAGTGCCGCGTCTACGCGCCGATGTACCGCCAGGTGACGCTCGCGACGCTCTTCACGCACCCGACGCTCGCAGTCGGGGCCGACGAGCAGATCGCGTACACGAGCCTCCTCGCAGGCTTCGACGACTACCTCGCGCACGAGAACGACGGGCGACCGATCGTGTTCATTGGCCATTCGCAGGGCGCGGCGATCCTGATCAGGCTGCTCGCGCACGTCGTCGACGGCGACGCTGCGCTGCGACACCGCCTCGTGCTCGCGATCATCCTCGGCGGCGACGTGGAGGTGCGCACCGGGACGCTGACCGGCGGAAGCTTCGCGCACATCCCGCTCTGCTCACAGGCGAGCGAAGCGGGTTGCGTGATCGCGTACTCGAGCTTCCCGAGCGAGCCGCCCGCGACCGCGCTCTTCGGGCGAGTCGGCCAGGGTGTCGCACTCCAATCGCAGCAGACGCGGACCGCGGGCCTGCAGGTCGCGTGCGTCAATCCGGCTGCTGTCGGGAGCCGCGCGGCGGCGCCGCTCGCGCCCTACTTCCCGTCGCTCGGCAAGGTGCCGACGCCGTGGGTCTCGTTCCCCGGCCTCTACCGAGCGGCCTGTCGTACCGCGCAGGGCGCGACGTGGTTGCAGGTCGGGAAGGCGACCAGCGCGTCCGACAAGCGGCCGGTCGTCACGGAGAAGGACGGCCCGGATTGGGGCTACCACTCGGACGACGTGAACCTGGCGCTCGGGAACCTCGTCGCGGACGTCGCAGCCGCCGAGCGCGCCTGGACGAAATCGCACTGAGCGACGCGCTACTCGTGCCCTGAGACTGCGTGCGGCACGTACGGCTCTTCGAGCCGCGCAAGCTCGTCGGCCCCGAGTGAGAGCTGCTCGGCGGCGAGCGCATCCTCGAGATGCTCGAGCTTCGTCGCGCCGACGATCGGCGCCGTCACGCCTGGCTTGTACAGCAGCCACGCCAGCGCGACCTGCGCCGGCGGAACGCCGCGCGCGGATGCGACCTCGCCGACACGATCGACGACGGCGAAGTCCACCTCGGGCGTGTAGAGGCTGTCGGCGAACGAGTCGGTGCGCGCGCGCTCGGTGAGCCGCTCGCCCTCGCGCGTGCGCGTTCCCGCGAGCAGGCCGCGCGCGAGCGGGCTCCACGGCAGCACCGCGACACCCTGGTCGATGCACTGCGGGATCATCTCGCGCTCCTCTTCGCGGTAGACGAGGTTGTAGTGGTTTTGCATCGAGACGAACCGCGTCTTCGCAACGGTCTGCGCTTTCGCAAACTGCCATGCGTACATGCTGCTCGCGCCGATGTAGCGCGCCTTGCCGGCGCGCACGACGTCGTGCAGCGCATCCATCGTCTCCTCGATCGGCGTGCGCGGGTCCCAGCGGTGGGTCTGGTAGAGGTCGACGTAGTCGAGCCCGAGGCGCTGGAGCGACGCGTCGATCGACGCAAGCACGTGCTTGCGCGACAGGCCGCTGCCGTTCTCACCCGGCATCGTCTTGCCGTGGACCTTCGTCGCGACGACGTACTCCTCGCGCATGCTGAAGAACTTGCGCAGGAGGTCGCCCGTGATCACCTCGCTCGCGCCGGCGTTGTAGACGTCGGCCGTGTCGAAGAAGATGACGCCGCCGTCGACCGCGCGGCGCACGATCGGCTCGGCGGCGTCGGCGTCGATCGCTCACGGCCGGCCGGGGTCGGGGCCGTAGCTCATCATCCCGAGGCAGATCCGCGAGACGCGTAGGCCGGTGCGCCCGAGGTTCACGTACTCCATCGCCTGAACCTAGCTATGCGGAAGGAGCCTGCGCGTACTCCTCGTCGGTGACGCGCGCGCCCCATGCGACGGCGTTGCCGTCGGCGTCCGCCTGCTGTAGCGCGATGTGCGCCATGAACCGGTTCGGTGCCGCGCCGTGCCAGTGCTCCTCGGACGGCTCGAAGAAGACGCGGTCACCGGGACGGATCGCCTCGACGGGGCCGCCGCGCCTCTGACAGAGGCCGAGGCCCTCCGTGACCCAGATCGTCTGTCCGTGTGGATGGGTGTGCCAGACCGTACGCGCGCCCGGCGAGAAGTGGACGTTCGCCGACGCGAGCTGCGACCCGCCCTCGGCAACGGCAACCGTGTCGATGAACACGTCGCCCGTGAACCAGTCGGCCGGGCCTTTCCCGGTACTCGCCTCGTTCCGCGTGATCTGCATCGCGTGCTCCTTTCTCGTGGGGAGAGCCGAACCGCACTGTGGCAGACTCGGCATGTGATCAGGAAGCTCCAGAGCCAGGGGGTCCACCACATCACGATCGTCGGCGCCGACCGGCAGACGTCGATCGACTTCTGGGAAGGCGTGCTCGGGATGCCGTTCGTCTTCGAACAGCCGAACCTCGACAACGCCGCCGAGAGCCATCTGTACTTCGATCCCGGCGACGGCAGCCTGATCACGATCTTCACGAACGAGGAGCGAGCACCGGATCCAACGCGGACGTCGACGCGCCAGGGCTGCGTGCATCACATCGCGTTCGCCGTCTCGAAGGCCAGCTTCGACCAGGCGGTCGCGCGCCTCGACGAGCGCGGGATCAGGCACAGCGGCGTCAAGGACCGCGGCTTCATGGACTCGATCTACTTCGAGGACCCGCTCGGCCTGCTGATCGAGCTCGCGGCGTACCGCTTCGATCCGCCTGCCGGCCACACGCATGCGGACGTCCTGCTCGAGGCGCATCGGCTTCGCGAGCGTCGCGGCGATCACCACATCGAAGAACTTCATCTCGCGGACGCGATCGAGCGGCTCGTCGTGCGCTCCCGCCAGTCGCTCTCGAGCGACCGCGGGCCGAAAGACCCGTACCCGGGTTAGTCCGGCAGCAGCGGCATCGCGACCTGCGCGCGTCGGCCAACGAGAACCCCGCGTGTGATCGCGGCGGTGCCGAAGCGGGCGCGCACTTCGTCGATCGCGCCGTCGACCGCTTCGTCGCACGCGCCGGGAAACGGCAGCTCGAGCTGCCTCGCGTCGGCGTCGTCGAGGTTCGCGACCGTGACGCCGACGAGCGTCAGGCCGCGCGCTTCGAGGAGCGGCGTCGCCTCCGCGAGCAGAGCACGGGCCGTCGCAAGCACGACCGCAGTGCTGGAGGTTGCGCGTGTGAGCGTGCGCGAACGCGTGGCGCGTCCGAAGTCGTCGAAGCGGAACCTGAGCACGACTGTCCGGCCGACCCGGCGCCCCGAGCGCAGACGTCGCGTCACGCGGTCGGTGAGCGCCACTAGGTCGGCGTCGACCGAGGCAAGCGTCCAGCCGTGCCGGCCGCGCGCACGCTGCGCACCGACCGAGCGACGCCGCCGGCCCGGTTTGACCGGCCGCGGGTCGAGGTTGCGTGCGAGTGCGTACAGGTGCCGGCCGCCTGCCGGCCCGAGCAGCGAAACGAGCTCCGACTCCGCGAGGCGCGCGACGTCGCGGACCGTCGTGACGCCACACTCCCTGAGCGTGCCGGAGGTCACCGGGCCGACGCCCCAGAGCCGCTCGACCGGCAGCGGATGCAGGAACGCGAGCTCCTCGTCGGGCGGGACGACGAGCAGCCCGTCGGGCTTCGCGACGCCGCTCGCGACCTTCGCGAGAAACTTCGTGCGGGCGACCCCGACGGTGATCGGCAGGCCGACTCGCTCGCGCACGTCGCGACGTAGGCGCACGGCGATCTCGGCCGGCGACCCTGCGCAGCGCTCCATGCCGCGCACGTCGAGAAACGCCTCGTCGATCGAGAGGCTCTCCACGAACGGCGCGGTGTCCTCGAACACGCGAAAGACCGCGCGGCTCGCATCGGTGTACGCGGTCATCCGTGGCGGGACGACCGCCGCCTCGGGACAGAGCCGACGCGCGCGGGCGAGGTTCATCGCAGTGCGGACACCGAACGCTTTCGCCTCGTAGCTCGCCGCAAGCACGACGCTCGCACCGACGAGGACGGGACGTCCGCGCAGGCGCCGGTCGTCGCGCTGCTCGACGGACGCGAAGAAGGAATCGAGGTCGGCGTGGAGGACCGAGGCGGTCTGCGTCACGAACGCATGTTCGCACGCAAACGGCCGGCGGCCAAGACCGCGCCGTGGCTCAGTCGAACGGCGTCTCGGGCTCCGGCTGCGGCGGCGTCTCGCTGCCGATCACCGACTGGAGCGTGCGGCGAAGCTGCTCTCGCAGGTCGTGCTCGATCGTGCGCAGGCGGCTGACTTCCAGCGAGGACTCGCGGACGGAGGCATGCGCCTCCGCTTCGATCTCGGTCGCACGCTTTCGCGCAGCTTTGAGGAGCGCCTCGCATTCCGCGCGTGCCGCGTCGCGCAGCTCGCGTGAGGCTCGCTGTGCGTTCGAAAGCAGCGCGCGTGTCAATTCATCGCGGTCCTGATGCGCTGCGAGCGCGGACGTGAGACGAGCGACCTCCGCCTCGAGCGCCTCCCGCTGCTCACGGAGCTCCTCGTCGTACCGGCTGCGCAGCTCCATGTGCTTGCGCCCGAGCGTCTCGCGATCGGACTCGCTGCGTGCCTCGAGCTCGGCGACCTGCTTCCTCAGGCGTTCCGCTTCCTCGGCCGCCGCGGTCTGGTTCCGAACGACCTGGCGGTAGTCCCACGCGACGAGCTTCAGGAACGTGTCGGTCGCCTCGCGCTGATACCCGCGCATCGCGACCGGGAGCTTGCTCGGATTGATGTCTTCAGGGGTAATCGGCACGACGAATCCTCCTCGAGTCGTCCAAGGCTACAACGGGGTCATGGCGCGCGCCAGGGCCGATGAGTAGTTGTGACCTGGACAGTCGTATGGATGTGCGCGCCGGGACCGCGAAGGTAGGATCGACGGCGGTGAAGGAGACCGTCGTCACCGCGTCCGACCTCGAAGCACGGCTCGAGGCTCATCGCAAGGAGCTGACGGCGTACTGCTACCGCATGCTGGCTTCGCCGTTCGAGGCCGAGGACGCGGTGCAAGAGACGATGATCCGCGCCTGGCGGGCCTACGAGCGGTTCGAGGGCCGCGCAGCGTTGCGGTCGTGGCTCTATCGGATCGCGACGAACGTCTGCCTCGACATGCTGAACGGCCGCGAGCGGCGGCCGCGGCCGATGGACCTCGGCCCGGCAGGAGCTCCGGTGCTCGAGAACCTCAACATCCCGACGGATGTCGCGTGGCTGCAGCCGGCACCCGATGCGCTCGTCGCGACCGACGGCGACCCGGCCGATCTTGCGCAGGCGCGCGAGAGCCTGCGGCTCGCGTTCGTCGCTGCGCTCCAGCACCTGCCGCCGCGCCAGCGAGCGGTGCTGATCCTCGCCGAGGTGCTTCGCTGGCAGGCGACCGAGATCGCGGAGCTGCTCGAGACGTCGGTCGCGTCGGTGAACAGCGCGCTGCAACGCGCGCGCGCGACGATCGAGGCGCGCGACATGATGGAGACGCTGCCGCTCGGGGAGGTCGAGCGTGCGCTGCTCGATCGTTACGTCGCCGCATTCCAGGACTACGACCTCGATGCGCTGACGTCGCTCATCCAGGAGGACGCGTCGCAGTCGATGCCGCCGTTCGACCTCTGGCTCCAGGGCCGCGAAGACATCCTCACCTGGTGGTTCGGCCCGGGGATCGGCTGCCGGGGATCGAAGCTCCTGCCCGCGCTGCCCGCGAACGGCTGCCCCGCGTTCGGTCAGTACAAGCCCGCCGACGACGGCGACGGCCACGTGCCGTGGGCGTTGCAGGTGCTCGAGATCGCCGAAGGCCGCGTGGTCGAGTTCACGTTCTTCCTCGACACCGAGACGCTGTTCCCGCTCTTCGGGCTACCGCTCGGCGTTCAACACTTCTGACAGGCCCATCAGGTCGACGAGCTCGGCGAGCTCGCTCGAGACGTTCTCGAGCAGGAGCGAGCAGTCGCGCCGCCGCGCCGCGACTTGCAGCCGCGCGAGCGCGTCCACGAGCTGGACGTCGGGCCCGACGGCCCAGCCGACGTCGCAGGGCACGTTCTCTGCCATTGCCGGGTGGACCGGCGTGGCGGCTCGAACTCATCGGTCGCGCCGCTGCGCGCGGCGCAGTGCCTCGAGACGCCGTCGATCCTGTTTTGTCGGCCGCGCCCCGAGATCGGCGCCGAGCGGCTGCGCGAGGCGGCGCTGGAGGGACTGCTCAGTACGCCGCGCGCGGGACTCCTCCGATTCCGTGTAGAGCGTTGCGGCGACGCTCGCCGGGCCGCGCTTGTCCAACAACCCGAGCACCTCCACCGTCCACTGCGTCGTCGAGATCCGGATCTGAACCGTGTCTCCGATGTGGACCTCTTTTGCCGGCTTCACCCGCGCCCCGTTCACCTGCACGTGGCCGCCCAGCACCGCGTCGGTCGCGAGCCCGCGCGTCTTGAAGAACCTCGCGGCCCAGAGCCACTTGTCGATGCGAACCTCGTCCATCGCCGTATCATCGCGCCGGTGAAGCTGCCGGCGGAGACGCGGATGGGTGCCGTTCACCTCACGGTCGCCGATCTCGACCGCTCGCTCGATTACTACGAGCGCGCGATCGGGTTACGGGTTCACAAACGCGAGGACGGCGAGGCTCGTCTCGGTGCGGGCGGCGAGGACCTGCTCGTTCTGCGCGAGCAGGCCGGTGCACGCCCGGCGGACGGCTACTCCGGCCTCTTTCACTTCGCACTGCTCGTGCCCTCGCGTCCGGATCTCGCGCGCTTCCTCGCGCACGTCGCGCGTGACCGCGTTCAGCTCACCGGCCTCTCCGATCATGCGGTCAGCGAAGCGATCTACCTGCGCGATCCCGACCATCACGGGATCGAGGTCTACGCCGACCGGCCGCGCGAGCAATGGGAAGGACAGGTGTGGGAGCGCATGACGACGCTGCCGCTCGACACCGACGACCTGCTTGCGGCAGCCGACGTCGACGGCTCGTTCGACGGGCTCGCGACCGGCACGACGATGGGGCACGTGCATCTCTGCGTCTCGGACGTTCACGACGCGGTCGGCTTCTACCGCGACCTCCTTGGGCTCGACCTCGTCGCGGAACTGCGCGAGCAGGCGGCATTCCTCTCGGCCGGCGGGTACCACCATCACGTGGGCGCGAACACCTGGCAGAGCCGCGGCGCGCCGTTCGCGCCGGACGATCGTGCGCGGCTCGAACGCTTCACGGTCGTCGTGCCCGGCGAGGGAACGCTCGACGACCTCGAGGCGCTGCCTGGCGCTCGTCGCGACGAGACGGGGGTCGAGCTCAGCGATCCCGCGGGAAACCCGATGCTCGTGACCGCGCAGCCGGGCTGAAGTTAGGCTTCGACCGATGGAGGCCGAAGCGCGCGTCGAAGAGCTGGGTCTCGACACCCAGCGCGATCTGAAGGGCGTCTACCGCTACTACGAGCTGGCAAAGCGCGCGGAATGGCAGGTGCGGGACCTCCAGTGGGGCGCGATACCGCCGATTCCCGAGTACAGCGGGTCACCGCAGAAGCTCGCGCGCCGCCGCGATCTCTGGCGCTCGGTCGTCACGCAGCAGCTGCAGGCCGACGAGCTCGCAGTCGAGATGGCGACGCAGCTGTTCGCGATCGCGCCCGACAAGGACGCGAAGCTCTACTACACGACGATGGTGCAGGACGAGTCGCGTCATACCGAGGCGTGGCTCAAGCTGATCGAGGAAGCGGGCGGCATGGCCGAGCGGGATCCATACCTCGACCAGCTCGCACATATGACGCTCGACGCCGACACGCTCGAGGAAAAGGTGTTCCTCATGCAGGTCTTCTACGAGCGGCTGATCATCCCGCGCTTCCGGATGATCGCGCGGTCGTCGCGTGGCACGGTCCTCGAAGACCTTTGCAACCGGCTCACGATCGACGACGGCATCCACCACGGCGCGGGAATGGCGTACGAGCGCGTCCTGCTCGAAGGGGCCGGGCGGCGCGTGCAGACGCGGCTCGTCGATGCAGCCAACCGCCTGCTCCCGCTGTTCGCGCAGCACGCGCTCTGGCGGCCGAAGGCGCGCGAGTTCATCGGCGCGTTGATGCGCGAGACCGACATCCGCATGCTCAAGGAGGACCTGGAGCACGGCGTCCGGCTCGCGAGGTCCCTCGGTGTCGACGTGAGCGGGATCGAGCTGCCCGCAGAGCTCCACTGAGCGCGCTGCCGCTCACCGGCGGCTGCCTCTGCGGCGGCGTGCGCTACGAGATCGACGAGCCGCTTGGAGCGGCCTCGTACTGCCACTGCACCCGCTGCCAGCGCCGCACCGGCACCGCTGCTTCCGCACAGGCTCGCGTTGCACCGGGCTCGCTGCGCATCGTCGCCGGCGACGAGCTCGTCGCCGCGTGGCAGCCGCCCGAGGGGTGGGCAAAGTGCTTCTGCAGCGCGTGCGGCGGCGCGCTCTGGAGCCGGGATGCCGGGACGGGCGCGATGAGCGTGCGGCTCGGCTCGCTCGACGCCGATCCCGGGATCAGGCCGTCGTATCGCCAGTTCGTGGTCTACGCCGCACCGTGGGAGCCGATCCCGGACGACGGCCTGCCGCGCTTCCCGGAACGCCGTCCCGCGTAGCCGTCCGCTGTACCGTGGAGCGATGCCCCGCTCCCGGGTAGAGAGGCTCTCACAGAGTGCCGTTGGCCGGGCGGCACAACCGGTCATTCTGTGAGAGCCTCTAAGCCGCGTGCCGGCAGGTCGACGTCTGCGCTGCGGGCGCGGGTCGCCGAGCTCGAGCGCGAGCGTGCGCTCCTGAACTCGATCGCGTCGAACGCGCCGAGCCTCATCTGCCTGATCGACGGCGACGGGCACGTGCGGCCGCACGCCGCCAACAAGGCATTCGAGCGCACGCTCGGGTACGAGCCGCACGAGACCGGCGGTGTCGCGTTCTGGGACCGCTACGTGCCGGACGGAGAGCGCGCGGCCGCGCGCGACTGCATCCTGCGCGCGATCGAGAACGGCGGGACGAGCGAGTGCGAAGGGCGCTGGCTCCAGCGGGACGGCGGACAGATCGACGTCGCGTGGGCGTGCACGGCGCTGCCGAAGGTGGACGGCGGCCCGGTGTGGCTGATCACCGGCTCCGATATCACCGACCGCAAGCGGCATGAGGACGAAGTGCTCAGCTCGCGTGCGCGCATCGTTGCGGCGGCGGACGCCGCGCGCCGCCGGCTCGAGCGGAATCTCCACGACGGCGCGCAGCAGCGACTGATCGCGCTGCTCCTGCTGCTGCGGAGCGCGCAACGTGGCCGCCTCGATGCGTCGGAGGCGGTCGACGGCGCCGTGCTCGAGCTCGCGGCCGCGGTAAAGGAGCTGCGCGAGCTCGCCCAGGGCATCCATCCATCCGCGCTCACCGAGCGCGGGCTCGCGGCGGCCTTGCGCATCGTCGCTGCCCGCGCGCCCGTGCCGGTCGAGCTCGACGTCACCGACCGCCCCCTCGAGACGAACGCTGCGGTGGCCGCGTACTACATCGTCTCCGAGTCGCTCGCGAACGTCGCCAAGTACGCCGAGGCGACACGCGCGGCCGTCCGCGTGCGCGAGACCGACCGCGCGATCGTCGTCGTGGTCGAGGACGACGGCAAGGGCGGTGCGGACGCAAGCGCAGGCACAGGGTTGAGCGGCCTCGCAGACCGCGCGGCGGCCCTCGGCGGCACGCTCACCGTCGACAGCCCAGCCGGCGGCGGCACGCGCATTCGCGCGGAGCTGCCACTCGACTGACCGTGGCCGTCCTCCGCAGCCCGTATCCGCCCGACCCGGACGACGATGCCGTTGCTCCGACGGAGCTCGGCGATCTCGTGGATGCCGTCGTCGAAGGCCGCGAGTGGTCGAATCTGCGGGCAATGCGCAGCACGCTGCGCAGGGTCGAGCTGCGGCTGTGCCGGCTCACCGGGACCGAGCTCGCCGAGTCGACGCTCGAGGACGTCACCTTTGAGGAGTGCCGGCTCGATCTCGCCGGCCTCCGCTTCGCGAGGCTCGAGCGTGTCGTCTTTCGCGACTGCCGCATGGCGGACTGCGACCTCGGCGGAGCGACGTTCGAGGACGTGCTCTTCGAGCGCTGCGAGCTGCGCGAGGCCGACGTGTCGGCCGCGAAGCTGAAGCGCGTCGAGCTGCGCGGCTGCGACCTCGAAGGGCTGCGCGGCGTCGAGGCCCTCCGAGGCGCGCGACTGCCGTGGAACGACGTGCTGCAGAACGCGCCGCTCTTCGCGGCCGCGCTCGGCATCGAGATGGTCGACTAGGACGCCTGCTTCTCGCGCAGGCGTCCTTCGCGGATCGTGCGCGCCATGTCCTTCGACTGCTCGCGATACCAGCTGCCGTCCTCGAACTCGATCGCCGGGTACAGCGACTGGCCTGTGCCGGCCTTGACGGCGTCGCGGCCCTTCCGCCCGGGCCACGGCCCCAGCACGAGCTCGTACTCGACACCCTGGTCGTCGAGCGCCTTCTGCACCTTCCAGCACGGATGCCCGCCGAACTTGGCCCACGTGTTTTTGCAGCGATGCAGCTTCACGGCCATTCGTGGAAGTATGACCTAGTTCGATGGAGGTGACGGCTGAGCGAAGAAGGTAGGTTCGACCCATGTGCTTCGACACCGACTCCGAGCCGCCGATCCCCAGGATCGCCGGCGCCGCGGTCTCGCACGACGACTTGACGCTCGCCTCGGCGGACGGGACGACGTTCGGCGCGTTTCTCGCGACGCCGGACAAGCCGACGTCGACCGGCGTCGTCATCTACCCGGACGTGCGCGGCCTCTACCACTTCTACGAAGAGCTCGCGCTGCGCTTCGCCGAACGCGGGCATGTCGCGGTCGCCTTCGACTACTTTGGCCGCACCGCGGGCGTCGAGAAGCGCGACGACGACTTCGAGTACATGCCGCACGTCGAACAGACGACCGACGACGGTGTGCAAGCCGACGCCGCAGCGGCGATCGCGCGGTTGCGCGAAGCGGGCTGCACCTCGATCTTCTCGGTCGGTTTCTGCTTCGGCGGCCGCGCCTCGTGGATCGGTGCCGCATCCGGCCACGGGCTTGCGGGCTCGGTCGGCTTCTACGGCTCGCCGACGCGTGAGCGCGGCGGGCCGAGCGCCGTCGCGCGCGTCCCCGAGATGGAGTGCGCGATCCTCGCGCTGCAGGCGGGGGACGACCAGAACATCATTGCCGAGGACAACGCGACCTTCGACGCCGCACTCGCGGCCGCCGGTGTCGAGCACGAAGTCGTCACGTTCGACGGCGCGCCGCACAGCTTCTTCGACCGCAAGCAGGAGCAGTTCCAGGCCGCGTCCGACGACGCGTGGCAACGCACGTTGCGCTTCATCGACGCGCATTCGTGATCCTCGCGATCGATCAGGGCACGACGGGCACCACGTGCCTGCTGGTCGACGACGAGTTACGGATTCACGGCCGCGGCTACCGCGAGCTGCCGCAGCACTTCCCGCGGCCGGGCTGGGTCGAGCACGACCCGGCCGAGATCTGGGCGAGCGTCTGCGGCGCTGCCGCGGACGCGGGCGACGACTTCGACACGATCGCGATCACGAACCAGCGGGAGACGACGCTCCTCTGGGACCGCGCGACCGGTGAGCCGGTCGCGCCCGCGATCGTGTGGCAGGACCGCCGCACCGCCGAGCGCTGCCGTGAGCTCGACGCGGAGCTGATCTCGCGGCGCACCGGCCTCGTGCCCGACCCGTACTTCAGCGCGACGAAGCTCGAGTGGCTGCTCCGCGAGCACGGAAGCGCCGGCCTCGCGTTCGGCACGGTGGACAGCTTTCTCGTGTGGTGCCTCACCGGCGGCGAGCAGCACGTGACCGACGTGACGAACGCGAGCCGCACGATGCTCGTCTCGCTCGAGACGCTCGACTGGGACGACGAGCTGCTCGCGCTCTTCGGCATCGACCGCGCCGTGCTCCCTCGCATCGTCGCCTCGGCGGACGAGATCGGCGACGGTGAGCTCAACGGGCGGCGCGTCGTCGTGCGCGGGATCGCCGGCGACCAGCAGGCCGCCCTGCACGGCCAGGGCTGCCACGCCGCGGGGGAGGGGAAGGCGACCTACGGCACGGGCTCCTTCGTGCTCGTCCACGCGGGGGATGACGCGAGCCCGGCGCCGCACGGGCTCCTGAAGACGGCCGCGACCGACGGCTACGCGCTCGAAGGAGCCGTGCTGACGAGCGGCGCGGCGGTGCAGTGGCTCCGCGACGGGCTCGGAGTGCTGGAGAGCGCAGCCGAGAGCGAGCAGCTCGCGGGCAGCGTGCCGTCGACGGACGGCGTGCACTTCGTCCCGGCGCTCACCGGGCTCGGCTCGCCGTGGTGGGACCCTGATGCGCGCGGGCTCGTCAGCGGCCTGACGCGCGGGACCACGCGGGCGCACCTCGTGCGTGCGGCGCTCGAGGCGATCGCGCACCAGGTGGCGGACGTGGTCGAGGCGCTGCCGGTGCCGCTCGCGGCGCTCCGCGCGGACGGCGGCGCGACGGCGAACGGCTTCCTGATGCAGTTTCAGGCCGATTTGCTCGGGATCCCCGTCGAGGTCGCAGCCGAGCGCGAGACGACGGCGCTCGGGGCGGCGGCGCTCGCAGCCGGCCTGTCCGCGGGAACCTCCGTCGGCACGGTCTACGAGCCCTCCCGGCCGGCCGAAGAGGTGGTGACTCTTAGAAGGGATTGGCATAACGCCCTGAACCGGTCACGCTCTTCACGAGAATCTCTTAGGTAACAACGGCACCCTGGGGTTCGACGAAACCGAGTTCGACGGAAACCGAGTCGCGAGGAGGACGGATGGATAGCGCAGGCAAGCTCGAACAAGCGTTGTTCGAGATCCGGCGGGTGATCGCCGGCCAGGAGGAGATGCTCGAACGCGTGCTCGTCTGCCTCCTCGCAGGCGGGCACGTGCTGATCGAGGGCGTTCCCGGTCTCGCGAAGACCCTGACGATCAAGACCACGGCCGCCGTGCTCGGCGGCTCGTTCAACCGCGTTCAGTTCACGCCCGACCTCGTGCCGTCCGACCTCGTCGGCACCCGCGTCTACCGGCCCGACCGCGCCGACTTCGACACGGAGCTCGGCCCGGTCTTCTGCAACTTCCTGCTCGCGGACGAGATCAACCGCGCGCCGGCGAAGGTGCAGTCGGCCCTCCTCGAAGTGATGCAGGAGCAGCAGGTGACGATCGGCCACCAGACGTTCCCCGTACCGAGCCCGTTCCTCGTGCTTGCGACGCAGAACCCGATCGAGTCGGAGGGCACCTACCTGTTGCCCGAGGCGCAGGTCGACCGCTTCATGCTGAAGGTGCTCGTCGACTACCCCGCGCACGACGAGGAGCTGACGGTGGTCGCGCGGTCGCTCGAAGCGGCGCCCGAGCTCGCGCAGGTGCTGTCGCTCGACGACCTGAAGGAGCTGCAGCGGCAAACGGGCGAGGTGTATGTCGACCCGGCGCTCATCAGCTGGGCGGTCGACGTCGCGACGGCGACGCGCCGTCCCGCCGACCGCGGCATCCCCTCCGTCGGCGAGTACGTCTCGTTCGGTGCGAGCCCGCGTGGGCCGATCAGCCTCGTCGCTGCGGCGCGCGCGCTCGCGCTGATCCGCGGCCGCGACTACGTCGTGCCGGCCGATCTGCAGTCGCTCGTCCGCGATGCCTTCCGGCACCGGCTCGTGCTGTCGTATCGCGCGCTCGCCGAAGAGGTTTCTCCCGACGCGTTGCTCGAGCAGGTCCTGGCCGTCGTGCCGGTGCCGCAGATCGACCTGGGCCGCGCCGCACCGAGCGCGGCCTGAACGGAGAGCCAGGCAGGTGGCGACCTCCGTCGATCCGCTCGCACCGACCCGCACGCCCCGGGAGCCGGGACCGGGGCCGCTGTCGGCTGCGTCGCTGCGCGCGCTCGAGCTCGCGGTCGGCCGCAGGGTCGACGGGCTGCTGGCCGGCGACTACCGCTCGGCGTTCGCGGGCGTCGGCAGCGAGCTCTGGCAGGTGCGGCCGTACGAGCCCGGCGACGACGTGCGCCGGATCGAGTGGAACGTCACCGCGCGCACGGGAGAGCCGCACGTGCGCGTCGAGCTCGCGGAGCGCGTGCTCGTGACGTGGCTCGTCCTCGACGCGTCTGCGTCGATGGCGTTCGGCACCGCGGACCGGCGGAAGGCCGACGTCGCCGAGGGTGTTGCGATCGCGGTCGGCTACGCCGCGACGCGCCGCGGGAACAGGCTCGGCACGATCACGTTCGGCGAAGCGACCTCGGTCGAGCCGCCCCGCCAGGGCCGGCGCGCACTGCTCGACACGCTGCAGCTGCTGCGGACGCTGCCGCCGGGCGGCGGCGGGACGCTCGCCGAAGCGTTGAACCTGGCCGATCGCGTCGTGCGCCAGCGCGCCCTCGTGCTGGTCGTCTCGGACTTCCGCGGTCCGCTCGAGTGGCGTGCGCCGCTCCTCCGGCTCGCCGCCCGGCACACCGTGCTCGCGATCGAGGTTCGCGATCCGCGCGAGCAGGAGCTCGCCGACGTCGGCGAGCTGCGCGTCGTCGATCCGGAGACGGGGCGGCAGCTGCGCGTCGACACCGGCGACCGCAACCTGCGCGAGCGCTTCAAGGCCGCGGCGTCGGCCGAGCGGCGCTCGTTCGTCACGTCGCTCCAGACCGCCGGGGTCCGCCACGTCGCGCTCTCGACCGAGGGCGACTGGCTGCGTCCGCTCGCCGGCTTCCTGCGCCGCGGGGAGCGCGTCAGATGAGCTTCGGTTCGCCGTTTCTCCTGCTCTGTCTGCTCGCGGTGCCGGTCGCGATCGGCGGCCTGGTGCTCCTCGAGCGCCGTCGCACGGCCGGTGCCGCCGCCTGGGCGTCCGCCGCGCTCCTCCCGAACATGGTCCCGCGGCCACCTTCGTGGCGGCGCCGGCTGCCGACGGCGCTGCTCCTGCTCGGCACGGTGCTCCTGCTCGTCGGGTTCGCGCGGCCGCGCGCGTCCTTTCACGTCTCGACGCAGGAGGCGACGCTCGTGCTCGTCCTCGACGTGTCTGGGTCGATGGCTGCGACCGACGCGCCTCCGAACCGGCTCGCCGCGGCGAAGGCTGTCGTCGAGCGCTACCTCGCGAAAGTGCCGCACGGCTACCGCGTCTCGCTCGTCACCTTTTCCGATCACTCGGCGGTCGTGGCGCCCCCGACACACGACCTGACGCAGGTCGACGCAGCGCTCGCGCGCGCGAAGTCGGGGCCGCAGGGAACTGCGCTCGCGAGTGCAGTCGCGAAGGCGGTGCACGTCGGTCTGTCGGTGCACGGGAGCGTCAAGGGACGGCGCCCGCCGGCGGTGATCGTGCTGCTCTCCGACGGCGGCCAGACCGCGGGCCGCGTGTCGCCGCAGCAGGCGGCGACGTACGCGCGGCAGAACCACATGCCGGTGACGTCCGTTCTCGTCGGGACGCCGGACGGTGTCGTCCAGCAGAAGCTCAAGGGCGGCTACAACGAGCAGATCCAGGTTCCCGCGCAGCCGCAGACGCTCGAGCAGATCGCAACCGGCAGCGGCGGCCACTTCGTCGGCGGCCCGGCCGCGGTCGATGTGAAGCGCACCTACGACGAGCTCGGCTCGCGCGTCGGGCAAAGGAAGAAGACGGTCGAGGTGACCTCGGCCGCGGCGGCCGGCGGGCTCGCGCTGATGCTGGCCGGCGGGCTGCTCTCGGGCATCTGGTTCCGGAGGCTCCCGTGAGGCTCTTCGTCGCGGCGCTCGTCGCCGGCCTGGCGCTCGCCGCGGCCACCGCACCCGTGGGCGGCGCGACCAACGAGTGCAACAACATCCAGCAGTGCATTCACGTGCCGGGGCCGTGGGTCGTCGTGCCCGCGCACGGCACCGCGCAGTACCTGCTCTCGTGCCCGAAGGGCGGGAGCGTCGTCGGCGGGCTCGACGCGCAGGTCACTTCGCGCGACGTGCACGTCTCGTTCGACGGCAGGCTCGGCGCGCCCGTCTCGCCGGGGCAGACGACAACGCGCTACGCGCTCTTCCGCGCGGTGTCGACGTCGGCGAAGGTGCAGGTGTTCCAGCCGCTGCTGGGGTGCATCCCGACGCAGGGCGGCGGCGGACGCTCGACGGTGTCGGCGCGCGTCTCGGCGCCGGGTCTGCCGCTCGAGTACCGGTCGCGCATCGTCGTGATCGGCCCGGGGGACGTGAAGTTCGCGCGTGTGGCCTGTCTTCCAAGCGAGCAGCTCGTCGGTGCCTGGCACGCGGTCGCGTTCCGCACGAAGAAGCCGCCCGACCTCGCCGGCGCGAAGCTCGTCAGCGCGCGGCACAGCGTCGTCGGACGGCGCGTCGTCGTCACGGCGTCGTCGACGGACGCGCTCTCGCCCGACGCGCACGCGATCGTGCAGGGCGGCGCGGAGTGTGCGTCATGAGCCGTAGGCTCGACGGAGTCTTAGAAAGAGCGGAGGTGCCGGCTTTGCCGGCGCTGGAGCGGATCCAGTGACGTTCGCATGGCCGTATCTGCTTGCACTGCTTGTAATCGTGCCGCTCGTCGTCTTGGCGGCGTGGTGGCTCGAGCGGCGGCGTGCGCGCTACGCGGTCGCGTTCACGAACTTCGACGTCCTCGCGTCGGTCGCGCGCTCGCGCCGGCGCGCGCTCGGCCTGCTGCCCTTCGTCCTTTTCCTGCTCGCCGTCGGCGCCGCGACCGCGGCGGTCGCCCGGCCGCAGACCGTGCTCACCGAGCCGACCGACCGCGCCACGGTGGTCTTGCTCGTCGACGTCTCCGGCTCGATGCGCGCCGATGACGTGAAGCCGACACGTCTCGATGCCGCCGCTCATGCGATGTCCGTATTCGTCTCGAAGCTGCCGCCCGGGGTCAAGGTCGGGCTCGTGCAGTTCTCGAGCGAGCCGAACGTGCTCGTCCTCCCGACAACCGACCGCACGCTCATGCAGGAGGGAATCGACCTGCTGAACCCCCAGGGTGGAACGGCGATCGGCGACGGGATCGCGGCAGCGGTCCGTGTGGTGAAGGTCGGGGTCGGCGACGTGCCGAAGGACAAGAGCGGCAAGATCCCCGGCGCGATCATCCTGCTCTCCGACGGTGCGCAGACGCGGGGCACGCTGTCGCCGCTCCAGGGCGCCGATCTCGCGAAGCGCGCCGGCATCCGTGTGTTCACGATCGCGCTCGGCACCAATCACGGGACTCTCGGAGGCTTCGGGTTCGGCTTCGGAGGCGGAGGCTTCTTCCCCGGCGGCGGACTGCTCGTCCGCCCCGACCCGGTGACGCTCGCTGCGATCGCGCACGCCACGGACGGGAAGGCGTTCCGCGCGAAGACGGCGTCGAAGGTCGACAGCATCTACAAGCAGCTCGGCTCGAGCATCGCGCACAAGCATGTCGACCGCGAGATCAGCTCGTGGTTCGCCGCCGCGGCCGCGCTGCTCGTGCTCGGCTCGCTCGGTGCGGCGCGCGTCACCGGCGGGCGGCTGCCGTAGCGGCAGCCGCCCGCGCGGCTCGCGATCAGCCGAGGCCGTTCGCCTTGAGGAAGGCCGCCGCGACCTTCGCGGCGCTCTGCTTGTCGACCTCGACCGCCTTGTTCATCGCGACGATCGCGTTGATCGTCAGCTTGGCGGAGACGGCGTTCACGGTCTTCGTGAACGCCGAGCCGGCCGCGGTCGCGACCGAGGTCTTGACGATCGGTGCGACGTTCTGGAACCCGGTGACGTGCTTCGGGTCCTTGAGCACCGTGTACTTCGAGCCCTTGCCGAGCGGGGGGTCGGTCGAGAACCCGTCGCCCGCCTGGATCTTGCCGGCGTCGAGCGCCGCATAGATGGAGATGCCGGACAGCGGCACGAACGTCGCCTTCGTCAGCCCGTACTGCTTCTGGTAGCCGACGAAGCACGTGTTGCGCGTCTTGCACTCCGGGAAGCCGCCGAGCTTGAACGACCCCGCCTTCTTCAGGTCGGCGATCGACTTCAGCCCGTACTTCTTCGCGTACGCGTTGGTGACGACGACGACATCCGTGTCGTAGAACGGCGTCGCGTTGAGCAGCGTGTAGCCCTTGGCCGATTCGAGCTTCTTGGCGAGCTGATAGGTCGCCGCGGCCGTTTTCGGCGAGCTGGCGTGGTGGAAGACGTCCTGCACGATCACGCCCGTGTACTCGGGATAGAAGTTGATCTTCCCGCTCGTCAGCGACGTCTGGATGATCTCGGTCGAGCCGATGTTCTCCTTGTAGGAGACCGTGAACCCCTTGGCCTGCAGTGCCTGCTTGTAGAGCTCGCCGAGGATGAACTCCTCGGGGAAGTTCTTGGTGCCGATCACGATCGTCGGCTTCGCCGCCGACGTCGCGTGTGCCGGTCGCGTGAACGCCGCCGCGTACAAGCCGATCACGATCGCGACTCCGAGACTGATCGCGAATGCGGCTTTGGCCGCACGCCGCGTGTGCTTGCGAATCACTGCTGCTCCTTTCGGGAGAGGTCGCCAATGACACTAGTGCTCCGAAGCCCCCTGGGCGTTACGGTGGCCTGGAGCCCGACGAGAACGAGGAACACGGCGGCCGACAGGAGCATTACGCAGAACGATGCTCCGAGGACGCCGGCGAGCCGGTAGCTCGCCTGGTTGACGATGATGTCGCCGAGGCCGCCTCCGCCCGCGATCGCGGCGATCGGCGCGGTCGCGACGATCGTGACCGCGGCCACGCGGATGCCCGTGAAGAGGAGCGGCACCGCGAGCGGCAGCTCCACACGCGTGAGGATCTGGCGGCGCGTCATGCCCATCCCGCGCGCGGCCTCGACCGTGTCCCGGTCGACGCCCTCGACGGCGTTGTAGGCGTTCGTGAGGATCGGCCCGCTGCCGAGAACTGCGAGCGCGACCATGTTGTTGACGAAGCCGATCCCGAGCACCGTCAGGAAGGCGGCGATCAGAACGAGGCTCGGCAGGCCGCGCCCGATGATCGAGGACCCGATCGCGACGCCTGATCCGCGGTGGAGGTGGCCGAGGCCGACGCCTATCGGCAGCGCGACGAGCGCAGCGATCCCGAGCGCCGCACCGGCGAGCTCGAGCTGCTGGAGCGTCTTCGTGAGCAGGAACGACGGGTTGTCGCCGATGAAGCGAAACGCCTCGACGAACGTGTGCAGGTTCGCGGCGTCGGCGAGCATCAGCCGACCTTCACCGTCGTCCACGGCGCCACGAGCCGGCGCAGCACGACGAGGCATGCATCGGCGCTGAGCGCGAGCGCGACCGCGAGCGCGCCGGCCGAGTAGATCTCCGTCTTGAAGGGCGTCGGTTCCTTCAGCGCGAGGAAGATCGGATAGCCGAGCCCGTCGGGCAGCAGGAACGCGGCGATCGTCGCGATCGCAACGGTCGAGACGACCGCGATGCGCAGCCCGCCGATGATCGCCGGCACCGCGAGGGGCAGCTCGACGCGCACGAGCACCTGGAAGCGCGTGAGGCCCATGCCGCGCGCCGCCTCGAGCACCTCGTCGGGCGCGCTGCGCAGACCGGTCGTGATGTTCGGAAAGAGGATGACGAGCGTGTAGGAGACGAGCGCGATCTCGACCGTCGTCCAGGTGAGCCCGGTGAACGGCACGAGCAGCTGGAAGAGCGCGAGGCTCGGAATCGTGTAGAGCAGGGCCGAGACGACGCCGAACGGCTGCTCGAGGCGCCGGAAGCGGTGCGCGAGCAGCGCGAGCGGGAACGCGATCGCGAAGCCGATGCCGACCGCGATCGCCGTCAGCTCGAGGTGCTGCACGAGCGCCGGCCCGAGCGTGTCGCTCCAGTGTGCGCGCACCCAGTCCCAGCAGAACGTGTGGTCGCCGGTGACGCATGTGCTGCCGTGCCCGAAGTTCGGAATCACCGGCCCCGCCGCGCTTCTCATCGGAGGAGCTCCCCGGCGTCGGAGAGCCGGAACACGCCGAGCACGCGGTCGCCGTCGACGACGGTGACCGCATCGGCGCCGCGCTCGAGCATGACCGATACCGCGTTGCGCACCGACTTGTCGCGGGACATGCGCACGCCGCCGTCGCCCGCTGTGGCGGGCGCAAGCTGAAGGTCGCCGAGCGTGCGCAGCGCGAGGATGCGGAGCGCTCGGTCCTCGCCGATGAACTGCGCGACGAAGTCGTCTGCCGGTTTCGCGAGGATCGCGCCCGGCGTGTCGTACTGCGCGAGGACTCCGCCCTCGCGCAGGATCGCGATGCGGTCTCCCATCGAGATCGCCTCGTCGATGTCGTGCGTGACGAAGATCACGGTCTTCCCGACCTCGCGATGCAGGCGCTTGAGCTCCGTCTGCAGGCGGAAGCGCGTGATCGGATCGAGTGCGCCGAACGGCTCGTCCATGAGGAGGAGCGGCGGGTCGGCGGCGAGAGCGCGCGCGAGCCCGACGCGCTGCCGCTGGCCGCCCGAGAGCTGCGCCGGGTAGCGACGCGCGTCGGCGGCCTCGAGCCCGACGAGCTCGAGCAGCTCGGCAGTGCGGCTCCGCGTCTTCTGCTTCTGCCAGCCGAGGAGCCGTGGCACGGTCGCGATGTTGTCGCCGACCGTCATGTGCGGGAAGAGCCCGATCTGCTGGATCACGTAGCCGATGCCGCGGCGAAGCTCGGTCAGCGGGAGCGTCTCGATGTTCCGGCCGTCGATGCGGATCTCGCCCGAGTCGAAGGGGATCAGCCGGTTCACCATCTTCAACGCGGTCGTCTTGCCGCCGCCGGACGGGCCGACGAGGACGCAGAACGTCCCGGCGGGGATCTCGAGCGACAGATCGCTCACGGCTGCGGCTTCGCGTCCCGCATACCGCTTCGTCACGTGATCGAAGGCGATTTCTGCAGCTGTAATGCTCATTGTGGATTTCGGATGCCGAGCAGTCCGATGATTCCGCCGGCGGCGATCAGCCCCGCGGTGATCGCCATCGCAAGCCGGAAGCCGGACTGGTCGAGGTTCGAGGACGAGCCTGCGACGGCGGCGCCCACGATCGCGATCCCGAGCAGGCCGGCGACGCGCGCGACCGCGTTGTTGACGCCGCTCGCGATGCCGGCGTCACCCTCGCCGGCGTCGGCGAGAACGGTCGCGGTGAGCGGCGCGACGATCATCGAGAGGCCGACGGAGAAGACGAGCAGTGCGGGGAGGAGCTCCGACCAGTAGTCGAACCCGGGCTTCAACCGGACGAGCGTCACGACCCCGACTGCGGCGACGAGCGGGCCGACGCCCATGAAGATCCGCGGGCCGAGCCGCATCGAAAGCCTGCCGACGCGTGGCGAGAGCACGAACATCACCGCCGTGATCGGAAGCAGCGCGAGGCCGCCCTCGAGTGCGCTGTAGCCGTCGAGCTGCTGCACGAAGATGACGAGGAAGAACGACAGTGTCGAGAGGCCGGCGTACACGGCGAGCGTCTCGAGGTTCGCGAACGAGAAGTTCTGCCGTTCGAAGAGGCCGAGAGGCAGCATCGGCGCGGGAGTACGACGCTCCCACCAGAGGAATGTGCCGAGCAGTGCCGCGCCCGCGAGCAGCGGCACGAGGATCAGCGGGTCGGCGAAGCCTCGCTTCGGCTCCTCGATCAGCGCGAACACCGGCCCGCCGAGCCCGAGCACGCACAGCGCCCCGCCGAGAACATCGATGCGAGGACGCTCGACTGCGCGTTCGCGGCGGGGAACCGCGTAGGCGACGAGCGCCGCTGTGGCGACCGCGAACGGGACGTTGACGATGAACACCCAGCGCCACGACGCGTTCGTGACGAGCCAGCCGCCGACGAGCGGCCCGACGACGAACGCGATGCCGGTCCACGCTGTCCACGCGCCGATCGCCGCTCCGCGTTCCTCGCCGCGAAACGTGGCTGCGATCACCGCGAGCCCCGCAGGGGTGAGGATCGCGCCCGCGATGCCCTGCAGCCCGCGCGCGACGATCAGCGAGGTGCTGTCGGGAGCTGCAGCACACAGAACCGACATCGCACCGAAGGCGCCGATGCCGGCCAGGAACACGCGGCGCGGGCCGAGCAGGTCGCCGAGCGAGCCGCCGACGAGGAGCAGCGAGCCGAGCGTGAGCAGGTACGCGTCCACGACCCACTGCTGCAGCACGAGGCCGCCTCCCAGGTCGCGCTGGATCGCCGGCAGCGCGACCTGCACGACCGTCGAGTCGACGAAGACGATTACCGACCCGAGGATGCACGCCACGAGGACGAGGCGGTTGCGCGTTTCCGGCGACAGGGAGTCGATACTCGCAGGACCGGG
>DASRGQ010000070.1:0-18103 GCA_035650975.1 Gaiellaceae bacterium
GTGGTAGCGCGCGAACACGTCGAACGGCACGTACGCCGCCGCGTGCCCAAGGTGCCGGTAGCCCGCCGCATAGGGCCAGGCCGGCGCCACGAGGATCTTCCGATGCTGCCGCACTGCCACAGCCGGCAATGATACGAACGCGCCTCGCGCCCACTCCGAGCGCGGCGCCGGCGATGACGAGGAGCAACGATGCCGCGGCGAACTCGAAGTCGAAGGGCAGGGAGCGTGTCGCCCGGCCTTGGCCGAAGGCCCCTGCAGGTGCGGCGACAGCCTCCGGCGCACCGTCGAGCGGCTGCGCGACCGGCCCCGGAGCCGGGCTGGGCGAAGACGTGGGTCGGTGCACTCTCGTCCCGTGCGACGTTGGAGCAGACTGCACGCGGTGGACTGCGAGGACGACCGTCGAGCGCCGAGCACGGTACGTGCCGCCCCCAACCCGCACGCGGGCGACGACACCTGGTGAGGTTGCCGCCGGGACCGCGATCGCCGTGGGGCGTGCGACGGCGCGCACGAGAGGCGACGCGTGGACCGCGGGCATCACGATCACCGTGGACGCGTGACCGCGCGTGCGGCGCACGACGAGCCCCGACGACGACGCGTTCGCGCTTGCCGCGTCGGTCGAGCCCGTCGCGGTCGAGAGCGGCGCGGTCGGAGCATCGGTCGTCGGCGCAGTCACCGGGCCGGGCACCGCGGTTGCAGGCAGCGTCGGCGCCGGTTGCGGGGCCGCGGGGGCGGGAGGCTCCGCAGGCGGCGGAGCCGCGGAAGACACGGGCGGAGCGGCGGTGGACGAGCCAATCGAGGGCGACGGGGCCGGCGCGGCCGCAGGCGGCGGCGCGGGTGCGGCGCTGCCCGAGGCGGGCCGGGCGGGGAGGTAGCCGAGCGGATCGACGTACCCCTGGTCCTCGGCGGCGACCCGGATCCCGAGGTGGACGTACGGCTGCGAGACCTCCGGATCGCCCGACGGCCCGATCGTCCCGACCTGCGCACCCTCGGCGACCGCCGCGCCCTTCGCGACGGCAAGCGAGCCGAGGTGCGTGAGCGTGACGGACAGCCCGTCGGCGGTCTGGATGGTGAGGCTGAGGCCCGACGACGGCACGGAGCCCGCGAACGAGACGGTTCCGCCTGCCGGCGCCAGCACCGCGCTGCCTGCGTCGCCGCCGACGTCGATGCCGCGATGCTCGCCGGCCGCGTACGGATGCGCCGGATCGAAGACGAACGACTGCAGGACCTCACCGTCCGACGGCCACGTCCAGGCACGCGCCACCGGCGCGGCGAGCAACGAGCCGACGATCGCGAGCAGGACAACGACGCGATGCACGACACCACCCCCGTTTTGACCAAATTCAGGCGTCGCCGGACCGGCCCGGACGCCTCTGCCGCCTGATTCCCGCCGCAGGGGGAACAGGTGTTCTCAGGGTAGGGCGCGGCGACATGCGTTGTCAAACGAGATTACACTTTTGTCACAATGTGCCTCGGTACAGCTCGTTGCGTGACGTCCGGCTCAGGCGGCCGACCACGTCGGCTGCGACGCGGCGCGGCGCACCGGCGGCGACGAGCTCCGACACGGCTGCAAGCGCAGCGGCGCGGTCCGCGTCCGAAGCGGCCGGGGCCACGCTCGGCGCGACGACGAGCGTGATCTCACCCTTCGGCGGCTCGGCGAACAGCTCCGCGAGCTCCACGGCGGTGCCGCGCGCGACCTCCTCGAAGCGCTTCGTCAGCTCGCGGCAGACCGCAGCCGGGCGCGAGGGAGCGAACGCGCTCAACGAGCGCAGCGCAGCCGGCAGCCGCTGCGGTGATTCGAACGCGACCAGCACGGCCTGCCACTCCGCCGTCTCGCGCCAGAGCGCGTCGAGCTCGGCCCGCTTGCGCGGCAGGAAACCGACGAACGCGTAGCGCCCGCCTGCGAGGCCGCTCGCGACGAGCGCAGTCTCGACCGCCGAGGGACCGGGCAGCACCGTCACGGCCGCGCCCGCCGCCGACGCAGCTCGCACGACGCGCGCCCCCGGGTCGGAAATCGCCGGCATCCCCGCATCCGTGACGAGCGCAACCCGCTCCCCCGCCTCGAGCCGGCGCAGCACCTCGGGGACGCGCGCCTCCTCGTTGTGCTCGTGCAGGGAAAGGAGCTTCGCCTTGATCCCGTGCCGCTCGAGCAGACCGCGGGTGTGGCGCGTGTCCTCCGCGAGCACGAGATCCGCGTCGCGCAACTCCGCGAGCACCCGCAGCGTGACATCCTCGAGGTTGCCGATCGGGGTCGCGCAGACCGCGAGCGGCACCGCGTTACTGCGCGCCCTCGAGCGCGATCAGCCCGGCTCCGATCAGCCCCGCTTCGGCGCCGAGCTTTGCGCACTCGAGCTCGAGCGACTGGCCCGACGGCGCGAGCGCCTCGCGCAGGACCGCACGGCGCGCGGCGGGCACGAGGAGCTCGAACGCGGCAACACCGAAACCGCCGCCGATCACGACGCGCGTCGCGCCGAAGACGTTCACGAGCGAGCCGATCGCGACGCCGAGGTGATGCCCGATCTCCCCGAGCACCGGATGCTTCGCCTCGACCAGGTCGTGCGCCGTCGCGCCCGGCCCGAGCACCTCGACCGCCCGCCGGCCCGCGGCCGAGCCCGAGCAGTACGACTCGACGTGGCCGCGCCCGGAGCACGCGCCCTGGCAGGGCTCACCGTCCTCGACGATCACGATGTGTCCGAGCTCCGTGAACGCCCGGAAGAGGCGCCCACCGATGACGACACCGCCGCCGACACCGGTGCCGAGGGTCAGCATGACGAGGTCCGCGGCGCCGTGGCCGGCACCGAGCTTGAACTCCGCATAGGCGGCGCAGCTGGCGTCGTTCTCCATCTCGACCGGCAAGTCGAGCCGCCGCTCCATCTCCTCCGCGAAGAGCACGTCCCGGATCGGGATGTTCACCGCGCCGAGCGCGAGCCCCTTCGCATGGTCGATCCGCGAGGGAATGCCGAACCCGACCGAGCTCACGCCGTCGAGCGGCAGCTCGCGCACCACGTTCGCGAGCTCGTCGAGGAGCGACGCCTGCGACGTCGTGACCGTCGGCCGCTCGACCGACTCCAGCACGTGCCCGCGCTCGTCGATCACGCCGGCGAGGATCTTCGTCCCGCCGAGGTCGACACCGATTACCCGCGTTTCGCTCGTGTCCTTCACGATCGAGGGGTAACGTAACCCGCCGGATGGCCGGGGAAGAGAAGCCCTACCGCGTTTACCGCGGCGGTCGCAAGAAGGGAAAGGTCCCGACGGTCGGCAACTCGCGCGTCCGCAGCGCGTCCGAAGCGGGACGCCGCGATACGCCGAGCGCGGAGTACCGCGGCCCCGGCGCGCCCGTCTCGCGCCGCCGGCCGCGTTGGGGCCTTCGGATCGGCCTCGGCATCGCGGCACTCGTGCTCCTGCTCGTCATCTGGGGCGTCGTGGGCTGGCTGTCGCTCGCGAGCGGCGTCTCGGACGCGAACAAGCGGCTCGACCCGAACGCGAAGAGCGAGCTCGCACCGCAGAGCGGGCTGCTCATCTCCCACTCCACGACGATCCTGATGCTCGGCACCGACAACGCGCAGATCGTGGGCCGCACAGGAGACGACCACTCCGACTCGATCATGCTGCTGCGCACGGATCCGTCACACCACCGGCTCTATTACCTGTCGATCCCGCGCGACCTGCAGGTGCCGATCCCCGGATACGGCACCGAGAAGATCAACGCCGCGTTCCAGCTCGGCGGCGTGACGCTCGCGATCAAGACGATCCACGAGTTCACGAGCCTGCCGATCAATCACGTGATCGTGGTCAACTTCGGCGCGTTCAAGGACCTGATCGACGCGATCGGCGGCATCGACGTGAACGTTCCGAAGCCGATCCACTCGAACCGGTTCGACTGCCCGTTCTCCGCCGCCCGCTGCCAGACGTGGCAGGGCTACCGCTTCGCGAAAGGCGAGCAGCACATGAACGGCGCACGCGCCCTCGTCTACTCGCGCATCCGCGAGAACCTCCTCGACCCGTCGGAGACCGACGTCACGCGCGGCGCGCGCCAGCAGGCCGTCATCGACTCCGTCACGTCGAAGCTCGCATCCGTGTCGACCTTCTTCAAGCTGCCGTTCTCGGGCAGCTCGTACGTGAAGCCGCTGACGACCGACCTCTCGACCGCGCAGCTCGTCGAGCTCGGCTGGGTGAAGTTCCGCGCCTCGAGCTCGAGCTCCGTGCACTGCCGGCTCGGCGGCGACCTCGGCGGCGGCGGGAACGGCAGCCCGAGCGAGGACAACCCCGCCGCGCTCGCGATGTTCCTCGGCAAGTCGGCGCCCCAGCCGCCGACCGATGCGTTCGCTCCGGGCTGCATCACCGGACATCCACTGCAGTAGGGTGGGCGGCCGATGGGCGTCGTCTCGTTTCTCGTGTTCGGCCTGCTCGCGGGGCTCGTCGCGCGCGCGCTCACTCCCGGCAGGCAGGCGATTGGCTGCGTGCCCACGCTCGCGGTCGGCATCGTCGGCGCGTTCCTCGGCGGGCTGATCGGCGACGTCGTGCTCGGGCACAAGGTGCGCTTCGGCTGGCACCTCGGTCCGTTCCTGCTCGCCGTCGTCGGCGCGGTCGTGCTCTTGCTCGCGCTCGAGGCCGCCGCCGGCCGGCGCCGCTTCAAGAAACCCTGGTAGGAAAACCGTTCGACTGCCGACGCGCGAACCGTCGGCATGCGGTGTTCAGGCTTCCGCGGCCTTCTTGGTCTCGCCCCCGCCGCTTCCACCCGAGCCCTCGGACGGCTTGGACGCGGGCGACGAGTCGGTGGAAGGCGCCCCGTCCTTCCCCGCCTGCTTGGACTTCCGGCCGTAGTCCGTGCTGTAGAACCCGGAGCCCTTGTAGTGCACGGCGACGGGATGCAGGACGCGCTGCAGCGGCCCTTCCCCGCACACCTCGCACGTCACAGGGCCGTCCTCGGTCATGCCGTGGAACACCTCGAAGAGATGGCCGTTCGGGCACTTGTACTCGTAGATCGGCACGGAGCGGGAAGAGTACCGGCCGGGCCTACACGGCTAGCTTGAGCCGCGTGAGATTCATCCTGCCGGCGCTCGTCGCGGCGGCCGCGTTGATCGTGCCGGCGAGCGGGGCCGCGCACGCCACGCTGCTCGCCACGTCGCCCGAGAACGGCGCCGTCCTCGACACGCCCCCGACGCAGGTCACGGTGACGTTCGACGACACGATCCGCGTCGGGTCGAACAACGCGGTGGTCGCGAACGCCTCGCGCGCCTCCGCGCTCTCGGGGCCGGCGGTCGCCCACGGCCGGACGCTCGTGCTCCCGCTCGAGCCGCACCTCGCGGACGGGGCGTACACCGCGCGCTGGAGCATCGTGTCGGACGACGGGCACCGCGAAGAGGGCGTGATCGCGTTCGCCGTCGGCGCAGGGAGCGCCCCACCGCAGGCCGTGCTCGGCGCGGCCGTGCCGCTCACGTGGAGCGAGGTGCTCTTCCGCACCTTCTATTACCTCGGCCTGCTTGCGGCGGCCGGCGCTGCGTTCTTCGGGCTGCTGACGCGCCGGACGCTCGGCGACCGCGCGACCAAGCCGCTCGCGCAACTCCTCTTCTTCGCGCTGCTCCTCGCGTTCATCGGCGGAAGCGAGATTGCTCACACCGCACCGTCGGGTACGCGTTACGACCTCGTCGTGAAGGTTGCGCTCGTCGTGTCCTTCGCCGGCGGTGCGGCAGCCGCGCTCACGCCGGCGGTACCGCGGCTCCTCACGCTTGCAACCGCGTGCGCGCTTGCGCTCCTCGTGGCGCCGACGCTCTCCGGCCACGCGCTCGACCCGGGGCAGCCGCGCGTGCTCTCGGTCGCAGCAGACCTTGGGCACATCGCCGCCGCGTCGGCCTGGCTCGGAGGGCTGCTCGCGCTGGTGTACGTCGTGCCGCGTGCTGCCGAGGACGGCGCTCGCCGGTCCGCCGCCGCGCGAACCTTCTCGCGGACGGCGCTCATCGCGGTGCTCGTGCTCGGCGCGACGGGCCTCACGCGCGCCGTCACCGAGCTCAACGCGGTGTCGCAGGTGTGGACGACGTCGTACGGACGCACGCTGATCGTCAAGACCGCGCTCTTCCTGCCGCTGCTCGGGGTCGGCTGGTTCAACCGCACGCGCCTGCTCGGCCTGTTCGGAAAGCTCCGGCGCTCCGCATCGGCCGAGATCGTGGTGATCGCCGGGATCGTCGTCGCGGTCGCGATCCTGACCGAGCTTCGCCCGGGCGTCGACGTGCCGCGCGCTCTCGCGGCGCCGGTCGCGTCGCAGCCGCCCGTGCTGCCGCCGCCAAGCGCGGTCGTCGACGCGCGCGAGCTCGGCTCGCTCGCAGTCGCCGTCGCGCGCGAGCCGCGGAGCGCGATCGTCACGCTCTTGAGCCAGGACGGCACCGGCGTCGACGGCCGCGCGGTTCGCATCGACGGCGCGCCGGCGACCTCGTGCGGCGCGGGTTGCTACCGCGCAGCCGCTCGGCCGTCCGGGACGCTCGACGTCTCCGTCGACGGCGCAGCACTCTCATTCGACATCCCACCGCACGCTCCCGACGCCGCCGCCGCGCTCGCACGCGTCACGCGCGCGTACCGCTCCTCGCGTTCGATCGTCTTCGAGGAGCGACTCGCGTCGTCACCGACCGACACCGAGACGACGCGCTTCACCGTCGTCGCACCGAACCGCCTCGCGTACCAGACCGTCGGCGGCGCGTCGGCGATCGTGATCGGAGGGAAGCGCTGGGATCGCGACAAGCCTGGCGCGCGCTGGCAGCCGTCACCGCAAACGCCGCTCGACGTGACGCAGCCCTACTGGACGAGCCCGACGAACGTGCATCTCGTCGCGCCGCACACGTTCACGTTCCTCGACCGGAGCATCCCGGCGTGGTTCCGGCTCACGGTCAAAAACGGCCGGCCGTCCATGCAGCACATGACGGCCGCCGCGCACTTCATGGTCGACCGCTACCTCGGGTTCGACACCTCGGTCTCGATCTCGCCGCCCGCGCGGTAGCGCTGCGCTTCCTCGCCGACGAGCTCGAGGAAGCACGGGGCGTCCTCGAAGGCCGCGAGCCCGCTCGGTGCATCGCGCGGCCGGCGCGAGCGGCGTGAGGCACGGCGCGCGGTCGCGACCGCGCCGGCGACGCCGACGAGCCCGCCGATCGCGAACGAACGGATCCGTGCGCGGCGCCCGTCGCCCTCCATGCGACGATCGTACTCGTGCTGCGGCTGACGACCTTCGGCGACCTGCTGCTCGACGTGATCGTGCGCGCCGAGTCGGCGCTCGTGCCGGGCGACGACCTGCCGGTCCTCACGACAACCGGACCGGGCGGCCAGGCGGCCAACGTCGCGGCGTGGGCGGCAGAGCTCGGAGCGGCAGCGCGGTTCGTCGGCCGCATCGGGGCCGACGCGGCAGGCGAGCTCGTCGCGGGCGCGCTCCGCGCGCGAGGCGTCGACGTGTGCGGGCCGGTCGCCGGTCGAAACGGCGTCGTCGTCTCGATCGCCGCCGGCGGGGACCGGACGATGGCGTCCGACCGCGGCACCGGAGCCGAGCTCGCGCCGCAGGATCTCGACCCGGCGTGGTTCGATTGCGACGTGCTCCACGTCTCCGGCTACGCGCTCCATGACGAGCCGATGGCGAGCGCGACCCAGGCCGCGGTCGCATACGCGCGCGCGCACAACGCCCGGATCTCGTTCGACGTGTCGGCGTGGACGCTCGTCGATGACGCGTTCCGCGAGCGGCTGCGCGCGCTCGCCCCCGAGCTCGTATTCGCGAACGAGCGGGAGCGCGACGCCGTCGGCGAGCTCGCGACGCGATGGATCGTGAAGCGCGGAGCGCGCGGACTCGTCGTCGACGGCGTCGAGCACGACGCACTTCCAGCCGACGTCGTCGACACGACGGGCGCCGGCGACGCACTCGCGGCCGGCTTCCTCGTCGGCGGCGCGGAGCTCGCGCTCGCAACGGCGGCTCGCTGCTGCAGCGCAGCGGGAGCGATGCCGTGATCCGCGTCGCCGACGAGGTACGCGAAGCCAGAGCCGTGGTCGCGCTCGAGACGACGCTCGTCGCGCACGGGTTCCCGCCCGGCGAGGGCGTGGCGGTCGGCCGCGCGGCGGAGGACGCGGTTCGCGCAGGCGGCGCCCTTCCCGCGACGGTCGGCGTGCTCGACGGCGAGATCGTCGTGGGCCTCACCGAGGACGAGCTGCACCGCTTCGACGCCTCGGCGCGCAAGGTCGGGCCGCGCGACCTCGCAGCCGCGGTCGCGCAGCGCGCCGTCGGCGCGACGACGGTCGGCGGCACGCTCGCGGTATGCCGCGCCGCGCGCATCCGCGTGATGGGGACCGGCGGCCTCGGCGGCGTGCATCGCGGCTTTCCCTCTCCGCCCGACGTGTCGGCCGACCTCGGCGTGCTCGCCTCGGTGCAGGCCGTCGTCGTCTCCGCCGGTGTGAAGTCGCTGCTCGACGTGCCCGCGACCGCCGAACTGCTCGAGACGCTCGGCGTGCCCGTGCTCGGGCTCGGCACCGACACGCTGCCGCTCTTCTACACCGCGAACGGCGGCCCGCCCGTCTCGGCTCGCATCGAGTCAGCACCGGAAGCCGCAGTCGTCGCGCGCACGCACTGGGAGCTCGGCGGCCGCGGCCTCCTCGTCGGACGCCCGCCGGACGAGAGCCTCGACGACGTCGAGCCGCTGATCGCCGCGGCGCTCGCCGACGCGGAACGGCAGGGAGTGCGCGGACAGGCGGTAACACCGTTCGTGCTCTCGTACCTGCACCGCGAGAGCGGCGGTCGGACGCTCGCCGCAAACCGCGGGCTCGTGCTCGGAAACGCACGACTCGCCGGCGAGATCGCGGCGTCACTCGCTGATTAGAGCAGCCACGCCCCGTTCTCCTGCACGAGCCGGCCGTCCGCGTAGATCCGCCCGTCAGTGCGCAGGTCCTTGACGATGTCCCAGTGGATCGAGCTCGAGTTCTTGCCGCCGGTGTAGGAGTACGAGTTGCCGACCGCGAGGTGGACGGTGCCGTCGATCTTCTCGTCGAAGCCGACGTTGCGCATGAAGCGCTGGATGCCCGGGTTGCAGCCGATGCCGAGCTCGCCGAGCCGCCGCGCGCCTTCGTCGGTGTCGAGCGTCTGAATGAGGAAGTCCTCGTTCGTGCGCGCAGTCGCCTCGACGATGAGCCCGTTCTCGAACACGAAGCGCGCGCCCTCCACCTCGGTGCCGTAGTGCACCGCGGGAAACTCCGCGAACTCGATCACGCCGTTCGCGGAATCCTCGACCGGCGAGTAGAACACCTCGCCGCCCGGCATGTTGATGTGGCCGTCGTCGACCGATCCGCTGCGGCCGGCGAGCGACAGCGTCAGGTCGGTGCCGGGGCCGACGATGCGGACGAGGTCGGCGGCGTCGAACACGTCGGCGATCGCGCGCATCCGCGCCGCCTCAGCGTCCCAGTCGAGCAGCACCGCATCGAACACGAACTGCTCGTACTCTTCGAGCGTCATCCCCGCTTCGTCGGCGAGCGACTGCACCGGCCACTCGGCGATCACCCACGGCACGTCGAACGCCATCGTCCGCTCGCGCAGTGGACGCGACATCTCCTGCAGCGCCGCCTGGCGCTCCTCGGAGAGGTCGTGCCCCTCGTGTGCGTCCTCCGGGCTCCAGATCGAGATTAGCCCGTCGACCTCTTCCCAGACGCGCTTCTGCAGCGGCGACGTGACGCGCAGCACGTCCACCGGCGCCTCCCGCGCGAACGGCCCGCCGACGTGCTCGAACGCGAGCTGCAGGAACGGGTAGGCGCCGCGGCGCGCGATCTGCTCGGCGACTGCCTCGATCAGCGGCCGGCCGAGGTGGTTGCCGCGCACGCAGACCTGCCAGCCCGCCTGCACGCCGATCGACCTGTCGACCAGGAGACCTGCGTACTCGTCGATTCGCGGATCGCGCACGCGTCCAGTGTTATTCGCCGCAGCCCTGCATAACAATGTCCGGTTCGGACTATTCCAACGTCCGCATGAACTCCGTGATCTCGAGGGCCGGAAGCGTCTCGATCTTGATCGAGCCGCGCGCGCCGAGCGCGACCGAGACCTTGGCCACAGTTGCGATGTCGGGCGCCTCGACGACGTTCACGAAGTCGAACTCGCCGAGCGTCGCCCATTGGTGGAGCACCTTGCAGCCCAGCTCCTCGACGTCCTGGTTCACCTGGAGCAGGCGCTCAGGGTTCGACTTGAGGGTCTGCACCCCCTGTTGCGTCAGCGTCGACAGGAGGATGAAGATCGGCATCGTTGCTCCTTCGTCGTAGAGGCCGACGGGAGCCTACCCGCGCAGCCTGGTCGACATACAGCATGGCGCCGCCGACGAAGAGCAGCGGGCTCAGGACGAGGTCGGAGAGGAAGACGGCGATGCGCTGCGGATTGTCGCCCTGGGTGTGCAGCAGCGAGGAGAGGACGTTCGCCGAGATACCCACGACGAGCACCAGCGCGGCCAGCGAGCCGAGCGCATGACCGAAGTCGGCTGTGCCGAGCTCACGGCCGCGCACGAGCGCGGCGCGGAAACGGAGCGGCTCGAGCATCGCCGCGGGAACGGCGAGGCCGATGAACGCGAGCCACGCGAGGCCCGGCAGGATGTAGATGGAGCGAAGGGCGGGAAACGGCAGCCAGATGAGCACGGCGACGGCCGTCGCGACCCTCGTCGGCGTTCCGTCGACGATTCTCCGGCACGCCCACAGGTACGCCGCTACGAAGAGCGGCAGAAGGCCCCAGTAGACGACGAGCTGCTCGGCCGCGGTGCGGTGGATGGAGAGCTGGTCGGCGATCGCGAGCGGGAGGCCGAGCGGCAGGAGCCGCCAGAAGTCGTGGCCGTACGTGCGGATCGTCTCGGCGATGAACTGGCCCAGGTTCCGCTCGCCCGGCGGCAGCGCGGCCGGCAGCTCAGGCATCGGCGAGCCCTGCAAGGAGCGGCGGCAGGGCTGCGCCCAGCGCCGCGAGGGCGTCGCCGACGTGCCAGCGGTCGCGGTTGCGCTCGGCGACCGGGTTGGAGATCGCGCGCACCTCGAGCGCGGGCACGCCGGCCAGCGCCGCCGCGCGCAGCACGCCGAAGCCCTCCATCGCCTCCACCTCGCACACGGCGCCGCCGCCGACTTTGCCGCTCGTCGCGATCGGCAGCACGTGCGCGTCGGGCAGCGCGCGGCGCGCTGCGGCGAGGAGCTGCGGCGCAGGCTCGAGGCGCTCGACGCGCGGCAAACGGGCTGCGGGATCGAGCACGTCGCAGTAGACCGACTCGGAACCGATTGCGAGCGAGCCGTGGGGAAGCGTCTGCGCGCCGGCGATCCCAATCTGGAGGATCGCATCCGGCTGCTCGTCCACGAGCGCGCGCGAGGTTGCAGCCGCCGCCTCGACGGGACCGATGCCGCAGACGACGACGCGCGCGTGCGCGTCGTCGACGAGCTCAGCCTCGAGCTGCGTGGCCGCGACGACCATGATCACGCGCGCACGGTAGCCCGCGACGCATTACGCGGCTGCCGCGACCGGGCGCGTGAAGACGAGGTCGCCGTTCTGCGCGTCGACGAGGATCGTGTCGCCGTCGCCGAACTCGCCCTCGAGAAGACGCAGCGCGAGCGGGTTCTCGAGCAGGCGCTGGATCGCTCTCTTCAGCGGTCGCGCACCGTATGTCGGGTCCCAACCCGCGTCGCCGATCGCTGCCTTCGCCGCTTCGGTCAGCTCGAGAGCGAGGCCGCGGTCGGCCAGCCGCGTGCGCAGCCGCGCAAGCTGCAGCTCGACGATCGACCCGAGCTCGTCGCGCGTGAGCGCCTTGAACTCGACGATCTCGTCGATCCGGTTCAGGAACTCCGGCCGGAAGTGCTCACGCATCGCCATCGCGCTGCGGATGTTCGAGGTCATGATCAGCACGGTGTTGCGGAAGTCGACGGTGCGACCCTGGCCGTCGGTGAGCCGGCCGTCGTCGAGCACCTGCAGCAGCACGTCGAAGACCTCCGCGTGCGCCTTCTCGATCTCGTCGAGGAGCACCACTGTGTACGGACGGCGGCGCACGGCCTCCGTCAGCTGACCGCCTTCGTCGTAGCCGACATAGCCGGGCGGAGCGCCGACGAGTCGCGACACGGAGTGCCGCTCCTGATACTCGGACATGTCGATGCGCACCATCGCGTGCTCGTCGTCGAACATGAACTCGGCGAGCGCGCGGGCGAGCTCGGTCTTCCCCACACCGGTCGGGCCGAGAAACACGAACGAGCCGATCGGGCGATTTGGATCCTGCAGGCCAGTGCGCGCACGGCGCAGCGCGTTCGCGACGGCCGACACCGCTTCGCCCTGGCCGACGACGCGGCCGTGCAGCCGCTCCTCCATGTGGATGAGCTTCTCGGTCTCGCCCTCGAGCAGCCGGTCGACGGGAATGCCGGTCCAGCGCGCGACGACGGACGCGATGTCGTCCTCGTCGACCTCTTCCTTCACCATCGGCGTCGCGACGGTCTCGTCGCGCTCCGCAAGCTCCTTCTCGAGTGCCGGCAGCTCGCCGTAGCGGATCTCGGCGACGCGCTGCAGGTTCCCTTCCCGTTCGGCCCGAGCCGATTCACTCTGCAGCTCGTCGATGCGCGTCGCAATCTCTCCGACGCGGTCGAGCGCTTCCTTCTCCTTCGCCCAGCGGGCGGCGAGCGCGTTCCGCTCCTCCTTCGCCTCGGCGAGCGCGCGCTCGACGGGCTCGCGCACGTCGCCGCTCTCCTTCGCCATCGCGGCGAGCTCGATCTCGAGCTGCGTGACGCGGCGGTTCGCCTCATCCAGCTCGAGCGGGCTCGAGTCGATCTCCATGCGGAGACGTGACGCCGCCTCGTCGACGAGGTCGATCGCCTTGTCCGGCAGGAAGCGGTCGGCGATGTAACGATGGCTGAGCACCGCGGCCGCGACGAGCGCCGCGTCGCGGATGCGCACCTTGTGGTGCGCCTCGTAGCGCTCCTTGAGGCCGCGCAGGATCGCGATCGTGTCCGCGACCGTCGGCTCACCGACGTACACGGGCGCGAAGCGCCGCTCGAGCGCTGCGTCCTTCTCGATGTGCTTGCGGTACTCGTCGAGCGTCGTCGCGCCGACGCAGCGCAGTTCGCCTCGTGCGAGCATCGGCTTCAAGAGGTTCGCCGCGTCGACGGCGCCCTCGGCCGCGCCCGCGCCGACGATCGTGTGCAGCTCGTCGATGAACAGGACGATCCGTCCCTCGCTCGCCTTGATCTCGGTGAGCACGGCCTTCAGCCGCTCCTCGAACTCGCCGCGGTACTTCGAGCCGGCGAGCAGGGCGCCGATGTCGAGCGCCCATACGCGGCGGTCCTTCAGCCCCTCGGGGACGTCGCGTGCGACGATCCGCTGCGCGAGCCCTTCGGCGATCGCGGTCTTGCCGACGCCCGGCTCGCCGATCAGCACCGGGTTGTTCTTCGTGCGCCGGGAGAGGATCTGGATGACGCGGCGGATCTCTTCGTCGCGTCCGACCACCGGGTCGAGCTTCCCGGACTCGGCCGCCTCGGTGAGGTCGCGGCCGAACTTGGCGAGCGCTTCATACGTGCCTTCGGGATCCTGCGAGGTGACGCGCTGCCCCCCGCGAATCTGCTCGATCCAGCGGAGGATGTCGTCGCGCGGCACCGGCTCGAGCGCGAGGAAGAGCGTCTCGGTGGAGACGAAGTCGTCGCCGAGCGCGCGGCGCTCCTCGTCGGCCTTGTCGAGCACACGTGAGAACGCAGCCGACGCGTTTGGCTGCTGCGCGCCGCCCTGGACGGACGGCAGCGCCGCGACCGCAGCGTCGGCCTCGGGCCGCAAGCCCGCCCACGCGGCGAAGAGCTCCTGGTCGAGGAGCGCGAGCAGCAAGTGCGCGGGTGCGATCTCGGGGTTGCCGCGGCGGCGCGCGAGATCCTGCGCGGCGGCAACCGCCTCCTGGCTCCTCAAGGTCAGCTTCTGGAAGTCCATGTGTCCTTTCCGTCCCTGTCCTTCTTGTAAAGCCGACTTGACGTCGGCTGCCACCGGTCATGGCCGGCACGGGCATGTCTCTACATGCGTCGTTGATGCGCTGGGGCTTGCGGTTGCCGGTAGACGACGAGCTCGCGGCGATAGGAGCGGTGGACGTCGTCGAGCGCGCGGCGCATCTCCTGCTCCATGCGCTCGATGCGCCTGCGCATGCGCTGCAGCTCGTCCTCCATGTGCAGCACGCGCTCGACACCGGCGAGGTTCAGGCCGAGCTCGCCCGTCAAGCGCTGTATGAGCTGCAGCCGCTCGACGTCCGCGTCGGAGTAGAGCCGTGTGTTGCCCGCGGTGCGCTTCGGCCGAACGAGCCCCTTCTGCTCGTACATGCGCAGCGTCTGCGGGTGCATGCCGACGAGCTCCGCCGCAACGCCGATCATGTACCGCGGCCGGTCATCCATTAGACCCAGCTCCGGCGCCGCGCATGTCGGCGCCTCCGCTCTTTGGTGAGCTCCGTCAAGCCTACGCTCACTTGCGACCCTTGTCGAGCTGCTCGAGCAGCTCGCGCTCCTTCTTCGAGACCTTCTTCGGCACCTCGATGTGCACGCGCGCGAGCACGTCGCCTTTGCCCTCGCCCTTGAGACGCGGCGCGCCTCGGCCCTTGATGCGCAGCAGCTTTCCGTCCTCGGTGCCGGACGGGATCTTCAGCGACACCAGGCCGTCGGGCGTCGGCACCTCGACCTTGCCTCCGAGCGTGACCGTCGCGAATGACACGGGCACGTTGACGACGAGATCGTCGCCGCGCCGTTCGTAGACCTTCGACTGCTCAACGCGCGTGATCACGTAGAGGTCGCCGGCGGACGCGCCGCCGTACCCCGCCTCGCCCTTGCCCTTCAGCTTGATACGCGTCCCGTCCTTGACGCCCGCGGGGATCTTCACCGTGTAGCGCTTCGTGCGGCGCTCGCGGCCGGAGCCGTGACACGTCGGGCACGGCGTCTCGACGATCGAGCCCATGCCGCGGCAGCGCGGGCACGGCTGCTGCAGCGCGAAGAGGCCCTGTGACGTCGCGACGACACCCGAGCCGTTGCACTTCGGGCACGTGACCGGCGCCGTCCCGGGCGCGGCGCCCGTGCCGTGGCAGGTGTGGCATGCGAGCTCGAGCCGCACGGGCACCGTCGTCTGCACCCCGCGCAGCGCGTCTTCGAACGAGACACCCACGTCGACTTCGACGTCGTTGCCGCGCTGGCCGCGCTGCGGCGATGCGCGGCCGCCGGCGCCGCGGTTGAACAGGCCGCCGAAGATGTCACCGAGGTCGAAGTCCGTGAAGTCGAACGTCGTCCCGCCGGGGCCGGCACCGCCCGGACGTGCGCCGTTGGTCGCCCCGAACCGGTCGTACTGCGCGCGCTTCTCGGGATCGCTGAGCACGTCGTAGGCGCCCTGCACCTCCTTGAAGCGCTCCTCGTTGCCCGGGTTCTTGTCCGGGTGCACTTCGCGGACGAGCTTGCGATAGGCCCTCTTGATCTCGTCCTGCGACGCGTTCTTCGGAACACCGAGGACCTCGTACAGACCGCTAGGCAACTGCTGACCCCGCCGAGATCACCACGCGCGCCGGCCGCAGGACGCGATCGCCGAGCATGTATCCCTTCTGCAGCACCTGGATGACCGTTCCCTCCGCCGCGTCCGACGGCTGCGACAGAAGGGCCTCCTGCGTGTGCGGGTCGAACGCACCGTCGGTCGGGATCTCCGCAAGCCCCTCCTTTGCGAGCGCGTCCGCGAGCGCGCGATACACGAGACGAACGCCCTCCTCGAGCTTCGCCTCCTCGTGGGATGCCGCAGCCTCGAGCGCGCGCTCGAGATCGTCGAGCACGGGCACGAGCTCCGACACGAGCCGCTCCGCGGCGCGCGCGACCAGGTCGTGCTGGTCGCGCGCGACGCGCTTGCGGTAGTTGTCGAACTCCGCCTTCAGCCGCTGCAGCGCGTCGAGGTACTCGTCACGCTGCCTTTCCGCTTCGACAAGCGGATCGACCGCCGCCGGCTCTTCGACGAGCTCCTCCTCGGGAAGCTCGTTATTCATCGACCACCTCGTACTCGGCGTCCTCGACGACCTCGTCGTCGGAAGGCTCCGAGCTACCGTTGGCGTTCGGCGCCGCCTGCGACGCCGAAGCCTGGGCGTAGAGCGCCTGGGCCGCCTCCGTCCACGCGGTCTGCAGCGCGTCGGTCTTCGCCTTGATCTCCGCGACGTCGCTCGACTCGAGCACGCCGCGCAGCTCCATGATGCGCCCCTCGACCGTGCCGGCGAGGCTCGAGTCGAGCTTCTCGCGGTTCTCGGTGAGCGACTTCTCGATCTGGTAGGCGAGACCCTCCGCGTTGTTGCGCGCGTCCACGAGCTCGCGCAGCTTGTGCGCTTCGCCCGCGTGCGTCTCCGCGTCCTTGATCATGCGGTCGATCTCCTCCTGCTTCAGGCCCGAGCCGCCTTCGATGCGGATCTGTTGCTCGTTGCCCGTGCCGAGGTCCTTCGCCGACACGTTGATGATCCCGTTTGCGTCGATGTCGAACGACACCTCGATCTGCGGCATGCCGCGCGGCGCCGGCGGAATGCCGACGAGCTGGAACTTGCCGAGCGTCTTGTTGTACGTCGCCATCTCGGACTCGCCCTGCAGCACGTGGATCTCGACCGACGGCTGGTTGTCGTCGGCGGTCGAGAAGACCTCCGACTTGCGCGTCGGGATCGTCGTGTTGCGCTCGATCAGGCGCGTCATCACGCCGCCCTTCGTCTCGATGCCGAGCGACAGCGGCGTCACGTCGAGGAGCAGCACGTCCTTGACCTCGCCCTTGAGCACCCCGCCCTGGATGGCCGCGCCGACGGCGACGACCTCGTCCGGGTTCACGCCCTTGTGCGGGTCCTTGCCGATCAGCTCCTTGACCTTCGCCTGCACGGCCGGCATACGTGTCATGCCGCCGACGAGCACGACATGGTCGATCGCCGACGCCTCGAGACCCGCATCGGCGAGCGCCTGCTTCGTCGGCGCAACCGTGCGCTCGAGCAGCGAGTGCGCAAGCTCTTCGAGCTTCGCGCGCGTGAGCTGCAGGTCGAGGTGCTTCGGCCCGTCCTGCGTCGCGGTGATGAACGGCAGGTTGATCTGCGTCGTCATGGTCGACGACAGCTCGATCTTCGCCTTCTCCGCCGCCTCGTAGAGACGCTGCAGTGCCATCGGGTCGGCGCCGAGATCGATGCCCTGGTCACGCTTGAACTCGGCGATCATCCAGTCGACGACCGCCTTGTCGAAGTTGTCGCCGCCGAGATGGTTGTCGCCGTTCGTCGACTTGACCTCGAAGACGCCGTCGCCGAGCTCGAGCACCGACACGTCGAACGTGCCGCCGCCGAGGTCGAACACGAGGATCGTCTGATCCGCGCCTTCCTTGTCGAGGCCGTACGCGAGCGCGGCCGCCGTGGGCTCGTTGATGATGCGCTGCACGTTGAGCCCGGCGATCTTCCCGGCGTCCTTCGTCGCCTCGCGCTGGGCGTTGTTGAAGTAGGCGGGGACGGTGATCACCGCGTCGGTGACCGACTCGCCGAGGTAGGCCTCGGCATCCGCCTTCAGCTTCTGCAGGATCATCGCCGAGACCTCCGGCGGCGCGTACTCCTTGCCGGCCGCCTTCACCCGGACGTCGCCGTTCGCGCCCTGGACGACCTCGTACGGGACGATCTTCATCTCCTCGGAGACCTCGTCGAACTTGCGACCCATGAACCGCTTGATCGAGAAGACCGTGTTCTGCGGGTTCGTCACCTGCTGCCGGCGCGCGGGCGCGCCGACGAGGCGCTGGCCGTCCTTTGTGAAGCCGACGACCGACGGGGTCGTCCGCCCGCCCTCGGCGTTGGGGATGACGGTCGGCTCGCCGCCCTCGAGCACGGCCATGCACGAGTTCGTCGTGCCGAGGTCGATTCCGATCGTTTTCGCCATACCTGTATTCGCCTCCTGATGAGAAAATCTGAGCCCCACCGTAGCAGATCCAGCGAGGTACCGTGGCTGCGCGATGCGGGTCTTCGCGGCGGCGGCCGCTCTCGTCACGGCCGACTCGCCCGGCTTGAACTCGCGCGCGTCGCTCCACCAGATGCCGCGTCGAGCGCGCGCCGGGCCTCGCGGGTCGCGGGTCTGTCGATAGCCGTCGACGAATGCGAGCCCGAGCCCGCAGCCA
>DASRGQ010000071.1:0-7823 GCA_035650975.1 Gaiellaceae bacterium
GGATGTTTTCGGGACTGACCGGGTTCGGAGGCCGAGACATGGCGGTGGACCTGGGCACCGCGAACACCCTCGTCTACGTCCGCGGACGGGGCATCGTCCTCTCCGAGCCCTCGGTCGTCGCCATCGACCAGCGCTCGGGCGAGGTGCACGCGGTCGGGCTCGAGGCCAAGCGGATGCTCGGCCGCACGCCCGGCACGATCAGCGCCATCCGACCGCTGAAGGACGGCGTCATCGCCGACTTCGACGTGACCGAGCAGATGCTCCGCCACTTCATCCAGAAAGTGCACCAGCACCGCTTCGCGCATCCGCGCGTCGTCGTGTGCGTGCCGTCGGGCGTCACGGGCGTCGAGAAGCGCGCGGTCGAGGAGGCGACGCTGTCGGCCGGCGCGCGCCAGGCCTACCTGATCGAGGAGCCGATGGCCGCCGCGATCGGCGCCGGGCTCCCCGTCGCCGAGCCGACCGGGAACATGATCGTCGACATCGGCGGCGGCACGACCGAGGTGGCGGTCATCTCGCTCGGCGGAATCGTCGTGTCGCAGTCGCTGCGCGTCGGAGGCGACGAGATGGACGAGGCGATCATCAATCACATCAAGCGCGAGTACAAGCTTCTGATCGGCCAGCAGACGGCAGAAGAGATCAAGCTCGAGGTCGGCAGCGCGTACACGATGAAGGACGAAGTGCAGGCGGAGGTCCGCGGCCGCGACATGCTCACCGGCCTGCCGAAGACGGTGATCCTCTCGAGCGAAGAGGTCCGGCACGCACTCGAGGAGCCTGTCAACCAGATCATCGACGCGATCAAGTCGACGCTCGACAAGACGCCGCCCGAGCTCGCCGCCGACATCATGGATCGCGGCATCGTGCTCGCAGGCGGCGGCGCGCTGTTGCAGGGGCTCGACGAGCGCCTCAGGCACGAAACGCACATGCCGGTGCACCTCGCGGAGTCGCCGCTCACCTGCGTGGCCGTCGGATCGGGGCGGAGCCTCGAGGAGTTCGACGCGATCCATCGCAGCTCACGCGCACGCTCGCGCAACGGCCGGCCGCGGTAGAAGGAAGGAATCGTGCAGGTCGTCGAGGTCGACGCGCGGACCGCGTCCGCCGGCGTGCTCGACCGCCTCGTGGCGATCGAGCATGCCTGCTGGCCCGAAACCGATCCCGGCGAGCCGCTTCGTTCTCCGTCCGAGTCCGCGGCGTACTACCGCCACCAGCCGACGTCGCACACGACTTGTCACTGGCTCTGCGACGGCGGCTTCGCGCAGCTCACGGTGCACGGTCCGACGGCGGCCTTCGTCCGGCCGCTCGTCGCGCCCGCCGAGCGCCGCCGCGGCATCGGCTCGGCTCTCCTCGACGCGGTCGTCGCCCGCTGCCGCGAGCTCGACGTTCGCGCGCTGCATTCGTCGTACACGACGGACGCGGGCGCAGCGTTCGCAGCGCGACACGGCTTCGTCGACGGACAGCGCATCGTGCGCTCGCTGCTCGACCTTCGCGCCGCCGAGCCCGCCGAGCCGCACTCACCGGCGGGCTGGGAGCTCGTGACGTGGCTCGGACGCGTCCCCGACGAGCGCCTCGATGCCTTCGTCCTCGCGCGGGCGGCGATGGACGACGCGCCGGCCTCCGAGAACCTGGACTACCCCGCCTGGACGGCCGAGCAGATCCGCGCCTCCGAGGAGTCGCTCGCGCTCCGCGATCGGGAGATGCGGCTGACCGTCGCGCTCGCGCCCTCGGGCGAGATCGGCGCCTTCACCGAGCTCCGCGTCTCGCGCGGCTCGACGCTCGGCTTCACCGACGACACCGGCACCGTCGCTGCGCGGCGCGGCCTCGGCCTGGCGCGAGCGGTCAAGCTCGAGTCGCTCCGGCGGCTCCGCCGGGACCACCCGGAGGTCGTCCTCGTCACGACCTCGAATGCCGAGGAGAACGCCGTCATGCGGCACATCAACCAGTCGATCGGCTTCCGGCCGAGCGCGGTTCAGACGACGACCACGCTGGCGCTTCCGTAGCCCGGCGCGGCGCTCGGCTACCCTTTAGCGCTACGTGCCACGCAACCGGACCGTCCGTCTCGCGGTCCTGGGCTCGTCCGTCCAGCGCGCCGCCCATTCCGGGTTCCCCTCGAGCCGCTCCAGCGCCCTCAAGCGCCGGATCGTCGTGGGTCTCCTCGTCGTGGCCTCACTCGTCCTGATCACGGTCTCGTTCCGGTCGTCGGCGCTCGACGGCGTGCAGAGCACCGGCGCGAGCATCCTTCGACCGTTCGAGGTCGCCGCCGACCGCGTCACGCGGCCGTTCCGCGACACGGTCGGGTGGTTCCGCGGCCTCGTGCACGCGAAGAGCGAGAACGCGAAGCTGCGCACGCAGGTCGACGATCTTCGCCGTCAGGTGATCCTCGAGCAGACCGACGTGCAGGAGAACGCGGCATTCAAGCGCCTGCTCGACTACAAGGGACCTCCCTCGGTCGCGGACTTCAAGCAGGTCCCGACCTCGGTGCTCGCGAATCCCCTCGGGGCGGTCGACGCGAGCGTCACGATCTCTGCCGGCGCTCGCGACGGGATCACGAACGGGAGCATCGTCGTCGAACCGACGGGCCACAACGGAACCGGCGCGCTGGTCGGCCGCGTCGACCGTGTGTTCAACGACGTCTCGCGGGTGATGCTGCTCACCGACGACCTGAGCGGTGTCGTCGCGACCGACGTCGCCAACCCGCAGGTCGTCGGCGTCGTTCGCCGGGGTAGCGGCGACAGCAACACGCTCATCCTCGACCGTGTCCCGAAACAGCCGCGCGTCCTGCGCAACGACATCATCATCACCGCCGGCACCGAGGGCGGAGGGCCGCTGCAGTCGATCTTTCCACGCGGGATACCGATCGGCCGGGTGTCGAGCGAGAGCGACAACGACTTCAACCTGTTCAAGAACGTACAGATCCAGCCGTTCGCCGACTTCTCGTCGATCGGCTCTGTGATCGTGCTCGTGCCGAGAGCGGATGCCGGGTGATCGACGCTCTGAAAGCCGCTCTCGTCCTGTTCGTTCTCTGCCTGTTGCAGCTGTCTGTCCTCACGGAGTACTCGTCGTTCCGCGCGTCGAGCGTCGTGCTCGTCGCGCTGCTCGCAATCGCGCTGCTCCGTGGATCGATCTTCGGTGCCTTCGCCGGCTTTGCCACCGGCTTGCTCCTCGACACCGCGACGCTCCAGACCCTCGGCATCACGTCGCTTCTCTTGACCGTCGCGGGCTTCTGGATCGGGCGCTACGGCGAAACCACGGCGCGTGACCGGTTCCATGCGCCGTATGTGTCGGTGGCCGTCGTGACCGTCCTCTACGCCTTCGGGCAGGTGCTGCTGCAGTTCATGCTCGGCCAGCCGGCGCCCGCGGGCCTCGTCGCCGACGGGCTTCCCGGCGCGCTGCTCCTCAACCTGATCCTCACGCTGCCGATCTATGCGCTCGCGCGGCGGCTCTTCCCGCCGCTCGAGCTCGGCGACCGCGTGCGCGAGGTGCGCCTACTTGGCTGAGCGCGCGCCCGGCTCCGGCCGCTTCCTGCCGGGCGACCCGCGCGTCGCAGAGCCGTACCGGCTGACGCCGCAGCTCGCGCTTCGGGTCGCGGTGCTCGGCTTCGTCGCGCTCGCGCTCTTCGCGGTGCTGTTCCTGCGGCTGTGGGCGCTGCAGGTGCTCTCGGGCACGCGGTACCTCGCTCAGGCGAACGACAACCGGGTGCGGACGCTCAAGCTCGAGGCCCCGCGTGGGCCGATCCTCGACGCCAACGGGAACGTGCTCGTGCGCAACGTCCCCGGCACGCGGCTCGAGCTGTGGCCGAGCGACCTGCCGAAGACGTGGGCCGCCCAGCTCGCCGAGCTGCGCAGGATCACGTTCGTCACCGGCGTGCCGACGAAGACCATCGTCGCGCAGCTGAAGGCACACGGGAGCGACCCGCTGACGCCCGTCGTCGTCCAGCGCGGGCTCAAGCAGAACCAGATCTACTACTTGTCCGAGCATCAGTCGTCGTTCCCGGGCGTGAGGCTCGCCGACAGCTACCTGCGCCAGTACCCGTACAAGTCGCTCGCCGCGCAGGTGCTCGGCTACGTCGGGCAGATCTCGCCAGGCGAGTACAAGAAGCTCAAGAAGCAGGGGTACCAGCCGACCGATGCGATCGGCCAAGCGGGCGTCGAGCAGACCTACGATGCGTACCTGCGCGGCAAGGACGGCACGGCGCAGCTCACGGTCGACTCGCGTGGGGTCCCGAAGTCAGGCGCGACGACCGAGGTGCAGCCGACGCCCGGCGAGGCGCTTCGCCTGACGATCCACATCGGCCTGCAGCGCGCGGCCGAGCAGGCGCTGACGTACGCCATCCACCTGGCGCACAGCGGCGTCGAAGGCGAGTTCGCCGACGGCGGCGCGATCGTCGCCATGAACCCGAACACGGGCGCGATCCTCGCGATGGCCTCGAACCCGACGTACGAGCCCTCGGTCTTCGTCGGCCGCACCGATCCGCAGAAGCTGGCGCCGCTGCTCGGTCTCGTGCCGGGCGCGGCGGCAAAAGCGAACTATCCGCTGCTCAACCGCGCGATCGACGTCGGCTACCCGCCGGGGTCGACGTTCAAGCCGGTGACGGCGCTCGCGGCGATGCAGGAGGGTCTGCTGACGCCGAACACCGAGCTGCAGTGCACGCCCTCGTACACGAAGTACGGCCAGACGTTTCTGAACTGGACGCCGCTCATCGACCAGGCGATGGACCTCCGCACCGCGCTCGCCGAGTCGTGCGACACGTTCTTCTACCAGCTCGGCTACGACTTCTACCGGCTGCCGGAGAACCGTGGGCATCCGCTGCAGGCCTGGGCGAACAGGTTCGGGTTCGGCGAGCCGACCGGCATCGACATCGGCCCCGAGACGTCCGGCCTGATGCCGACACCCGAGTGGCGCTGCGAGGCGTTTGGCGGCCCGCCGTGCAAGGGGTACGTCGACCGCATCTGGAAGCCCGGCTATTCGATCCAGCTCGCGATCGGCCAGGGCGACCTGCTCGTCACGCCGCTGCAGATGACGCGCTTCTACGCGCTGATCGCGAACGGCGGCAAGCTCGTGACGCCGCATATCGCAGACGACGTCGAGCTGACCGCATCCGGCGGCCAGCCCGAGCGCGTGTTGCGCCGCTTCGGCGCGCAGCCGCCCGAGTCGGTCAACGTCGATCCGACCGCGCTCCAGTACGTCCAGGGCGGGCTCGAGCAGGCGACGCACTCGCCGCTCGGGACGGGGTACGGTGTCTTCGGCAACTTTCCCGTCGACATTGCGGGGAAAACCGGCTCCGCGGAGAAGCTCGTTTCGGTCCCGGGCTACAAGAAGCCCCAGAAGCTGACGCAGTCCTGGTGGTGCGGCTACGGGCCGTACGACGCGCCGTCGATCGTCGTCTGCGCCATGATCGAGAACGGCGGTCACGGCGGCACCGCAGCAGCACCTGCCGCGCTCAAGGTGTTCGAGCACTACTTCGGCCAGACTGCCACGACAACCGTGCACGCATCCGACTGATGGCGATCGAAGCTGTCGATACGAGAGCACGCGGGCTGCGCGGGCGGCGAGAGCCGCAGGCGGTCGGTCTCTCGGGTGCGCTGCAGCGTCTCGACTGGCTGCTGCTCGCCGCGCTCGTCGCGGTGGCCGCCTACGGGCTGTGGGCGATCAACGGGATCACCGCACGCGACCCCGGTGGCTCGTCCTTGTCGCGCCAGCTGCTGTACGCATTCGCGGGCGCGCTCGTCTTCGTCGGCGCGCTGCTCGTCGACCCGGACACGTACCGCAGGCTCCGCCGTCCCATCTACGTCTGCATGCTCGCGCTTCTCGGCGTCGTGCTCGCGACGAGCGCGGCGACGCGCGGCTCCAAGCGCTGGATCAACGTCGGCTTCTTCCAGTTCCAGCCCTCCGAGTTCGCGAAGGTGCTTCTCGTGCTCGTCGTGGCCGGCTTCCTGGTCGACCGGCGGCACACAATCGGGTCGGCGCGAACGGTGCTGCAGGCGATCGGCTACGCGCTCGTGCCGGTGGTGCTCGTCTTCGTCCAGCCCGACTTCGGCAGCGCACTTGTGTTCGTGTCGGCGCTGATGGCCGCGTTGTTCGTCGCAGGCGTCCGCTGGTCGCATCTCGCAGTGCTCGGTGCGCTGACAGTTGCTCTCGCGCTAGCAGTGTTGTGGCTCATGCCCGCGGCGGGCGTGAACGTGTTGAAGCCGTACCAGGCTCAGCGTCTCACCGGTTTCACGCATCCGGCGACCGATCCGCAAGGTGCGACGTACAACCTGCGCCAGTCGATCATCGCCGTCGGCGCCGGTGGGGTTCGCGGCCGGGGTGTCGTCGGCGCGACCCAGACGGGGCTCGACTACCTTCCCGAGCATGCGACCGACTTTGCGTTTGCGTCGCTCGCGGAGGAGCGCGGGTTCTTCGGCGCCGCGATCCTCTTGCTGCTCTATCTGCTGATCGTCTGGCGTGCGCTCAAGGTGGTCGCGGGCGCGCGTGACCTCTACTGCGCCGTCGTCGCGGGCGGGATCGCGTTCATGTTCCTGTTCCAGGTGTTCGTCAACACCGCGATGACGATGGGGGCGGCGCCGATCACCGGCATCCCGTTGCCGTTCGTCTCGGTCGGCGGCTCGTCGATGATCACGAACTTCCTCGCGATCGGGATCCTGCAGGCGATCCACATGCGGCGGCCCTACAGGCGGCGCGGATGAGCCGTAGGCTCGACGGAGGCTCACAAGGAGCGCAGGCGCCGGCTTTGCCGGCGCCTGCGCGGATATTCATTGGGCAGCCGGAGGGTGCCCAATGAGCAGGAGCAAGAAGACCAAGCTCGGCCCGCTGTCGGTGCTCTCGGTCGTGCGCGAGCTGCGCCGCGGCGGCGGCGACCCGCGGCCGCTCGCCGTCGCGGGCGCGCGCGAGCTCGTGCCGCTGCTCGCACGCGAGCTCCGTGCGGGGGGTGACGCGTCGGCGGTCGTCGAAGGTCGCGTCGACCACGCGGCGGTGCTTGTTTGGGTCGGCCCCGCGGACGAGGACGAACTGCACAAGGCCGATCGGAGTGGGATTCCGATCGTCGCGGTCTCGGACGACGCGACGCTGCCGTACGTGCTCGCCACCGACATCGTGCGCGTTCCACGGGGGAGCGGCTTTCCGGTGGCGGAGATCGCGGCGATGATCGCGCGCAAGCTGGGCGAGGACGGGACGAGCCTGGCCGCGCGCCTGCCGGTGCTCCGGCGCCCTGTGTGCGACGCACTGATCGCGTCGTTCGCAAAGCGGAACGGGCTGATCGGCGCGGCCGTGTTCGTCCCCGGCGTCGACATGCCGATCCTGACGCTGAACCAGATCAGGCTCGTGCTGCGCATCGCGTTGGCGCACGGCGTCGAGCTCGACAACTCGCGAGCGCTCGAGCTGCTCGGCGTCGTCGGTACCGGCTTCGGTCTACGAGCAGCCGCGCGGGAGCTGCTCGATCTCGTGCCCGTCGCAGGCTGGGCGGTCAAGGGCGCAGTTGCGTATTCCGGCACGCGCGCGATCGGCGAGGCGGCCGTGCGCTACTTCGAAGCGCGCGTGTAGAGGAGGTCCGTCCGGGGCCGGTCCTAGGCTCTCCGCATCGAAACGGAGGTGACGCCCGGATGGCGCTGACCGGACAGCAGGAAGCGTACGAGCTGCTCTTGATCGAAGAGGCCGACGCGTGGTTCGAGTATCTCGACACGATCCAGGGTCAGTCCGCGACGCGTTACCTCGAGGTCGAGCCGTGGGCCTGGGGCCGCCTCTCGCAGCGCCTGCGCGCGATCCGCGCCCGCCGCGCCCGGCTGCAGCCCGCCGCCGAAGCGGCCTGAAACGCCACTGATACCCTTTCGGGA
>DASRGQ010000072.1:0-20212 GCA_035650975.1 Gaiellaceae bacterium
TGGAAGCGCAGCGCGAGCGCCTTCGGATTCGTCGCGCCGAACCGGTCGCGCATCACGTGCGCCCAGAGGCTCCGGGCGGCACGGAACTTCGCGACCTCCTGAAAGAAGTCGTTGTGCGCGTTGAAGAAGAACGAGAGACGCGCACCGAAGTCGTCGGGGGACAGTCCCGCTTCGACAGCGGCAGCGCAGTAGGCGATGCCGTTCGCGATCGTGAACGCGAGCTCCTGCACCGCGGTCGAGCCCGCCTCGCGGATGTGGTAGCCGGAGATCGAGATCGTGTTCCACTGCGGTATGCGCTCCGCGCAGTACGCGAACAGGTCGGTCGTGAGCCGCATCGACGGCCGCGGCGGGAAGATGTAGTTGCCGCGCGCGATGTACTCCTTGAGGATGTCGTTCTGCACCGTGCCGCGTAGCTGGGCGCCGCTCACGCCTTGTGCCTCGGCGACGAGCTCGTAGAGAAGCAGTAGGAGCGACGCGGGCGCGTTGATCGTCATCGACGTCGACACGTCCGCAAGTGGGATGCCCGCGAGCAGGATCTCCATGTCGGCGAGCGAGTCGATCGCCACTCCGGTGCGCCCGACTTCGCCGGTCGCGTGCGGATCGTCGGAGTCGTAGCCGAGCTGCGTCGGCAGGTCGAACGCGATCGAGAGCCCCGTCTGCCCGCGCTCGAGCAGGTACCGGTAGCGCTCATTCGACTCTTCGGCCGACGCGAAGCCCGCGTACTGCCTGATCGTCCACGGCCGGCCGCGGTACATGTCGGGGTACGGCCCGCGCGTGTACGGGAACTCGCCAGGGAGCTCGCGCTCGTGCGGTGCGTCAGCCGACGTGTAGACCTGCTTGACCATCGGCGAAAGTATGCTCGCGGCGTGCGCATGACCGCCGTCGCGCTCGTCGTGCTCGCGCTGGCCGGCTCGGCGACCGGCGCAGGCACCGACCAGCGCGTGGCCTTCGTCCACGGTGGCAACCTCGTCGTCGCGAACCTCGCGACGGGCGCGCAGCAGGTCGTGCTCACGCATGCCGCGCTCGGCCCGGTCGCCTGGAGCGGCGACGGAAAGCTCGTCTCCGACGGCGGGCGCATCGCAGACGGGCCGGCGCTCCCGACGTCCGCGCTCTCGTGGGCGCCGACCGGCGAGACGGCGGCGTTCATCGCCACGGACGGCTCGGTGCGGCTGTGGACGACGGGCGCCGGGCAGCGGACGATCCTCCCGAACGCGTGGGGCGCGCGGTCGCTCGCGTGGGGGCCGGGCGGACAACTCGCGGTCGCGCGAACGCTCTACGTGCGCGGGCCGATGCGGGCGAGGCACGAGGAGATCTGGGTCTGGCGGGCCGGAGCGCTCCGCCGCGTGATCGGCCCGATGACGGTCGACACGGTTCCGATCGTCGCGGGCTTCGCGCCGAACGGGCGTGTCCTCTGGTGGAGTGACGAGCAAGGGTCGGCGTCGATCGCGGCCGACGGGCTGCCGCTCCTCGCGGGCAAGACGGCGCTCGCCACCACCCTCGTCTTCCCGGACTTCGTCGATGTGTGCGGCCCGCATCTCGTCTATGTGCGAGGAGGCTCCCGCTACACGACGTACGGCAAGTCGATCGTCGAGGACGGGCGCAACATCTCGAGCGACACGAAGCTTTCGTGGGTCTCGCCCTCCTGCAGCGGGACAACGGTGGTCGCCGCGGCGGGCCGCAACTGGAACGAGACATTCATGGGTCGCGGCGAAGAGCGGTCGATCTGGCGGCTCGAGCCGGCAAAGGTGCGGCTGACGCACCCGCCGAAGGGCTGGACGGACGAGGATCCGCGCGTCTTGCCGGGCGGCTCCGTGCTCTTCGTGCGGACGCACCAGACGATCGCGAAAGACACGACCACCGAGCACGCCTCCCTCGACCTGCTCGCACAGGGCACTCTGAAGCCCATCGCATCGCTGACCACCACCGTCGACGAGCTCACCACCCGCTGGGAGCCGAACTACTACGGCCATTACGGCTGGCCGAGCCTCATCGCCGTCGCCCCGTGAGCCGGAGACTCGGCGGAGGCTCCCAAGAGCGAAGGCGTCGGCTTTGCCGACGCCGGGAGCGGGCACAGTGAGCGTCAAGGTTCGCCTGTTCGCGGGCCTACGCGAACGCGCGGGCTGGTCGGAGCGCGAAGTGGACGCGGCGTCGGTGGCCGACGTCTGGGCGCAGCTGGACCTGGGCGACGAGCCCGACGGCCTCCTGTATGCGGTGAACCGCACGTATGCCGAGCGCACACGCGTGCTCACGGACGGCGACGAGGTCGCGCTGATCCCACCGGTCTCCGGAGGCGCATTCCGGCTGAGCGAGGAGCCGCTCTCGCTCGACCGCGTCGTCTCCGAAGTTCGGTCGGACGAGGCCGGCGCGATCGCAACGTTCACCGGAACGACCCGTGAGCACTCGCGCGGGCAGGCGGTCGTCCGCCTCGACTACGAGGCTTACGAAGGAATGGCCGAAGAGGTGATGGCCGAGATCGCCGAATCGCTCCATGCTCGGTACGCCTTGACCGCGATCGCGATCCATCACCGCGTCGGCACCGTCGGCGTCGGCGAGACGTCGGTCGCGATCGCCGTCTCGGCGCCGCATCGCGGCGACGCCCTCGCAGCGTGCCGCGACGCGATCGACGAGCTGAAGGACCGCGTGCCGCTCTGGAAGAAAGAGGTCTACGAAAACGGCGAGGAATGGATCGGCAAGGGCTCATGACCTTCGATCCTCCCGGCGAGCAGCCGAAGAAAACCGACGACGAGCCCCTGTGGGCGCCGCGGCCGCCGACGGAGGTCGAGCGCGGCTACGAGCCGATCCAGCCGGGCACCGATTGGCGCGGGCGGATCAGGAAGGCCCTTGCGCCTATCTTCGCGGTGTTCGTCGCGCTTCTGAAGTTCTCGTTCGTCCTGCTCAAGTTCTCGACGATCTTCATCGCCGTCGGCGCGTACGCGCTCATCTGGGGCTGGAAGTTCGCGATCGGCGTCGTCGCCTTGATCTTCTTGCACGAAGCCGGCCACTACATCGAGGCGAAGCGCGAGAGGCTCGACCCCAAGCTGCCGGTCTTCGTCCCGTTCTTCGGCGCATACGTCCGCTACACGCGCGGCCATCCCTGGCAGACGGTGCGTGTCGCGATCGCCGGGCCGATCCTCGGCGGCGTCGCGGCGTTCGTGTGCTACCTGATCGCGAAGTCGCAGCACTCCCAGCTGATGTATGCACTCGCGTACTTCGGGTTCTTCATCAATCTCTTCAACATGATCCCGTTCGGGTTCTTCGACGGCGGACAGGTCTGGAGGTCGGCCGCCTTCCTGCGCCGCGGTGGCGGCGAACGGCTCGCGCTCGCGTCGTACGCGCTGTACTTCGCGACCGCGCTGATGCTCGTCCTCGGGATGGTCGCCTCGCACGTCAGTACTCAGGGCCGCCTGTGACGAGCGACCGGCAGATCCTCGACCGCCCGGAGGCGTTCGACATCGATGCGTCGGTGGAGAAGATCGAGGCGGAGTTCCGGGCGGGATTCGAGAAGGTCGCGCTGATCGACAGGCCGGCGGCGGCGCTCTTCGGCTCGGCGCGTGTCCCCGAGGGAAGCGCACCGTACGAGGCGGCCCGCGCGGTCGGCAGACGATTCGCCGAACTGGGCTGGGCCGTCGTGACCGGCGGAGGCGCCGGTGTGATGGAGGGGGCCAACCGCGGCGCGCGCGAAGGCGGCGGCCTCTCGGTCGGCTTCAACATCGAGCTGCCGCACGAGCAGAAGCCGAACCCCTACCTCGACATCTCGCACACGTTCGACCACTTCTACGCACGCAAGGTCTGCTTCGTCCGGCCGTCGGAGGGGTTCGTCATCTTCCCGGGCGGCTTCGGAACGCTGGACGAGCTCTACGAGTCGCTCGTCTTGATCCAGACCGGGAAGATCAGGCACTTCCCCGTCGTGCTGTTCGACACGGAGTACTGGAGCGAGATGATCGAATGGATCCGCGGCGATCTCCTGGCAGACGGGATGATCTCGCCCGACGACATCGAGCTCCTGCACGTGACCGACGACGTGGACGCGACGGTGCAGTACGTGCTCGACTGCTACGAGCACCGCTGCGCGGACGACCCGAGCGCGCCGCACAAGGAAGACGCCCAGTAAGACGCGGGTAGAGCCCGCACTCGCGTCGACTCGAAGGTCGTGTGCAAGCCGCTGAACGCGGCTCACCACGAACGGGCGTCAGAGACCGACCGCATCGGACGTTGGTCTCGAGGCGCCCTAAATCGTCGACGGAATAACGATGTACGGCCCCGGCGGCGTCTTGCCCGGGCCGTAGACGGTGGTCGGGCTGTCGGGGATGTAGTGCGACTTGAAGACGTTCGAGCGCAGGAGCTTGCCGCCCGCGGTATACACCTCGCGCGTCACGACGACGTCGAATCCCTTTTCGCCGCTCCCGGGAACGACCTTCACCGAGTTGCGCGGCGCGCGCGGGTCGACGGCGTAGTTCATCCCCGGTGACGTCCAGTTCGTCTGCGGGCCCGTATGCGAGACGACGCGGCGCCCGGACGGTGTCCCGTAGAACGTGAAGGTCAGCGTCTGGTCGGTGTAGGAGGTCTTGATCAGAAGGCCGTGCTTCAAGTCGTTGCGGAACTTCAGATCCGGACCGCCCCACGACACGGTCGCGTCGCGGCCGATCGGGTAGTGCGCGAGGTACAGGTTGTGGTTCGTGCGTTCGAGGATCGGCAGGCCGAGCTCGAACGCGTCGTTGAAGAGCGTCGTCGCCGTCTGGCACACACCGCCTCCGATCGACGGCAGGACGAGCGAGCCGATGATCTCCTGGCCTTCGAGGAAGCCTCGCTCGGCGGTGCGCGGTCCGACGACGTCGTTGAACGAGAACACCTCGCCGGGCTTGATCACGGTCCCGTCGATGAAGTCCGCCATCAGATGGACGTTGTGGATGCGATTCGACGACGAGACACCCATCTGCGTCGTGTACGAGACGAGCTTCTGCTTGATCCCGAGCGCGTGCGCACGTGCGGTCGTCAGGTCGGGCTGCCTCGGCCCCAGCTCGACACGGACGACGTAGTCACCATGCGACGCCTGCTCGATCGCGCGCACGAGTTGCGCCGGGTCGACATCGTCGCCCGGTCGCGACGGTACGACGTGAACGCTGTCGCCTGCGACGGCGAATTGCGCGTTGTGTGCGCGGACGATCCACTTGCCGAGCCGCGGCCGCACGACCTGCGCGAGCCGGTCGCCGTCGAGCGTCACCTCGAAGCGATGCCCGACCGCGCGCACCCGAACGGCACGCGCGAGCTGCACGGACGTCAGCGCGCCGCGTCGTGCACCGTGGTAGTCGACGGCGAGCGGGCGCTCGAGCAGCCTGTCGACCGTTGCAGCCGCCCTACGAGCAGCAGCTGTGCGCACCTGCGGCGTGACGCGCGCGAACGGAGCATCGATCGCGGCCCGACGATCGGCGAGCAGGCGCAAGAGCGCAGCGTTGTCGAGCGAGCGTCCGTAGCGTCCTGGCGTGACGACCGCGCGCGTCCCCTCGACGCGAACCGAGGCTGAACGTGCGGGCCGGCCTGCGCGCGCGATCTGCTCGAGCACGTTCTGCGCGCCGCCCGCCTGCTCGACGACGGGCGCGACGTCGACCGAAGACGGCGAGACGAGCGACGACAACGACCCCGCTGCGAGTGCGCGCCGCGCGGTCGCGCGCGCGTCGATCGCGACGAGCCAACTGCGGCGGACGTGATAGGCGTGCCCGGCTGCCCGAATCGTCACCGGGCTCTCTCCCCAGGTGCGCAGCGCGGCCTCGATCTGCCCCCGGTCGCGCCCCCCGACGTCGACGCCAAGCACGTGCACGCCCGGCTTCGCCTCGCCGTGGTACTCAACGACGCGCACGAGCGCAGCGCAGCCGACGAGGGCAGCAATGACTGCAGCGGCGATGACGACCACCCGCGTCACTCCGACAGTAGAGCAACGGGCCCGGAGGAACCGCGTAGCCTTCCGGCATGGAGCTCAGGGACTTGCCGTCCGTGGACGAGCTCGCCCGCGGTTCAGCGGACCCGCTTGCCGTGGACGCCGCTCGCGCCGTCCTGGCTCGGGCGCGCGAAGAGATTCGAGCCGGCGCAGAGCCCGGTGATCTGAGCCTCCGTCTCGTGGACGAGCTGCGCGCGGCGCGCCGGCCTTCGCTTCGGCGCCTGCTGAACGCGACGGGTGTCCTCGTGCACACCAATCTCGGCCGCGCACCGCTTCCACGCGCCGCACTCGAGCGGGCCGTCGAGGTCGGCCGGTCGTACTCGAACCTCGAGTACGACATCGCGGCCGGCGAGCGCGGCTCGCGGCAGGATCACGTCGCTGCGATCCTGCGCAAGCTGACGGGGGCGGAGGCGGCGCTCGTCGTGAACAACAACGCCGGCGCGACGCTGCTCGCACTCGCGGCGCTCGCCGAGGGCCGCGAGGTCGTCGTCTCGCGCGGCGAGCTGATCGAGATCGGCGACGGCTTCCGCATTCCGGACGTCCTCGCACGCTCGGGCGCACGGCTCGTCGAGGTGGGCACGACGAACAGGACGCGTGCCGCCGACTACGAACGCGCGATCGGCTCCGATACCGCGCTTCTGCTCCGGGTGCACCAGTCGAATTTCCGCGTCGTCGGTTTCACCGAGCAGCCCAGCCTGCGCGAGCTCGCCGACGTCGCCGCGCGTCATGCGCTGCCGCTGCTCGACGATCTCGGTTCGGGCGCGCTGCTCGAGCTGCGCGACGAGCCGACGGCACGCGCATCGCTCGCCGCGGGCGCCGACGTCGTGTGCTTCAGCGGCGACAAGCTCCTCGGCGGCCCGCAGGCGGGCATCGTCGTCGGCACGGCCGAGCACGTCGAGAAGCTCCGGCGGCATCCGCTCCACCGCGCCCTCCGGATCGACAAGCTGAGCCTGGCCGCGCTCGAGGGGACCCTGCTTCTCTACCTGGAGCCGGAGCGCGCTCTCGCCGAGGTGCCGGTGCTGCGGATGCTGCACGAGGACGCGGGGACGGTGCGCGCCCGCGCGGAACGGCTCGCTGCAGCCGTCGGCGGCGAGGTCGAGGAAACGCGCGCCCGCGTCGGCGGGGGCGCGCTGCCGCTCGCAGAGCTCGAATCGTTCGCGTGCGCAGTCGAAGAACGCCTCGCAGCGGCGCTGCGCGACGCCGAGCCGCCGGTCGTCGGCATCGTGCGCGACGGTCGGCTGCTGCTCGATTGCCGCACGCTCGACGACGCCGAGGCGGGCGAGGTCGCGGCGGCAGTACGCGCATGCCGCTGACGATCGGGACAGCCGGCCACATCGACCACGGCAAGACGTGGCTCGTGCGCGCGCTGACGGGCAAGGACACAGACCGCCTGCCCGAGGAGCAGCGGCGAGGCATCTCGATCGACCTCGGCTACGCGCCGCTCGAGCTGCCGGACGGCCGGCGCGCGTCGCTCGTCGACGTACCGGGGCACGAGCGGTTCGTACGCACGATGATCGCGGGCGCCACCGGCATCGACGTGTTCATGCTCGTGATCGACGCGCAGGAAGGCGCGCGGCCGCAGACACTCGAGCACCTCGCGGTGCTGCGGCTGCTCAACGTCGAGCTCGGCGTTGTCGCAGTGACGAAATCGGATGCGGTCGACGAGGACACGCTCGAGCTCGCGCTCGAGGAGGCGCGCGAGCTCGTTCCCGGCGCGCGGGTGATCGCCGTCTCGGCGAAGACCGGCGCAGGTCTCGACGACCTGCGTGCGGCGCTCGCCTCGCTTCCCGTCGACGAGCGGCGCGCGGATGCCCCGACGCGGCTGTACGTCGACCGCGCGTTCACGCTGCAGGGCATCGGCACGGTTGCGACGGGGACGCTCTGGTCGGGAAGCATCGCCGCCGGAGACACGCTGCTCGTCGCTCCGGGCGGGCGTACCGTGCGTGTCCGCTCGGTGCAGGTGCACGACACACCCGTCGAACGGGCGGAGGCAGGACAGCGTGTCGCCGTCAATCTTGCATCGGTCGAGCGGCGAGACCTCACGCGCGGCGACGCGCTCGTCGCAGCCGGGAGCTATCCGGCGTCGTACCGCCTCGACGTCGCATTGACGGAGCTCGAGCCGATTCCCGCTTCGGTCACCGTTCACCTCGGCACCAGTGCCGTGCCGGGACGTGTCGTCCGCTCGGGCGAGCTCGCCCAGCTGCGGCTCGAGCGCCGCGTCGTCGCCGCGCGCGGCGATCGCGTCGTGCTGCGCACCGACACGACGGTAGGCGGAGCGGTCGTGCTCGACCCGGCACCGCCGCGCGGGCTCGACGCCGAGCGGCTCGAGGTACTGCGCCGCGGCGACGCCGGCGAAATCGTGCGCGCACTCGTGCGCGAACCCGTAACGCGCAACGAGCTCGCAGCGCGCGGGTTGCTGACGGCGCCGGAGCTCGACCGCGGGCTCGCCGGCCTACCGAGCGCCGACGGGTACGCGTACTCGGCGGAGTGGCTCGCGGAGCTTCGGCGCGCGGTGCGAGCACGGCTCGAGGCGCATGCGGCCGAGAGCCCCCTCGACCCGGGCCTGCCGCTCGCAGAGCTCCTGCCGAGCGAGCCGTGGTCGCCCGCGGTTGCCGAGCTGCTCGACATCGAGCGCCGCGGCGGGAAGGCATACCTGCCGGGGGCAGCCGCAGCGCTCGGCGCGCGTGCGCAAGCGGCCGCAGCGCTCGAGGCGCAGCTCACCGGCGATGAGGTCGTGCGCGTCGAGGACCGGCAGCTCGGAGCATTCCTCGAGGAGCAAGGGACGCTGCGGCGCGTCGGCGACGGCCTCGCCGTCTCGACCGCGCTCTACGAGCGCGCCCGCGGATTGCTGGCGACGCTCGACCCGATCTCGATCGCCTCGCTCCGAGACGCACTCGGCGTCGGACGCCGCACGGCGCAGCTCCTGCTCGAACGCTTCGACGCGGACGGGCTGACGCTCCGCCGCGGCGACGTGCGCGTGCTGCGGCGCGCTCGACGCTAGATTTCCGTCGCGTGGAGCGGCGGGGGCCGGTGCCCCAGCGGGTCTTCAAAACCCGTCAGGCGTGGCAGCCCCACGCTGGCTCGGTTCGACTCCGGGGCCGCTCCGTCGATGCGGCAGCTCAGCGCCGCTGTTCGAGACGAATCGTCACCAGCGAACCCGCGTGGCGTACGTGCTTCGACATGAGCGCCCGCGCCTCCGCCGCGTCGCGCCGCTCGATCGCATCGAGGATGGCCTCGTGCTCGCCGACGTTCTCGGCAAGCAACGTGGCGCTCTCCCCGAGGACGGTGCGCGTGAGGTCGCGTGGGTAGCTGCGGTGCAGGTGCAGGAGCATCGCGACGAGAACGTCGTTCGCCGCCGCCGCCTGAATCGTCTGATGAAAGCCGTCGTTGGCCCGACCCCAACGTTCGGTCTCCTCAGCGGGGTCGAACTCTGCAACAGCCGAGGAGCGCAGTTCGATCGTGTGCGCGAGCGCCTCCCTGAACTGCGCCTGCGAGCGATGCAGCAGGTCGAGCTGCTCTTGGTGGATCCGTTGAGCCGCGAGCTCCGCCGCGAGACCTTCGAGCTCGGCGCGTACCTCGTACGCGTCGCGAATCTCGCGCGGTGACGGAGCCCGCACGAGCGCGCCACGATGCGGGCGCAGCTCGATGAGGCCGTTCGCCTGGAGCTTTCGGAGCGCCTCACGGATCGGTGTCCTGCTGACTCCGAACTCCTCGGCGAGCGCAGCCTGGCGGAGACGCGTGCCCGACACGAGCTCTCCGCTCAGCATGCGCGCCTGCAACGTCGCTGCGAGCTTGTCGACGAGGGCACGCTGATCCTCGAGGGCCTGCGTCAACCCGCGCGCGCCTCCGCCCGCCGGCCGTCATAGATCAGCCTCAGGCCGACGAGACCCACGAACACCGCGAAGACGATACGCAGTGCCCCGGCCGGTAGCGCGAGCGCAAGGAGAGCACCGCCGACCGCACCAATCGCGCCCACGACGCCGAACCGCAACGCAAGTGCCGGATCGCCCACCCCGCGGCGCCGCAGCGTCAGCGTCCCGGCGATCGCGGTCGGCAGGATCACGAGCAGCGACGTCGCCTCGGCGTTGTGCTGAGACAGGCCGGCGGCGAGGGTCAGGAACGGCACGATCAGTGTCCCGCCGCCGACACCGAGAAGCCCGGATGCGACACCGGCGAGCACGCCGAAGGCAACCAGCGCGACGTAGAGCGTCGTCCCGCTCATAGGACAACCTCTATGACTTTTCCGCAAGGGCGCCGGCGAAGCCGGCACCTCGGCTCCTTCATGAGCTCCGTCGAGCCTACGCTCATCCGCGGATCCCCATGAGCGCCGCCACGCCGATCAAGAACACGCCGAAGACCATCTTCAGGTGCCGTTCGTCGATCCGCGCCAGGAACCCCGCCCCGAGGCGCGCCCCGACGACAGAGCCGACGATCAGCGCAGCCGCGGCGCGGACGTCGATATGCCCCGCGACGCCGTAGGTCGCGATGCCCGCGATGCTGATCGGGATGATCGCGCCGAGCGACGCGGCGTGCGCGTCGCGCTGGCCGTACCGCGCCCAGATCACGAGCAGCGGAACCATGACGATGCCGCCGCCGACACCGAGGAGGCCCGACAGGAGGCCGCCGAGCACGCCGATCGCAACGAGCTCCCGGTCGATGCGGAAGCGCCCCAGGCGGGCCCGGCTCGTGGCGGCGGAAGCAGCGGAGGCGCGCATCGGTTCACGCCGACCATAACCGAAGATGGATCCACTTGACCGCAAAGTGGATACAACATATGGTTCCGGACGCCCCCGGCACGTAGGCCACGCACTTCGAAAGGACGCGATGAAACGCACTCGCTTTCGGACAGCCCTCTTCGCGGGCACGGCAATCGCGCTGCTCGCCGCCGCCGCTGCGACCGCCGCCGTCGGACTCCAGGGCACCACGGCGAAGAACGGCGGGACGCTCGTCGTCGGCATGGCGAACGGCGAGCCCGACGCGCTCGACCCGACCCTCGCGCGAACACTCTCAGGCCGGGAGGTCTTCCTGACCTTCTGCGAGAAGCTGTACGACCTGAACGCGAAGGCACAAATCGTGCCGCAGCTCGCGTCGGCACTGCCGACGATCTCGAAGGACAAGCTGACCGTCACGATCCCGCTGCGCAAGGGGATCAAGTTCAACGACGGCACGCCGTTCAACGCGGCCGCGGTCGTGACCACGATCAACCGCGATCTGACATTGAAGGGCTCCGCCCGCGCGAGCGAGATCTCACCGGTCTCGAGCGTGAACGCATCCGGGACGTACAAGGTCGTCATCCACCTCAAGTCCCCGTACTCACCCCTCACCGCGCAGCTCGCGGACCGGGCCGGGATGATCATGTCGCCGAAGCAGCTCGCGAAGCTCGGCGCGAACTTCGCGCAAGACCCGATCTGCGTCGGCCCGTTCATGTACTCGAACCGCGTCGCCGGCGACAGCATCACCGTGGTCAAGTCGCCGTATTACTACGACAAGAAGGACGTCCACCTCGACAAGATCGTCTTCAAGGTCGACAACGACACCGCTGCGGCGGCCGCCGCGCTCAAGGCGGGCGACCAGCAGGCGCTCGATGCGATCGACTCCACCCAGCTCCAGGGGATCGAGCAGGACTCCTCGCTCGGGATCATCAAGGAGACCTCACTCGGCTACCAAGGGTTCACGATCAACATCGGCAACAAGAACGGCATCGACAAGCTGCCGTATTCGAACATCGGCACCGACATGGCGAAGAGCTCGAATCTCCGCAAGGCATTCGAAGAGGCGATCAACCGCCAGACGATGAACAAGGTCGTCTTCGGCGGTACCGTCATGCCGGGCTGCACGCCGATCTCGCCGGCGAGCGCGTACTTCGACAAGACGATCAAGTGCACCCCGTACGACCCGGCCGACGCGAAGAAGCTCGTCGCCTCGTCCGGGATCTCGAACCCGACCGTCAACCTGATGGTTCCGACCGGCACTGCGGCCCTCCGTCTCGCGCAGTTCATCCAGGCGGAGGAGAAGGCGGTCGGGATCACGCTCAACATTCAGTCGACGGACTTCGTGACGTCGCTCGCCAAGGAAGAAGACGGCACGTTCGACACGTACCAGATCGGCTGGTCGGGTCGCATCGACCCGGACGGCAACATCTACGCGTTCGTCGCGACGACCGGCAACGAGAACGGCAGCGGCTACTCGAACAACAAGATGGACTACGTGCTCAACAACGCGCGGAAGTCCGCGACGCAGAAGTCGCGGATGACGCTGTACCACGTTGCCGAGCAGATGATCGAAAACGACCGGCCGCTGATCTACCTCTATTACCCGGTCACGCGCGCCGGCATCTCGAAGCAGGTGACGGGCGTGCAGATGTACCCGGATACGCTGCTGCGTGTTGCCTTCGCGCAGTTCAAGTAGGGAAACCGACTGACGATGGGCGGCTTTCTCCTTCGGAAGGTGGGAGCCGCCCTCGTCGTGCTCCTGGTCGCGAGCATGCTCGTCTTCCTTGGCGTGCGCGCGATCCCGGGCGACCCGGCGATCGCGCTCGGCGCAGAGAGCCGCGACCCGGCAGTGCTCGCCGCGATCCGGCACAAGTACATGCTCGACCGGCCGCTGCCGGTGCAGTACGTGCACTGGGTCTGGATGGCGCTGCACGGAGACCTCGGCACGGACCAGCGTGATCTCTCCGTCGCGCACACGATCGTCACGCGGCTTCCGATCAGCCTCGAGCTCGCGATTCTGAGCATGCTGCTCGCGGTCGTGATCGGCATCCCGGCGGGGGTGATCGCCGCGACCCGGCGCGGCAAGCCGAGCGACTACGTCGTCACGACCACTGCGCTCGTCGGGCTCTCCGTCCCGCATTTCTGGATCGGGCTGCTCTTCATCGTCTGGTTCGCCGTCGACCTCCACTGGCTGCCCGCGAGCAGCTACGTGACGGTGCACCATCCGATCGCGAACCTGGAGCACATGCTGATGCCCTGCATCGTGCTCTCGGTGGGCCTCGCCGCGGTCCTGATGCGACAGATGCGGTCGTCGATGATGACCTCGCTCGGCGCCGACTATGTGCGTACCGCGCGCGCGAAAGGGCTGAGCGAGCGGTCGGTGATCTGGCGGCACGCGCTCCGAAACAGCCTGATCACCGTCACGACCGTGATCGGGCTCCAGCTCGGCGGCCTGATCTCCGGGGTGGTGATCATCGAGACGATCTTCGGCATCGCCGGCTTCGGCGCGCTGACCGTCGAAGCGGTGAACCAGCGCGACTACACGCTGATCCAAGGCGTCGTGCTCGTCGCCGCCGCCGGATACGTCGTGGTGAACCTCGCCGTCGACATCGTCTACTCCCTCCTCAACCCGCGCATTCGCGCGGCGGGAGCGCGCTCGTGAGCGTCGTCGACGCAACCGCGCTGACAAGCCCGCGCGCGCGCCGGCGCGTCCTTCTGCGCAAGCGGTTCCTCCGGCGGCCGATGGCCGTCGTCGGCCTCGTCATCGTCGTCGTGTTCGTCGTCGTCGCCGCGCTCGCGCCGTGGGTGGCGCCGTACAGCGCGAGCGCCACGGACTTCAACGCGATCCTCGCGCATTCGTCGTCGAAGCATCTGCTCGGCACGGACGAGCTCGGGCGCGACGAGCTGTCGCGCCTGATCTGGGGCGGACGCGCCTCGATGCAGGCCGGCTTCCTCGCGACCCTCCTCGCAATGATCGTGGCCGTTCCGATCGGGATGGTCGCCGGCTACTACCGTGGCTGGGTCGACACGGCGATCGCGCGCATCACAGACGTCTTGCTCGCGTTCCCGTTCCTCATCCTCGCCGTGGGCCTGGCGGCGATCCTCGGGCCCTCGCTCACGAACGCAACGCTCGCGCTCGGGATCGCGTCGATGCCCGGCCTGATCCGCATCGCCCGCGGCGAGGTGCTGGCGCTGCGCGAAGAGGATTTCGTCCCGGCTGCGGTCGCGAACGGCGCGAACGACTTCACGATCATCTTCCGCCACATACTTCCGAACATGACGAGCACGCTCCTCGTCCAGGCGACGCTGACGATCCCCGGCGCGATCATCGGCGAGGCGGCGCTCTCGTTCCTCGGTCTCGGCGTCCAGCCGCCGACACCGTCGTGGGGGGTGATGCTGCAGGACGCGCAGTCGTACCTCTCGCAGGACTCGCGCCTCGCCGTCTTCCCCGGGCTGGCGATCGTGATCGTTTCGCTCGCGTTCAACGTGCTCGGGGACGGCCTGCGCGACATCTTCGACCCACGGACGACACGCTGATGGCCGAGCCGCTGCTCGAGGTGTCGGATCTCTCGGTCCGGTTCGACACCGACGACGGGCCCGTGCACGCGGTCGACAAGCTGTCGTTCACGCTCAACCGCGGCGAGGTGCTCGGGATCGTCGGCGAGTCCGGCTGCGGCAAGAGCGTCACCTGCATGTCGCTCGTCCGCCTCCTGCCCGAGACCGCGGTCATCAGCGGCAACGCCGTGTTCGACGGCGTCGACCTGCTCGCGCTGCCGCCGAAGCGCCTGCGGGCGATCCGGGGACGGGACATCTCGTTCGTCTTCCAGGAGCCGATGACCTCCCTGAACCCGGTGTTCCGGATCGGCCATCAGATCGGCGAAGTGCTGACCCGCCACCTCGGTCTGTCGCGCAGCGATGCGCGCACGCGGACGATCGAGCTGCTCGACCTCGTACGCATCCCGTCGCCGGCGCAGCGCATCGACGAGTACCCGCACCAGCTCTCCGGTGGCATGCGTCAGCGCGTGATGATCGCCATGGCGCTCGCGTGCAACCCGCGCGTGCTGATCGCGGACGAGCCGACGACCGCGCTCGACGTGACGATCCAGGCGGGTGTGCTCGACCTGATGCGCGACGTCCGCGAGCGGCTCGGGACCTCGATCGTCCTGATCACGCACAACCTCGGCGTCGTCGCCGACATCGCCGACCGCGTCGTCGTCATGTACGCGGGTCGCAAGGCCGAGGAGGCGCCGGTCGGGGACCTGTACGCGGCGCCGCAGCATCCGTACACAATCGGTTTGCTCGGCGCGATCCCTCGGCCCTACCACGGCGACGGCGAGCGGCCGCGCCTGCGCGAGATTCCCGGCCGTGTCCCATCACTGCGCGAGCTGCCCCAGATGTGCGCGTTCGCGGATCGCTGCCCGCGCGCCGACGAGCTTTCGCGGTCACAGGTGCCGGAGCTGCGGTTCGTGCGGCCCGACCACCTCGTCGCCTGCTTCCACCCGGGACCCGAATGAGCGACGCGGCGGCGCTTGAGGTGCGCAACCTCGTCAAGCACTACCGCGTCGGGACCGGCATCACCGGCGGCGGGTCGATCGTGCACGCCGTCGACGACGTGTCGTTCGAGGTGCGGCGCGGCGAGCTGCTCGGGCTCGTCGGCGAGTCGGGCAGCGGCAAGTCGACGGTTGCAAACTGCGTGATGCGCCTCACCGAGCCGACGAGCGGCGAGATCCTGTTGCGCGGCTCCGACATCACGCACCTGTCGCGCCGCGAGATGCGGCCTCTGCGCCGCGAGTTGCACATGGTCTTCCAGGATCCGTACTCGTCGTTGAACCCACGCATGTCGTGCGGCGCGATCGTCGGCGAGCCCCTACGCCTGCACGGCATCGCGAAGGGCGGCGAGCTACGCACGCGTGTAGAGGAGACCTTTGACCTGGTCGGTCTGCGCTCGGAGCTCCGCTATCGGTACCCGCACGAGCTTTCGGGCGGTCAGCGGCAGCGCGTCGGTCTCGCGCGCGCGCTGATCCTGAAGCCGAGCGTGCTGATCGCAGACGAGCCCGTCTCCGCTCTCGACGTCTCCGTGCAGGCGTCGATCCTCAACCTTCTGCGCGACCTCCAGCGCGAGATGGGTTTCTCGTGCCTGTTCATCACGCACGATCTCGCAACGGTCGAGTTCCTGTGCGACCGCGTCGCCGTGATGTATCTCGGCAAGCTCGTCGAGCTCGCGCCGCGCGAGGAGCTCTTCGCGAGCCCGCAGCACCCCTACACGCAGGCGCTGCTCTCCGCCGCCGTCGTGCCCGACCCGGAGGAGCAGCGAACGCGCAAACGGACCGTGCTCGAGGGCGATGTGCCGAGCCCGCTCGCGCCACCGTCCGGATGCCGGTTCCACACGCGGTGCCCGCTCGAACCGCGTTCGGCGCCCCGGTCGTCCGAGGAGGAGCCGCCGCTCACCGAGTTCACCCCCGGGCATCTCGTCGCATGCCATCTCGTCTCGGCAGGACGGCCAGCGCCGCGTCTCGTCGAGGAACCGGCGAAGATCGCGTAATGGCGTTCACGACGCGTCCCGAGCTCCGCGGCACCTTCGGCATGGTCGCCTCGACGCACTGGCTCGCATCCGCGGCGGGGATGGCCGTGCTCGAGCACGGCGGCAACGCGTTCGACGCGGCGGTCGCGACCGGCTTCACGCTCCAGGTGGTCGAGCCGCATCTGAACGGGCCTGGCGGAGACCTGCCGGCGCTCGTCTGGCCTGCGGGTGGAGAGCCCACGGTGCTCTGCGCGCAGGGACCGGCGCCGCACGCGGCGACGATCGCGCACTACCGCGACGAGCTGGGCCTCACGCTGGTTCCAGGCACCGGACCGCTCGCGGCCGTGGTGCCCGGAGCGTTCGGCGGCTGGCTCGCGCTTCTGCGCGACTACGGCACGCTCACTCTGCGCGACGTCCTCAGCTACGCAATCGGCTACGCCGACGAGGGCTACCCCATGCTCGCCGGGATCGTCGGCGCGATCAGCCGCGTCGAGCAGCTCTTCCGCGACGACTGGACGACCTCGGCCGAGGTCTACCTCCCGGTCGGCGAGGCCGGTGTCTTGGCACGGAACCGCAAGCTCGCAGCCACGTACCGGCGCATCGTCGAGGAGGCCGAAGCTCGCTCGTCCAACCGGGAGGAGCAGATCGCCGCTGCGCACGACTGCTGGTACCGCGGGTTCGTCGCCGAGGCGATCGTGCAATTCTCCGAGCACGCATGGCTCGACAGCTCGGGCGAGCGACATCGCGGCCTGCTCGCAGAGGACGACCTACGCGACTGGCGGCCGCGCTGGGAGCAGCCGATCTCGGTCGACTACTGCGGCCACACGGTGCTGAAGGCTGGACCGTGGAGCCAGGCGCCGGTGTTCCTGCAGCAGCTGCGGCTGCTCGAGGGCTTCGACCTTCCGTCGCTCGGCCTCGCATCCGCCGACTACCTCCACACGGTCACCGAGTGCGCGAAGCTCGCCTTCGCCGATCGGGAGGCGTGGTACGGCGACCCGGACTTCTTCGACGTCCCGCTCGACACGCTGCTCTCGAGCGCGTACGCGGACGAGCGGCGCGTGCTCGTCGGCGACGAGTCCGCCGCGGAGCTTCGTCCCGGCTCGCCGGACGGGCGCGAGCCGCGGCTCACGGAGCTCGATCGTGACGCGGAGGTCGCCGAGGCGGCGGGGATCGGCGAGCCGACGCGTGCATCGTCGAAGGGCGACACAGTGCACCTCGACGTCGTCGACCGCCACGGGAACATGGTGGCGGCGACACCGAGCGGCGGCTGGCTCTGGGGCGCGCCGGTCGTGCCCGAGCTCGGCTTCTGTCTCGGCACGCGGGCGCAGATGTTCTGGCTCGAAGAGGGGTTGCCGAACTCGCTGGAGCCCGGCAAGCGACCGCGGACGACGCTGTCCCCGACACTGGTGGCGCGTGGCGGCGAGCCGTATCTCGCGCTCGGCACGCCGGGCGGCGATCAGCAGGACCAGTGGACGCTGCACGCGTTCCTCGCGCACGTGCACTTCGGCATGGACCTGCAGGCGGCGATCGACGCGCCGAACCATCACACCGAGGCGTTCCCGAGCTCGTTCTATCCGCGCGAGACGCGCCCGCTGCACGTCGCCGTCGAATCGCGTGCCGGCGAGGAGACGATGGACGGGCTCCGTGCGCGCGGGCACGAGGTCGAGGAGTCGGACGCGTGGTCCCTCGGCCGCGTCAGCATGGTCGCGCGCGACCGTGACGGTCAGCTGCGCGCCGGAGCGAATCCCCGTGGGATGCAAGGCTACGCCGTAGGCCGGTAAGGGCAATGGAGGTCTGGCCCGGCACGCCGTTCCCCCTCGGGGCCACCTGGGACGGGCGCGGCACGAACTTCTCGCTCTTCTCCGAGAACGCGGAAGGCGTCGAGCTCTGCCTGTTCGACAGTGAGGGCAACGAGACGCGCGTCCCCGTCACCGAGCGGACCGCGTTCAACTGGCATTGCTACCTCCCTGACGTCGGGCCTGGGCAGCTGTACGGCTACCGCGTGCACGGCCCGTACGACCCGGCGAGCGGACGGCGCTTCAATCCCTACAAGCTCCTGATCGATCCGTATGCGAAGGCGATCGAGGGACCGGTGCGCTGGGAGCGCGCGAACGCCCTCCCGTACGTCCCCAGTACCGACGCCGACGCCGACCTCGAGCTCGACGACGAGGACGATGCGGACGCGATTCCCAAGTGCGTCGTCATCGATCCCGCCTTCGACTGGGAAGACGACCGGCCGCCTGCGACGCCGTGGCACGACACCGTCATCTACGAGGTGCACACGAAGGGCTTCACGAAGCTGCATCCGAACGTGCGCGACGACCTGCGCGGAACGTACGCGGGCCTTGCCTCCGAAGCCGCAATCGCGCACTTCCGCGAGCTCGGCGTCACCGCAGTGGAGCTCCTGCCGATCCACCACATCGCCGACGAGCAGTTCCTCCACGACAAGGGGCTGACGAACTACTGGGGCTATTCGTCCATCGGTTACCTCGCGCCGCACGCGCTGTATGCGGCCACCGGCACGCAGGGCGAGCAGTTGCTCGAGTTCAAGGGCATGGTGAAGGCGCTTCATCGCGCCGGCATCGAGGTGATCCTCGACGTCGTCTACAACCACACGGCCGAGGGCAACCATCTCGGCCCGATGCTCGCGTTCAAGGGCGTCGACAACGAGGCGTACTACCGGCTCATGCCGGATGCGGCGCGCTACTACCAGGACTTCACGGGCACGGGCAACTCGCTCAACCCGGCTCACCCGTCGGTGCTGCGCCTGATCATGGACTCGCTGCGCTACTTCGTGATCGAGTGTCACGTCGACGGCTTCCGCTTCGACCTCGCCTCGGCGCTCGCGCGCGAGTTCTACGAGGTCGACCGCCTGTCGACATTCTTCGACACGATTCACCAGGACCCCGTCATCTCGCAGGTGAAGCTCATCGCCGAGCCGTGGGACGTCGGCCCCGGCGGCTACCAGGTCGGCAACTTCCCGGTCCTCTGGGCGGAGTGGAACGGCCCGTACCGGGACACGATGCGTGACTTCTGGCGCGGCGACGGCAACCTCGGCGCGTTCGCGTCGCGCTTCACGGGATCGAGCGACCTGTACCAGGCCGACGGCCGCGATCCGTTCGCCTCGATCAACTTCGTCACCGCACACGACGGGTTCACGCTGCGCGATCTCGTCTCGTACAACGAGAAGCACAACACGGCGAACGGCGAAGGCAATCGCGACGGAACCGACGACAACCGCTCCTGGAACCACGGCGTCGAGGGGGATACCGACGACTCCGAGATCGTTGCGTTGCGCGGACGCCAGCAGCGCAACCTCCTGCTGACGCTGCTGTTCTCCCAAGGCATCCCGATGGTGCTCGGCGGCGACGAGCTCGGGCGCACGCAGCGCGGCAACAACAACGCGTGGTGCCAGGACAACGAGATCTCGTGGTTCGACTGGGAGCACGCCGACCGCGAGCTGCTCGAGTTCGCGCGCCGCGTGATCGGCATCCGCCGCGAGCATCCGGTGTTCCGCCGCGAGACGTTCCTCACCGGCACGGAGCTGCGCGGCTCGGGTCTTCCCGACGTGTGGTGGTTCAGGCCCGACGGCCGCCGGATGACGATGCGCGACTGGCAGCAGCAGCCCGGCCGCACGCTCGGTGTGTTCCTGAACGGGCTCGAGATCCCGTCGCGCACGGAACAGGGCGAGGAGATCGTCGACGACTCGTTCCTGCTCCTCTTCAACGCACATTCCGACTGGGTCACGTTCACCCTGCCGACGCGCCGCTTCGGCGCCCGGTGGGAGGTGCTGCTCGCGACCGGCGACGGCGCGCCGGACGGGCCGGTGGGCGCGCGGGCGGACGTGGTCGTCCAGGACCGCTCGGTCACGGTGCTCCGCCGAACCTAGGTTTCCCCCATCAGCCCGCGCGGGATATCCGTCGCATGCACGGCGACTGGCCAGCACCTGAGCATGCCCGCGCGGCGGCCCAGCTCGAGGCGACGATGCGAGTGCTCGATCAGCTGGCGGAGCTGCGTCGCGACGTGGACGCGCTGCGCGCCGAGCTA
>DASRGQ010000073.1:0-11952 GCA_035650975.1 Gaiellaceae bacterium
CGGCGAGGCGGAGATGGTGATCGACGGCGTCGAGCACCACGTGCGCGCAGGAAGCTACGTGCGCGTCGACCCGCAGCTCCGGCGCACGGTGCGCAACAGCGGCTCCGAGATCGCGAGCGTCCTGATCGTCTCCGCGCCCACAACGAGCGGGTACGCGCCGATGGAGTGGAACTGACCGCGCACCGGCTTTCGCCTGTCGAGCTGCGCGTGCTCGGTTGCCTGGTCGAGAAGCAGCGGACGACTCCTGAGCAGTACCCGTTGACGCTGAACGCGCTGCGACTCGCGTGCAACCAGACGACGAACCGCGATCCGGTGACCGACTATGACGAATCGGCGGTGCGTGCGGCGGCGCAAAGCCTCGGCACGAAGGGGTACTCACGCCTTGCGACGGGCCCGGGCTCGCGCACCGCGAAGTACCGCCAGCTCTTCCAGGAGGCGCTCGACCTGATGCCGGCCGAGGTCTCGATCCTCGCGGTGCTGATGCTCCGCGGCCCGCAGACCGTCAACGAGCTGAAGACACGCACAGCGCGGCTCGCGCCGATCGACGACGTGCCGACCGAGCTGGCGCGGCTCGAGGCGAAGGAGCTCGTGCAGCTCGTGCCCCGGCAGCCGGGCCAGCGCGAGGAGCGCTGGACGCACCTGCTCGCGGAAGCATCAGTCGAGCCGGGCGACGACGCACCGGCCGGCGCGCCGGCACCGGTCGACCGCCGCGTCGCCCAGCTCGAGCACCGCCTCGACGAGCTCGAACGCGCGCTCGCCGAGCGCGGTCTCCTCGGCTAAAGCTGAGGAATGCGCGCTTCGAGCGCGGCGCCGAGCGCTTCGCGCACCGGCTCGAGCTCGATCCGGTCGAGCACGTCCTGGAAGAAGCCGCGCACGATCAGCCGCTCGGCTTCCGGCCGCGTGAGCCCGCGGGCCATCAGGTAGAAGAGCTGTTCGCGGTCGACGCGGCCAAGGGTCGCGCCGTGCGTGCAGCGCACATCGTTGGCCATGATCTCGAGCCCGGGGATCGAGTCGGCGTGGGCTTCGTCGGAGAGCAGGAGGTTGCGGTTCTCCTGGTAGGCGTTCGTCTTCTGCGCGTCCTCTTCGACGCGGATCATCCCGCGCCAGACTGCGGTCGCGCGCTCGCGCAGCGCGCCCTTGAAGGCAAAGTCGCTCTCGGTGTTCGGCGCCGCGTGCTCCTGGAACGTGTCGTAATCGAGATGCTGGTCGCCGTCGGCGAAGTACGCGCCGGTGACGCGCGACGTCGCGCCGGGGCCCACGAGGTCGTTCTCGATCCACACCTTGCCTCGTTTCGAGCCGAAGCCGCCGAGCACCCAGTCGAGCTCACTGTCGCGCTCGAGCTGGGCCTTGTGGCGGCCGAAGTGCCACGTTTCACGTGAAAGGTTCTGGAGCGAGACGTACTCGATCTTCGCCCCCGGGTCGACGAACAGTTCGACGACGGCATTCGTGTACGCGATCACGTCTTCACCGGCCGAGGAGAGGTCTTCGATCAGCGTGAAGCGCGCACCTTCCTCGGCGCGAACGACCATCCGCCAGTAGAGCGACCCGCCGCTCGACGTGACCTGCACGTAGAGGGGCCGCTCGAGCTGAACACCTTTCGGCACGTGCACGAGCAGCCCGTGCTGCCACCGGGCGAGGTTCTCCACCGCGAACTTGTCGTCGTCGGGGACGATGGAGGCCGGGTAGTCGGCGGGCAGCGGCTCGAAGGTGATGCCTTCGGGCGCCGAGACGATCTCGATCCCCGCCTCGGTGACGACCGCCCTGCCCGCCACGTCGAGGTCGAGCATCGGAGCCGTTCCCACACTTTGTGCCAAGTTGGCACTGGCGCCGTTCGGCTCGAAGCCACGCAGGTCGGTGAAACGCCAGTGCTCGTCGGCCGTCGTCGGCAGCGGCAGCTCGGCGAACCGCTTCGCGGCGTTCTCGCGCGTCAACGTCGGCATCAGCGCGGCGCGTAGCGGCGGTGCAGCATGATCGCGTTCCCGTCCGGGTCGGAGAGGAACGCCATGTGGCACACGCCGGTGTCGAACGTGTCGGCGTTGAACACGACGCCCTTGCTCTCGAGCTCGGCGCGCGCTTCCGCGACGTCCGGGACGCGGAGCGCGATCGACGCGGTGTGCGGCCCCGTGAACTCGGCGCCGACGTTCTCCATCTTCAGCAGGTAAAGGCTGATGTTCTCGCCGAGCTGAAATTCGGGGAAGCCCTGCTCCTCGTTGTGCTGCACCCGCCGCAAGCCGAGTGTTTCGCCGTAGAACTCCGTGGAGCGGTCCAGGTCGGTCACGGGCACCGAGATGAAGTCCGTGCGCTCGACGATCACTAACCGACACTCCCGAGCCTGCGTGTCAGGCGAGGGTCAACCAACACTGCCTTCCATCTGCAGCTGGATCAGCCGGTTCATCTCGACGGCGTATTCGAGGGGCAGCTCCTTGGTGATCGGCTCGACGAACCCGCTCACGACCATCGCGCTCGCCTCGGCCTCGGACAGCCCGCGCGACATGAGATAGAAGAGCTGCTCCTCGCCGATCTTCGAGACCGTCGCCTCGTGACCGATGTCGACCTCGTTCTCGTCGATGCGGATGTACGGGTACGTGTCGGAGCGCGAGTCCTCGTCGAGGATCAGCGCGTCGCAGACGACCTTCGACTTCGACCCGCGCGCGCCGCGTGCCACCTCGAGCAGCCCGCGGTAGCCGGCGCGGCCGCCGTTCTTCGAGATCGACTTCGACGTGATCACGCTCGACGTGTTCTTCGCGACGTGCACGCACTTGCCGCCCGCATCCTGGTGCTGGCCCTTGCCGGCGAACGCGATCGACAGCACCTCGCCGTGCGCGCCCTCGCCCGTCAGCCAGATCGCCGGGTACTTCATCGTCAGCTTCGAGCCGAGGTTCCCGTCGACCCACTCCATGGTCGCGTTCGATTCCGCGACGGCGCGCTTGGTGACCAGGTTGTAGACGTTGGTCGACCAGTTCTGGATCGTCGTGTAGCGGCAGCGGCCGCCCTTCTTCACCACGATCTCGACGACGGCGCTGTGCAGCGAGTCGGTCGAGTAGATCGGTGCCGTGCAGCCCTCGACGTAGTGCACATACGCGTCCTCGTCGACGATGATCAGCGTGCGCTCGAACTGGCCCATGTTCGCAGCGTTGATGCGGAAGTAGGCCTGGAGCGGCAGCTCGATGCGAACACCCGGTGGAACGTAGATGAACGAGCCCCCCGACCAGACGGCGGAGTTGAGCGCCGCGAACTTGTTGTCGTTCTGCGGGATGATCGTCCCGAAGTAGCGCTTGAAGATGTCCTCGTGCTCGCGCAACGCGGTGTCCGTGTCGAGGAACACGACGCCCTGCGAGGTGAGCTGCTCCTGCAGCTTGTGGTAGACGACCTCGCTCTCGTACTGCGCACCCACGCCGGCGAGGTACTTCTTCTCCGCCTCGGGGATGCCGAGCTTGTCCCACGTGTCCTTGATGTCGGGCGGCAGGTCTTCCCACGACTCGGCCTGGTTCTCGGTGGGCTTGATGTAGTAGTGGATCGAGTCGAAGTCGATCTCGTGCAGCGACGGCATCCCGCCCCACGTCGGCATCGGCCGCGCAAGGAAGTAGTCGAGCGAGCGATGCCGGAACTTGCGCATCCAGTCGGGCTCGTCCTTGTGCGAAGAGATCGCGTCGATCAGCTCGTGCGAGAGCCCCTTGCCCGACTTGAAGAAGTAGTCCTCCGGAACGTGGAACCCGTACTTGACCTCATAGTCGGAGCCAATGCCCTGAACGATCTCGGTCTCGGTTTGCGTCATGCAGGGACCTCTTCCCACTCCTCGTAACCCGAAGCCTCGAGCTTCTCGGCGAGCTCGGCGCCGCCCTCTTCGACGATGCGGCCGCCGACGAAGACGTGCACGAAGTCGGGCCGCACATAGTTGAGGATGCGCTGGTAGTGCGTGATCACGAGCGCGCCCATGTCGGGGCCGACGAGCTCCTTGACGCCGCCCGCGACGACCTTCAACGCGTCGATGTCGAGGCCGGAGTCGGTCTCGTCGAGCACCGCGATCTTCGGGCGCAGCATCGCCATCTGCAGGATCTCGACGCGCTTCTTCTCGCCGCCCGAGAAACCGTCGTTCAAGTACCGCGACGCGAGCTCGCGGCTCACCTTCAGCCGGTCCATCTGCGCAAGCAGCTCCTTGCGGAACTCCGGCACCGGCATCGGGCTCTCGACGCCGTCGTTCCGGGCCTTGCGCACGGCGTTGATCGCCTGCCGCAAGAAGTTCGTGACGGTGACGCCGGGGATCGCGTGCGGGTACTGGAAGGCCAGGAAGAGCCCGGCCTGCGCGCGCTCGTCGGCTCCCGCCTCGGTGATGTCGACGCCGTCGAGGAGGATCTGACCCTCGGTGATCTCGTAGGCCGGATGGCCGGCCACGGCGTAGGCGAGCGTCGACTTGCCCGAGCCGTTCGGGCCCATGATCGCGTGCACCTCTCCCGAGGAGACCGCGAGGTCGACGCCCTTGACGATCTCGGTGCCGTCCTCGAGCGCGACGTGCAGATTCTTCAATTCGAGCGTTGCCAAACCGCTTTTAGAGTAGCCAAGCGCCGTGCCCGGCCGATTACTTCAACAAGAACGGTGATACCCTGCTCGCATGGGAAATATCGGACCCACCGAGATCATCCTGCTGCTGCTCGTCGCCCTCCTGCTCTTCGGCGCGAAGCGACTGCCGGAGATCGGGCGGTCGTTGGGCAGCGGGATGCGTGAGTTCAAGGATTCGGTGACCGGCAACTCGAAGCCGGAGCCGCACGAGATGACGCAGCTCCCGGTCGGAACGCAGGACACGACCGCACCCGCTCCCCGCGAGAACGAGACCGTTCACTAGCGGCCCATGCGCCTGCGCTCGCTGCGTCCGCCGCGTCGGCTCGGGCACGGTGAGGAGGCAACGCTCGTCGAGCACCTCGAAGAGCTGCGGCATCGGCTCTTCGTCTGCATCGGCGCGGTCGCCGTCGGCTTCGTCGTCGCCTTCATCTTCCATCGCCATCTGATTCATGCGCTCGAGCTCGAGCTGCCGAAGAACCGCCGGCATCTGACGACGCTGACGATCGGCGAGCCGTTCATGACGTCGATGTGGCTCTCCGTGTACGCGGGCTTCCTGCTCGCGCTGCCCGTCGTCATCTGGCAGGCGTGGTCGTTCTTCCTGCCCGCGTTCGATCCTGCGCACGAGCGCGTCCTACGCGTGTTCGTCGTCATCTCCGTCGCGCTGCTCGCGATCGGCGTCGCGTTCGGGTACGAGATCGCGCTGCCGGCCGCAGCGCACTTCCTGACGAACTACGACAAGAACCAGTACACGGTGCTGATCAGGGCCCGCGACTACATCGGGTTCGCCGCGAAAGTGCTCGTCGCGATGGCGATCGTCTTCGAGCTGCCGCTGTTCGTCGTCGGGCTCACGCGGATCGGGATCCTGCAGACGCGCACGCTCCGCCGCAGCCGCCGCATCGGCTACTTCGTCGTCTGCTGCGTCGGCGTGGCACTGCCGGGCGTCGACCCCGTGACGACGACGCTCGAGACGATCCCGCTGCTCGTGCTGTACGAGGCGTCGATCTGGGCGTCGGTGCTCCTCGAGCGCCGCAGCGAACGCACCGCCTCGGCTCCGCTCGAGCCACAGCATTGAAAGAAGTCTCGGCGGACTGGGTGCTGCCCGTCGACGGGCCGCCGATCGAGCAGGGCCTCGTCCGCTACGAGGGCGAACGGATCGTCGAGGTCGGCCCGGGCCGCGCGGAACGGCACTTCGACGGCGCCGCGATTCTCCCCGGCTTCGTGAACGCGCACTCTCATCTCGAATACGCCAGCTACGCCGGGTTCGGCGACGGCACGGCGTTCGGCCCGTGGCTCAGGACGCACATCGAGCGCAAGGGTCTTCTGCAGCCCGACGACATGCTCGGGATCGCGCGGCTCGGAGTCGCCGAGTCGCTGCGGTCCGGGATCACGACGACCGCGGACTACAGCTTCTCGGGTGCTGCGGCGGACGCGACGGCCGACCTCGGCCTCCGGGCCGTCGTCTACCTCGAGGTGTTCGCCGCCGATCCGCGCGACGCCGAGCGCCAGTGGGTCGAGAAGCGCGGCCGAGTGTCGGAGACGAGCCTGGTGACGATCGGCGTCTCGCCGCACGCTCCCTACACGTGCTCGCTCGAGACCTATCGGTTCTGCCTCTCGCTCGGCGTCCCGGTCGGCACCCATCTCGCGGAGAGCGCGCACGAGACGCAGTGGCTGCTCTCCGGTGAGGGGCCGCTCGTCTCGAAGCTGCTGGTGCCGCCGACAGGGAAGCGGCCCGTCGCCTCGCTCGAGCCCGTGCTCGGCCCCGAGCTCCTGTGCGCGCATTGTGTCCAGGTGACCCGTGAGGAGATCGAGCTGCTCGCGGAGCGCCGCGTGCCGGTCGCTCACTGCCCGCGGTCGAACGCGTTCCTCGGCTGCGGGATCGCACCGCTCCGCGACCTGCTCGACGCCGGCGTCACGGTCGGCCTCGGCACCGACTCGCCGGCCTCGGTCCCGTCGTTCGACGTGTTCGAGGAGATGCGGACGGCGGTTGCATTCGCACGCGCCCGTGAGCAGCGGGCAGAGGCGCTCCACGCCGCGGAAGCGCTCGCGCTTGCGACGGTCGGCGCCGCGCGGGCCCTGCGACTCGACGAAGAGGTGGGTACCCTGACACCCGGTAAACGAGCCGATCTGGTGGTAGTCAGCCTCACCGACACCCCCTACCATCCGGTGGAGGATCCAGCCGCGGCGATCGTCTTCGGATGCTCGCCCGACCGGGTGCTCGAGACGATCGTGGACGGACAGACCCGCTACACGCACGAAGAAGAGGAGCAGTGGCGAGAGGTACGCAGCATCGCAAGCGCCGCCCGGCACAGAATGCTCGCGCCGCGGCAGTAGCCGCACCGCGCAAGCAGAAGCCGCCGCAGTGGCAGGAAGAGCTGTTCTTCCAGCGGCTGCGCGTGCACGCGAAGTGGGCGTTCGTCCTGCTTGCGCTCGTCTTCGGGCTGGGCTTCGTGTTCCTCGGCATCGGCTCCGGGTCGAACGGGATCACCGACGCCCTCCAGCAGGCGTTCAACTTCGGCCACGCGAGCGGCGGCACGTCGATCTCGAGCCTCGAGCACAAGACCCAACAGCATCCGGAGAACGCCCAGGACTGGCGCGACCTCCCGACGGCCTACGAGGCGAAGCAGCGGACGAGCGACGCGATCACCGCGCTCGTGCGGTACATCGCGCTCCGCCCGAAGGACACATCGGCGCTGGCCGAGCTCGGCAGTGAGTACTCCGACCAGGCGCAGACGTATGCGACCCAATACCAGGCCGCCGTTGCTCAGAGCGCGATCCAGACGCCGGCCGGCCAGGCGTTCGCGCCGCCGGCGAGCTCGCCGTTCGGCAAGGCCTTCAACGACCCGGGGACGCTCAAGGACCCGATCGCGACCGCCGTCCAGTCCGTCGCGAGCACGAACGAGGACACAGCGTTCCAGAACTACCAGCAGGCGCAGACGAACGCGACGGGCGCCTATCAGCAGCTCGTCGCACTGACGCCGAACGACGCGAACGCCCAGCTTCAGCTCGGGCAGGCCGCGCAGGCGGCCAACGCGACCCAAGTTGCGATCGCCGCATACAAGAAGTTCCTGAAGCTGGCGCCGCACGACCCGCTCGCGGCCCAGGTTCGAACGCAGCTCACCACGCTCCAGCCGAAGACCTCGTCGAAGAAGTCCTCCGGGAAGTAGACTCACGCGGCAGTTCGCCTGCCACTGAGACCCCGGGGGGACGAGATGAACTTCGACATCAAGACCGAGCAGATCTCAGAAGACGCATACGTGATCTCACTCGCAGGCGAGGTCGACCTCTACACCGCGCCCGAGTTCAAGCAGCAGCTGCTCGAGGTGATCGGGCGGGGTGGAAAGCAGGTGATCGTCGACCTGAGCTCGACGACCTTCATCGACTCGACGACGCTCGGTGTGCTCGTCGGCGGCGTGAAGCGGCTGCGCACGAACGACGGGCAGCTCTCGCTCGTCTGCAGCGACCGCAACATCACCAAGATCTTCGAGATCACCGGCCTCGATCGGGTCTTTGCGATCCACGAGACGCGCGATGACGCCGTCTCGGCTCTGGACGGCGTCTCCCAACCAAGCTCGTAGCGCTGCGCAAGCTCGTCGTTCACGCGGCTCTGATCCTCGCGGCTGCACTCGCGGTCGCGGGCTGCGGCGCGGTCGGCCGCGTCACGAGCGGCGACCCAGCTCACGGCAAGGAGCTCTTTCTCGCTACGACCAAGTCGGGCTTCTCATGCGCGTCGTGCCACACGCTCGCAGACGCCAAGTCGACCGGCAAGGTCGGGCCGAACCTCGACGATGCGTTCTCGTCCGACAAGCAGCAGGGCTTCTCGATGCAGACGATGCGCGACATCGTTCGCGGCCAGATCGCATATCCCGAGATGCCGATGCCGGCCAACCTCTATCGCGGCCAGGATGCGCGCGACATCGCCGTCTACGTCGCGCAGTGCGCCGGGAACGCGAGCTGCGGCGTCACCGCGGAGACGCCGGCGAAGCCCAGCTCCGGCGGCTCGCAGGGCGGCGGCTCGAAAACTGCGGCGAAGCCGAACGGCAAGCAGGTGTTCGAGACGGCCGGCTGCACGAGCTGCCACACGTTGAAGGACGCCGGCTCGAAGGGGACGATCGGCCCGGACCTCGACCAGCTGAAGCCGTCCGAGTCGACCGTGCAGCATCAGGTCGAGACGGGCGGCGGCGCGATGCCGTCGTTCAAGGACAAGCTCAGCCCGGCGCAGATCGCAGCGGTTGCGAAGTACGTCTCGAGCGTCGCCGGTGGTTGAACCTGGTTCTCGGCCGAAGGCCGAAACTAGGTTGCCCGTCTGAGACGGTCCGCGACAGGCGGACAACTCGGTTCCGGGCAACGCCCGGCAACCGAGTTACAGCAGCTTGCCGAGAACGAGGTACGGCGGGAAGCCGGTGCCGAAGTCGACTTCGGCGAGCTCGGTGAAGCCGTTCTTGGCGTAAAAGCTGCGGGCTTGGCGCGAGCCTCGCTGCGTCGACAGGACCGCGCGGTCGTGCGGCTGCCGCGAGAGGAGCTGCGCGAGCAGCAACGACCCGACGCCGCGCCGCTGCCGCTTCGGCCGGACGTGCAGCTCGACGATCTCGAAGTGCGGCGGGTCGAGCCAGACGGTGCGCTGGCTCTCGCTGAGCGCCCGCGCGACGTTGTCGGTCCACCACTGGCCGTACGCGCCCCTGTAGCCATAGCCGAACCCGAGGAGCGCGTCGTCAGCCGGGTCGCGCGCCACGAGGAACACGAACCCCTCGCGACCGGCGTGGCGCGGCAGCTGCCCTGTGGCCCACTCCTCGGAGAGCGCGCCGACTCCAAGCGCCGCGCGATGAACGTCGCGAAGCTCCGCGGCGAGCGGCATCGGGTCGACCTGCTGGACGGAGGCGGTCAGGAGCGGTGTACGTCGAGATCGACCACGACGTGCGTCAGCGGCAGCGCGAACCGCTCGCGCGCCTTGTCGACGACGCCGCGCTCGAGCCAGTGCGAACGGCCTTCCGGATGCGTCGAGACGACCAGCTCGTCCGGCCGGAACGTGCGGATCGCGTCCTCGATCGCCTGGATGGGGTCGCCGTCACCGATCTCGCCGTCGGCCTCGAGGCCGGCCGCCCGCATTCCTTCGAGGCTCCGGTCGAGCCGCTCCTGGGCGGCGGTGCGCGCGTCGTCCTCGTCGGAGGCCCAGTGGCGGAGCGGCGAGTTCAATGCCGGGCACACGACCAGCACGACCGCGTTGCGGCCTTCGGCGCGGCCGCGGATCGTGCCGAGGAGCTCGCCGCCGCCGACCGTCTCGTTGGCGACGACGAGGATCCGGTGCTGCTCGGGCGGGCTCGGCGCAGGGGCCTGGCGCACCGGCTTCTCCTGCTCGCCGCGGCGGCCGAGCACGAACCAGGCGACTCCTGCCGTCAGCACGACGAAGACGGCGAGCCCGAGCCAGTGGTCGATGAAGTACCCGATCACGATCAGCGCGAAATAGCCGATCGTCATCAAGACGAAGCGGAAGGCGTCGGCCTCGCTCCGGACGGGGCTCTTCATCCGCCCGAGACTAAAGCAGGTAGACGGTCACGTAGACGACGATCCACATCACGTCGACGAAGTGCCAGTAGATGCCGCCGATCTCGATGCCGTGGTGATGCTCGGGCGAGAAGTGACCTCGGAAGGCGCGGGTCGTCATCACCGCGAGGATGGCCAGACCCACGAACACGTGGCAGGCGTGCAGTCCGGTGAGGCCGAAGAACGTCGCAGCGAACGACGTGTTGCTCGTGTTGAAGCCGAGCCGGTGGTACTCGACCACCTGCGTAAGCAGGAACGTGAGACCGAGCAGCACGGTCAGCATCAACCCTGCCTGCATGCCTGCGCGGTTGCCCTTCTTGATCGAGCTGTCGGCCCAGTGCATCGTGAAGCTCGACGTGATCAGGATCAGCGTGTTCACGCCTGCGACGAACGCCGGACGGTGGTAGCCCGGCGGCGGCCACTGGCCGCCGAAGCTGTGATTCACGATGCGGTCGAAGAAGTAGACCGTGAAGAACGAGCCGAAGAGCATGATCTCCGACCCGATGAAGAGGAACATGCCGAGCACGGCCGGCGTGACCCGCGAGCTGTAGTGGATCGGCGGCGGGCCGTGGTGATCGTGCGCTTCGGCGGCCGTCGTCACTGAACCGACCCCGAGACGACGTGCTCGACCGGGAGGCCGGTGTCCTTGCGGAGGCGCGCGATCAGGTCGCGGCGCAGCCAGCCGCTGCGCTCGCCCGGGAACGTCGAGACGATGATCTCGTCGACGCGCTCGTCGTTCACCGCGTGCCGCGCAGCCGTGTACGGATCGGGATGCACGACCTGGCCGTGCGCGTCGATCCCCTCGCCCCGCAGCTCGCCCAGCGCCAGGCGAAGCCGGCGGTCTGCGTCGTCGTGATCCTCGTCGTCGCTCTGCGGAGAGACGATCAGGAAGCTCGCCGGTCCGCGGGCGGCACGCTTGCGGATGCGATCGAGCAGCTCGTCGGAGACGACCGTCCGGTTCGCCACGACGAGCACGTTGCGCTCGCCCTCGCCTTCGGCCGCGTCGACGACCACGTGCACGACCGGCACGGAGCCCGCCGCACGCTCGATGTCCTCGACGACGTTCCTGCGCATCCAGCCGGAGCGTTCGGCGCCGTGCGTCGAGACGACGATCTCGTCGACCTTCGGCTCGAGCTGCGCGAGCGCGTCCTTGACGGCCTGTACCGGGCCGGTCTCGACGACGAACCCCTGCGTCGAGAAGCCCGCTTCGCGCAACGACTTCAGCGTCTTCTCGAGCCGGCGGCCGGCCGACGCGCGGCGCGTGTCCTCGTAGACGACATAGCCCTGGTTCGGCTCGTTCACGGGAGCGATCACCGTGAACCGTGTGTCGGCGGGATCCTTGTCGCGGAGCGCGTCGAGCAGCGTGTCGGACGCCGCCGTCTCGTTCGCGATCACGAGCACATGCATCTAGTCGGCACCAACCGGCTCGGGATGCGGCGCGCCGAAGATGGCGTGGCGCGCGCCCGGCACGCCGTACTCGTACGGGTTGCCGATCACCTGCGGTATCTCGTCGAAGTTGAAGATCGGCGGCGGCGACGACACCTGCCACTCGAGCGTCAGCGCGCGCCACGGGTTGCCCTCCGCCTGAGGGCCGTGCGCCCACGAATAGGCCATGTTGTAGAGGAAGACGATCGTCGAGGCGCCGAGGCCGAACGACGCGATCGAGATGAAGAGGTTGATGTCCGCGAACCGCGATGCATAGTCGGCGACGCGGCGCGGCATCCCCTGCAGCCCGATGTAGTGCATCGGGAAGAAGGTGAGGTTGAAGCCGACGAACGTCAGCCAGAAGTGCAGCTTGCCGAGCCGCTCGCTGTACATGCGGCCGGTCATCTTCGGGAACCAGTAGTAGATGCCGGC
>DASRGQ010000074.1:0-50400 GCA_035650975.1 Gaiellaceae bacterium
CGCAGCGCGTAGCCGACGCCGCGCACGGTATGCAGCAGGCGCGGCTCACCGCCCTCTTCCAGCTTGCGCCGCAGGTAGCCGATGTACACCCACAGCGCGTTCGAGGTCGCGCCGAAGTCGTAACCCCACACGCGCTCGTAGATCTGCGACCGCGTCAATACCTGCCGCGGATTGCGCATGAAGAGCTCGAGCAGGTTGAACTCGGTGCGCGTCAGCTGGAGGCGGCGGTCACCTCGCATCACCTCACGCGTCGCGGGATCCAGCGTCAAGTCACTGAACCGGAGTGCGCCGTCGCCGGCGCCGGTCCGTCGCAGCAACGCACGCACGCGAGCCCGCAGCTCCTCGATCGCGAACGGCTTGACTAGGTAGTCGTCGGCACCTGCGTCGAGCCCCTCCACCCGGTCGTCGACTGCGTCGCGCGCCGTTACCACGAGGATCGGCACCGCATCCTCGCGGCGGCGCAGGGAGCGGCACACCTCGATGCCGCCGACCTCCGGCATCAGCAGGTCGAGCACGATCACATCGACGGGCGACGAGGCCTGGTGAGCCAGCGCCTGCGCGCCGTCGACCGCTTCGTCGACCTCGTAGTCGACGCGCAGGGCGCGCGAGACGGCCGACCGCACCGCGGGATCGTCGTCGACGACGAGGACTTTGGCGGTCATCGTCGTATTGTCGCCCGTCTGCCTAAGAACGGGCTTAGGCATAGGATTCGCGCGGCGTCGAGACTCCGGAGGGCCTGCTGCACGCTCTCGTCATCACGGTCGGCATCGCGAACTCAATACTCCTCGTGCTGCTTGCGATCGTGTCGTGGCGCCGCTGGCTTCGGCACCGCGACCTCACCGCCCGCTGGCTCGCGCTCGCGTTCCTCGCGATGGCGCTGCTCGTGACGATCGGCAGGCTCGTGCCCGCGCATCCACACGACATCGCGGCCCGCGTCGGCCAGCGGCTCGACGTCGAGCTGCTCGTCATCTTCCCGTTCCTGCTCTACCAGTTCGCGACCGCGTTCGCGCCGCCGAGCCGGCGGCTGCAAGCGGCGGCCGCGACGCTCACGGTCGGCCTGACGGTCTGGACCTTCGCACTGCCGCGCTTTCCCGCAGCCGGCGAGGCGCGGCCCGCCTGGTTCGACGCGTACATCGTCGCGTTCCTCGTGCACTGGGCGCTGCTCTCGGTCGTCGTCGCGACACGGCTCTGGCGCGCCGGGTCCAATGAGCCGCCGGTCGCCGCGAACCGAATGCGCATGCTCGGCTTCGCAGCCGCCGCTCTGACGGTCGCGATCATTGGCGTTGCGTTCGCAACCGACCAGGACTCCGCGACCGCGCTCGTCGTGCAGGTCGTCGCGCTCGTCGCGATCGTCGCCTTCCTGCTCGGGGTCAACCCGCCGCAGATCGTGCGTGCGTACTGGCGGACCGCCGAGCAGGCGCGGCTGCAGGCTGCAATGCGCGACCTCGCCACCTTCGCGACGACGCGCAGCGAGATTGCGGCGCGCGTCGTCGAGCCGACTGCAGCGCTCGTCGGCGCGCGAGGGCTGGCGCTTCGCGACGAGACCGGGCGGCTGCTCGCCATGCACGGCAGCACGAACCGCGACCGCGAGCGGCGGATCGAGCTGCCCGGCCTCACGATGACCGCCTGGGTGTCGCCCTACGCGCCGTTCTTCGGCGACGACGAGCTGCGATTGCTCGAGACGATCGGCGCGCTCACCGCGACGGCGCTCGACCGCGTACGCCTCTTCGAACAAGAGCACGAGTCACGACTCGCGCTCGAGCGTGCGAATGAGCTGATGACGAACTTCGTCGCCCTTGCAGCACACGAGCTTCGCACGCCGGTGACGACGATCCACGGATTCGTGCAGACGCTCAACCACCTGGGCGATCGGCTCGCCGAGCCGCAAAAGGAGGAGCTGCGCACCGCGCTCGAACAGCAGACGCTGCGGATGGCCGCGCTCGTCGAGCAGCTGCTCGACCTTTCGCGGCTCGACGCCGACGCAGTCGCCGTGCGGCCTCGCACACTCGACCTGTACGAGCGCCTGCACGAGGTCGTGACGATCGCGGCCGCCGCGCGCGCGAATGAGGTCGAGCTCGAGATCAGCGACGACGCGAACGCGCTCGTCGATCCCGACATCCTCGACCACATCGTCAGCAACCTTGTGACGAACGCGCTGCGCTACGGCACTTCGCCGGTGCGCGTCGTTGCGTCCGCGGCCGGGGGCGGGCTGCGCGTGACGGTGGAGGATTCCGGCCCGGGGGTGGCGGAGGAACTCGAGGACACGCTCTTCGACCGGTTCACGCGTGCGGGCGTCGCGCGCGACCGCGTCGCGGGGACGGGCCTCGGCCTCGCGATCGCCCGCGCCTACGCGCGCGCGCATCGCGGGGACCTCCGGTACGAACGTGGGCAGCCCACGGGCGCACGGTTCGTGGTCGAGCTGCCGTCCGTCTGACGCAGCTAGCCTAGGTCCATGTCGACGATCTCGTTCGCGCGCGGCGTGCCCGCGCCCGAGTGCCTGCCGGTCGAGGCGCTCGCCGAGTGCGCCCAGGCGGCGCTCCTTCGCGACGGCCGGACGATCCTCTCCTATGGGCCATCCCCGGGATACGGGCCGCTGCGCGACCGCATTGCCGAGTGGCACGGCGTCGAGCCGAGCCGCATCTTCATCACGAACGGGTCGCTCCAGGGCTTCGTCTTCCTGGCCGAGCGCCTCGCGCCCGGCAAGCGTGTGCTCGTCGAACGGCCGACATACGACCGGCCGCTCAAGATTCTGCGCGAGCTCGGTGCGGACGTCGTCGCGCTCGACTGCGACGACGAAGGTCTCGACCCCGATGCGCTCGCGAGCGCTCTCGAAAGCGGCGAGCCGCCCGCGTTCCTGTACCTCATCCCGACGTTCCAGAACCCGAGCGGCCGCACGCTCGGCGAGGAGCGGCGCCGGCGCGTCGTCGAGCTCGCGCGCGAGCACGACCTGCTCGTGCTCGAAGACGACCCGTACGGGCTCGTGCGCTTCGACGGCGACCCGATCGCCTCGCTCTTCGAGCTTTCCGGGGGGACGACCGCGTACAGCTCGTCGTTCTCGAAGACGATCTCGCCCGGCCTGCGCGTCGGCTGGTTCGTGTTCCCCGAGAAGCTCGCACGCGAGATCGAGGCGACCGCGACCGCGACGTACATCACACCGGTGCTGCTCAGCCAAGCGACGGTCAACGAGTTCCTCGAGCGTGGTCTCTTCGAATCGAACCTCGCGCGTGTGCGCGAGCTACTCGGTGCGCGGCGCGATCGCATGCTCGCCGCGCTCGACGCCGATCTGCCCGGCGCACGCGCCACCCGGCCGGACGGCGGGTATTTCCTCTGGCTCGAGCTCGACGGGGTCGACGCAGGCGAACTGCTCGCGCGCGCCGAGCAAGCAGGAGTCACGTTCGTGAAGGGCACCGACTTCGGCGGCGCGCCGTCGAGCCTTCGCCTGGCGTACAGCTTCGTCTCGCTGGACGAGATCGGCGAAGGCGTCGCTCGCCTCGCGGCGGCGTTGCCGGCGCCTGTCTAAGCGACCGCTGCGGTACTTCTCGAGAGCGCGAGCGGCACGAGGCGCGGCTGGCGCAGCGGCTGCAAGGCGCGCGTCGCCGCGCGAAAGGTGGGACAGGGCCGCTCAGGTGTCATCGCGCAGAGTCCGTGACGGCGGAAGTAGCAGTCGTCGCAGGTGAGAGCGGTCTGTCGGGTCATGTGAGAGGTCCTTCCGGGGGGCTCGGCGCGGTGCTCGCGGGGGTGAGGTGACGACGGATGCTACGACCGGTGCCGACCGCGGAAAAGGGCTTGTCCAAACGGAAAACATCCAGTTTCCGCAGACTTCACGGAGACTCGAACAGGTTCGCAAATCGGCCCCTCAGGACAGTGTCGCCAGGGCGTGCAACGCCTGTTGAAAGTTCTCAACAGGGATGATCCGGAGGCCGTGCGCGTACTTGCGCGCTTCCTGCGCGTTCTCCCCAGCCGGCACGAGAAAAGCGTCCACATGTGCCTTGCGTGCGCCGTACGTTTTCTGCTTCACACCGCCGATCGCGCCGACGGTTCCGTCGGGAAAGATCTCGCCGGTCGCGGCGATCTTGTGCCCGTGCACGACGTTCCGGCCGAGCTGTTGCAGCACCTCGAGCGCGAACGCGAGGCCGGCGGACGGGCCGCCGACGCCGCCTGCGTCGATGCGTACGGGAATCGGCACGTGGATCTGCACGGCAGGCTCGATGGCGATCCCGACGAAGGGGCGCGTCTTGTCGGCGGGGTCGGCGACCGTCCTTACGTGCTCGACGAGCGTCGAGGTTTCGCGGCGGATCGTGAACGCGACGGTCGAGCCGACGCGCTTGCCCGTCATCACGCGGAAGACGTCTGCGGGCGACTTGATCCTGACCCCGTCGATCGCGGTGATCACGTCGTCGGGCTCGAGCTTCCCGACTGCAGGCTCGCCGGGCCCAACCTCTTCGACCTGCGCGCCGATGTTCGCGATCACGACCTTCTTACCATCGGCCTTCTCGGCAACCGCAGCGGCGACGAGCTGCGACTGCTGCATGTCTTCGAGGTCGATCCGCCGCCGGCCGGCGTCGCTCACACCGGGCGGGTTGACTTCGCTCGCGGGATAGAGATCCGCTCCCTGGTGGAGGCCGCCGAAGAGCTTCTCGAGGAGCGTCGCCTTGCGGACGACGACGTCGACGAAGTAAATGCCGCCCTGCGCCGGGTCGTGACCGCCCGGGACGCTGACGAGCGGCGCAACGGGATGTGCCGGGTCAGGCAGGAAGATGTACTCGTTCGACGGAACGACGACGAGCACGAGGACGACTGCGAGCAGCAGCAGGCCGAGCGCGAACAGCCGCCCCGGGGTGACGAATCGCTTCACTGCAGTCCGCGCGACATGCCGCCGTCGACAAGCACCGTCGTACCAGAGATGTACGACGCGCGCGCCGATGCGAGGAAGCAGACGACGTCGCCGAACTCGCGCGGCGTGCCGAGGCGGCCGACCGGGATCTGCGTCAGCTCTGCGGCGGGCGGGCCATCGTCGCCGTAGATCTCGGTGAGCCGCGGCGTGTCGATGCGGCCCGGCGCGACGCAGTTCACGGTGATCCCCTTCGGGCCGAGCTCGCGCGACAGCGTCTTCAGGTAGCCGACGAGCCCCGGGCGGATCGCGTTCGAGAGCGGCAAGTGGTCGGTCGGCTCCTTCGCCGTCAAAGAGGTGATCGCGACGATCCGGCCGGCCGAGCTTCGCTCGAGGTGCGGGAGGGAGAGCCTGACGAGCCGCACCGCGGGAACGAGCAGAAGCTCGAACGCCGCTTCGAGCGAGCTCTCGTCGACGTCGGTCGCCTTGCCGCCGGGCGGCCCGCCGCTGTTCCAGACCAGGATGTCGATCCCGCCGAAGGCCTCGAGCGTTCGTGCGACGAGGCGCTCCAGGTCGGCTGCGTTCGTCACGTCGCCGCGCACGCCGAGTGCGCCGATCCGCTCGGCATCGAGCTCGAGCTGCTCGCGCCGGCGCGCGAACATCGTCACGTTCGCACCCTCTTCGGCGAGCGCCTCGGCGGCTGCGAGCCCGAGCCCGGAAGATGCTCCGCAGACGATCGCCGTCTTGCCGCGCAGGCCGAGGTCCATTCGGCGGGAAGGTAGCTGCTAAAGGAAACGGAGTGCGCGGGGATCGATAGAGGTGAAGATGGGGGCGACGACCGCCGAGCTCGAGCGGCTCTATCGAGGCCGCTACCGGATGTTCCTCGACGGGATGACGCGCGTCGTGCGCGATCCCGAGGCGGCCCGCGAGGTCGTCCAGGAGGCGTTCTCGCGGGCGTTGCGCAGCCGGCGGAGGTTTCGCGGCGACGCGAACCTCGAGGCGTGGGTATGGCGGATCGCGGTGAACGAGGCGCTGCGCATGCGCCGCGACCTCGCGCCCGCGTGGCGCGACGAGGCGCCCGACCTCGCCGTCGAGGACGCGAGGCCGGACAGCGCGGTGCGTGACGCAGTCAGCGCGCTGCCACCGCGGCGACGGCTCGTCGTGTTCCTTCGCTACTTCGCCGATCTCTCGTACGGCGAGATCGCATCGATCTGTCAGATCTCGGAAGGCACTGTCGCCGCGACGCTCGCACAGTCGCATGCGGAGCTCTCCGAGCACCTGCGCGCGAAAGGAGTGAACACATGACGGAGACTCTCGAGCTCGAACCGGACTGGGGCGACGTCCTCAGCCGCGCGCGGCGTGCCGGGCGCACGCGCCGCACGCTGGAAGCAGCGGCAGTGCTCGCCGTGGTCGTCGTCGGCGTCGCGTCGGCGTACGCGCTCGGCCACCCGGTGATCGACTTCGGCACGGCGAAACATGCCGGCGTGCACGAGGTCGACGAGTTCGGGTCGATGCAGGTCGGCGCCCCGCGCGGGATGGCCCCGGGCGTTCTGCCGCACCAGACGCGGCGGATCACCGCCGTGCGCATCGACGGCAAGGTGCACACGCTCTACGTCGCACCGACGAAGCGCGGCGGCTTCTGTTACGAGTGGACCGGCCTCGGTGGCGGCTGCCGCGCGAACCGGCACGACAAGTACGCGGCGCGTATCGACACCGGCGGCTCCGTCGGGCCGCATGGCCTGACCGTGCTCGAGGGCTCGTTCTTCCAGGCGAAAGGCGACCGCCTGTCGATGACCTTCAAGAACGGACAGACCGCGGACGTGCCGTTCGTGTTCGTGTCGGAGCCGATCTCCGCCGGCTTCTACCTCTACCGCGTGCCCGACGCGCACCGGAGGGCCGCGACGCGTGCGACTTCGCTCGCGCTCTACGACAAGGACGGGAAGCTGATCGACCGCGAGCCGATCGTCGAAGGCAGATCGCCGCTCGTCACGCAGCGCCCGCACCGCCTGCCGGGCTTCGGCGTCATCTCCGCGCCCGCCGCCGGGATCTGGGCCAAGCGGACGCAGCTCTTCGACCTGCGCGCACCGAACGGCCAGCGGGTCGGGCTCTGGGTGATGCCGAAGCGCGGCGGCGGCACGTGCTACGTGACGAACACGGGCTCGGGGTGCTCGTTCACGGCGCCGAAAGGCTCCAAGCCTCTACCGCTGATCATGCTCGGCTTCAACGGCGACCGGCTCTGCTGCTCCGTCTCCACGAGGGTTGCACGCGTCGAGGCGCGCTTCCAGGACGGCGACCGAATCTCGCTCTACCCGAAGGAGGGCTACCTGGTCTGGCCGATCCCCGCGGAGCACTACGCGCTCGGACACCGGCTCGTTGCGCTCGTCGGTTACGACGCGGCCGGTCGCGCGATCGCACGCGGGCGTGTGCCGAAGCCGGCCGACCAGCGCGGGATCTATCCGTGCAAGCAGCCGAAGAACCTCGGCTATGGAGTCAAGGAGTGCGCGTAGCGGGAGCTAGGAGCCGAGCACCGAGACGACGTCGCGGACCGCGTCCGCGCTCTTTGCGAGCGCGGCGCGCTCCGCGTCGTCGAGGTCGACCTCGTAAATCTCCTCGATCCCCTTGCGGCCGAGCTTGACCGGCACGCCCATGTAGAGGCCGTGGATCCCGTACTCGCCCTCGAGGTACGCGGTGCAGGGAAGCACGCGCTTCTCGTCGAGCAGTACCGAGTCGACCATCTGCGCGCACGCGGCGCCCGGCGCGTACCAGGCCGACGTCCCCAGCAGCTTCACGATCTCGCCGCCGCCGACCGCGGTGCGCTCCACCATCGCCTGGATTCGGTCCTCCGAGACGAGCTTCCGCAGCGGCACGCCGCCGACGGTCGTCGCTGAGATGAGCGGGACCATCTGGTCGCCGTGCCCGCCGAGCACGAGCGCCTGCACGTCCTTCGTCGACGCGTTCGTCTCCCACGCGATGAACGTGCGGTAACGCGCGGTGTCGAGGATCCCCGCCTGCCCGAAGACGCGCTCCTTCGGAAAGTTCGACGCGCTCTTCGCGACGTGACACATCGCATCGAGCGGGTTCGAGAGCACGATGACGATCGCGTCGGGCGAGTTGCCGACGATCTGCTCGGTTACCGACTTGACGATCTTCTCGTTCGTCTGCACGAGGTCGTCGCGGCTCATCCCCGGCTGCCGCGGCAGGCCGGCAGTGATCACGACGACGTCGGATCCCGCAGTGTCGGCGTAGTCGTTCGTACCGGTGACGGTCGCCTCGAAGCCGAGGATCGGGCCCATCTGGTTGATGTCGAGCGCCTTGCCCTGCGGCAGGCCCTCCTTGATGTCGGTGAGGACGATCTCCGCGTAGTCGCGCTGCGCGAGCACCTCTGCGCACGTCGCGCCCGTCGCGCCCGCTCCGACGATCGTGACCTTGGGCCTTTCTGCCATCTCTTATCCCTCCAGCTTTCCGATAATCGCGTCCGCGTACTCGCTCGTCCCAACCGCGGTCGGGTCGTCGCGCGACGGCTTCATGTCGTAGGTGACCTGCTCGCCCTCCGCGATCACGGCGGCGACTGCGGCTTCGAGCCGCGCTGCCGCGTCCGCCTCGCCGAGATGCTCGAGCATCAGCTTCCCCGAGAGGATCATCGCGGTCGGGTTGACCTTGTTCTGCCCCTTGTACTTCGGCGCCGAGCCGTGCGTCGCCTCGAAGACCGCGACGTCGGGGCCGATGTTCGCGCCGGGCGCGACGCCGAGCCCGCCGACGAGGCCCGCCGTCAGGTCGCTGACGATGTCGCCGTAGAGGTTCGGCAGCACGAGCACGTCGAACTCCTCGGGGCGCTGCACGAGGCTCATGCAGAGCGCGTCGACGAGCGTCTCCCACGGCTCGATGTCCGAGTAGTCCTTCGCAACCCCGCGGAACACGTCGAGGAAGAGCCCATCCGTGAACTTCATGATGTTCGCCTTCGTGATGCAGGAAACGCGGCGGCGCCCGTGCGCCCGCGCGTACTCGAACGCGAAGCGGATGATGCGTTCCGAGCCGGCGCGGCTGATCGGCTTCACGGAGATGCCCGAGCCGGATGCGATCTTCTTCGGCTGCAGCTCGTTGAGCTCGGCGATCACCCGCTCGGCGTCGTCGGTGCCCGCCTCGTACTCGATGCCCGCGTAGAGATCCTCGGTGTTCTCGCGGACGATGACGAGGTCGACGTTGTCGTAGCGCGAGCGAACTCCGGGATAGCTCTTGCATGGGCGCAGGCACGCATACAGCCCGAGCTCGTGCCGCAGCGCGACGTTGACCGAGCGGAAGCCTGTGCCGATCGGCGTGGTGATCGGTCCCTTCAGCGCGACCTTGTTCTCTTTCACCGACGCGAGCGTTTCGTCGGGGAGCGGCGTGCCCGCCGACTCCATCACGTCGACGCCCGCTTGCCGCACGTCCCAGTCGAATGCGACGCCGGTTGCCTCGAGGACGCGGCGCGTGGCCTCGGTCAGCTCGGGACCGGTGCCGTCGCCCGGAATGAGAGTCACGCGATGCGCCATCGCCGCGCGCCAGCGTACACACGTGGAGTAACCGGATCGGCATGCGACCTATCTTCTGTACGCTCCGCGCCGTGAGCACGACCAGTGACTTCCGGCCCGGCCTGGAAGGCGTCGTCGCCGTCGAGACCGAGATCGCGGAGCCGGACCGCGAAGGCGGAGTTCTTCGCTACCGCGGCATCGACATCACCGAGCTCGTCGGCCGCTACCCGTACGAGAACGTGTGGGGGCTGCTCGTCGACGACGATCTCGACTCCGTCATGCCGGCGCCCGAGCCGTACGAGCCGGTCGCGCTGACCGGGAACGCACCTTCCGACCTGCAGGCGGAGACGGCGCGACTCGCCGGACGCTGGAAGCTCGGCAAGCTGAACGAGATCTCCGACGAGCAGGCGCGAGAGGACCTCGGGCGGCTGTCTGCGCAGATGATGGGCATCGTCGCGCGCTCCGCTCGCATCGCCGACGGCCACGACGACACGATCTCCGACGACGTCGTCGCGAAGGGGAAGACCGCTGCCGAGAAGTTCCTGCTGCGCTGGCGCGGTGAGGCCGACCCGAAAGCCGCAAAGGCGATCGACACCTACTGGATCTGCACCGCCGAGCACGGCCTGAACGCCTCGACGTTCACCGCGCGGGTCGCTGCTTCTACCGGCGCCGACTGCGGCGCCGCGCTGTCGTCGGCGGTCGGTGCGCTGTCAGGCCCGCTGCACGGTGGCGCGCCCGCATACGTGAAGCCGATGCTCGAAGAGGTGGAAGCGCAGGGCGACCCCGAGAAGTGGGTCCGCGAGACGCTCGACTCCGGCAGGCGCATCATGGGCTTCGGCCACCGCGTCTACCGTGCCGAGGATCCCCGCTCGCGCATCCTCAAGGAGACCGCGCGCGAGCTCGGCTCTCCGCAGATCGAGATCGCCGAGCGGCTCGAGGAGGCAGCGCTCGCCGAGCTCGAGCGGCGCCACCCGGAACGTCCGCTGAAGACGAACGTCGAGTACTACTCGGCGCTCGTGCTCGACGTCGCGCAGATCCCGCCGCCGCTCGCACCCGCGATGTTCGGCTGCTCGCGCGTCGCGGGCTGGTCGGCGCACATCCTCGAGCAGAAGCGGACCGGCAAGCTCTTCCGTCCTTCCGCCCGTTACGTCGGGCCGGCGCCGCGCTCGATCTGACGCTCGCCGACGCAGCGGCGCAGGCCGACGGCCTCGCGGACGCCGGCGACGAACGCGCGTTGTCGCAACTGCGTGCGCAGTGGGACGACGAGCTCGAAGCTGCTGCGCGTGCCGCCGACTTCCGCGAGCGCGTCGTCGCCTACCGCGCGATCGGCCAGTTTCGCTTCCGCGCGAAGCGCGAGCTCCTGCGGCGCGGCCTGGGCGACGAGAGCCCCGCGGTGCGCGGGTCGGCGCTGCTCTCGCTCGAGCGGCTTTCGCGCGATCACCCCGGCGACGTCAACGACGTGCGCTCGCTTCTGCACGAGCTCGTTGCGAGCGACGGCAACGAGGCCGTGCGTCGGCTCGCAGTCGTTGCGCTGAAGAACGGCTCGGCGCGGCCGGACACGATTCAGATCCTGACCTCGCTCGGCGCGAACGACGAGGAGCCGCGCGAGCTGCGCGAGGCCGCGGCGAAGGTGGCGCAGCTCTTACGCCGCAAGGGCAAGTGAGCCCGGACTTACAAGCAGCTGCAGCCGTCTACGGTCCGGCCGCAGGACGGGCAGGTGACCCGCCGGCGCCGGGGCTCGAGCATGTTCTTCGCCAGGCCCGCCTTCGTCGCGAGCCATGCCGCGACCGACGCCAGTGCCAGGAACAGTTCGACGTGCGGATCGATCACCGTGAGTCCTCCGTGGTTCTCTTGCGGGCGTGTGGGTGCGCCTGGAAGTACAACTCCCGACGCCGCCTGTCGGTTACGTGGGTATAGAGCTCGGTTGTCGAGAGATCGGCATGACCGAGCATTTCCTGAACCGATCTCAGGTCGGCGCCGCCCTCGAGGAGGTGCGTCGCGAACGAGTGGCGGAGGATGTGGGGGTGGACGCGCGTAGGGTCGAGGCCGGCCTTGCCGGCGAGCGTGCGCAGGATCAGGAAGGCGCCCGCACGGGTGAGCGCCCCGCCTTTCGCGTTCAGGAAGAGCTCCGGGCGGTGTCGCCGGTCGAGGTGCGGCCGCCCGCGCGACAGGTAGCGGCGGAGCGCCTCCACGGCCGGCCTGCCGACCGGGACGACGCGCTCTTTGCCGCCCTTGCCGACGACGCGCACGAGACGTCCGTCGAGATCGATGCCGGTGCGCTCGAGGCCGACCGCTTCCGACACGCGCAACCCCGCGCCGTACAGCAGTTCGACGAGCGCCTGGTCGCGCAGCGCGCGCGGCGTCGTGCCCGCGGCCGCGTCGATCAGCCGTTCGGCCTCGCCGGCCGAGAGCGTCTTCGGCAGCGGCTTCGGGCGGCGCGGCAGCGCGACGGCGGCGGCAGGGTTGTCTTCGCGTGCGCCGAGCAGCTGCTGGTGCCGGAAGAAGCTGCGCACAGCCGCAGTCCTGCGAGCGATCGTCGCCGCCGCCAACCCGTCGGCGCGCAGCTGCGCCGCATAGCGCTCGAGCTCTTCGAGCGACGCCTTGCCGACGGGCTTCCCGAGATATGCACGCAGCGCTGCGAGATCGCGGCGGTACGCATCCACGGTGCGGGCCGCGCGCCGCGCAGCGAGCAGCGCGAGAAAGCCTTCGACCTCGGGGTCGCGTTCCGTCATGAGCGAGGGTGCGCGTGGTCGTAGACGCGGCGTAGCCGCTTTGCGTCGACGTGGCTGTACATCTGCGTCGTCGACAGCGAGCTGTGCCCAAGGAGCTCTTGAATCGTGCGCAGGTCCGCGCCGCCTTCGAGCAGATGCGTCGCGAACGCATGACGCAGTCGATGTGGGTGGGGGACGAGCCGGCGCAACGTCGAGGTGTCGAGCCGTCGGCCGCGGGCTGAGAGAAACAGCGCGTTCTCGGCGCCGCGTGCGAGCTGTGGCCGCGCGTCGGTGAGATAGCGCGCGACGAGCGCGCCGGCCTCTTCGCCGAGCGGGACGACGCGATCCTTGCCGCCCTTTCCCTCACGCACGTGGACGAGCTCCTGCTCGAAGTCGACGTCGCCGAGATCGAGCCCGACCGCCTCCGCGCTGCGCAGACCGGCCGAGTAGACGAGCTCGAGCAGCGCCTGGTCGCGCAGGCCGAGCGGCCCGTCGCGCTCGGCGCCGTCGACCATCGCCTCCACCTCGTCGCGCTTCGGCGCATCGGGGAGGCGGCGCGGCCGGCGCGGCGCGAGCGCCGCATCCGGCACGCGATCGGCTCCCAGGCTGAAGCGAAGGAGCGAACGCACCGCGGCGAGCTTGCGCGCGATCGTCGAAGGGGCGAGCTTCCCGCCGGGCCGGGCCGAGCCGAGCTGGGAAACCCAGTCGGCGAGCACCCGCACGTCGACGTCCTCGAGCGGCGAATCCGGCCCGAACCACGCCGCGAACGCCTGCAGGTCGCCCGCGTAGCCGCGGCGCGTCCCGTCGGAGATCCCCGCGGCGGACAGGAAGCGCTCGATCGCGGCATCGACTGTCACGGCACGAAGTTCGCCGCGACGAGTACGATCGCCTGCCGATGGCTACGCGCCTCGAACGCCTCGCCGAGCTGGCCGTGCACGGCGCGAACGTGCAGGAGGGCCAGATCCTGATGGTCGCGGCCGAACTGGGCCAGGAAGACCTGGCGCGGGCCGTGGCCGCCGCCGGCTACGACCGGGGCGCGAAGTTCGTCGACGTCGTGTACTTCGATCCGTACTTGAAGCGGGCACGTGTCGAGAATGCCGACCCGTCGACGCTCGACTTCGTGCCGACGTGGTACGGCACGCGGTTCCTCGAGCACGCCGAGCAACAGGGCGCGCGCGTCTCGTTCTCAGGCCCGACCGCGCCGAACCTGCTCGACGGCCTCGATCCGGCGCTCGTCGGCAAGGACATGCTGCCGCGCGTCAAGGAGCTGACCAAGATCGTGAGCGATCGCTCGACGAACTGGTGCATCGTTCCGGCGCCGCATCCCGCCTGGGCGCAGCTCGTCTATCCGGACCTCTCGCCGGACGACGCGTTCGAGAAGCTGTGGCAGGAGCTCGAGCACGTGCTCCGTCTCGACGAGCCCGACCCGCCTGCGGCCTGGGACGCGCGCATGGACGTGCTGAAGGACGCCGCCGCGCGCATCGCCGCGCGCGCGTTCGACGCGATCGAGCTGCGCGGCCCGGGCACGGAGCTGTCGATCGGCTTGCTCCCGACGCACAGGTGGTGGGCCGCCGACTTTCAGCGCGCAGACGGTCTGCGCCACCTGCCGAACCTTCCGACCGAAGAGGTCTTCACGACTCCCGACCCGGCACGCACGAACGGGCACGTCACCTCGACGAAGCCGCTCGTGCTGCGCGACGGGACGATCGTCCGCGGGCTGCGCGTCGAGTTCGAGAACGGCGTCGCGACGCGCATCGACGCCGACGAGAACGGCGGTGCACTCGCGTCGGCGGTCGACATCGACGAGGGCGCGCGCAGGCTTGGCGAGCTCGCGCTCGTCGACCGGCAGGGGCGGATCGGCCCGCTCGGCACCGTCTTCTACGACACGCTGCTCGACGAGAACGCCGCGAGCCACATCGCGCTCGGGGCCGGGTTCCCATTCCTTGTCGAGGATGACGTCAAGAGCCGTGTGAACTCGAGCGCCCAGCACATCGACTTCATGATCGGCTCGCCCGAGGTCGAGGTCGACGGCGTCACCGCCGACGGCACGCGCGTGCCCGTTCTGCGCGGCGGGGACTGGCAACTCTAGCCTCGAACGGTTGAACGGCCCGCCGGTGCGGGTAGATGCGTACCATGCAGTCCCGGATGACGGCCACTCAGTTGCCCGGCAGCGTCGACCTCTCCGCGCACGGCATCGATGCGACGGGACGCGTCTATCGAAACCCGACGACCGCGCTGCTCTACTCGCACGCGCTCGCGCGTGGCGACGGGCGCCTCGCCGAGGGCGGCGCGCTCGTCGTCGACACCGGGAAGTTCACCGGCCGCTCGCCGAAGGACAAGTTCCTCGTCGACGAGCCGTCGTCGACGGACCGCATCTGGTGGGGCGAGGTCAACCAGAGGCTCCCGGAGAGCAACTTCGACGGGCTGCGGGAGAAGGTCTCGTCGCATCTCGCATCGTCGCCCGGGCTCTACGTGATCGACGCGTGGGCGGGCGCCGATCCAGCGCACCGGCTCGCAGTGCGCGTCGTCACCGCGCATCCGTACCACGCACTGTTCGCGCACACGATGTTCATCGACCCGACGGCGGAGGAGCTCGACGAGTTCCAGCCGCAGGCGCTCGTGCTGCACACGCCGGACCTCGAGGCCGACCCGGCGCAGGACGGCACGCGCAGCTCGACCGCGATCGTCCTGCATCCGGGACGCACAGAGCTGCTCGTGCTCGGCACGTTCTACGCCGGTGAGATCAAGAAGTCGATCTTCACGGTGATGAACGACCGGCTGCCGCTCGAAGGCGTCTTTCCGATGCACTGCTCGGCGAACGTCGCCGCGGACGGCCGCGTCGCGATCTTCTTCGGTCTCTCGGGCACGGGCAAGACGACGCTCTCCGCCGACCCCGAGCGACGCCTGATCGGCGACGACGAGCACGGCTGGGGCTCGAGCGGCGTCTTCAACATCGAGGGCGGCTGCTACGCGAAGGTGATCCGGCTGTCGCCGGTCGCCGAGCCGGAGATCTATCGCACAACGCACACCTTCGGAACGATCCTCGAGAACGTGGCGGTCGACGAGCAGGGCGTCCTGGATCTCGAGGACGATTCGAAGACCGAGAACACCCGGGCGGCGTATAAGCTCGAGCAGATCGCGAGCGCGCTGCCGTCGAGCCAGGCGGGGCATCCGAGCTCGGTCGTGTTGCTCACCGCCGACGCGTTCGGGATCCTGCCGCCGATTGCACGCCTCTCACGCGACCAGGCGATCTACTACTTCCTCTCGGGATTCACCGCGAAGCTCGCCGGCACCGAGATCGGAGTCACCGAGCCGCAGCCCACGTTCTCGACGTGCTTCGCCCGTCCGTTCATTCCGCAGCCGCCGCGTGTGTACGCCGAGCTGCTCGGCCGCAAGCTCGACGAGCACCATCCGACGGTCTGGCTCGTCAACACGGGCTGGACGGGCGGCCAGTTCGGCGAGGGACAGCGCATGCCGATCCAGGCGACGCGGACGATGCTGCGCGCCGCGCTCGACGGCGAGCTCGACGACGTCGGCTTCCGGCGGGACGACGTGTTCGGTTTCGAGGTTCCGCTCGAGGTGCCCGGCGTCGAGAGTGCGTTGCTGGACCCGCGTGGCACGTGGCGCGACCCGGAGCAGTACGACGTGAAGGCACGCGAGCTCGCGGAGCTCTTCGCCGAGAACTTCGCCACGCGCTTCCCGGACGTCGACGCGTCCGTTCGCGCCGCGGGCCCGAGCATCTGACTGTGCCGGCGCCCTGGCGCGTCGCGATCCTCACAGTCCTTCCGCGCATCGCGCAGGGATACGCGGAGTTGGTGCGTGCGCTGGGGCACGAGCCTGTCTGCGTGATCACTCCGCGACGCGGAAAGCCGGGCGGAGCACCGATGCCGTTCGCGGCCGAGCACGTCGCCGACGATCTCGAGAGCATGGATGTGCTCTTCCCGGCGGCCAAGCACTCACTCCCGCGGCTGCTTCGCGCGTACGACCTCGACCTCGCGCTCTGCACGGGCTATCCGTGGCTGATCACGCAGGAGGCGATCGATGTGCCGCGGCTCGGGATCGTGAACGGCCACCCGTCTCTGCTGCCGCGTTACCGCGGCCCGTATCCGATTGCGTGGGCGATCCGGAACGGCGAGACGGAGATCGGGCTGAGCTACCACTTCATGGACGCGTCGTTCGACACGGGCAACCTGCTCGCGCAAGCGAGGGTCCCGGTCGCGGACGACGAGACAGGCGAGACGCTCTTCGAGAAGTTCCCGGCGATCGCCGCCGGGCTCCTGGGCACCGTCTTCGAACGGCTCGCGGCCGGCGATCGGGGCGACCCGCAGGAGGGTGGCGAATATCAGAGCGCCTTCGAAGAGGAGTACCGACACGTCGATCCGGCCGCCACCGCTGCGGAGGTGCATCGGCAGGTGCGTGCCTGGTCATTCATGCCGCCGATCGCCGACCGCGGCCCGGTCGTCGAGCGGGACGGCGGGGCGATTCGCATCGTCCGCAGCAGCCTCTGTGAGGTCGAGGGGGCCGAGCGTCTCGACTGCGCGGACGGCCCGCTCTGGATCGTCGAGTCCGAGCCCGCTTCGTGAAGCGCCGAATCCGGCGCATCCGCTAGCGTCCGTTCACGTGGAAGCGACGCACGATGTGCTCGTCATCGGCGCCGGCTGCGCAGGCATGCGCGCGGCGATCGAAGCGCACGACGCGGGCGCGAACGTCGCCGTCGTCTCGAAGCTCCACCCGACGCGCAGCCACTCGGGCGCGGCCGAGGGCGGGATCAACGCTGCGCTCGGGAATGCCGCAGAGGACTCGCCCGAGATCCACGCGTTCGACACGGTGAAGGGCTCGGACTACCTGGGCGACCAGGACGCGATCGAGATCTTCACGCGCGAGGCTCCCGCGGACATCCTGCAGCTCGAGCACTGGGGAGCGTTCTTCTCGCGCCGGGACGACGGTCGCCTTGCACAGCGCCCGTTCGGGGCCGCAGGCTCGCCGCGCACCGTCTACGCCGCCGACATCACGGGCCACGTCCTGATCCAGGTGCTCTACGAGCAGCTCGTGCGGCGCGACATCACGGTCTACGAGGAGTACCACGCGTGGAAGCTCGTCGAGAACGACGGCCGCTGCCAGGGCGTCATCTGCTGGGACCTGCTGAACGGGGGGCTGCACACGGTTGGCGGCAAGACGGTGGTGCTCGCGACCGGAGGCCAGGGCCGCATCTACCGCACGACGACGAACGCGTACGCGTGCACCGGTGACGGCGCGGCGATGGCGCTGCACCTCGGCGTTCCGCTCAAGGACATGGAGTTCATGCAGTTCCATCCCACGACGCTCTACCCGTCGGGGATCCTGCTGACGGAAGGCTGCCGTGGCGAGGGCGCGTACCTCATCAACAGCGAGGGCGAACGCTTCATGAAGCGGTATGCGCCGAACGCGATGGAGCTCGCGTCCCGCGACGTCGTCTCGCGCTCCGAGCAGACGGAGATCGACGAGGGTCGCGGCATCAATGGCTCGATCTACCTCGACATGCGCCACCTCGGCGCGGAGCGGATCATCGAGCGGCTGCCCGGCTCGCGCGAGCTCGCGATGACGTTCGCCGGCGTCGATCCGATCTACGACCCCGTGCCGGTCCGCCCGGGCGCGCACTATCACATGGGCGGTGTCGAGACCGACAACGAGGGCGCCACCGAGCTGACCGGCCTGTACGCCGCGGGCGAGGTCGCGTGCGTCTCGGTGCACGGCGCGAACCGGCTCGGCGGCAACTCGCTGATGGAAACGATCACGTTCGGCCGGCGCGCTGGACGCGCCGCCGCGGAGTGGGCGCTCTCGCACACGACGATCGACGTGCCGGAGAGCCTCGAGGCGGAAGCGGAGCGCGAGCTGAAGGCGCTGCTCGACGTCGAGACCGGCGAGCGCCCTTGGCAGATCCGCCAGGACCTCGGCAGCTCGATGCTCGAGAACTTCGGTGTCTTCCGCCGCGAGGAGCAGATGGTCGAGCAGATCGAGATCCTCGAGCAACTGAAGGAGCGCTACGACGCCGGCGTCCTGATCGAGGACAAGGGCGAGGTGTTCAACAGCGACCTTACGCAGACACTCGAGCTGGGGAACATGATCGACCTCGCGCGCTGCATGCTCCAGGCCGGCATCGCACGCAAGGAAAGCCGCGGCGCGCACGCCCGCCCGCACGACTTTCCGACGCGCGACGACGAGAACTTCATGAAGCACTCGATCACCCGCTGGGTCGATGAGGGCCCGGAGCTCTCGTACAACGAGGTGCGCTTCACGAAGTACGAGCCGATGGAGCGCAAGTACTAGCCTAGCTCCGGGTTTCGGTCAGGTCCGCTCGTACGAAGGCGAACATTTCGCAGTCGTGCCGAACCCCGTGCGTCTCGCAGTGGCTGCGGAGGATTCCCTCCCGGGTGAAGCCGGCTTTCTCGATCATGCGACGAGAGGCGGTGTTCGCGACATCGGCTTCGGCTTCGACTCGTTGAAACCCGCCCTCGAGCGCCCAGCGGGCGATCAGCCGCAGCGCGGCCGCGCCGATGCCCTGCCCGCGTCCCTCAGGAAACACCGAGACGCCGACCGAGCCGGTGCCATCCACGATCACGCGGAGAGAGATCAGCCCGAGAGCTCGATCGGTTGCAGCATCGGCGATCACAAACGGCGCGCGTTCGCCCAGCCTCCAGGTGTCGAGCGGATCGCGGAAGACGGGAGCACCGCTGGTCGGAATCGGCTCGTCCTCGAGCCAACGCTGCGTGTCTGGATCGTGACTCGCCGCGCTGATCAGCGTCTGGTCCTTCACGTTGCGAAGGCGCAGCACGATCCTGCCGTCGGACAGCGGAACATCAGGTGGCGTCAGCTCGATCCGGAAACGCTAGCCAAGGCGGTCAGCCAGTTCGACGACGCTCGAGAGTAGGTTGAGGCTCCGGTGGACGGGCGTCTGGACGGAGTCACGCTCGCTGTGGACATGGGAGATCATCTGGAACCGCGTCGTTCGTCTCCCCACCCTCCGTACGACAAGGACGTGTCTACGTAGTCCACAAGCGGGGGCCGTCCGGCCGGCGCGCTAGACTGTTGACAATGCCGACAACAGTCATCGCCGGAATGGACGTGTCTGAGCTCGATGGTGACCAGCTCGAGGATGAGCTGGCGACGCTCGCGGCGCATCTGTACGCGGGGACCTGCCGCTGGCTCGAGCTCGTGGCGGAGCTCGACAGGCGCGAGGGGTGGGCCGGCACGGGCTGCGACTCAGCCGCGGACTGGATCGCTTGGCGCTGCGGGCTGACTCCGCGCGCTGCGCGCGAGCATGTTCGCGTCGCGCGCTCGTTGACCGAGTTGCCGCGTACGCACGAGACGTTCGCGCGTGGCGGCATCTCGTACGCGAAGGTGCGGGCGCTGACGCGGGTCGCCACTCCCGAGAACGAGGAGGAGCTGCTCGAGCTCGCAGCGCAATGCACAGGCGCGCAGCTCGAGCGAACGGTGCGTGCCTACAGGCTTGTCACGAACGGCGAGGCATGCGCGCAGCACGAGGACGCGTACCTGAGCGTCTTCTGGAACGAGGACGGATCGCTCGAGGTGCATGGCCGTCTTGCCCCCGAGGACGGCGCGCTTCTCTTGCGCGCGCTGGATGCGCGGCGCGACGCGCTCTGGCAGGAGCGCGGTTCCGCGGAACCGCGTCCGTGTCGCCAGGTCTCGAACCGCGAGGCGCTCGTCGCGGTCGCAGATGCCTCGCTCGCACGCACGGGAGAGTCCCGCTCGGGCGGGGAGCGCTACCAGATTGTCGTTCACGCCGACGAATCGGCCCTCGAGGGCGATGTCGGCGGCTGCATGCTCGACGACGGCAGCGCGCTTGCGCCGGAGACGGCGCGCCGGCTGGCGTGCGACTCCTCGATCATCCGCAACCGTCGCAGAACGAGGACGATCCCCGCCTCGCTGCGACGCGCACTGCGGTCGCGCGACGCAGGCTGCCGCTTCCCGGGCTGCGAGAACCGCCGGTTCGTCGACGCCCACCATGTCCGCCACTGGGCGCAGGGCGGCGAGACGACGATCGACAATCTCGTCCTGCTTTGCCGCCGCCACCATCGTGCAGTTCACGAGGGCGGCTACAGCGTCGACCGCGACGGACGCTTCTTCTACCCCTGGGGCCGGCCGATCGAGCGCGCGCCACGACTGCCGCGCGGCGACCCGGCCGTCCTCGTCGACCTGCAGCGCGGGCTCGAGATCGACGGCGGCACCTGCGAGGCCGGCACGGGCGAAGGCTTCGAGCTCGCCGCCGTGGTCGACGAGCTCCTCGCGGCATCACCCTGACGGGGGACGCCGCCGGCACCCCGGCTCGTACGTTGAGGGGATGCGTCTGCGGGCCGCCTTCATGCTCCTGCCCCTCGCCGCCACCGCGCTGCTCGCGGCCGGCTGCGGCGACACGGTTTCGCTCGATCCCGTCGCGCGCGCGGCCGATGTCACCGTCAAGCAGACGAGCGAGCATATGACGATGAGCGCCACGATCACGAGCGGGACGCAAACCGTGACCGAGGCAGGCACCGGCGACTTCCAGAACAACCCGAACCTCGGCTCGCTCACCCTTGTCGCAACGGGCGCGGGCCGTGCAATCACGATGAACGCCGTCCTCGACAGCACGACCGTCTACATGAGCTCCGATGCGTTTGCCAACCAGCTGCCAAACGGAAAGACGTGGCTGAAGCTCGACTACGGAAAGACGCTGTCGTCGCTCGGGCTCAAGACGAGCGCCCTCACGTCGACCTCGCCGTCCGACGCGCTCGCGCAGCTCCAGGCGAGCGGGAAGGTGACGGACGACGGTCCCGCCACGATCGACGGGGTCGCGACGACGCACTACACGACGATCCTCGACCCGAGCCGAGCAGCGGCGGTCGAGAAGGCAACGAAGGTCGACGTCGCTTACGGGCCGGTCGAGGTCTGGGTCGACGGTCAGGGCCTCGTCCGCCGCATGCACACGACCTCGCTCGAGCAGGCGTCCGCGACGGTGCCGCAGGAGACGACCTTCTCGATGACGATGACCTTCTCGAACTACGGCGAGGCCGTGCACGCGGCCGTGCCCCCCGACTCCGAGGTCTACGACGCGACCGGTCTCGCGACGGCGCTCCTGAAGAAGTAACCGCAGCGTCTCGTACGCAGCCGTAGCTAGGATCGCCGCGGGATGCAGGTCGGCCTCAAGATCTGGCGGTTCAACGCGCGCAGCGGCGACCGCGAGCTGCAGGAGTTCGAGATCGACGCGCCCGAAGAGGCAACGCTCCTCGACTGCCTCGACATCGTCAAGGACCGCCACGACGGCACGCTCGCCTTCCGCAAGAGCTGCCGGATGATGATCTGCGGCTCGTGCGGGATGCGTATGGACGGAGCCGCCGTTCTGGCCTGTAAGACGCGCATGTACGACATCGCGCAAGCGGGTCATGTGCCGGTCGTCTCGGCGATGGGCAACCTGCCGATCGTCAAAGACCTCGTCGTCGACATGGATCCGTTCTGGGACAAGTTCAAGTCGGTCGACCCGTATCTCCAGCCCGGCTATCAGGAGCCGCCCGACGGCAAGGAGCATCTAATCCGGCAGGACCGCATGAACGTCATCCACAAAGAGGCGCTCTGCATCAACTGCGGCTGCTGTGTCTCGGAGTGCAACGCGATGGAGTCCGACCCACGCTTCCTCGGCCCGCAGGCGCTCGCGAAGGCCATGCGCTTCGTCGGCGACCCCCGCGACGGAAACAAGCTCGCGCGGCTCGAGAAGCTGAACGGCGAGCACGGCATCTGGGAGTGCACCCGCTGCTATTTCTGCAACGAGCGCTGCCCCAAAGGCGTCGACCCGCGCGACGCGATCGCAAAGCTCGGCGCGGAGTCGGTGAAAGAGGGCATCGACCGCGACATGGGTGCGAAGCACGCGAAGTGGTTCGTCACGTCGGCGAAAACGACGGGCTGGCTGCGCGAGACGGAGCTCGTGCCGAAGACGCAGGGAGTCGTCGCCGCGATCAAGCAGACGCGGTTCGCGCTCGACCTCGCGATGAAAGGCAAGGTGCCGCCGCCGTTCCCGCCGCACGTCGCGAAAGACGTCCGCGAGTCACGCTGGCTCCACGACCTCGTGCGCGACCAGGGCCGCAACGGCTACGAGGGCATCGTGCAGGGCGAGCATGCACTCGCACGGCTCGCACACGGGCACACCGGCGAGGAGACGCTCGAGCAGATCTATGAACGGCCCGGCGCGTTTCACAAGCCGTTCATCGCCGGTGAGCCGGTCGGCGGCGCGAACGAAGGCATGGGCTCGTTGACGCAGGCCGACGTCATACCCGGCGAGCCGCCGACGAAGAAGCCCGAGGGAGGCGCATGAAAAGGGTTGCGTACTACAAAGGCTGTCTCGCGTCGCTGTCGGCGAAGGAGCTCGACTTCGCGACACAGGCGCTCGCGCCGAAGGTGGGACTCGAGCTCGTCGAGCTCGAATCGGTCACGTGCTGCGGTGCCGGTGACATCCACGAGGCCGAGCCCGACTACTACCTTCATCTCAACGCGCGCATCCTCGCGTACGCCGCCGCTGAGCAGGTCGACACGCTGCTCACAGTCTGCAACGTGTGCACGCTCAACCTGCGCCAGGCGAACTTCATGCTGCTCGGCGACTCGGAGCTGCGTGCGCGTGTGAACGAGAACCTCGTCGCTGTCGGTGTGCCGGCGTATGAACAAGACGTCGACGTCCGTCATCTGCTGTGGGAGATCGCCGACGGCGAGGGGTACGAGCTGCTGAAGGGCGCCGCGCATCGCGGGCTCAAGGGCCTGAAGATCGCACCGTTCTACGGGTGTCAGATCTTGCGGCCGTCGAAGATCAACGGGTTCGAGGACCCCGATCGGCCGTGGTCGCTCGAGCGGATCATCGAGGCGTGCGGCGGCGAGCCGATCGATTACCCGGCGAAGATCAAGTGCTGCGGCTTCCCGATCATCCAGGCGCGCGAGGAGACTGCGCTCGGCGAGCTGATCCAGCCGATCGAGCAGGCGTACGAAGCGGGGGCGGACGCGATCGTCACACCGTGCCCGCTGTGCCACCTCTCGCTCGACGCGTGGCAGTCGAAGCTGAAGAAGTCGACGGGACGTGACTTCAAGATGCCGATCCTGCATCTCTCGCAGCTCGTCGGCGTCGCCGCCGGCCTCGAGGAGTCGGAGCTCAAGTTCAAGCGGCACGTCGTCTCGGTGGCTCCGGTCCTCGAGAAGCTCGAGATTTGAGCTGAGCGCGTCGCGCGACGTCGCCGGGGCACTTGGCGTGGCCGCGGCCGGCGGCCTTGCGTGGGGCCATTTCGAGGCGGGCTGGGTGCAGCTGCGCGTCCGCGACGTCGCGGTGCAGGGGCTCCCGCCCGAGCTCGACGGCCTGCGCATTGCGCACCTCTCGGACTTCCATCTCGGGATGCCGTCGCGAGGCGTTCGCGCTGTCGCGCGTGCCGTCCGCTGGGTCGCCGAGCGGAAGCCCGACCTCGTCTGCATCACGGGCGACCTGCTCTCACGCGCACGCGGCCAGCCGCGCTTGAACGAGCTGCTCGAGCGGCTTCCGTCCGACCCGTACATCGTCCTCGGGAACCACGACTTCGCTCTCTCCCGGGATCCGTTCTCGGAGCCGGTGCAGCTCGGCCGGCTCACCCGTGGGACGCTGCTCGCCGACCAATCGGTCACGGTGGAGCTTCACGGCGTGGCGGTGGAGATCGCCGGCGTCGACCCGCGGTCGTGGCTCTCCTACCGGACGAGCCGCTTCGAGCCGTCGGATGCGCCGCTCCGGATTCTGCTCTGCCATTTCCCGCGCGCGCTCGACTACGTGCCCGAAGGCCGGTGGCAGCTCATCCTGTCGGGGCATCTCCACGGCGGCCAGATCGTCCTCCCGTACGGGCCCGAGGGCAGGCTGCTGCTCGCGCATCCCTCGTCTCGCTACCGCCAGGGGCTCTACTCGCGCGGCAATACGACGATGCACGTCTCGCCCGGCCTTGGGACGACATTCGTGCCGTTCCGGTACTTCGCGCGCCCGGAGGCGACCGAGCTCGTTCTACGATCAGGCTGATGGAAGGGCACAGCGTGATCTCGCCCGAGGTGCTCGCCCGATATGCGGCGGATGCCGCTGCGGAGGTCTCGGGCGTGCACACGAAGCAGCGCCGGAGCGCACGCGTGAGCGGCAGCGAGGTCGAGGTGCACCTCGTCGTCGACTACGGCGCGGAGGTTCCGAGCGTCGCGGCCAAGGTGCAGCGGCGCGTCCGCGAGTATCTCGGGCAGATGGCCGACGTTGCTCCGGCCGCGGTTCACGTCGTCGTCGAGGACGTGCAGCGATGAGCGTGAGGCTTGCGGGCTTGACGAAGCTGACGCTCGAGACTGCGCCGACCGTATGCCATGAGTGCGTGTGGTGGCAGTCGCGCGGACGGCGAACTGCCGACAAGGACCGCTGGATGGAGAAGCTGGAGCTTGACTTCGGCGCGTGGGGGACGGTGTACTACGACGGAGACGGGCGCGTGCTCGGTTCGATGCAGTACGGCCCGGCGCAGGCGTTCCCTCGCGCCGCCGAGCTGCCCGGCGGCCCACCTTCCGAGGGCGCGATCCTCGTCACGTGCGCCTACCTCGTCGATCCGTCGAGCCCTTGGGTGCTGCAGTCGCTCTTCCTGGCCGCAATCGGCGAGGCGCGGGATCGAGGCGCGTCGCGTCTCGAGGCGTTCTCGTTTCGCTACGCGGAGGGCGAGTCGAGCTACGAGCGTTTCCGGGTGCACAAGACGGTGTTCCCGCAGGACTTCCTCGCCGACTTCGGGTTCGAAGTGGTGCGTTCGTCGGGCCGCATCGGGCTCTCGAGGCTCGAGCTCGGCGGCCTGCAACCGGTCGTCGAAGGTCGCCGCGAGAAGGTGTTGAGCGCGGTGCGGAACGCCTTCGGCGTCCCGGAGCCGGTGCCGGCCCCGCGGCCTTAGCGCGCGAGCGCCGCTTCAAGCCCGCGCTTCGAGTCGCGGAGCGCCTCGTCCGTGTCGAGACCTGGGCCGCCGGAGTGGGGCAAGCCGCCGATCTCCAGCACGAGCGGCACGTCGAGTCCGCGCAGCCGTGCGAAGTCGACGCTGCCGCGGCCGAGCGGAAGGTGGTGATTCGTCTCGGGAAGCGGCGTGTCGGAGACGTGCACGAGCGTGAAGCGTTCGCGCAGCGCCAGGAAGCGGTCGACGTGCTCCGCGCTCGTGTGGTTCACGTCCCAGACGAAGCCGAGACCAGGCACCGCATCGAGCAGCGCTTCGACGTCAGCCGGTTCGACGAGCAGGTGGTGGCCCGGTGCGTTGTGCTCTGCAGCGAAGACGAGCCCGGCATCGTCAGCGAGCGCCAGCGCGTCAGTGAAGTCGCGGGCGAGCAGTGGCGCCGCCTCGGCGGGGCCGACGGGATGGACGTGCACGCGCAGCACGCCGATCGCGTCGATCGCTGTCAGGTTCGACTCGAGCGCACGCGGCACCGTCCCGGGCTCGCCTTCGTGCCGCACGAGCATCTCCAGCACCGGCTCGACGCCCACCTCGGCGAAGAGGTCGCCGAGCTCCTGCGCACCGATCCCAAGCTCGTCCTCGAGCTCGCCGGCACGGTCGCTGCGGATCTGCACCGTGTCGAAGCCCGCGGATGCGGCGAAGCGCAGCTCGTCCGACGGCGGCCGCCAGTTGCCACCCGCCAGCCGGCCGAAGAACCGGCCGAGCATGCCGATGTCGGGGCGCTCGCTAGGCAGGGACGCGGTCGAGCACGAGCTCGGCGATCTGGATCGCGTTCAGCGCCGCGCCCTTACGGAGGTTGTCGCAGGCGAGAAACAGTGCCAGCCCGCAATCGACGGTCGGGTCGCGCCTGATGCGCCCCACGAGCACCTCGTCGAGCCCGGCCGCCTTGCCCGGCGAGGGAAAGTCGTCGACGCGCACGGACGGTGCCGCCTCGAGCAGCGTGTGCGCCTGCTCGGGTGAGAGATCGTCCTCGGTCTCGATCCACACGGCCTCCGCGTGACCGACGAGCACCGGCACACGAACACAGCTCGCCTGGATCGGCAGCTCCGGCAGCTCCATGATCTTGCGGGTCTCCTCACGCAGCTTCGACTCCTCGTCGAACTCGACTCCGTCGAAGTCCCAGTCCATGCGCAGGTCGTGCTCCGCCTGCGGCTCGTTTCGGAGGCGCTCCATCGACTGCGCGCCGGCACCCGATACCGACTGGTAGGTCGCGACGCGCACGCGCACGAGTCCCACCGCGTCGTGCAGAGGCTTCAGCACGCAGGTGAGCGGGATCGTGCAGCAGTTCGGGTTCGCGATGATGCTGCCCCTCGCCCGCTCGGCGTTCACCTCGGGCACGACGAGCGGGAAGTTCGGGTCGAGCCGGTACGCAGACGACTTGTCGATCGCGACCGCGCCGCCGGAGACAGCGTGGGGAACCAGTTCGCGTGAGGCGCCCGTTCCGACGGAGAAGAGAAACAGGTCGAGGTCGCCGCGCGCGAGCGCATCGGGCGTCGCCTCCTCGACGGTGCGTCCGCGCACCTGCGTGCCTGCCGACCGGGACGAGGCGAAGACGCGCACGTTGTCCCAGCCGCGGCGCTCGAGCAGCTCGAGCGTCACGCTCCCGACTGCGCCGGTCGCACCGACGACGCCGATCGACGGACGGTCAGCCATTCACGCGCTCCTCGGCATAGGACTGGAAGCGGTCGTGCACCGCGCGCACGGCGCGCTCGACCTCCGCTGCGCGGATCACACACGACACGCGAATCGACGACGTCGAGATGATCTCGATGTTGATTCCTGCCTCGGCCAGCGCGTCGAACATGTCGGCGGCGACGCCGGGATGGCTCTTCATGCCCGCGCCGATCAGCGAGATCTTCGCGACGTCCGCGTCGTGCTCGACGCGGCCCGCGCCGATCTCCTCACGCAGCTGCTCGAGGATCGGCGTCGCGGTCGGAACGTCTGTCTTCGGCAGGGTGAACGAGATCGTCGCCTCGCCGTTCTGTGAGACGTTCTGGACGATCATGTCGATGTTCACCCCGGCGCGCGCGAGCTCGCGGAAGACGCGTGCCGCGATGCCAGGGCGGTCGGGGACGCCGATGATCGACACCTTTGCCTCGGAGGTGTCGTGCGTCACGCCGGAGACGATTGCCTTCTCGATCACCAGATCACCTTCCTCGCCGATCCACGTGCCGCTGTCCGATGGCTCGAACGTCGAGCGCACGCGCAGGCGAACACCGTAGCTACGCGCGATCTCGATCGACCGCGCCATCATCACGCCCGCCCCCGACGCCGCCATCTCCAGCATCTCCTCGTAGCTGATCGTGTCGAGCTTCAGCGCGTTCGGCACGAGGCGTGGATCGGCGGTGAACACTCCGCGGACGTCGGTGAAGATCTCGCACGCCTCGGCGCCGAGGGCGGCCGCGAGCGCGACCGCCGTCGTGTCGGAGCCGCCGCGTCCCAGGGTCGTCACGTCGTTGGTCGACGTCGAGACGCCCTGGAAGCCGGCGACGAGCACGATCTTGTTCTTCGCGAGTGCGTCGTGGATGCGCTGCGCGCGCACCTCGACGATCTTCGCCTTCGTGTGACGGCCGTCGGTGACGATTCCTGCCTGCGAGCCGGTGAACGACACGGCCTCGTGGCCGAGATCGTTGATCGCCATGGCACAGAGCGCATTCGAGATCCGCTCCCCGGTCGAGACGAGCATGTCGTACTCGCGTGGGTGAGGGTTGTCGGACACCTCGTGCGCGAGCCGGATGAGCTCGTCGGTGGTGTGTCCCATCGCCGAGAGCACGGCAACGACCTTCGTGCCCTCCTCGTGCGCTGCAACGAGCCGGCTTGCGACGGCCTTCAGCTTGTCGGTATCTCCGACGGAGGTTCCGCCGAACTTCATGACCACGAGGCCGGGCGTGCGAGGTGTCGCCGCGACGCTGGGTAAAGCTTCGAATTCGATAGTGGTCATCTCTGCCACAGTGTAGGCACGATGCCGCGCCGTCCTTCATCGCTCCGCGAGTGGGTCGTGGTCGCCTACGCGCTCGTCGGCGTGGGGCTGCTGCCGTGGGCGCTCTGGCTCTCCGAGTCGCTCAAGCCGCACCACCGCTCGTCGCACTGGGACCTCGCGTGGTCGGGCTTCGACACCGGGCTCGCCGTGCTCTTCATCGCAACGGCGGTCGCGGCTCACCGGCGTTCGCCGTGGGTCGGCGCGCTGGCCGCGGCGACGGGAACGCTGCTCGTCACGGACGCGTGGTTCGACATCCTGCTCGAGTCGCACGCAGACGAGCGGCGGAACGCGATCCTGCTCGCGATCTTCGCCGAGCTGCCCACGGCCGCCGTCTGCTTCTGGATCGCTCAGCGGACGGAGCGGTTTCTCGCGCGTGCGCTCGGAGAGGCGCTACATCTCACGCCGTCCGGCGAGCGCACGACCGAGGGTGACCTCATCGGCGTACTCGAGGTCGCCCCCCACGGGGAGCCCGCTCGCGAGCCGCGTGACGCGGACGCGTCCGCGTAGCCGGTCGGCGAGAAACGCAGCAGTCGCCTCACCGGTCATGTTCGGGTTCGTCGCAAGCACGACCTCCTGCACGCCGTTCGCCTCGACGCGCTGCAGCAGCTCGTCGACGCGCAGATCACCCGGCTCGACGCCGTCGAGCGGCGAGAGCGCTCCGCCGAGCACGTGGTAGAGCCCGCGAAACTCGTGCGTTCGCTCCAGTGAGACGACGTCGACCGGCTGCTCGACGACGCAGATCACCGCGTGGTCTCGGCGCGCATCGATACAGATCCCGCACAGCTCCTCTTCCGTGAGGTTCCCGCACTGCCGGCAGAAGCGCACGCGCTCCTTCACCTCCTCGAGTGCCGCTGCGAGCGCGAGCGCCTCCTCCTTCGGACGCTGCAGGATGTGGAACGCGAGCCGCTGCGCCGTGCGCGAGCCGACACCCGGCAGGCGCGTGAGCTGCGCCACGAGGTTCTCGACCGATGGGCTGAACATCTTCTAGAGGCCGGGCAGGAGGCCGCCGAGGTCGGGCGGCAGCATGCCCTTCATCTTCGCCTCGACCTTGGCGCGGGCGGCGCGGAGGGCTTCGTTCGCCGCGGCGAGCACGAGATCGGCGAGCAGCTCCGGATCGTTGGGGTCGACCGCCTTCGGGTCGATGCGCAGTTCCTTCAGTTCGCCGGCTGCCGTTGCGACGACGGTCACGGCGCCGCCGCCGGACGAGGCCTCGGCAACCTCGTTCGCCGCCTCCTCCTGCAGCTGCTGCATCTGCGCCTGCATCTCCTGCGCCTGCTTCATGAGCGCGTTCAGGTCGAAGCTCATGGCGTGCTCATTCCTCGAGCTCCCGGGCGTCGAATGTGCTCTTCATCAGCTCGAGAACGTCCTCCTCGCTGTGCGGCACGTCGTCGGCTTCCTCAGGATGCGCGACGTCGCCGAGCTCGAACTCGACGGCGAGCTTGCGTCCCGTCACCTCGTAGAGAGCCTCCCGGAGCATTGCCTGGTTCTTCGGGTCCTCGGCGAGCTTCAGATGGAACGACGCGGTCTGCGGAAACTCGAGCGTCAGCGTGTCGCCGGCGAGCGCCGCAGGGTGCGCTTCTGCGAGCGTCTTTCCGATCGGGATGGAACGCTGCTCCACCGCCGGCAGGATCGTGCGCCGCCACGCCTCCTGCAACTGCTCGAGCTCGACTGGGATCGCGACGGGGGTCGCCGCCTCGACGGCGGCGAGCTCCGTGGAACCTGGTTCGCTCTTCGAACCAGGTTCCTGTCTTTCTCGAACCGGGGCGCCGGCCTCCAGCAGCTCGATTCGGTGCGCGAGCGCCTCGCGCGAGAGATCCGACGATGGCCTCGTCACCTTCACCAGCGCAAGCTCGAGCGGCAGGCGCGGGTCGCCGCCCTGCCGCATGTCGTCCACCGCGACCGCGAGCAGGTCGATCAGACGGATGACGGTCGAGGCGGGCAGCTGGTTCGCCTGCTCGCGCAGGCGCTCGCGCGCCTCTTCGGTCACGGGCAGCGAGTCGGGGACTTCGTGCATGTGCTGCACGAGCAGCAGATGGCGCAGATGCTCGAGCAGGTCGGTGACGAGGCGGCCGAGGTCCTGCCCGTGCGACGACAACTCCTCGAGGAAGAGCAGCGCCTCCGCCGTCTCGCCAGCGGCGACCATGTCACACAGACGGAACAGCACCTCGTCCTCGACCGCGCCGAGCAACTGGAGAACGTCCTGCACCGTGATCGCGCCGCCCGTTGCAGAGGCGAGCTGGTCGAGCGTCGACTCCGCGTCGCGATAGGCGCCGCGGCCGCCCCGCGCGATCAATGCGAGCGCAGGGTCGGGCACATCGATCTGCTCGCCGTCCGCGATGCGCCGTAGCTTGAGCACGAGATCGTGCAGCGGCGGGCGCTGGAACACAAAGGTCTGGCAGCGCGAGCGCACCGTCGGCAGGACTTTCTGCAGCTCGGTCGTGCAGAAGACGAAGAGCAAATGCGGCGGCGGCTCCTCGATCAGCTTCAGCAGCGCGTTCCACGCAGCGTCGGTCAGCTGATGCGCCTCGTCGAGGATGTAGACCTTGTAGGTCCCTTCGACCGGTTGCAGGACGACGCGTTCGCGGATGTCGCGGATGTCGTCGATGCCGCGCTGGGACGCGGCGTCCATCTCAATCACGTCGAGCGAGGTGCCGTTCGTGATCGCGACGCAGGCGTGGCAGTTGTTGTCGGGAGACGCCGTCGGGCCGTGCTCGCAGTTGACCGCTTTCGCGAGGATGCGCGCGAGCGACGTCTTGCCCGTTCCTCGCGGGCCCGCGAAGAGGTACGCCTGCCGCACCTTGCCCTGCTCCACCGCGTTCGTCAGTGTGCGCACGACCGCTTCCTGGCCGACCACGTCGGCGAAGGTCTGCGGACGGTACTTGCGGTAGAGCGCGGTCATGGGGCGATTCTAGATCGGCTCAGACGCGCTGCGTGTCGCGCCGGTAGGCGCGGCCTGCCACGACGGCGGCGATTGCCGTCCACGCGATCATCACTGCCCAGCCGGTATGGCTCCAGCCGTGGCCGCCGATGCCGAGGTGGCTCGCCTGCACGAGCCAGTACGACGGCAGCGCCTGGCCGACGTCGTGCATGACGCCGCTCGACACCGGGAACCACACGCCGCCGAGCAGTGCGAAAAGCGCGGTTATACCTCCCATCGCGGGCCCGATCGAGTCGGGCGTCAGCAGGTGGCCCATCACGATCCCGATCGCAGCGAACGGGACGAGACCGATGAAGATCAGCACGGTCATCTTCACCCAGTCCGCGGCGCCGAGCCGCACGCCGAGCGTCGCGCCCGCGATGTACAGGAGGCCGATCGAGATCGACGCCATGAGGTATGCCGTCAGCACCTTCACGCGGAAGTAGGTGCGCGTCGAGAGTGGGGTGAGGCGCAGCTGCCGGTTCCAGCCCGCCTGACGCTCCGCCGAGATCCGCGCCCCCGACGAGAGCACCGCGTTCATCGTCCCGAACGCAGCGAGGCCGACCATGTAGTACACCGGCGCGGAAATGCCGGTCTTCGCGAAGTTGTGCACGCCGTGGTTCGGCCCTGCGATCGCGTAGTAGAGGACGAGCGGGAAGCCGAAGGCGAGGATGAAGAATCGCTTGTTGCGGAACGTGCGGCGAAGCTCCAGGCGTGCGTAGGTGACGCCGTTCACGCAGCGTCCTCCGGAGCGTCGACCGTCAGGCGCAGGAATGCCTCTTCGAGGCCTGCCCCGCGGATCTCGAAGTCGCGCGCGGCCGGGTAGGCGGCGATCAAAGCGCGGATCGCCGCATCGGAGTCCGCACAGGAGAGCGTCACCGCTTCGCCGCGCCGCTCTGCGTGCGTGACGCCCGGCAGTCGAAGGAGCTCGTCCGGCGTGACGTCGGGCAGCGTGGCGCGAAGCGTGCGCGCACCGACCATCGCCTTGATCTCGGTCGTCGGCCCGTCGGCGACGACGCTTCCGCGGGCCATCAGCACCGCACGGTCCGCGTACGCATCCGCCTCGTCGAGGTAGTGCGTCGCGAACAACACGGTCTTCCCTTGGCTTGCGAAGTCGCGGACGGTCGTCCAGAACGCGTGTCGTGCCTCGACGTCGAGGCCGACCGTCGGCTCGTCGAGCACCAGCAGGTCGGGGTTGCTGACGAGGCCGATCGCGAACCGCACGCGCTGCGTCTCGCCGCCGCTCAGGCGCTCGGTCCGCCGGTCCGCGAGCTCGGTGACGCGTGCATGTTCGAGCGCCTTGTCGACACCGAGCGCGTTCGGGTACAGCGAGCCCATCATCGTCACGAGCTCGCGCACAGTCAGGTCGCGCAGGAGGCCGCCCGTCTGCAGCATCGCGCCAACGCGCCCGGCGGCGACTGCTTTGTCCGGCGCCAGCCCGAAGACGGAGACGTCGCCCGCGTCCGGTTGCTGCAGCCCGAGCAGCATGTCGATCGTCGTCGACTTGCCCGCGCCGTTCGGCCCGAGCAGCGCCACCGTTTCCCCGGGCGCAACCTTCACGTCGATGCCGCGCACCGCGCGCACAGGCCCGTGTGCCGCGCGATACGTCTTCTCGATCCCGCGCAGCTCGATTCCGTTTGCCGTTGCCCCCACGGTCACACTCGTAGCAAATCGACCGCGCATGTAGGGTCGGATGGTGATCCGGCCGTGACCGATGCGCAGGAGCTCGGCCGCGGCGCACGCCTGCGCGGCAGCGCGGCCTCCGAGCTCGTGGACGCGGCGTTCGCGGCGGAAAGCGCACACGGCCCCCGGCTCGCTCACGGCCTGTCGCTCGCCGACCTCGCGCACGCCGTCGCGCTCGTCGAGGGTGGCGACCTTCACGGAGACGACGCACGCGCGCTCATGCGCGGGCTGCTCGAGCTGCACGAGATCCCGGGCGACGCATTTCCGTGGGACCCCTCGCTCGGCGATGCGTTCAACGCGCGCGAGGCCGAGCTCGAACGGCGGGTCGGGAGATCCGCCGCCGGCTGGCTGAGCGCCGGGCGGCCACGTCGCGAGGCGTTCCGGGTCGCGGTGCGCCTCACAGCGCGAAGCGGTGTGCTCGACATCCACGAGGCGCTCGTCGCCCAGGCACGAGCACTCGCCGGACACGCGGCGGCGACTCGATCGGCGCTCGCTGTCGACTACACCTATCTGCAGCCGGCGCAACCGACGACCGTCGGTCACCTGCTGCTCGCCTACGCATATCCCGCCCTTCGCGATGCCGGCCGGATGCGAGGCGCGCACGGGGCGCTTGGGGAAAGCGTCGCCGGAGCCGGCGGCAGCGCGGGCTCGCGGTGGTCGCTCGACCGCGAGCGGCTCGCCGAGCTGCTCGGTTGCGAAGGGCTTGTGGAGCACGCGAAGGACGCAGCGTGGCAGGCAGACGTCTACGCCGAGCTTCTTTCGTCGCTTGCAATCGCAGCGACCCATCAGAGCGAGCTCGGCCAGGACTTCGAGATCTATGCGAGCCAGGAGTTCGGGCTTCTCGAGCTCGCCGATGCGCACAGTCGCGCGAGCGCGCTGATGCCGCAGAAGAAGAACCCGTACGCACTCGTCGCGATTCGAACGCAGGCCGCGCAGGCGGCGGCCGACGTCACAGGTGCGTTCGTCGTGCTGCACTCGGGCTCGGCGCGCACGGATCACTTCCACCTGTTGAACGGGCTCGTTCCGCGTGCCGTCGACGAGGCCGCGGCGATCGCGCGACTGACCGCGTCGCTGCTCGAGGGGATCGAGCTGCGGCTCGACCGCTTTGCGGAGATCGCGCACGCCAGCTTCGTCACGGCAGCGGACGTGGCCGACGTGCTCGCGCTCTCCGGAGAGCTCGACTACCGCACTGCGCACTCGGTCGTCGGACGAGCGGTGCGGGAGCTCGTCGACGCAGGGAAGCCGCCGTCGGATCTGACGCCGGAGCTGCTTGCCGCGGCAGCCGGCCACGCGTTGTCGATCGACTCCGCCGAGCTCGCGCGCGCCCTCGACCCGGTTGCCTGCGCGGAGGCGCGCCGCCAGCGCGGCTCCTCGTCCCAGGCGGCGATGGAGCGCATGCTGAGCTCGTTCGCCGACGTGCTCCCCGAGCACGAGCGCTGGAACGCGGCTGTGCGTGCCGAGACAGTGGCCGCGGAGGACCGCCTGGTCGCGCGCGCCCGCGAGCTCACTGCGGTGGGCCGCTCGTGAGCCTCACGCTCGCCGTCTCGCTCGTCCCGGTGCCGTCGACGTAGGCGACGGTGATCGTTGCGTTCGCCTCCTTCGCGAGGATGATCGCGCCGAGAGCCGTCGGCGAGGTAACGGCCTTCCCGTCGATCGCCGTGATCAGATCGCCTTCGCCGAGCCCCGCGTTGTCTGCGGGGCCGCCGCTCACGACGGCGGCGACGACGGCTCCTTGGCCGGAGTAGGCGTACTCGGGCACAGAGCTCGTCGATACGACCGAGACGCCGAGGAACGCCGTGCTGCCGATGTGGACGGTCGCCGACGACTTGCCGGAGACGATCAGCTTGACGAGCGCGAGCGCGCGGTCGATCGGGATCGCGTAGCCGTCGCTGCTCGAGACGTTCTGGTAGTCGGAGGAGACGGAAGCCGCCGTGTCCATGCCGACGACCTTTCCGGCGGTGTTCAGGAGCGGGCCGCCGGAGTCGCCCGGCTCGAGCCCGGCGTTCGTCTCGAGCAGGCTCGAGAGCGTCGTCGAACCTCCGGCGTCGTTGTCGACCGTGATCGTGCGGCCCGTGGCGGTGATCGTGCCGGTGCTGGAGACGAGCGATCCGCCGCCGCCGGCGTTGCCGACCGCCTCGACCGTCTGCCCGACCTTGACTCCCGTCGACGAGCCGAGCGAGATCGTCTTGAGATCGCTCGCACCCGCTGCCTGCAGGACGGCGACGTCCTTTGCGACGTCGTAGCCGACGACCTTGGCAGCGTAGCTGTGACCCGTTCCCGGAACCACGACCCTGATCGTCGTCGCGCCGCGGATCACGTGGTTGTTTGTCAGGATCTCGCCCGAGGAGCGCAGCACCATGCCGGTGCCCGCGGCCTCGCCACCCTGGTAGCCGAGGCTCGTGTCGATCACCACCACGCCCGTCCCGATCGGAGCGCTGCGCGACTTCGCATAGGCGTAGCCGGCCGCGACGGCGGCGATCGTCATCGAGATGGCTGCGAGCAGGGCGAGGCGGAAGGGATTGCGAGTCATGAGTGCTCCTCGGCGTCGTGGTCGGACACCAGCGTTGCGTGCCCACGTAGACGGTTCCCTAGAGTCGTCTGCGAGATACCTAAGAGCTCGGGGCGTGGGGCGCGATCTGAAGATTTCGCTTCTTTAGGCTTCTTTCAGAGAGCAGGCGCAAACTTCGGGCGTGGCGATCCTCGTCGTCGACGACGATGTCGGCCTGCGGAAGGCGCTCCGGCGAGTGCTGCTCTCACACGGGTTCGAGGTCGAGGTGGCCGAGGACGGCGAAGAGGCGCTTGCGCAGGTTCGCTCCGGCCGGTTCGACGCCGTCGTCCTCGACGTGATGATGCCGGGCAGCGACGGGATCGAGGTGTGTCAGCGCCTCCGCGCGGAGAGCCACCAGCTCCCGGTGCTGATGCTGACGGCGCGCGATGCGGTGCGCGACCGCGTCGCAGGGCTCGACGCCGGCGCCGACGACTACCTCGTCAAGCCGTTTGCGAACGAGGAGCTCGTCGCGCGCGTGCGCGCGCTGCTCCGGCGGGCGGGCGGGGGTGCCGAGAAGCTGCGGTTCTCCGACTTCGAGCTCGACCTGCTCACGCGCGAGGCGCGCCGCGGAAACCGTGCGATCCAGCTCTCGCGGATCGAGTTCGAGCTCCTCGAGCTCTTTCTGCGCCACCCGCGGCAGGTGCTCTCGCGCTCGCTCATCTACGAGCGCGTCTGGGGGTACGACAGCTCACTCTCCTCGAACACGCTCGACGTGTTCGTCGGCCACCTTCGCCGGAAGCTGGAGGCGGAGGGCGAGCCGCGGCTCTTGCAGACGATGCGCGGCGTCGGCTTCGCGCTGAGGGAGCGATGAGCCTCCGGCTTCGGCTCACGCTGCTCGCGTCCGCGGCCGTCGCGGTGGCGATCGTCGGAAGCTCGATCGTCATCTACTACACCGACAAGAGCGAGCTGCTGCACCAGGTCGACAGCGACCTCCGTGTGAGCACCGACGTGTCGTCGCAGGTGCACGCCCTGCTCGCGTCGGGGCCGAACGCGCCTGTCAAGCAGCTGCCCGCGTTCATCCGGCTGAAACGGCTCTATGGAGGCTCGGTGCGCGTCACACATGTCTCGGGACAGGTCGTGCCGAAGAAGAGCGGCGCCGCGGTGAACTACACGATCCTCGCTGCCGGCGCGCACTTCAAACCGCATCCGCCGGTCTACACGACCACGACCGTGAACGGCGTCCACTCGCGTGCGCTGACGATCGTCACGCCGAACGCGAAGATCGTGCTGACGCGACCGCTCGCGGACATCGACCACAACCTCTCGCGTCTGCGGCTGCTGCTGATCTTCGTCTCGCTCGGCGGAATCGGTGTCGCCGCGATTCTCGGCGCGCTCGTCTCGGGCGCCGCGCTCGCGCCGCTGCGCCGGCTGACGCGGACGACGGAGCAGATCGTCGAGACGCACGACCTCAGCCGCCGCATCGGCATCGGTGGGCGCGACGAGATCAGTCGCCTGTCTCGTAGGCTCGACGAGCTGCTCGCCACGCTCGACGAGTCGCTCAGAACGCAGCGCCAGCTCGTCGCGGACGCGTCACACGAGCTGCGTACGCCGATCACGACGCTTCGCGCCAATCTCGAACTGCTGACGGGCGGCCAGACGATCGATGCGCGGGAGCGCGAGGAGATCGCGGCCGATGTGCGCGACGAGCTCGAGTCGATGACGGCGCTCGTCGGCGAGCTCGTCGAGCTCGCGCGCGGCGAGGAGGCGGAAGTCGCGCCGACGGAGTTCCGCCTCGACGAGCTCGTGCAGGGCGCGGTCGACCGTGCCTCCCGCCGCACGCCGTCGGTCGAGTTTCGCACGACGCTCGAGCCGACGACGGTCGTCGGCGTGCCGGAGCGGGTCGATCGTGCGGTCGCGAACCTGCTCGACAACGCACGCAAGTGGAGCCCGGCAGGTGGCGCGGTGGATGTCAGCGTGCGGAAGGGAACCGTCGAGGTTCGGGATCGCGGCCCTGGCGTGGACTCGAAGGACGCGCCGCTCGTCTTCAACCGCTTCTACCGCTCGCGTAAAGCGCGAGGCACGCCGGGAGCCGGGCTCGGGCTCGCGATCGTGAAGCAGATCGCCGATGCACACGGCGGCGGCGTCGCCGTCGACGATGCTGCCGACGGCGGTGCAGTCTTCCGGCTGCGGCTTTCACCGACTGCTTAGGCTCGTTTCAGGGTGTCTTTAGAGAGCGGCGGTTCGCTCTCGTACGTGAGGTTCGTCCTCGTTCCGCTCTTCGCGGCGGTCACCGTTGCATCGACCGGCTGTGGGAGCCGCACGAAGGCACCGACGGTCGCGAGCCTCGGCCGGGCGTCGACGAACGAAACGAGCTCGTCGAAGCCGATCGTCCCGCGGGGCGGGAGCTTCGTGAAGTTCGTCGACTGCCTGCGGTCGCACGGGGTCGATGCGCAGCTGGGCCAGGGCGGCCGCGGCGTCGAGATCACCGGCGGCCCGGGCAGCGCGTCGAAGATGTCGACTGTTCAGGCCGCCTGCCGCAAGTACCTCCCGGGCGGCGGGCCGAAGCCGATGACGCCCGAGGAGCAGGAGAAGGAGCTGAAGTATCTCGTCAAGCTCGCGAGATGCATGCGTGCGCACGGAGTGCCTGACTTCCCCGACCCGAGCCCGAATGCTTCTCCTCCGTTCGCCATCACGAAGCTCCCGGCCGCCACGCCCGCATTCGAGCGGGCCGCGAAGGCGTGCGGCGCCACCGGCCCGAACGGCCAAGGTTTCGCGATCAGGGTGCGCACGTGACGCGGCACCGTACGTTCGTGGTGCTCGGGGTCGCGGGCGGCGTCGTCGCGCTCGTCGTGGTGCTGTTCGCAAGCGGCGTCTTCAGCAGCAACGCTCCTGCTGCGGCGTCGTCCGACAATGCGTACCCGACTGCGCGCGCCAAGGTCGAGCGGACGACGCTGACTGCGCAGACGCAGGTGGACGCGACGCTCGGGTACGGCGACTCGTCGACGATCGCAGCCGCTGCCGGCACGGCGCCGTCGGCGGTCACGCAGGCGCGGCAAGCCGCAACGACCGCGACCGGCCAGCTCGCCACCGCCAAGGCGGCGGCCGCCGCCGACACCGCGACGCTCCTGCAGGCGAAGACGGCCGTCGCCGCCGACAAGGCGAAGGCACAGGTCGACTGCGCCGGAGACGCAGCGGCTGCGGTTGCTACTGCGCCTAGCTCGCACGCGCAGGCTGGCGGTGACAGCGGCGGCGGCGATGCGAGCCCGTGCACGACCGATGCGCAGACGCTGTCGACCGACGAGCAGGCCGAGTCTCAGGCCGCCGGCAAGGTCGCAGCCGATGCGCAGAGCGTCGCAGCCGCGAGCGCAGCCGTTGCGTCCGCCGGGTCGGCCGTGACCGCCGCGGTTGCGAACGAGACGTTCTACGGCCAGGCCTCCACGTTCACCGCGCTGCCGACGCTCGGGACGGTCGTGGGCCGCGGCGACGAGCTGTACGCGATCGACGGGCAGCCGGTCGTCCTGATGCTCGGTTCCGTCGCTGCGTGGCGCGCGTTCGTCCCGGGCGTGGCACCCGGGCGCGATGTTGCGCAGCTCAATGCGAATCTCCGGGCGCTCGGCTACCCGGCGGCCGCCGGCGACGCGTTCACGAGCACGACGAAGTCGGCGATCGAGGCGCTCCAGGCCAAGCTCGGCGAGCCGGCGACCGGGGAGCTGCTGCTCGGCTCCGTCGTCTTCGAGCCACACCCCGTCCGGGTCACGGCCGTGACGCCGGCCGCGGGCTCGGTCGTCCAGGCAGGGCCCGTGCTGAGCGTCACGTCGACGCGCCGCGTCGTCACCGTGCAGCTCGATGCGTCCGAGCAGAACCAGGTGAAGCTCGGCGACGCGGTCGTCATCACACTCCCCGACAACTCGACGACGCCCGGTCGAGTGACGTATGTCGGGACGGTGGCGACCACACCGTCCGACTCCGGAGACAACGCGCCCGGTGGAGGATCGAGCACGCCGACGATCGAAGTCGACGTCACGCCGACCCATCCCGGAGCGACCGGCAGGCTCGACCAGGCGCCGGTCCTCGTCTCGATCACGAACGCGACCGCGCGCAACGTGCTCGCGGTGCCGGTCGACGCGCTGCTTGCGCTCTCGTCCGGCGGCTACGCGGTCGAGGAGGTTCGGCCCGGCGGCGCTCGACAACTGGTCGGTGTCGACCTCGGCCTCTTCGACGACGCGAGCGGCGAGGTTCAGGTCAGCGGCGCCGGTCTCGCAGCCGGCCAGACCGTCGTGGTGCCCGCCGAATGACCGCCGTCCTCGAGCTCGACGAGGTGACGAAGCGCTACGGCACCGAGCCGGCGGTGACGGCGCTCGACGGCGTCAGCTTCAGCGTCGAAGAGGGTGAGCTCCTTGCGATCGTCGGGCCGTCGGGCTCGGGGAAGTCGACGCTCCTGCACCTGATGGGCACGCTCGACCAGCCGACGTCCGGCACCGTGCGCGTCACCGGCATCGACGTGGTCGGCATGTCGGACCGGGAGCTCTCCAAGCTGAGAGCGACTCGGATCGGCTTTGTTTTTCAGCAGTTCTTTCTCGCCGAGCACGCGACTGCGCTCGAGAACGTCGCCGACGGGCTGCTCTACGCCGGCGCGCCGTACGGCGCGCGCCGCGAGGAGGCCGCGCGTGTGCTCGCCGCCGTCGGCCTCGGCGACAGGCTGGCCGCGAAGCCGACGCAGCTCTCCGGAGGCGAGCGTCAGCGGGTCGCGATCGGGCGCGCGCTCGCAGGCGGGCCGGCGATCGTGCTCGCCGACGAGCCGACAGGCAACCTCGACAGCGCGACCGGCTCCGCGATCCTCGAGCTCCTGGAGGAGCTTCACGATGGCGGCGCGACGATCGCCGTCATCACACACGACCGGGATCTCGCTGCACGGCTGCCGCGGCAGGTCGAGATGCTCGACGGGCGCATCGTCGCCGACACCAAGAGGGCGACGGCATGAAGCGCGCAGCACTGTTCGTCCTGCCGTCCGTGCTTGCCTGCGCGGCGGCTGTCGGCCCCGCTGCTGCGAGGACGACCGCCTCCTGCCCCGACCTGAACGCGCCCAACGAGCTGGTGCTCGTCGGCGGCACGCCGCAGACCGCGCAGCTCGACACACCGTTCGCCCAGCCGTTCGCCGTTGCGCTCGCGAACACGAACAGCTGCCCGGTGACCTCGCAGACGGCGGGAACGGCGATCACATTCATCGCGCCCTCGAGCGGTGCGAGCGGGACCTTCGCGAGCAGTGGCTCGAGCACCGCCACGGTGGGCGCGGATGCGACCGGATCGGCGAGCGCGCCGCAGTTCACCGCCAACGGGATCAGCGGCTACTACGCGGTCGTTGCGACGTCTGCGTACGGGACCGTCACGTTCGCACTCGCGAACACGGCCGGCGGGTTGCCGTTCACCATCACTCCGACCGCACCGGCGAGCAGCTCGGCGGTCGCCGGCGCGCGCTACGCGGAGCCGCTCAGCGTCACGGTACGCGATGCAAACGGCAACCCCGTCGGCGGCGCCGCCGTCACGTTCGCGTTCGTTCCGGGTGGAAGCGGCGCGAGCGCATCGTTCGACGGCGGCGCGCCACAGGTGACAGTTCGTGCCGATGCAAGCGGAGTGGCGACCTCGCCGCGGTTCTCCGCGAACGACATTCCGGGCCGCTTCTTCGCGGCCGCCTCGGTGGACGGCATCGTCGAGCCAATCGAGTTCTCGCTCGACAACCTTCCCGGGAAGAGCTCGACGCTGGACGGCCTCCTGCCGGTGAAGCAGACGGCCGTCGTCGGCACCTCGTTCGCGCGGCGGCTCGCGGTCAGGCTGCGTGACGGCAACGGCAGGCCGGTGCCGGGCGCGACCGTCACGTTCTCGATCGGCGGCGCGGCCGGAAGTGCGAGCGCGAGCTTTGCGGACGGCGGCGCGCAGGCGACTGCGACCACCGACGCCCGCGGCGTCGCCCGCTCACCGCGCGTCGCGGCGAACACCGTCGCAGGTGCGTTCAGCGTCACGGCGACCGCGCCCGGGGTGCAGTCGGCGCTGTTTGCGTTTCGCAATCGCCCTGCCGCGGTGAGCTCGGTGGCCGCCGGCGCCGGGTCGGGTGAGTCGACCGCGGTCGGAGCGCGCTTCCCCATCCGGATCGCCGTGACCGTCACCGACCGCTACGGCAACCTCGTGCGCGGCGCGACGGTCACGTTCACGGCGCCTCGTGGCGGTGCGACCGGCCGCTTCGGGCGTCGGCGGATCGTGCGTGTGCGCACCGACGCGGACGGTGTAGCGGTCGCGCCGGCGTTCGTCGCAGGCGGTGAGCCGGGCGGCTATGTCGTCCGCGCCGGGGTCGGTCGACACGCCGCTGCGTTCGCGCTGTTCAACGAGCCGCGCGGGTGAGCCTGCGGTCGGGCGACCTCGCGCGTGTTGCGAGCATCGGGCTCCGCACGCGCCGCCTGCGCGCTGCGCTGTCTGCGCTCGGCATCGCTATCGGCGTGGCGGCGATCGTCGCCGTGCTCGGTCTCTCGGCCTCGTCGCGCGCCGGCCTCCTTGCGGAGATCGACCGGCTTGGCACGAACCTCCTGACGGTCTCGAACGGGCAGAGCCTCTTCGGCGAATCAGCGGAGCTGCCGTTGGCCGCGCCCGGCATGATCGGGCGGATCGGCCCCGTGACGCAGCTCGCGGACACGGGCTCGACGACCGCGAACGTCTATCGCAGCTCGCTCATCCCTTCGGTCAACACGAACGCACTCGGGGTCGAGGCCGCGTCGCCGACGCTTCTCGCCGTCGTCGGTGCGCACGTCGTCGCGGGCAGCTACCTCAACGCGGCGACGGCAGCCGAGCCGGTCTGCGTGCTCGGCCCGCAGGCCGCGCAGCTCCTCGGCATCGACCGTGTGTTCTCCGGTGAGCGCGTCTGGCTCGGCGGAATGTGGTTCTACGTCGCGGGGATCATCAGCCATGCAGTGCTCGCCCCTGAGCTCGACAACGAGGTGCTCGTCGGCTTCGCGTCCGCCGAGCAGTACCTGGGCTTCGACGGCCATCCGACGACGGTCTACGTGCGCACGGTGACGAGCCAGACCGATGCGGTGCACGACGTCCTCGCGGACACCGCCGACCCCGAAGCCCCGAACCAGGTCGACGTCAGCCAGCCCTCGTCCGCGCTGGTCGCGCGCGCAGACGCGCAGGGCGCGTTGAACGGCCTCTTTCTCGGGCTGGGCGCGGTCTCGCTGCTCGTCGGCGCGGTCGGAGTCGCGAACATCATGGTCATCTCAGTGCTCGAGCGCCGCTCGGAGATCGGCCTGCGCCGCGCGCTCGGCGCGACGCGCGCGAACATTCGCGGGCAGTTCCTCGGCGAGGCGATGCTGCTCGCCCTCCTCGGCGGCGCGGTCGGAGTCGCGCTCGGTGCGCTCGCAACCGTGATCTACGCGGAAACGCGCGGCTGGGCCGTCGTCATCCCGACGATCGCCTGGGTGGGCGGCCTGCTCGCGGCGCTCGTCATCGGCGCCGTCGCCGGGATCGTGCCCGCGATTCGCGCCGCACGGCTCTCGCCGACCGACGCGTTGCGGACGGTCTAGAGGTCTGATGAGCGGCGTAGCGAGAGCGTCACCGACGCTCCGCCGCGCTCCTGGTTTCGCACCTCGAGGGATGCATGCTGATGCTCGAGCAGTCGCTTCGCGATCGTCAGGCCGAGTCCCGCGCCGTCGTCGTCTCCGTCGGCCGACGGGGCGCCGCGAACGCCGGGCTCGAAGACGTGAGGAAGCAGATCCGCGCCGATTCCGGGGCCGTGGTCGCGGACAGTCAGCTCCACGATCGACTCGCCTTTCTCCGACCAGCTGACATGCACGGCCTCACCGGGCGGGCTGTAGCGGAGCGCATTGTCGACGACGTTCGTGAGCGCGCGCTTGAACCGGTCACGATCGACGACCACGTCGAGCGCGCGGTCGCCGTCGAGCGCGAAGGTGTTGCCGCGCAGCCGAGCGGTGTGGTCGAGGCCGGTCGCGACCTCCGTGACGAGCTCGGCGATCCGTGTCGCTTCGAGGTGGGGTGTGGGCTGCGCGTAGTCGTCGCGCGTGTAGGCGAACAGGTTGCCGATGAGCCGTTCGAGTGAGTCTGCTCGCGCTTCGGCCCGCTGCAGATGGAGCGCCGGGTCGCCGAGCCCGGAACGGATCGCCTGCAGGTGCCCGCGCAGTGCAAAGAGCGGCGTGCGCAAATCGTGGGCAACGCTCGTCACGAGGAAGCGCCGCGCGTCGTCCGCCTCGCCTCGGCGCTGGGCGGCCTCGCCCAGCGCAGCCGTCATCCCTTCGACGGCGGCTCCGATGTTCGCGATCTCGCGGATTCGGCTGTGCGGCACCGCGATCTCGAGGTCGCCGCCCGCGACCTTGTCGACCTGCGCGCTCAGGCCTGCGAGCGGAGCGACCATCCAGCGTCCGGCGAGCCAGACCGCCACCGCGAGGCCGGCGAGCAGCACGAGGACGCCGACGACGAGCCCGACGAGCGCGCGCGTCGCCTGCGAAGGACGGTGGTAGTAGACGTCCGTGATGAGCAAGGCCGGCGTCTTGGGGCCGGCCGAGATGTTGCGCCGGGCATCGGTCCACTGCGCGCCTGCGACCGCCAGGCCGGCCAGAGCCTCCTTCAGCTTTGCGCCGGCTGCGCCGCGTCCGAGCGACGGACTGAGGTAGATCTCTCGCTTCCCCGCTTCGCCCGCCAAAACGATCTGCGCAGCCAGACCATGGCGGTCGAGCAGCTCCGTGAACGTCTGCTCGACCGGCGGCTCCTGCATCGTCGCGTGATGCGCGGCGACGAAGGAGTACGCATCGCCGAGCCGTCGCCGCAGGTCGATCTGCTGATGGTGGCGCTCGATCACGTACGCCGCTCCGCCGGCCAGCGAGGGCACGGCGAGCAGCACGAGGACGACGGCGAGGATGAAGACGCGGATGCGGATCGCCGCTCGCCTCATCGGGCTCCGGAGTCGAGGCGGTACCCGGCTCCCCAGACGGTGACGATGTAGCGTGGCTTGCTCGGGTCCGGCTCGAGCTTCTGACGCAGGCGGGCGACGTAGACGGCGACGGCGCTCCGGTCGCCGAACGATCCCCAGACGAGCTCGAACAGGCGATCGCGGCTGAACACCTGGCGCGGATGCTCGACGAGGACACGCAGCAGTGCGAATTCGCGTGCGGTCAGCTCGATGCGTTTCCCCTCACAACTGACCTCGTGTGCTGCGAGGTCGACTTCCAGCTCGCCGAAACGCAGCCTCTGCAGGCGGTCGGTCGGTGACGTTCTGCGCAGCACCGCTTTGATCCGTGCAACGACTTCGGCCGGCGTCGCAGACTTGACGATGTAGTCGTCGCCTCCGAGACCAAGCCCGCGGATCTTGTCGGCGTCGCCGTCGCGCGCGCTCAGGAAGAGCACCGGCACCGCCGAGTCGAGGCGCAGCCGCCGGCAGATCTCGAAGCCCGATTCGTCCGGCAGCATCACGTCGAGCAGCACCAGGTCGGGGCGGCTGCGCGCGAGCTCTTCGCTCGTCTCGCGGCCGGTGGCCGCATGCCGGACACTGAAGCCCTCCGCCTCCAGGAAGTCGCGCATGAGGTCGGCGATCTCCTCGTCGTCCTCGACGACGAGGATCGACACACTCGCGGGGGCGTCGCTGGTCACAGGCGCAGTCTCGCCCACCGCGGAGCGACCGAAGGCACCGGCGCACCGGTTTCATCGACTTTTCATCGCCGGTTCCTCACGCTGTTGTCGAGCGGGGCGACCATCGGGTGGATGGACGTACGCACGGTGCTTGCGAGCGGACTGGCCGGTCTCGTGGTGCTCGGCACGGCCTGCGGCGGCGGGAGCTCGCCGGGCGCGAGCGCGCAGTCACCGCGTCGGAGCGCGTCTCTCGCGTTTGCGGCTTGCATGCGTTCGCACGGCGTGCCGAGCTTCCCCGACCCCAACGCACAAGGGGACTTTCCGTCGTTCCAGGCCGGGGTTGCGAAGCAGGCGTCGGTCGCGGCCGATGAACGCTGCAAGCACCTGGTCCCGCGCGGCAGCAGTGGGTCGCCGCAGCAGCGGCGGCAGAAGCTCGACTTCGCCCTTCGGGTCGCCAGGTGCCTGCGCGCGCATGGGTATCCGACGTTCCCCGATCCGACTGCGTCGGGTCAGTCGATACCGCCCGGCATCGACGCGCAGTCCCGGCAGTTCGAGCGGGCTGAGTCGGGCTGCGAGCGGCAGGCCGGGGAGGCACTGCACCTGCCGTGAGCGCCCGTCAAACAAAGAATGGCGCGGCGGCGATTGTCGCGGCCGGCGCACTCGTGCTCACGGGCGCGGGCTGCGGCGGGGGCTCACCGGTGAAGCATGCGGCGGGCGGGAGCAGCCGGGCCGTCGCGTTCTCGCACTGCATGCGCGCGCACGGAGTGCTGAACTTCCCGGACCCGTCGAGCAGCGGCGTCATTCCGAAGGTCTCGCTTGCGCAGCTCGCCGTCAGTAGCTCTCGCTTCGAGACTGCGAACGGAGCGTGCCGGCATCTGCTCCCGACGCCGACCGCCGCCCGGCAGCGACTCGTCGCTGCGCAATCGCTGTCGTTCTCGCGCTGCGTGCGCGCTCACGGCGTGCCGAACTTCCCGGACCCCGACAGCACAGGTCGCATCCCGGATCCCGCGAGCGTGGGAATCGATCAGGGCTCGCCCCGTTTCGAGGCTGCGAACAGAGCCTGCGGCAGGTACCGGCCGCCGTACATGCCGTCGAACGCTGCGTACAACTCCTGGGCGAAGTCGCATGGGGGATGAGCGCTTCGCGGCGTATCTTGCGCATGAGCTACGCACGCCGCTCGCGACGCAGCGCGCTCTGCTCGAGCTCGCGCTCGCGGACCCGACGACCGGCGAGCCGGCATGGCGGGAGATCGGCAACGACGTCCTCGCTGCGTGCACACAGCAGGAGCGCCTGGTCGAAGCATGTCTCGCGCTCGCTCGGAGCGGCTCGCGCCGGCGGCGGGAGCCGGTGGATCTCGCCGCGATCGCCGGCGACGCACTGGACGCGCACGACCGCGGATCGCTGACCGCCTTCGCCGAGCTCGGGAAGGCGCGAACGACGGGCGACCCGTGTCTCGTCGAGCGGCTCGTCTCGAATCTTCTCTCGAACGCGATCCGGCACAACCGGCCCGGCGGCCGGATCGAAGTCGCGACCTCAACGCGGTCGGGGCGCGCAATGCTCTTCGTCGCAAACAGCGGCGCACGGATCCGGCCCTCGGAGCTCCCGCATCTCTTCGAGCCGTTTCAGCGGCTGAGCTCTGCCGACGGAGTCGGGCTCGGTCTTTCGATCGTGCAGGCGATCGCCGATGCGCACGACGCGATCGTGACCGCCCGCACCAGACGTGGAGGCGGCCTCGGCATCGACGTCGCGTTCGCGGCGCTCGATTGAGGAGAAGCTCGAGGGCGCGCGCCGCCGGTCGGTTCGGCAGTCTTCGTCAAGAAGTGTCGACTGCGCAGTTTGCGATCGCGTTCGTTCTCGGGGGTGGAGCTGGCACCGCGGTCTTCTTCCACGCCGAGAAGCACCACATCCGTCATCCGTCGGCGTGGGCGAGCTTCGTTTTCCTCTTCTTGATCATCGGCCTGCCGCTCTACATCCGTCATGTGCGGCGCCTGAGGCGGGCGCGAGGCCTGTGAACCGGCTTCGTCGACTCTTCGCAGGCGGAAGCCCTGGCAACGAGCAGCTGACCGCGACGGTCGGGTCGCTGCTCGTTGTGCTGCTGGCGGTCGAGGGCGCAACACTCTTTCGGCTGAGCTCACTCCTGAATGTGCATGCCTTCGTCGGGATCCTCTTGATTCCCGTCGTCGTCTTGAAGATTGCGAGCACCGGTTGGCGGATGGTGCGCTACTACCTTCGCGGCGAGGAGTACGTGCTTCGCGGGCCGCCACACATTGCGCTTCGTGCGATCGTCGCTCCGATCGTCGTGGTTTCGACGATCACCGTGTTCGGAACCGGCGTTGCGCTGCTCGCACTCGACGAGCGACACGGCACGATCGTGCTGCTGCACAAGGCGAGCTTCATCGTTTGGCTCGGAGCTACCGCGGTGCATGTGCTCGCGCATCTACTCGATCTCCGTCGCGCCGTCGGGCGGCGCGTCCCCGGCGTTGCGGCGCGCGCTGCGCTCGTCGCCGGCTCCGTCGCGCTCGGCCTGGGAGCGGCGGTGCTGACGCTCCCGGCCGCAGACCACCTCCAAGACGGCGTGACGAGCCAGGTCGGCGTCGACGCGCACTGAACGATCTGGGACCAGGTCGGCGGCGCCGGCCTTGAGTGCCCGTGGTCGTCGTGGTGAGATGGCTGCATCCGCTGGGCTGTCCGGATCTGCGTGACCGTTGTCGGCGTGGCGCTCGTCGTGCCGCCGGCGGCGTCCGCTCACTTGCGCACAGGGACGGTGGCAGTCGACTACGGCGTGAGCATCACCTCACGCGAATCGGCGACGGCGCCGTTCTCGGTCGGGGTCTACCAGAGCGACCGGGCGCTTCACCTGAGCGTCCGCCGTGGTCATACGGTGGTCGTGCTGGGGTATGTCGGCGAGCGGTTTCTCCGCGTCGATTCGGCAGGCGTGTGGGTGAACACGGCTTCGCCGACGGCGGCGGCGACGGGTCTGCTCTCGAAGGGCACGCCGGCGCGCGGTTGGCGGCTCGAGCGAGGGCGCCGCGTCGTCGTGTGGCACGACGGCCGCGTTCAGCAGCTTCGGCCGACTGAACAACGAGCCAGGTGGCGGGTGCCCATCGTCGTCGACGGCCGCCGCAGCTCGATCGTCGGAGTGGTGTGGCGCGTTCCGCCGCCGTCGCTGTGGCCCTGGCTGGTGCTCGCGCTGCTTGCGCCCGTGTGCGCGTTCCTGCTCGGGTTTCGGCGCGGACAGAGTCGGCTTCAGACGCTGTCCGTCTGGCTCGGCTTTGCGTCGGTCGCCTGCGCGCTCATCGCCGCTGCAGGCCTTGCGCTCAGTGTCTATGCCTCGCCCGGGACGTGGATCGCCGCGTTCGACGAGACGGCGTTCGGGCTGGCCTGCGCCGCGGTCGTCCGCTGGGGGCCGCCCGCGTTTCGTGCCGCTGCGGGCGGTGGGATGGGTCTCCTTGGCCTGGCAGTCGGCCTGAGCCGCGGGGCGGTGTTCATCCATTCGATCGTTCTGTCGGTGCTACCGGGACCGGCAACGCGTGCGCTCATCGCCCTTGCGGTCGGTTCCGGGCTCGCGGCGGCGGTAACCGCCGTCGTCTATCACGCGCAGTTCGAGGAGTCCTTCGCGCGGGCGTTGCCGGTGGACTGACGCGCGACGAAGGGAAGTGGGCGCACCTGGGATCGAACCAGGGACCTCTCGCGTGTGAAGCGAGCGCTCTCCCGCTGAGCTATGCGCCCGGAAGAGACGTCAACGCTAGCAGCCAAGCGAAAAGAGGACTCGCCATTGGTTGGTCCAGACAGCCGATTGATGTCCCGTGCCAGGTTAAGCCGGGTTGAGGCGCCCGGCGCTCCGAAGATGTACGCGTTGGCCGATTGTGGCCATGAAGTGAAAAGCCGTGACAAGCCGTTCCGAACGTCGCGGACGTCCGTCGGCTGGACCTCACGCGGGCGTGACCTCGTGTCTATCGGTGGTGGCTTTCCGATCACGAAACTCGTCGAAGCGCACTATCTAGGGACGGTTCGCCGGCTCGCGGGAGATCAGCTCGATCTCTCGATCGATCTCCGTGAGCGTCAAACCCGCGCTAGGCGCGAGCTCGTCGCCAGTCGGTTCGCTGAACGGAGCCCACCGAGTTCAAAGCGTACGGCGGGGCCTGACTTGGGAGGGAGGTTGCTGTGTGAGTTGCGGCTGAAGTGGCTAAGCGGTCCGTTTGCCGACCGAGACCCCGGCAGCGAATGCTTCGGATTTCGAGGGGAACGTCTCGCTGCAGTCGTCCGCGTTCGACAGAAGCCGTTCGACGATTTCGGGGCTGAGGTCGCCTACGTCGCCCTCCCATTTTGCGGGGTCGAACTGTGCCATTGCATCACCCATGACGTCTCCTTTGGATGCGGCTGGTTGGTCGACCGCTAAGGACCCGAGGCTAAGAATCGGTGCACGGCGCGCGTGATGGCGACGTCCTCGCGCGCGTGAACAACGCGAACTACGACACTTGAGCTCTGAGCTTGTATCGCGCCTTCGCTGACACTGGCATTCACTGTCTCATCAATCGACAGGCCGAGGTGCGCCAGCTGTCGACAAACCTCAGTGCGCACGTGGGCCGAATGCTCGCCGACACCGGCGGTGAAGACGAGCGCGTCCAAGCCGTCTAGGGCAACGGCCATGGCGGCGACGGCCTGCGCTATCCGGTAGCAGTAGATGGCAAGCGCGAGCTGCGCTTCGCGCGAAGCGTCGCCGGTGAGTGCGGCGACGTCGCCGCTTCCGGCAAGCCCCGTCAGACCGGACTCGTGCTCGAGCGCCCGATCCAGCTCGTCGAGGGAGACGCCGTGGTGCAGCAGGTACAGGAGCGCGCCGGGATCGAGCGAACCGGCGCGAGTCGCCATTGGAACGCCCTCAAGCGGTGTGAAACCCATCGTCGTGTCGATCGACGTCCCGTCTTTCACCGCTGTGACCGAGGAGCCGCCGCCGAGATGGCAGACGACGAGTCGCGACACCGCCACATGCTCGGCTGCCCACTGCACCGACAAGCCGTGGAAGCCGTAACGATGGATGCCGAGTTCGCGGTAGCGCCTCGGCAGCGGGTAGGTCGCGGCGACGGTGGGAATCGTCTTGTGAAAGGCGGTGTCGAAGACCGCGACGTGAGGGACGTCCGGCAGCGCTCGGCGGGCCGCTTCGATTGCCGCGACGGCTGGCTGGTTGTGGAGCGGGGCGAGCTCGATGAGGGAGGTGAGCTTGGCGAGGACGTCGTCGTCGATCAACGTCGGTTCACTGAAGTCAGGGCCTCCGTGGACGACGCGATGTCCGACCGCGGAAACGGCGGGTACGTCCTCAAGAGACGCGAGCGTGCGCGAGCGCCCGTCGGCATCGACGACGGTGAGCTTGAGGCTGGTCGAGCCGGCGTTGACGACGAGGACGTCGCCGTCGGCTGCGCTCAATAGGGCCACGTCCAGTCGCGGATCTCGGGGTCGTCATCTCCGTTGGCGCGGGTGTAAGCGCGCGCGGCCAAGCGGCGCTCCTCCATGTGCTGGCGCAAGTGGCCGGCCTTGTCGGCAAGCCCCGGCACCCGATCGATGACGTCGATGACCAGGTGAAAGCGGTCGAGGTCGTTCAGCATCACCATGTCGAACGGCGTCGTTGTCGTTCCTTCTTCCTTGTAGCCGCGTACGTGCAGGTTGGCGTGATTGGTGCGCCGATAGGT
>DASRGQ010000075.1:0-11587 GCA_035650975.1 Gaiellaceae bacterium
AAACGCACCGGCGCGCGCACTCGCGCTCGCACATAGGGCACGTCAGGCACGTCGTAGTACCCGTCGCCGACCTCGAGGCCCTCGAGCGCAGGCGCGATCTGGCGGATCTTGAAGAACGTGAATCGCTCGATGTCGGCGCGCGTCGCGGGCCCGTACGCCGCGAGGTACGCGCGAACGACGCGCGTCGCACTCTCCTGCGGATCGGGAAGCGGTTCACGCCAGAGTCTCGCGGAAGCAGGCCTCGTGTGTGGCCACGGCCCGATGACACCGTCACGCACGAATGGAAGGGCACGTAGTGCGAACTCGATCGTCCAGCGGTCGTCCGTGCCGAGCACGCGTTGCGCAATCGCCCGCAGCTCATCTCCACTCACTGCACGCCGCGGGAGCGCCTTGCGCAGGCCCGCGAGATCGACTCCGAGGTTCTCCGTCCGGCCGCGGGTTGCGTCGATCTTCGCGGCGACGAGAGAGGGAAACAGGTCAGGCGACTGCGCATGCAGCGTCCCGCGCAGCGTCGTCGCCTTCACGAGCACGTTCACGTCGTTCTTCCGAAGAGAGCGCAAGCGCGACCAGAGAGCCACATACGGGCCCGGCGCCCATTGGGCCTGCAGCGCGACCAGGTGCTCCGCAGCCGCAGCGACACCGAGCGGACTACGTTCGAGCAGCAGCTGCCGCGCGAGCAGCGTGCGGTTCAGCTCACGGAGTGACGGCGGCTTTGAGGAAATCACGCGGTGGGTCGGCAAAGAGCTTCGGCAGATCTTCGAGCAGCACGCCATGCGTCACGAGCCGCTCCCAGGGATAGGCGCCGCTCGCGAGGAAGCCGAGCGCTGCGCGCACGGTCGACGGCGTGTGGTGGAACGAGCCGCGCAGCGTCAGCTCGTCGTAGTGCACGCGGTACGCGTCCACGTTCGGCTGCACGTCGCGCGGCAGCCCGCCGAAGAGCACGACGGTGCCGCCGGGCCGCGCGAGCTCGATCGCGTCGCGCCACGCCTCCTCGGTCCCGGCCGCCTCGATCACCACGTCCGCGCCTTGACCTTCGCCGGGCTCCGCGCCGAACACATCTATGAGCTCCCGGCGCTCGGCGCGACCACCGACAACGACGGGCCAACCCCCCGCATCCGCGACGCACGCGGCAAGCATCAGTCCGATCGGCCCCGCGCCGAGGATCGCAACCATGTCGCCCGCCTGCACGCCCGCTCGCTCGACGCCTCGCAGGCAGCACGCGAGCGGCTCGACCATCGCCGCGACCTCCGGAGCGAGGCTCAGCGGCACGTCGAGCAGATTGCGCTCGGCAATGCGCTCCGGGACGACGATCCACTCGGCATACGCGCCGCTCAGGAACGCGAGGTCACGGCACGGCCTGCCCCGCGCGCACCCTTCACACACGCCGCACGGAGCCGAGTTCGCGGGCACGACACGCCGGCCGTCGACGACCCCGCAGAGCTCGTGACCGAACGGCGCCGGGGTCTCGGTGAGGAGCACGGGATGCCCACGCCGGTACGTCTTCAGGTCGGTGCCGTCTGTGAGCGCCACCTCGACCTGCACGAGCACTTCGCCCGGTCCGGGCACGGGACGCGGCACGTCTTCTATGCGCAGGTCGCCGGGGCCGTAGAGCCGCGCCGCTTTCACGGCGTGAACACGACCTTCAGCGTTTCGCCGCTTCGGTAGAGCCGCACGCCGTCTTCGAAGCGGCCGAGCGGGAGCGGCGTGACGGCCGGCAGTTCGAGCTCGGGCAGGAGCGCCACCGCGGCGTCGAAAGCCTGCGGGGTAGCCGAGCGCGAGCCGAGCATCGTCAGCTCCCTGCGGTACACCGTCTCGAGCGACACCGGAACTTCACCAGGTGCCGCAGCGAATACGAGAATCGTTCCGCCGGGCTCCACGAGGCGGAGCGCGTCGGCGATGCCGCGGTGCGCGGTGACGACCGCCGATGAGACGCGGCCCGCGTCGCGCGCACCGAGCGCGCGCGCTGCGCTGCGCCGGTCGGGGCGCGGCTCGAGCACACGAACGGTGTCACCGCGACGCAATAGCACCTGCACCCACAGGAGGCCGATCGCACCGCAGCCGACGACGAGCACGTCGCCAAGCGGCACCGTTTCGGCGGCGCGCAGCACGCACGCGAGCGGCTCGATCCAAATGCCGTCGTAGCCGCCGAGCTCATCCGGGAGCCGCAACGTGTGCGTCGCGCGCAGCCGCTCTGCGAACCCGCCCGGCGCAATACGCGCAGTCCCGAACTCGTCGCACGTCGTCTCGTGCCCTGCGAGGCAGCGTGAGCAGGAGCCGCACGGCACGCGATGGAGCACCGTGACGCGCGCTCCGTCCTCGCGCACGCCGACGATCTCGTGCCCGAGCAGCACGCCGTGCGAAGGTCGGCCGAGCTTCTCGACATCGGAGCCGCAGAGCCCGCACGCCGTCACATGCACGAGTTCGCCCGCGCCCGTCGGCTCGGACAGCTCGGTGAGCTCCGGCAGCCCGTTCGCGTCGAGGACGACCGCGCGCACCGCTCCATCGTACGGCGGTGCGCGCGGCGTCCTCGGAGAGCGCTACTGCTGGAGGTCGACCTTGAACGAGACGAGGCGGCTCGTCGAGACGCCCTGACCCTGCGGCTCGCCCGACTTGCGGGCACGCAGGAAGACGGCCAGCAGCTGCTGGCGCGCCGAGGCGGGGTACCCACCGAGCTGCGGCTCGTTGATCGTCGCGTTACCGTTCGCGTCGGTCTGTGCCTCCGGCGCCACGTCGAACTGGTTGAACGGCACAGCGGCCGCGTACACGAGTGCGCCCTGAACCGCCCGGCCTCCGCACGCGGTGATGTGCGTGGTGATGCTCAGCGTGCCGACGTGGCGGCCGAGCACCTGCGGATTGGAGCTGAACGAGACGATGCTCAGCCGCGCAGGCGCAGTCAGGTTCGCGATCTGGATCGTGCCGGTGCCCGACGGGCAACCCGTCGGCGGAGGCGACGCCGCCTTAGCGGTGACGACCGCAGTCGGCACCGATGTGGCCGACGCGTCTCCGTCTGCGTTGCTGGCGGTCACCTTCACGCGGAGCGTGGCTCCGACGTCCTGCGAGACCACGTCGTACAGCCGCTGGTCTGCCCCACTGATGCCGGCGCAGGCGTTGCCGTTCTTGTCGCACCGCCGCCACTGGTAGACGTACCTCGTCGGGCTGCCGGTCCAGTTGCCTCGGTACGCGGTGAGGGTCTGACCCTCCTGCGCCGTTCCGGTGATCGTCGGCACAGTCTTGTTGGTCGGCGCTGCTTTCGGCGAGGCTTGCGACAGCCCCGCGACGACGAGCACCGTCACCGCACCGGCGCCGAGGAGCGCCAGCAAGTTGAGTTTGCGTGACATTTCGGAGTGGCTCCTTTCGTGGTGTCCAGACCTGCGTTCCCAGCAGGCGGAAGGAGCGAGTGAGGAGCGTGTGAGGCTCACGTAAAAGCTCACGCGCCGGGCGGCGCTACAATCCGCCTCAACTCGGGGCTATAGCTCAGCTGGGAGAGCGCCTGGATCGCACCCAGGAGGTCGGCGGTTCGAGCCCGCCTAGCTCCATCCGTCGTAGAGCCAAATCAGGTCGGTTCGGAAGAGCCGGATCGACCTGTGGCAAGTCGAGTGGCAAGTGTGGGCGGGCGCGCACGCCTCTACGACTCGATCACGCCGTGAGTGCTTAGGGAATCTTGGATCAAGCTGCCCCTTGGCCCTTTTATAACGTTTGTGCTGCAAGCGATAAGCTTTTCGCGTCCGGTCGCTCTCCGAGGAGAAACGGCAGGTCCGAACCCTGACGGCGAACGACTTCTAGCGCGGCTCCGTCATTCCCAGTCGACACATTCGGGTTATTCCGCAGGCGGGCACGGCTTTGATGTCCGGCCGCTCCAGCGAGCCTGGCCATCCTGACCTTGAGTAGCGGATGCCCGCGTTGGCCGATACATTCGAGGGCGATTGTGATGGGTTTGCCCATGGAGGAACTGATTCCCGCGAATGAGGCACAGCGCCTCGAGGCGTTGCGCCGTTTTGACGTCCTCGATACGCCGCGGGACGGCGCGTTCGACCGGATCACCCGGCTGGCGAGCGAGATACTGGAGATGCCGATCTCGATCGTGAGTCTCGTCGATCACGACCGGATCTGGTTCAAGTCCACGCACGGCCTCGAGGGTGTCGACGAGATCGACCGTGTACCGGGCCTGTGCGCGTCGGCGATCCTCGGCGAGGAGATCTGGGAGATCAAGGACGCGAAGGTCGATCCGCGGGCGCTCGCCAATCCGCTGGTGGCCGGCGAGTTCGGGCTGCGTTTCTACGCCGGCAGCCCTCTCCGCACGGGCGACGGCTACAACCTCGGGACGCTCTGCGTGATCGACAAGCGGCCGCGCGCGCTGACGGAGAAGCAGGCGCGGGTGCTCGACGATCTCGCTGCGCTCGTCGTGGACGAGCTCGAGCTGCGACTGGCCGCCCGCCGGCAGGCGCGGCGCGCGACCGAGCTCAACGACGACGTCGTCCAAGCTCTCGTTGTCGCGAAGATGCACCTGCAGCTCGACGAGCGCGACCGCGCGGCCTCGTCTCTCGACCAGGCGTTGGACTCCGCGAAGCGGATCCTCGCCGAGCTGGTCGAGGATGCGCCAAACCTCCGTCGCGGCGAGGGCTAGCCTTGCAGCCGCCTTCCGCGGCAGATTTCGACGATCTCATTGCCGAGTTTGTCGATGTCAATGCCCTTCTCGATGAAGGCGCTCGCCCCGGTGGCGAGCGCACGCTCTCGGACGCTGGCCGCCGTCACGCCGGTCAGCATCACGACCTGCGTCGCGGGCGAGGCTTCCCGCACGCGCGGTAGGGTTTCAAGCCCGTCCATCTCCGGCATCGCGATGTCGAGTAGAAGGACATCGGGTTGCAGCTCCTCTACGAGCGCAACCGCCTCGCGACCGTTGCCCGCCTCGCCGACCACCTGGATTCCCGACTCGAGACCGAGAACGATCGCGACGAGCTGCCGAAAGGCCGCCTGGTCGTCGCAGACCACTACCGTGCAGGAGTCGTCGTCGCCGCTCACTTGCACCACGCTACAGCGCTCTCCGTCCACTCCGCGAGTCACGGCGGGATTGACGATCGGCCCCTAGACTCCGTGATCGTGCGGGATCTCTCCGGGGCGCTCGGGGTACTGCGGGGCATCGCGCGGGCGAGTCAGGGAGAGCTGGCGGTGCCCGAGATGCTGCAGCGGATCTGTGAGGAGATCAGGAACGGGTTCGGCTTCGACCGGGTCGGCATCAGTCGATTGCTGGACGAGCAGACCGTCGTGCTTTCGGCCGTCGCGGGCATGGACGAGGACGCCCTGTCCCTGCGTCTCACGCTCGCCGAGAGCCCGCTGTTGACGGAGGCGTACCGGACGCAGAGGCTCGCCTTCGTGGCTGACGCTCGTTCGCAGCCGGCGGTTCCCGCTGACATCGTTGAGCGATACGACCTGGGCTCGGTGTTCGCCCTTCCGCTGGTGAGCGCCGGCCGTTGCCTCGGCTTTTTAAGCGGAGACCGGACCGGGGCGCCGTTTGCACTCGACCAGACCGAGGCCGATGTGCTCGAGACCGTGGGCGCGATCGCCGCGACGTTTCTCGATAAAGGGCTCGTCGCCGAGGAACTACGCCGGCTCGACGACGCGCGCGCTCGGTTCGTCGCCTTCGCTGCGCACGAGCTGCGCACACCGATCATGACCGTCTACGGGATGCTCGCCACGGTCCACCATCGCGGCGGCGACCTCTCGGAGGATCAGCTCGTCGAGCTCCGCGCGACCGCCTTCCAGCAGGCGGCGCGCTTGCGAACCCTCGCGGAACAGCTGCTCGATCTTTCCCGGCTCGATGCCTCGGCGCACAGCGTCTCACCCGAGCCGCTCGCGATCCGGCGGGCCGTGGAGGAGACGATCTTGCTCGTCGCGGAGCGTTCCGCGGGGGAGATCGATATCGCGATTCCCGCCGATCTTGAGCTGGACGTCGATGCGACCGCGCTCGACCGGATCGTCGGAAACCTCGTGGTGAACGCGCTCCGGCACGGAGCGTGGCCGGTGGACGTTGAGGCCGAACAGCGGGACAGTCACTTTCGCCTTCGCGTGACCGACCATGGGCCGGGAGTCCCGGAGGAGTTCGTGGCCGCGCTCTTCGACCCGTTCGCCCGCGCGGCGACCGTCCAGACCGACGGCTCCGGTCTCGGTCTGGCGATCGCGCAGTCGTACGCGCGAGCACACGGGGGCGAGCTCGTGTACCGGCCGGTGGATCCGCACGGCGCATGCTTCGAGTTCGTCCTGCCGCTCGTGCGAGGGTAACCGGTTGCACGGGATCCTCTTCGCCGGCTTCCACGACTTCCTGCGCGACCTCGGAGGCGCGGACTTGGCCGCCGGGGTCTTCGGAGACGAAACCTACTCGATGGTCGACGCGCACCCGGACGACGCGTTCGAGCGGCTCCTCGCGCGTGCGGTTTCGCAGACCGGGTTCGAGCGGGAAGAGCTGGAGCGGAGATTCGGCTCGTTCACGGGGGAGCACCTGTTCCCGAGGCTCTATCCGGCCTTCTACGAGATCGCACCGGACACGCATGGCTTCCTGCTCGGGGTCGAGGACCGAATCCACGAACTCGTCCGTGCGACGGTCCCGCATGCGGAACCGCCATCCCTCGCCGTCCGCGCGAGCGGCAAAGGCGGCGTCGAGATCAGATACGACTCGCCGCGGCGGCTCTGCCGACTCCTCGAGGGGCTCGTCCACGGGACCGCACGGCACTACAGCGAGCGCGTGCGGGTCGAGGAGACGGCCTGCGTCAGTAAGGGCGCCCCCGCCTGTCGCTTTCTCGTCGAGCCGGCCTAACGGCGCCGCGGCACGGTTGTCGTCACCTGTGCCGCTGCCATGTCGCTTTTTCTTCTGCCAGGCGAGATCGGTGTTGCCGGCCGCCTCAAATCAGTCTCAGGCTCGCCGATGAGCTGCCACAGTTCTATGTCAGTGGTGATTTCTCCTCGGGCGCACTAACGATGTATGGCCTCAGGGCACCTCTTGGTCCTTGACAAGGTTCGTGAGAATAAAGAGGAGGCGGGCCAGACGTTCCGAGGGGTTTGAGAGCTGTCCGGTTAAGTCCATCGATAAGGCCCGCATCCGCGGGCCCTATGCGTTTCGGGCCGGCATAGGCAAAACAGCCGATGTGCCGCCCCGCTGCCCGCTGCAGAGTCGACGGACACTCACCAAGGAGGCGTCATGACGGAGTCAACCGAGCCGATCAAGGTCGGCGTCCTCGCCGATCAGACGGGCCCGCTCTCGTTCGTCGGTCTCGCGAACACAAACGTGGCACGGATGGTGATCGACGACCTGAACGATGCGGGCGGGCTGCTCGGGCGGCAGGTCGTGCTCGTGCTCGAAGACACGGCGACCGACGATGCAGTCGCAGCCGCAAAGGCAGCGAAGCTCGTCGGCCGCGATCAGGTCGACGTCGTCGTCGGCGGCATCTACAGCTCCACGCGACAGGCAATCAAGGGCCCGGTCGTCGACGAAGGGAAGACGCTCTACATCTACCCCGAGCAGTACGAGGGAAAGGAGTCGGACCCGTTGATCTTCTGCACCGGACCGGTTCCGGCACAACAGGTCGATCCGCTGATCCCGTGGCTGATGCGCGAGACGGGCGCGAAGTCGTTCTACCTCCCGTCCGCCGACTACATCTGGCCGCACATCTTGAACGCGCGCGTGAAGGACGTCGTGACGGCGAACGGCGGCTCGATCGTGGGTGAGGAGTACTTTTCGCTCGACCACACCGACTACCGCGAGACCGTCGAGCGGATCACGAAGAGCGGCGCCGACGCCGTCTTCAACACGATCGTCCCGCCGGGCGTGACCCCCTTCTTCGCCGAGCTGCACGAGTCCGGCTTCACGCAGCGCGGCGGTCAGCTCATCTGCACGTACTTCGACGAGAACTTCCTCAACATGGTGCCGACAGCGCACGTCGAAGGCCTCTACGGCTGCCTCGACTACTACCAGTCGGTCGCCGATCCGTTCAGCCGCACACTGCTCGAGCGGTACGAAGCGCTCTTCCCCGGCGATGCGAAGTTCACCGGGGGCGGCGCGTGCAGCGGCCTCTACCGTGCGCTCAAGCTCTGGGCGGCGGCGGTCGCAGAAGCGGGATCGCTCGCGCAGGACGACGTGATCGCCGCGTTGGATCACGCGCACATCGAAGACGCGCCGGGCGGCCCCGCAACGATGGCCCCGGGACAGCACCACCTGCGCCTCAACATGTACATCGCGCAGGCACGCGCCGGCAGGTTCGAGGTCGTCGAGAGTCTCGGTGCGATCGAGCCGCAGGAAGCACAGGTCGAGATGCCGACGCTCGTCGGCTAGCAGCAAACGGCGCGCGGCGGGAACGCTCTAGTGCGTTCCCGCCGCTACCCTCCCGGCCGTGCCGGACGCCCTCTCGACGCGCAACGACCTCCGCAACGTCGCGATCGTCGCGCACGTCGACCACGGCAAGACGACGCTCGTCGACGCGATGCTGTGGCAGTCGGGCTCGTTCCGCGAGAACCAGGACGTCGGTGAGCGCATCCTCGACTCGACCGACCTCGAGCGCGAGAAAGGCATCACGATCCTCGCCAAGAACACCGCGGTGCAGGTCGGCGACACGAAGATCAACATCGTCGACACACCCGGCCACGCCGACTTCGGCGGCGAGGTCGAGCGCGGACTGACGATGGTCGACGGCGTGCTGCTCCTTGTCGACGCATCCGAGGGGCCGCTTCCGCAGACACGCTTCGTGCTGCGCAAGGCACTCGAGGCGAAGCTGCCGGTCGTGCTCGTCGTGAACAAAGTCGACCGCCCCGACGCACGCGTCGACGAGGTGGTGAACGAGGTCTATGAGCTCTTCCTCGACCTCGACGCACACGAGTCGCAGATCGAGTTCCCGATCGTGTATGCGAACGCGCGCGCCGGACACGCGGGTCTCGCACCCGACGAGCTCGAGCCGAATCTCGGTCCGCTGTTCGACACGCTGCTCGCGACGATCCCTGCGCCGACGTACGACCCGGATCATCCGCTGCAGGCGCTCGTGACGAACCTCGACGCGAGCCCGTACGTCGGGCGCCTCGCATTGCTCCGCATCCACCACGGCACCCTGCGCAAGGGCGCACGCGTCGCCTGGTGCCGCGCCGACGGCACGATCGAGCACGCGCGCGTGACGGAGCTCTACCTCACCGACGCGCTCGAGCGCGTGCCCGCCGAAGAGGCGGGCCCCGGTGAGATCGTCGCGCTCGCCGGCCTGCCCGAGGTGACGATCGGCGAGACGATCGCCGACCCCGACGACCCACGCCCGCTACCGGTGACGACGGTCGACGAGCCGAGCCTTTCCGTCACGATCGGGATCAACACCAGCGTGCTTGCCGGCACCGAAGGCGATCGGCTCACGGCAAGCCAGATCAAGAGCCGCCTCGACCAGGAGCTCGTCGGGAACGTCTCGTTGCGCGTGCTCCCCACCTCGCGCCCCGACGCCTGGGAGGTGCAGGGACGCGGAGAGCTGCAACTCGCCGTGCTCGTGGAGCTGATGCGCCGCGAAGGCTTCGAGCTCACCGTCGGCAAGCCCGAGGTGCTGACGCGCCACGTCGACGGCACACGTTGCGAGCCCGTGGAGCGCGTCGCGATCGACGTACCGGAGGAGTACATCGGCGTCGTGACACAGCTGCTCGCGCTTCGCAAGGGGCGAATGCAGCAGATGGTCAACCACGGCACCGGCTGGGCGCGCATGGAATACCTCGCACCGGCCCGCGGGCTGATCGGCTTCCGTACCGAGTTCCTCACGGAGACACGCGGCACCGGCATCCTCCACCACGTTTTCGACGGCTGGGAGCCGTGGTACGGCGAGCTGCGCACGCGTCCCACCGGCAGCCTCGTCGCCGATCGCCGCGGCCAGGCGACCGACTACGCGATTCAGGCGCTACAGGAGCGTGGCACGCTGTTCGTCGAGCCGGGAGACGAGCTGTACGAGGGCATGGTCGTCGGCGAGAACGCGCGCTCCGAGGATCTCGACGTCAACGCGTCGAAGCCGAAGAAACTCACGAACGTGCGCGCCGCTTCGGCCGAGGTCTACGTCCGCCTGATCCCCGCGCGCGTCCTGTCTCTCGAGCAGGCGCTCGAGTTCATTCGCGACGACGAGGCTGTCGAAGTGACGCCGCGGTCGATCAGATTGCGCAAGGTCGAGCTCTCCGCGTCGAAGCGCCAGTCGACGGCCGCGCGCACGAAGCGCGAGCGGCTCGCCGCTACCTGACGCGGAGCTGCAGGCTGTAGCGCCGCTGGCGCGGCGACCAGATGCGAAACAGCGCGCCGCGCTTCACGCGAATCGTGCGCATGAAGACGCCGCCGTTCGCAGTCACCCTCGTGCCGCCCACCGGGATCCACACGTTCTTCTTCAAGATCTGGAGCTGGTACGGCTTCCGCCGGTTGACCACTCCGCCGCGGATCTGACCCCAGAGCACTGCGCGCGAGCCCACGCGCGCCATCTGCGCGAACGGCAGCTTGAACTCCTGGAGCGCCGGCTTCGGCCGGCTGTCCGCGTAGACGAGCCCCGTCTGGAACCGGCTCAGCGCCACCTCGTCGCGGTAGAGGTACTGGATCAGCATCGTCACGCGCGGGAGCCGCCACGCACGCATCGCCGCGAGGCCGAGCAGCGTCGCCTGCTTCTTCGGCGGCACGCCGAGGAACGTGTCCGGGGGATTCGTCTGGTAGCCGTATTCGGTGAGCCACACCGGCTTCGGCCCGAAGTAGCGCCTGACCAGGATGAGCAGCTTCGGCAAAGTCGCCATCGTGATCGACGGGCAGTTCTTGCACCCGCCGCTCGACGGCGTCTCGCGCGGCGACGAGGGATAGGGATGGTGCGCGTACGCGTCGAGCTTTGCGTGCGCGAGCGCCATGCCGTGCACCCAGGTGACCGGCGCGACGCCGCCCAAGCCGCCGCGCGGGGCCGTCACCCCGCCGCCGACCTGCGCGTGCGGCAGCACGGAGTGAATCGCCTCGTACGCCGGGTTGAGCAGATGCTGCACGTAGATGGCGGCGCGAGTCGGCCGAAGCCACAGCGGCTTGTTCGGCTCGTTCCAGATCAGCCAGTCGCGCACCCACGGATACCGCGTCGCGGCTGCGCGCGCGAACGCGCGGAAGTCCCTCGGGTGCGGCGGTGCGTAGTTCGGCCCGCGCCCGCCGTTCGCCCACGCCGGCGTCCCGAGCAGCGTCAGCACCGGCGTCAGCCCGTAGCGGCGCAGGCCACGCAGGATCCGGTCGGCCTCATGCCAGTCGTACGCCGGGTCCCGCGGCGAGTTCGGGTTCTTGGGACGGCGAACGGCGATCTGGTTCCACCGCAGGGTGAAGCGGACGAGCGGCACACCGAGTTGCTTGAACGTCGCAAGTCGCTGGTCGAGCGTCCCCGGTCCGTACTCGAGCCATGCATCGTCCTGGATCCCGTACCGGATGCTCTTCGCCGCTTGCGCGGACGCCGTCGAGACGCAAGCCGCGACAGCAACGAGCAACACGAACAGCTTCAGGCGCCCCCCGGTCGACCTCATGCGCACGAAACTCTCGCAGGTCAGCCTGACGACTCGCGCAGGTATCGTCGACGCACGGTGCTTCGAG
>DASRGQ010000076.1:0-23148 GCA_035650975.1 Gaiellaceae bacterium
GCGGACGTGTGGGCCGTCGGCGTCGTCCTCTGGGAAGCGCTCGCGGGCGAGCATCCGTTCTGGGGCGGCGACCTCGGCGACACGTCGCAGGCGATCAAGCGCGGCGCCCCGCCGCTCGAGACACTCCGCCCGGACCTGCCCGACCACGTGCTCGCGACGGTCGCGAGCGCCCTCGTCGCAGCACCGCAGCGGCGACCGAGCGCGGGCCGGCTTGCGGAGGAGCTCCGGTCGCTGCCGAAACGGCGGCGCCGGAAGAGCGGCGGAGATGCGCCCGCGACGCCGCGCGACCGCGCGCTCCTCGCGCTCGACCGCGTCGTTCCTGCGTCGCTCGCTGCCCTGAGCGCCGCGTGGGTCGCGTCCTCCATCCCGTTCTTCCCGGCCGGATGGCCGCTCGGGCTCGCCGCAGCGGGCGCGGCCCTCGGATTCGCCGCTCCGCGGGCGGCACTCCTCCTCGCGCTCGCTGTGGCGATCCTGCCGCTGGGTAACAGCTCGCTCGGGCTCGCGGCCGTCTACGCGCTCGTCGCCGCCGCGTGGGCCGTTCTGCACTGGCGCGACGCACGCTCGGGCCTCCTGTTCGCCGCGGGGCCGCTGCTCGCGCCGCTCGGCGGTCTCGCCCTGCTGCCGCTCGTCGCGCAGGCGGCGCACGGTCGTGTCCGGCGTGCCGCCCACGCCGGCGCAGGTGTGCTCGTCACGGCCGTGGTCGCCGGGATCCGCCACACGACCCTGCCGTTCCTCGGCGTCCACGCGCCGCTCGGACTCGGCATCGACGGATCGCGAAACGCGGGCGCGGTCGCCTTCGCCCTGCTACGCCAGCTCGCCGATCATCCGGCGCTCCTCGGCGAGACGGCCGTCCTCGCCGCAGCGGCCGCGATCCTGCCCGAGTTCAGAGGGCGCGGCCCGTGGCGCGCAGTCCTGTTCGCAGGCGCCCTGCTCGCGGCGACCGCGCTCGTCGCGCCGTCGGCCGGGCTGTGGTCGCTCGCGGCGACCGCATGGGTGACGGCGGGCGTCCTGGCCCTCCACCCCCGGCCGTAGACTTCCTGACGCGGGAAACCGCGCCGCCTATGCCCGTGCTCCGAGCCATTGAATCGAAGCTCGAATCGCTCTTCGAGGGCGTCTTCGGCCGGGCGTTCCGGACGAACGTCCAGCCGGTCGAGCTCGCGCGCAAGCTCGTGAAGGAGATGGACGACCATCGCAACGTCTCGGTGTCGCGCGTCTACGTTCCGAACGAGTACAGCATCTATCTCTCGCCGGGCGACCGCGAGCAGTTCTCGTCCTACGAGGCGCAGCTCCAGGACGAGCTCGCGGACTACCTCGCCGAGCACGCGCGCCGCGAGGGCTACGTGCTGATCACGCCGCCGCGGGTCGCGCTCGAGACCGACGACGACCTCGACGTCGGGGTATTCGGGATCGCGACGCGGATGGTGCAGCCCTCGGGCCGTCCAGCAGACGGGCCGCCGTCCTCGCCGGAGCCGAGCGCGACGATGATCTATGCGCCGGCCGCACCGCCCCAGCCGACCGAAGCGGCCTCGCCGGTCGACCTCGGGGTCGAGCGCGAGGTTGCCGTCTTGCGCTGGGAGGGCAAGCGCCGCGAGCTCGACAAGCCACGGATCGTCATCGGCCGCTCGAAGGACGCCGACGTCCAGGTGAACGACCCCAACGTGTCCCGCCGCCACGCCGAGCTGCGCCAGGAGAACGGTGCCTACTGGCTCGTGGACCTCGACTCGACGAACGGCGTCGAGGTGCGCGGCAAGCGCGTGAAGCGCATCCAGCTCGAGGACGGCGCGCGCTTCACGATCGGGTCGACCGAGCTCGCGTTCGCCCGGGAGCTCCAGTAGGTGCACGTCCTTGCCTCGACCCAGGTCGAGACGACGCTCCTCGCGCTGAAGCTCGCGTTCCTGATCCTCCTCTACCTCTTCATCTGGCGCATCGTCCGCTCCGCGGCGCGCGACCTGCGGCTGCCGCAGGAGTCGATGATCCTCGGGCCTCAGCAGGCGGCAGCAGCAGGCCTGCGAACGCAGACCTCGGCACGTGAGCTCGGGCGGCTCGTCGTGCTCGAGAGCCCCGCGCTCGACGAGGGCGACGTCGTGACGCTCGACGCGCACCCGTTGACGATCGGACGCGGGCCGACGAACGACGTCAGCCTGCCGGGCGACGACTACGCCTCCACACGCCACGCCCGCATCGAGCCGCGCCGCGACGGGATCTGGGTCGAAGACATCGGCTCGACGAACGGCACGTTCGTGAACGGCATCCGCCTGACGCGCGAGCGGCGCCTCGCGCCGGGCGATGTGGTTCGCGTCGGCGAAACGGACATGAGGTTCGAGCCGTGAGCCGTAGGCTTGACGGAGGCTCACCAAGCGCGCAGGTACCGGCTTCGCCGGTGCTGGAGCGGGAGTTCATCGGGCAACAGTTCATCGGGCAACCGAAGGGCGCCCCATGATTCGGGTTGGGCAGACCGCCTCCGCCACCGATCCGGGACGCAAGCGGCGCCAGAACGAGGACGCGTTCGTGCTTCGTCCGCCCCTCTTTGCGATCGCGGACGGGATGGGCGGCGCGCGCGCAGGCGAGGTCGCCTCGGCTCTGGCCGCGAGTGCCGTGAACGACGCAGGCGCAGGGAGCGGCGGCGAGCAGCGGGTGAAGGAGCTCGTGCAGGAGGCAAACCGGCGCGTGCACGAGCGCGCGTCGAACGACCCGTCGACGAGCGGAATGGGGACGACGATGACGGTGGCCCTCGTCGAGCCGACCGGCACGATCACGTTCGGTCACGTCGGCGACTCGCGCGCGTACGTCTTGCGCAGCGACAAGCTCGAGCAGCTGACAGACGACCACTCGCTCGTGGCGGAGCTCGTGAGGCGCGGCGAGCTGTCCGAGCGCGACGCCGAGCTGCATCCGCAACGGTCGGTGATCACCCGCGCCCTCGGCACGGATCCCGACGTCGATGTCGACGCCTTCACGGTCAGCCCGCACGACGGCGACGTCTATCTCTTGTGCTCCGACGGGTTGTCCGACATGGTCGGCGCCGACGAGATCGAGCAGATCCTGCGCCGGAACCGGAGCGACCTCGACGGCGCCGCGCGGGCGCTCGTCCGGGCGGCCAACCGCGGCGGAGGGGACGACAACATCACGGCCGTGCTGTTCGAGATGGTCGACGGCGCCGCCGGCGAGCCCGACGAGAAGACACGCGAATACGCGGCCCGGGTCGAGCCGGATGACGAGGACACGCTCCATCCCGAGGACGCGGTCCCGCCGCCTCCGGCCCCATCCGACGAGCCGGCCGAGTCGACGATGATCGTCTCGGCGGCGGAGCTGCAGGCGGCGCTCGCGTCTCCGCAGGCGCCGGAGACCCCGCAGGCGGGCCTCGGCAGGCGGCTCCTGGCGCTGCTCGTGATCGCCGCGCTGATCGCCGTCATCGTCGTGCTCGTCTGGTGGGGGCTCGCCCGCTGACCGGCCTGCGCCCGCGCAACCGCGAGCTCATCTACCTCGCCGCCGTCGGCGTGCTGACGGGGCTCGGCTTCGCCTCGGTCTACATCGCCCGGCAGGCGCTCGTCTCGTGGGGATCGCTCGGCTACGCGCTGTTTTTCTTCGCGCTCTATCTCGCCGCACACGTGATGGCGCGGGTCGTCGTGCCCGAGGCAGACCCGTACCTGCTGCCGATGGCGGGGCTCCTGACCGCGATCGGCGTCACCGAGATCTACCGCCTCGGGCCGAACGACGCGTTCAAGCAGGGGCTCTGGATCGTGATCGGCGTCGCGCTCTTCGCAGTCGCGCTCTTTGGGCTGCGTCACGACTACCGCAGGCTCGAGGACTACAAGTACCTGTTTGGGATCGGCGCGATCGCGCTGCTCTTCCTTCCGCGCGTCCCGGGTATCGGCACGACGGTGAACGGCGCGCGGCTCTGGGTGCGTGTCGGGCCGATGGAGGTACAGCCGGGCGAGTTCGCGAAGATCTTCCTGATCGTCTTCCTCGCCGCCTACCTGCGCGAGAAGCGCGAGGTGCTCGCACAGGGACGGCTCAAGGACATGGGCCCACTGCTCGTGATCTGGGGCGGCTGCATGCTCGTGCTCGTCTCGTCGAACGACCTCGGCTCGGCGCTCCTCTACTTCGGGATCTTCCTGTCGATGCTCTACGTCGCGACCGCACGGCTGTCGTTCGTCGTCGTCGGCATCGCGCTCTTCGTCGCAGGCGGAGTCGGGGCATACGAGAAGATCCCGCACGTCCGCGAGCGCGTCACGATCTGGCTGCACCCGTGGACGTCGTCGAAGGTGTACTGCCCGTCGACCGGCACGTACGCGCTGCGGCAGGACTGCGCGAGCTACCAGCTCGTCAAGTCGCTGTACTCGATCGCGAACGGCGGCTTCGGCGGCGCCGGCCTCGGCAAAGGGACGTTCACCACGACCGACGGCAAGGCGCTGATTCCGTACGTCAACAGCGACTTCATCTACTCGGCGCTCGCGCAAGAGCTCGGCCTGATCGGCGCGGCCGCGCTGCTCCTCGTCTTCATGCTGTTCGTCGCGCGCGGGATGAAGATCGCGCTGCAGGGCGACGACGGCTTCTCGAAGCTGCTCGCCGCAGGCCTGACGTTCGGCTTCGGGCTGCAGACGTTCATCATCGTCGGCGGCGTCTTGCGCATCATCCCGCTGACGGGGATCACCCTGCCGTTCGTGTCGTACGGCGGCTCGTCGGTCGTCGCGAACTTCCTGCTGCTCGCGGGGCTCCTGCTCGTCTCGAACCGGGCGAACTCGACGTGAACAAGCAGATCTCGCACATCGCGCTCTTCGCACTCGTGCTCCTCGCCGCCCTCGTCGTCGCGACGACGTACTGGCAGTCGTGGGCCGCGGGCGGGCTCGCGGCGAAGCAGGACAATGCAATCGAGCGCGTGGCGCAGTTCCGCATACGGCGCGGGTTGATCTACGCGTCGGACGGGAAGACGCTGCTCGCGGCAAACCGCGCGGTGACGCGCGGCGGGGAGAAGCTCTTCTTCCGCCGCTACCCGGCACACGGGCTCGCGTCTCAGGTCGTCGGCTACTCGACGCAGGGTCGCTCGCGGGCCGGCCTCGAGCGCAGCGAGAACGCCTACCTCACTGCATCGAACGCGAACCTCGGGACGATCTTCCAGAAGCTGACCGACAACCTGAAAGGCACCACGGTCACCGGGAACAACCTCGTGCTGAACATCCGCGCGAACGCGCAGAAGATCGCCGAGACCGACCTGCAAGGGAAGTGCGGGGCAATCGTGGTGGACAACCCGAAGACGGGCCAGGTGTACGTGATGGCGTCGTCGCCGGGCTACGACCCGAACAAGATCGAGTCGAACGCCGGTTACGCGAGCATCCTGCACTCGCCGAACGCCTGCCCCGGCTCGAGCTCGGCGCTGTGGAATCGCGCGACGCAGGGCCTCTATCCCCCCGGGTCGACGTTCAAGACGGTCACCGCGGCCGCCGCGCTCGACGACGGCGTCTACACCGCCGACTCGCAGTTCTACGACCCCGGCTACTGCACCGAGTACGGACAGAAGATCTCGAATGCGCTGAACCCCGACCAGACGGCGGAGTCGTATGGGCACGTCAACCTCGTACAGGCCTACCAGCATTCGATTAACGCCGTCTTCTGCAACATCGGCCAGAAGCTCGGGGCGAAGCGCATCGTCGACGAGATGAAGAAGTTCGGCTTCTACTCGCAGCCGCCGATCGAGCTGCCGTCCGACACCGTCTCGCCGAGCGGCGAGCTCAACCTCAAGACGCACAAGTTCTTCTCCGACGCGGGCTTGATGGACCCGGGCCGCCTCGCCTTCGGGCAGGACAAGCTCGTCGTGACGCCGCTGCAGATGGCGCTCGTCGCGTCGGCGGTCGCGAACAACGGCGTGATCATGGTGCCGCACCTCGTCAAGAAGGTGACCGCTCCGGGCGGCGGGACGGTCACGAAGGTCAAGCCGCAGGTCTGGCGTCGCGCGATGAAGCAGTCGACCGCGCAGACGCTGAACACGATGATGCAGGCGGTCGTCACGGGCGGCACCGGCACCTCGGCCGCGATCCCCGGCATCCTCGTCGCCGGCAAGACCGGCACCGCGGAGACCGGCATACCTCACGTCTACGACGCGTGGTTCATCTTCTTCGCGCCTGCCGACGACCCGCAGGTCGCGGGCGCCGTCGTGATCGAGCACGCCGACAACGGCTTCGGCGGCTCGGTCGCCGCTCCGATCGCGAAGCAGTTGATGCAGGCGATCCTGCCCGCCGCGTCGAACCTCCAAGCCGGATCTCCATGACGTCGAACGACACCCTCATCGACCGCGTCTTCGACCGGCGCTACGTGATCAGGCGCAAGCTCGGGTCGGGCGGGATGGCGGACGTGTACCTCGCCGAGGACCAGGAGCTCGGCCGGCCGGTTGCGCTGAAGCTGCTCGACGACCGGCACTCGGCCGACGAGCAGTTCGTCGAGCGCTTCCGCCGCGAGGCGCAGAGCGCGGCCGGCCTGAACCATCCGTCGATCGTGTCGATCTTCGACCGCGGCTACGCGGAGGGCACCTACTACATCGCGATGGAGTACCTCGACGGGCGCACGCTGAAGGAGCTGCTCGTCAAGAACGGGCCGACACCGGTGCCGATAGCGATCGACTACGCGCGCCAGATCCTCGGCGCGCTCGCGTTCGCGCATCGCAACGGCATCGTCCATCGCGACATCAAGCCGCACAACATCGTCGTCGGCGGCGACGGCCGGCTGAAGGTGACGGACTTCGGGATCGCACGCTCGGGCACGTCGCAGATGACCGAGGCAGGGTCGATCGTCGGCACCGCGCAGTACCTCTCGCCCGAGCAGGCGCGCGGCGCGCCCGTCGACCCCCGATCCGATCTCTACTCGCTCGGGATCGTGCTCTACGAGATGCTCACGGGCAAGGTGCCGTTCACGGGCGACACGCCCGTCGAGATCGCGATGAAGCACCTCTCGCAGGTGCCCGACCCGCCGTCGAAGCTGCGTCCCAACGTGCCGCACGACCTCGATGCGATCGTGATGCGCGCGCTCGCCAAGGATCCCGAGCAGCGGTACGCGTCGGCCGAGGAGATGGACGCCGATCTCGCGCGCGTCGCACGCGGCGTATCGGTGTCGCGCGAGACCGAGGAAGCGATGACACAGGTGCTCGCTGGCGCCGGGATCTCGAGCGCGCAAACGATGGTGCAGCGGCCGCGCTCGGTCGTCGCGCCGCCCGCGCCGCCCGCGTATCGGCCGCCGACGCCGTACTACGACTACGAGGACAGCCCTCGAGGGCGCTCGATCTGGCCCTGGCTGCTCGCGCTCGGCCTCATCGTCGCGGGCGGCATCGGCGGCTGGTTTCTCTACTCGAAGATCCAGAACCAGCTGAACCGCAACACGCCGGTGGCCGTCCCGAACGTCCAGCTCCTGCAAAAGGACCTCGCTGCGCGGCAGATCCGCCAGGCCGGGTTGGTGCCGACGATCGTCTACGGGACGAGCGACACGGTGCAGAAGGGGTACGTCATCTCCGAGGATCCGACCGGGAAGCAGGTGAAGGGCTCGACGATCACGCTCGTCGTCTCGAAGGGGAAGCCGCAGGTGCAGGTGCCGAGCGTCGTGAACGACGACCTGCAGACGGCGCTCAACCAGCTCGCGTCCGCAGGGCTGCAGTGGAAGATCACGCGCATCTACTCGGGCTCGCAGACCGACACGATCACGGCGCAGCAACCGCATGCCGGCGATACGGTCGTGAAGGGAACGGTCGTCCACATCAACGTCTCGAAAGGCGTCAAGCCGGTGCCGGTGCCGGACGTGCGCAACGAGCCGTACGCGAACGCGAAGTCGATGCTCGAGGGCCTGGGTTTCGTCGTGACGCGCAACGACGTCGCATCCGACCAGCCGCAGGGCGTCGTCGTGCAGGAGGACCCGTCGCCCGGGTCGCCGGAGCCGCGCGGCACGACGGTCACGCTCTCCGTGTCGAAGGGGCCGGCAGCGACGCAGATCCCGGATGTGACGACCGAGAACCAGTCGACCGCGGAGACGATCCTCACGCAGGCCCAGCTGACGCCGACCGTCGTCTACCAGCCCGTCACGGACCCGACGCAGGACGGGATCGTCGAGTCGCAGGACCCGAAGGGCGGCCAGCCCGCAACGGTCGGCGAGACGGTGATCATCTACGTCGGCCAGTTCCAGCAGGGCGGCACCACGACGACCGGCACGACGACCACCACCTCCACGACCACGACGCCGTGAGCCGGCGCATCGCGGTCATTCTCGGCGGCCGCTCGAGCGAGAACCCGGTCTCGGTGGCGTCGGCGGCGAGCGTCGTCGCAGCACTCGAGGAACGGGGCGACGAGGTGGTCGCCGTGCAGATCGACCGCGGCGGACGCTGGCAGCTCGCGGCCGGCCGCGCCGCGCTCGGGGCGGGCGGCGATCCGGGCTCGCTGCTCCCGGAGCGGCTGCCGCCGCGCGAGGTCGCCGCGGCGCTCGGAGACGTCGACGTCGTCTTCCCGATCCTGCACGGCCCGTTCGGTGAAGACGGCACGGTGCAGGGACTGCTCGAGCTCGCCGGTGTCCCGTACGTCGGCGCAGGCGTGCTCGCCTCGGCGCTGTGCATGGACAAGGACGTCTTCAAGGCAGTCCTTCGAGACCACGGGATCCCCGTGACCGAGAACATCACGCTGCGGCTCGGCGACGAGCCGCGCAACCCGTTCGGCTATCCGTGCTTCGTCAAGCCTGCGCGTCTCGGCTCGAGCGTCGGCATCACGAAGGCGCACGACTCGTCAGAGCTGGCAGCGGGCGTGCAGCTCGCGTTCCAGCACGACGAGAAGGTGCTCGTCGAGCAGTTCGTGTCGGGGATCGAGGTGGAGGTCGGCGTGCTCGGAAACCTGACGCCGCAGGCGTCGCTTCCGGGCGAGATCGTCGTCACGCGGAACGAGTGGTACGACTTCGAGGCGAAGTACGACGAGGGTGAGATGGACCTGATCGTGCCGGCGCGTATTGGTGCGGATCAGGTCGAGCGCGCACAAGAGCTCGCCGTGCGCGCGTTTGTCGCGACCGACTGCGAGGGGATGGCCCGCGCCGACATGTTCGTGCGCGGCGACGGCGAGGTGCTCGTGAACGAGCTCAACACGATCCCCGGCTTCACGTCGACGAGCGTCTACGCAAAGCTCTTCGAAGCATCCGGCATTCCGTACGGCGATCTGCTCGACCGGCTCGCCGACCTCGCGGTCGAGCGCTTCGAGCGCAAGCGCGGCCTGCGCTACTGAACCGCGGGCACACTCAGCGCGCGGTGACGGTGTTGATCTGCGCGTACTGGAAGCCGCCGCCCAGACGTGTGATCCAGATCACGTAGTACCGGTGTCGGCCGGCGGCGATCGTGTAGCTCGCGTGCCCGTCAGCGGGCACTTTCTGCGAGTCGGAGACGATGTCCGGGAACGGCCCGCTCTCGTCGTCGCCGGCGAGGATCTCCGCAGTGAAACCCGGCGTGCCCGAGGTGAAGCGGAGCGTGTGAAGCTGCACGTCGCGGCCCGCGTCGAGCACGAGGCCGACGCCTCGCTTGCCTGCGAGGCTCGGCGCGTCGAAGTAGGTCTGCGTCTGCCAGTAGGTCGAGGCGTTCCCATCGGTCGCGAGATGCGCGTCGTTGTTGTGCTCACCGTCCCCGCCCTGCGGGTCGTAGGCGGTGACGCCGTGCAGCGGGATGCTCGCGGCAGCACCACCGCCGCCGCCGCCTCCGCCGCCTGCAGAGCCGCCGCTGCCCTTCGGCAGGCCGTGGAGGACGAGGAACGCGACCACGGCGCCGATCGCGATCAGTGCGACGACGGCGACGAGGAGCGGCCACGGCGAAGGGCGGCTGCGGCGTGCGCGCCGCTGAGGCCGCACCGCGGGAGCGAGCTCGGTGCCCGCGGCCTGCAGCTCGGCGAGACACGCCTCGAGCTCCGCGCAGAACTCCGCCATCGACGGGAAGCGGTCGGCCGGGTCCTTCGCCATCGCTCGTTGCACGGCCTCGTCGACGCGCCGCGAGACATCCGGACGCTTGTCGCGAATCGAAGGAGGCGGCTCGTTGATGTGACGCATCGCGACCGACACGAAGTTCTCGCCGGGAAACGGGACCACGCCGGTGAGGAGCTCGTAGAGCACGACGCCGAGTGAGTACACGTCGGAGTGCTCGTCGACCCGTTGCCCCTGCGCCTGCTCGGGCGCGATGTAGTCGGAGGTGCCGAGCACGGTCCCGGTCTGCGTCATGCCCCGCTGGACGTCCAGCGACCGCGCGATCCCGAAGTCGGTGACCTTCGCACGCCCGTCCCCGTTCAGGAGCACGTTCTGCGGCTTCACGTCGCGGTGGACGAGACCTTGCTGGTGCGCGAACGACAGGCCACGCGCGATCTGCATCGCGAGCTCGAGCGCAAGTGCCACCGGCACCTGACCGCGCCGCTCGATCAGGCGCTTCAGGTTCTCGCCGTCGACGTACTCGAAGACGATGAACTGGCGGCCGTCGTGCGCGCCGCGGTCGATCACCGTGACGATGTTCGGGTGCGAGAGCGCCGCGACCGCGCGTGCCTCACGACGGAACCGCTCGACGTACTCGCCGTCCGCAGCGTAGTGCTGGTGCAGGATCTTCAGCGCGACCTTGCGGTCGAGCAGCCGGTCGTGCGCCCGAAAAACGCTCGACATGCCTCCGGTCCCGACGAGCTCCTCGAGCTCGTAACGGTCGGCCAGGAGCTCCCCAACCATCGCGTCTTGGAGGGTACCCCCGCCGGTAACGCTTAAAGCGCTGCCGCGAGCGCTTCGGCCCAGGCGTCGAGCGCTTCCTCGAGCTCGCCGTCCGAGACGACGAGCGGCACAAGGACGCGGATGCAGTTCCCGCCGACCCCCGCGCGTAGGAGGAGAACGCCACGCGCAAGCGCCTCGTCGATCACCCTGGTCGCCAGCTCGGCGTCCGCGAGCTCGATCGCGAGCATCGATCCGAGGCCGCGCACATCGACGATCGCAGGCCAGCGCTCCTGCCAGGCGAGCATCCGCGCCCGCATGACCTCGCCGATCTGCGCCGAGCGGTCGACGAGCCCCTCATCGTCGATCGTGTCGAGCACGGCGAGCGCAGCGGCGATCGCGACCGGGTTGCCGACAAACGTGCCGCCGACTCCGCCCTCGACCGGCGCATCCATGATCTGGGTCTTGCCGAGCACACCCGAGAGCGGGATGCCCATCGCAATCGACTTGGCGACGGTGATCAGGTCGGGCTCGATGCCGAGATGCTCGACGGCGAAGAAGCGGCCCGTCCGAGCAAAGCCGCTCTGCACCTCGTCACACACAAGGACGATGCCGTGCTCGTCGCAGAGTTCGCGCAGCCCCTGCGCGAACGCGACGGTCGCGGGAATGAAGCCGCCCTCGCCCTGCACGGGCTCGAAGACGATCGCGGCGACGTCCTGCGGAGCGACGAGCACCTTGAAGGCACGCCGCAGCGCAGCGAGGTCGTTGAAAGGCACGCGGTACACCTCGGGCGCGAACGGGCCGAGGCCCCCCTTGTACGGGTGCGTCTTCGACGTGAGCGCGAGCGCGAGGTACGTGCGTCCGTGGAACGCGCCCTCGAACCCGATCACGGCGGACCGGCCAGTGTGTGCGCGCGCGAACTTGACGGCGTTCTCCACGGCCTCTGCGCCCGAGTTGAAGAACGCAGCCTTCGACTCGCCGCGGAACGGCGCGAGCGCAAGCAGGCGCTCCGCGAGCTCGGCGTAGATCTCGTACGGCACGACCGTGAAGTCGGTGTGTGAGAACTTGTCAAGCTGCTCCTGCGCGGCCTGCACGACGTGCGGGTGAGAGTGGCCGACGTTCAGGCAGCCGACGCCGCCTGCGAAGTCGATGAACGTGTTCCCGTCGACGTCGGTGAGCCGAGCGCCGTGCGCCTCGGCCGCGACGATCGGGAACGTGATCGAAAGCGGCGCGGCGACGCTCGCGCGCAGCCGCTCGAGCACCGCCTCTGAGCGCGGGCCCGGGATGGCCGTCCTGAGGTCGATCGAGCGCGTCGCAGCCATACACCGAGCGTAGCGGACGTGCGGGCGCGGTTGCATACCTGAATGGTGAGGATTCAGCGTTCGACGGTCCTGCCGTAGGGCGGGTTCGCTAGCTTCCTGCGGGGCCATGACGATGCAGGCGCGGGCAGCCACCTGGTGGTCACAGACCTACGGGAACGAGAGCGACCTGCTCGTCGCCTACTTCAGCATGGAGTTCGGGATCGAGACCAAGCTCCCGATTTACTCGGGCGGGCTCGGCGTCCTCGCGGGCGACCACCTGAAGGCGGCCGCCGACCTCGGCGTTCCGCTCGTCGGCGTCGGCCTCTTCTACCGCGGCGGCTACTTCACGCAGTCCGTATCCGGCGAAGGCCGGCAGCTCGAGTCGTACAACGCGCTCGACCCGGAGAAGCTCGGGCTTCACCGCGAGCCGGTCGACGTCGCGGTCGAGCTCGCAGACGACACCGTCACCGCGGCCGTTTGGCGGCGCGACGTCGGCTCCGTGCGCCTCTACCTGCTCGACGTCGACTGGCTGACGGATGCGCTGTACGGCGGCGACCGCGAGCACCGCATCCGCCAAGAGCTGCTGCTCGGCGTGGGGGGCGTGCGCGCGCTGCGCGCGCTCGGCATCGAGCCGACCGTCTACCACGTCAACGAGGGTCACTCGGCGTTCCTCACGATCGAGCGTGCGCGCCTGCTCGTCGAGGACGGCGTCTCACCGTCGGAGGCGCTCGAGCGGGTCGCGGCATCGACCGTGTTCACGACCCACACGCCCGTTCCCGCGGGCAACGAGATCTTCGGCAGTGAGCTCGTCGTCCGCTACGTCGGCGACCTCGCGGAGCGCGCGGGCCTCTCGCGCGACGAGCTGCTCGCACTCGGACGCTCGAACGGCACGGACGGGTTCGGGCTCACACCGCTCGCGCTTCGCCTCTCGGCGCATCGAAACGGCGTCTCCGAGCTACACGGCGAAGTGGCGCGCGAGATGTGGGACGAGCTGTGGCCGGACGGCGAGCCGCCGATCGACGCGATCACGAACGGCGTCCACCTGGGCACGTGGCTCGCGCCGGAGCTCGCGCGGCTCCTTCGCGCAACGGGCGTCCGGCCGGAGGAGCCGCCCGCGTCGGCGAACTGGGACGCGGCGCGCGAGATCGAACCGGACGCGCTGTGGAGCCTGCACGCCGGCTTCCGGCGCAGGCTCGCCGAGCATGCCGGGCTCGACCCGGAGCGGCTGACGATCGGCTTCGCACGGCGCTTCGCCACGTACAAGCGCGCGGGCCTGCTCTATCACGACCTCGAGCGCCTGCTCGCCCTGCCGGTTCAGGTCGTCGTCGCGGGCAAGGCGCATCCCCAGGATGCGGCTGGGAAGGACGTGATGCAGGAGATCGTCGAGCTCTCGCGCGGACCGGCGCGCGGGCGCGTGGTCTTCCTCGAGAACTACGACATCGACCTCGCGCGGATGATCATCCCCGGCTGCGACGTTTGGCTGAACACGCCGCGACGGCCCTACGAGGCTTCGGGCACGAGCGGGATGAAGGCCGCCGTGAACGGCGTGCTCAACCTGTCGGTGCTCGACGGCTGGTGGGCGGAGGCCTACGACCCGGCGTACGGCTGGGCGATCGCGGGGGGCTCGGACGACGAGGACGCCGAGGCGCTCTACGCACTGCTCGAGGAGCAGGTCGTCCCGCGCTTCACGGCGCGGGACGCCTGGCTCGAGATGATGACGAGCTCGATCGCGACACTCGCGCCGCGCTTTTCGATGCAGCGCACGGTGATCGAGTACGCCGAGCGCTACTACGTGCCGGCTACTCGCTCGGCGTAGCGGGCGCCGCGGGCGCGTCGGCGAGGCGGCCGAGCAGCTCGTCGACCTTCGCGAGCTCGCCTTCGAGGTGCTCGCGGTAGCTGCGAAGCCGCTCGACGGACTGCTCGCGCGACGGGATGCCGTGCCGGCCGCGGAAGTGGCCGTGACGGTGATGATGATGGCCTCTGTGCATCGGTAGTCTCTCTCCTTCCTTTCCATCCGATAATAGTTATCTGATGATAACCAACGACCTCGGAGAGCTGCGCGGGCTGATCAGGCGGGTTCTGCGCGGCCTGCGCGCCCACCACGGCCCGCTTCACCGCCGCGGCGGACGCCGCCAGGCGGGGCTCGTCGCGTACCTCGCGAGCGAAGGACCGTCGACCGTCTCCGAGCTTGCGGAGGCGCTCGGGGTCTCACTGCCTGCCGCGAGCACCGTGACCCGCGCGCTCGAGGAGCGCGGTCTCGTCGAGCGGCGCGAGGACCCAGCCGATCGCCGGCGGACGGTCGTCGCGCTGAACGAGCAGACGGCCGAAGAGGTGCGCGCCTGGCTCGCGCAGCGTGACCGGCCGTTCGAACAGGCTCTCGCCGCGCTCGACGATGGCGAGCGCGCGGCATTCCTGAAGGGCCTCCGTGCGCTCGCCGACGCGCTGATGGAAGAATCGGAGCATGGTCCTCTCCGACCGCACCATCGCCACGCTCATCGCCGCCGACCGCATCGGGATTGACCCGTACGACGAGTCGCTGCTGCAACCGTCGAGCGTCGACGTGCGGGTCGACCGCTACTTCCGCGTCTTCCACAACGCGCGCTATCCGTACATCGACGTCAAGCAGCCGCAGGAGGCGCTGACCGAGCAGGTCGAGATCTCGGACGACGAGCCGTTCATCCTCCACCCCGGCGAGTTCGTTCTCGGCTCGACACTCGAACGCGTCCGGCTCGCGGACGACCTCGTCGCCCGACTCGATGGGAAGTCGAGCTTGGGAAGGCTCGGCCTGCTCATCCACTCCACGGCCGGCTTCATCGACCCCGGCTTCGACGGCCACGTGACGCTCGAGCTGTCGAACGTCGCGAACCTGCCGATCACGATCTACTCGGGGATGAAGATCGGCCAGATCTCGTTCATGCAGATGACCGAGCCTGCGCTGACACCGTACGGAAGCTCGCAGATCGGCTCGAAGTACCAGGGGCAGCGTGGCCCGACGCCGTCGCGCTACTGGCAGAACTTCGAGTGACGAAGGTGCTCGTCACCGGCGGCACGGGCTTCGTCGGCCCGAAGGTCGTCGCTGCGCTCCGCGACCGCGGGCTCGAGGTGCGGGCGCTCGTCCGCCGCGCCGACCGAACGCCGCTCACGGATGTCGAGCTCGCGACGGGCGACGTCACCGACCCGGCGAGCCTGCGCGCTGCGCTCGAGGGCTGCACACACGTCGTCCACCTCGTCGCGATCATCAAGGGCAAGCCTGAGGACTTCGACCGTGTGATGAGGCGGGGCACCGCCAACCTGCTCGCCGCCGCAAAGGACGCGGGCGTCGAGCGCTTCGTGCTGATGAGCGCACTCGGAACGAACGAGCAGACGAAGGAGCTCGTCCCGTACTTCCGCGCGAAGTGGGCGATGGAGCAGGACGTCGCGAGCTCGGGGCTCGAGCATGTGATCTTCCGGCCGAGCTTCGTGTTCGGCCGCGACGGCGGCGTCCTGCCGACGTTCGTGAAGCAGGTGCGTTACGCGCCGGTCGTGAGCGTGATCGGGCCGGGCACGCAGCGGATCCAGCCGGTGTGGGTCGACGACGTCGCCGCCTGCTTCGCGCAAGCGGTCGACCTGCCGGCCGCCGCGAACCGCACGTTCGAGCTCGGCGGCCCCGAAGTCGTCACGTGGGACGGCCTCTACCGGACGATCGCAAAGGTGCTCGGCAAGCGCCGGCCGCTCGTGCACGTCCCGATCACGGTCGCGCGGACCGGAGCACAGCTCACGCAGTGGCTCCCGGGCGCGCCGCTCACGGCCGACCAGGTCGCGATGATCGACGCGGGCGACAATGTCGTCGAAGAGAACGACGCCGCCGAGACCTTCACGCTCGAAGGCGTCCCGCTCGGAGAGCAGATCCGCCGCGCGGCCTGAATCGCGGCGGAGGCTTCCGACTACGGAAAGACGAGAGGCCCCATGCGGGGCCCCTCGATCCGGTCACCAGCTTGGATTTCGTAGAGGCGCTTCCGGCCCCACAAAGGGCGGCGCGTAACGCGAGTCCCCCACGCTGGCTAGACGATTCCCCGTCAGGTCACGGGGACACGCCTCTACGAGCTGGTACCTCCACTGCCCGAACTCGAAGTCTCCAACGCCGGACCACCTCCTTTCCGCGGATGCTCGCACCATAGCGGATAGGTCAGGACGGAGGACGCGAGGCTACGCTTCCTGCCGCAGGGGTCACCGTGAAAGTCACAATCGCCGCAGCCCTCGTCGCGCTCGTCGTCGCTCCGTCCGCTTTCGGACGGGCGCCGGTGCCGTCGCTTACGCCCGCGGCGACACACAGGCTCTGGGTCGCCGAAGTCGCACGTGCGAAGGCGCATCCGCGGCGCACAGCCGACGCGTCGTGCCGCCCTGCGCGCGCCATCTTCTACGCACAGACGGACTGGCTCCGACTCGCGACGACGCTCGCAGCGAACCCGTCGCCGTGCGCGCAGTACTACGTCTCCGTGCCGCCGCTCGCGGCCGACAAGACGCAGCCGCGGGCGAGCCAAGCGTCGCAGATCCGCGCACTCGGCTCGAACTTCCATGCGCTCGACGAGATCAGCTGGAACGGCTGGAGCGCGTGGGTCGCCGCCGGCAACGGCTCGTGGTACGACGCGGGCGTCGCAGCGCGCCAGCGGATGGCGACGGCGGGCTTCGACACGAGCGCCGGCGACACCTGGGCGCTGAACGAGCTCTCGTCGGCCGTTCGCACCGGCACGGGCAGCGCCCGCCAGAACGCGCTCGACTTCATGGGCGGGCTCGCATCCGACGGCGTCAAGGGCGTCGTCTTCGCGGCGGGCGTGCCGCAGACCGGCGATCCATCGGCGTACAAGGTCGCCCTGCAGGGCTGGCTTGCCGACGACGCGTTCTGGACGGCGGCGTCGCAGGACGCGAGCGACTGGGCGCAGGAAGACTACGGCGACGTGCGCGCCTACGCAGTCGCAGGCACGACCGACACCCAACGGCGGGACGCAACGGCCCAGTACCTGGGTCACGAGCTCGCGCTCGCCGCCGCGAACCCGGACACGAGCGCGGTATCGACCCCGTTCCTGCAAGCGGCCTACGTCGCGTTCGGAAACGCAGCCTGGGCCTGGTCGTCCGCGTACGGCTACACGGCGGCGCCCGTCGCGACGATGGAGGACTTCGTGTCGGGCCAGGTGGACGCCGCGCGGACGCTCGGGGCGCCGTCGGGCGTCGACCGGCTGGGCTTCGCATGGGCGCCGAGCAACACGCTCGGCCTCTCGGACTCGGACTTCGCAACACAGACGGGCGAGGTGCTCACGCGCATCGCCGCGGCGATCCACGACACGGGCGTCCCGGCCGACGACCCGGGTGCCGCCGCCTGCGCTCCGGCGTGGTGCACGACGACTGTCGACGGCGCAGCGTTCACGACCGCCTGGCAGAGCTTCGGGGCCTGGTCGCTACCGGGTCTCGTCTTCACGTCTGCGCCGGCAACGTTCGCCGCAGGCTCGTCGGTGCAACTCGGCGTGCAGATCCAGACCGACAGCGTCCCTCAGAATGCGAGCGCCGACGAAAACGTCGCCTTCTCGTCGACGTCACCCACAGGCGGCTTCTCGGCGGGCCCGGGCGGGCCGTGGTCGCCGTCGCTCGCCGTCACGATCCCGGCCGGCTCGTCGACTGCGACCGTCTACTACTCCGACACGGCCGCCGGGCAACCGACCGTCACCGCAGCGGCGTCCGGCCTGGCGCAGGGATCGCAGGCCGAGACGGTCACCGCGGGCGGATCGCCGCCGCCGCCCGCTCCGCCCGCGCCCGGGCCGGCGCCTTTGCCCGTGCCGCCGACGCCGTCTCCCCCGGTGACGTCACCGCCCGTGCCCGCTCCGCAGGCGACACCGGCGCCCCCTACGCCGACTCTCCGCATCGCATCGGTTCGCCTCACGACGGCGGCACACCATCTCATCGTCACGGTGAAGGTCGTCCGCGGCTCGGCGGCCGCGCGCGGCACGGAGATTCTCCTTCGCGTCCGCAAGGGCTCGAGCGTCGTCGCGGTCGTCCAACTGCGGACGAACGCGCGCGGCCTCGTCGTCTGGCGCAGCCGCAAGCCGCTCCCCGGCGGCCATTACATCGCGCGCGCGACCATCCGCTCGGCCTCGACTGCCTGACGCACCCAGCACTCGGCCAGGTGGTCGTTGACGACGCCGCACGCCTGCATCGCGGCATAGACGGTTGTCGGCCCGACGAAGCGAAAGCCGCGGCGCCGCAGTTCCTTCGCGAGCGCAACCGACTCCGGTGTCGTCGAATGCCACGGCTCGCCGCGGCGCGGCACCGGTGCGTCCTCGGGCTGGTACGACCAGAAGAGCTCGTGCAGCGGCGTCGAGTCGCGCAGCGCGACCGTCGCCTTTGCGTTCGCAATCGCCGCCTCGATCTTGCCGCGGTGACGGACGATCCCGGCGTCTTTGAGGAGCCGGTCGACGTCGCGCTTGCCGTAGCGGGCGACGCGGTCGGGTTCGAAGCGGGCGAATGCCGCGCGAAACCCCTCGCGCTTGCGCAGGATCGTCAGCCACGAGAGCCCCGACTGAAAGCCCTCGAGACAGAGCCGCTCGTAGAGCCCCCGCTCCTCGCGGATCGGCCTGCCCCACTCCTCGTCGTGGTAGACGTCGTAGCTCGGGTCGGCCGACGTCCAGCACCGAACGACCTCCTTCACTCGACCACCTCGACCTGGACGATCCCGTCCTCGACGGTCACCGGGTACGTCGCGACCGGCTCGTAGGCGGGTAGCGACATCGGCGTGCCGGTCTCGAGGTCGAACGCGGAGCCGTGGCGCGGGCAAATCACACGGCAGAGATCCTGGTCCCACTCCCCTTCGCAGAGCGGGCCGTCGTCGTGCGAGCAGCGATCCTCGAGCGCGTAGAGCTTGCCGTTGCAGTTGTAGACGCCGATCGAGGTCCAGCCGACCGTGACGATCTTCGTGGAGCCTGGGCCGAACTCGGCGAGCGGCGCGACGTGGATCTGCGGCACTACTTACTCGAGCGTCAGGTCGTCGCCCATGCCCTGCCACTCCTCTGGCAGCGGCGTTCCCTTCGCCTTGTGCAGGGCGACCTTGAGGACACCCATGCCGAGAATGGCGCACTTCAGGCGAATCGGCGTCAGTGGGATGCCGATCTCGTCGAGCAGGTCGTCCTTCGGCATCGTCGCGACCTCGGAGGCCGTGCGGCCCTTGACGATCTCCGTAAGCATCGACGTCGCGGCCTGCGAGATCGCGCAGCCGCGCCCCTCGAAGGAGATGTCCGAGATGACGTCGCCGTCGAAGCGGACGTAGACCGAGACCTCGTCGCCGCAGAGCGGGTTCTGCCCTTCTGCGTGTGCATCCGCGGGATCGAGCACTCCGTGCGAGCGAGGGTTCTTGTAGTGATCGAGGATCAGCTCGCGATAAAAGGAGTCCTCAGACACCAAACGTCTCTTTCACCTTCATGAGCCCGGCGACGAGCCGCTCGACGTCGTCGGGGATGGAGTAGAGGTAGAAGCTCGCGCGCGTCGTCGCGGCGACGCCGAGCCGGGTCATGAGCGGCTGCGTGCAGTGATGGCCCGCGCGTACGGCGACGCCTTCCCAGTTCAGGATCTGCGCGACGTCGTGCGGATGCACTTGCTCGAGCTCGAAGCTGACGATGCCGGTGCGGCGCTCGGCGGGCGGGCCAAAGATGCGGATGCCCGGAATCTCGGCGAGCGCTTCCATCGTCTGTACGACGAGCTCGTGCTCGTGTGCCTCGATCGCCTCGAGCCCGACGGCCGAGACGTAGTCGATCGCCTGGCCGAACCCGTAGGCCTCCGCGATCGCCGGCGTGCCTGCCTCGAACTTGTACGGAAGCTCGTTCCAGCTCGTGCGGTCGAGCGAGACGGAGCGGATCATCTCGCCGCCGAGATTGAACGGCTGCATCGCCTCCAGCAGCTCGCGCCGTCCCCACAGCGCGCCGACGCCGCTCGGGCCGCAGAGCTTGTGCGACGAGAATGCGAGGAAGTCGCAGCCGAGCGCCTGCACGTCGATGTGCCTGTGCGGCGCCGCCTGCGCCGCGTCGACGACCATGATCGCGCCTTGGGCATGCGCCCACGCTGCGAGCTTCTCGACGGGGTTGATCGTGCCGAGCGTGTTCGAGACGAGGTTGTTGGCGACGACCTTCACGTTGCCGCGCGTCGCGATCTCGTCGAGCGCGTCGAGCTGAAGCTCGCCCAAGTCGTCGATGGGGATGTGGGCGAACTGCGCGCCGGTGCGCTTCGCGATGAACTGCCACGGCACGAAGTTCGCGTGGTGCTCCAGCTCGGTGATCACCACGACGTCGCCGGGGCCGAGGTTGTCGAGCCCCCATGCGTACGCGATGAGGTTCAGTGCCTCGGTGGCACTCCGCGTGAAGATCACCTCGCGGTGGGAGGGAGCGTTGATGTACGCGCGCACCTTCTCGCGTGCGCCTTCGTAGCCGGCCGTCGCGCGTTCGGCGAGCGTGTAGACGCCTCGGTGCACGTTCGCGTAGCTCGTCTCGTAGAACTCGCGCATAGCGTCGAGCACCTGCCGCGGCTTCTGCGTCGACGACGCAGAGTCGAGATACGCGACTGGACGCCCGTTGACGAGCTCGTCGAACACCGCGAAATCGGCGCGCAGGGCCTGCGCATCGAGCTTCGACGAGGTGGTGACGGCCATGCCCGAAGGTTACCGCCCTACCCCGGGCCCACCGCCCGGCGCTATCGTGGCCGCCCGGTGAGCGACTACGTCTTCACGATGTACCGGGCCGACAAGTTCTACGGCCCGGACCGCCAGGTGCTCGCGTCGATCTCGCTCTCGTTCCTGCCCGGCGCCAAGATCGGCGTGCTCGGCCCGAACGGGGCAGGCAAGTCGACGCTGCTGCGGATCATGGCCGGCAAGGAGGAGACGTCTTCGGGGGTCGCAGAGCTCGCGCCGGGAGCGACCGTGGGCCTCTTGGACCAGGAGCCCGAGCTCGACCCGGCGCGCACCGTGCGCGAGAACGTCGAGGACGGCGTGCGCGAGGTGCGCGACCTGCTCGACCGCTTCAACGAGATCTCGGCGAAGTTCGCGGAGCCGGACGCCGACTTCGATGCGCTACTCGCGGAGCAGGCCACCGTGCAGGATCAGGTCGACCGCCGCGATGCGTGGCAGCTCGATGCGCAGCTCGATCATGCGATGGACGCGCTCCGGCTGCCTGAGGGCGACCGCGACGTGACGTCGCTGTCCGGTGGCGAGCGCCGTCGCGTCGCGCTCTGCCGGCTGCTGCTCTCGGCGCCCGACCTCCTGCTTCTCGACGAGCCGACGAACCACCTCGACGCCGAGTCGGTGCTCTGGCTCGAGCGCTTCCTCGCCGACTACAAGGGCACGGTCGTCGCGGTGACGCACGACCGCTACTTCCTCGACAACGTCGCCGGCTGGATCCTCGAGCTCGACCGCGGCCGCGGCATCCCCTACCAGGGCAACTACTCCGGCTGGCTCGAGCAGAAGGAGGCGCGGCTCGAGCAGGAGGAGAAGCAGAGCTCAGCGCGCCGGCGGACGCTGCAGCGCGAGCTCGAGTGGGTCCGGATGGCGCCGAGGGCGCGCCACGCAAAGTCGAAGGCGCGGCTCGGCGCGTACGAGAAGCTGTACGCCGAAGAGGAGGCGGTGAAGCTCGACCGGGTCGAGATCCATATCCCGCCCGGCCCGCGGCTCGGCGACGTCGTGATCGACGCGAAGGGTGTCGCGAAGGGCTTCGGCGACCACCTGCTCTACGAGGACCTCACGTTTTCGCTGCCGCCGGCCGGCATCGTCGGCGTCGTCGGGCCGAACGGCGCCGGCAAGACGACGCTGTTCCGGATGATCGCCGGCGAGGAGTCGCCGGATGAGGGCGAGCTGCGCATCGGCGACACCGTGCAGCTCGCGTACGTCGACCAGTCGCGCGGCGAGCTCGATCCGAAGAGCACGGTGTGGAAGGAGATCTCCGGAGGCCGGGACACGATCCTGCTCGGGAAGAAGGAGATCAACTCGCGCCAGTACACCTCGTGGTTCAACTTCAAGGGCGGCGACCAGCAGAAGCCGGTGGGAAAGCTGTCGGGCGGTGAGCGCAATCGCGTGCACCTCGCGAAGCTGCTGAAGAGCGGCGGCAACGTGCTGCTGCTCGACGAGCCGACCAACGACCTCGACGTGGACACGCTGCGTGCACTGGAAGAGGCGTTGCTCGACTTCGCCGGTTGCGCGGTCGTGATCACGCACGACCGCTGGTTCCTCGACCGCGTCGCGACGCACATCCTCGCGTTCGAAGGCGACTCGCAAGCGACGTGGTTCGAAGGCAGCTGGGCCGAATACGCGGAGTGGATGAAGGAGACCCGCGGCCCCGAAGCGCTCGAGCCGCATCGCATCAAGTACAAGCCGTTGGTGCGGGCGTAGCCCGCACCAATTAACCTGGTCGTCGGCGAAGCCGAAGCCAGGTTGGAAGTCCTTCTGTTCTCGACTAGCCTCGCCCTATGAGCGACCTTGCAGCGCTGATCTCCGCGTACGACGACGCGTGGAACCGGCACGACCTCGACGCGATCTGCGCCCTGCATGCGCCGGGCATGGTCTTCGAGAACCACAACGCTGGCGAACGAGCAGAGGGCGACGCGGTTCGCGGCCACATCGCGTCGATCTTCGCGAACTGGCCCGATCTTCACTTCGAGGGAAGGAGGACGTACGTGGGACCCGACTTCGTCGTCTCCGAGTGGACCGCCCACGCCACGCACCCCGACGGAGTGCCGCTGACGTGGGAGGGCATCGACGTCTTCCCGATCGAGAACGGCTTGATCCTCCGGAAGGACGTGTACTCGAACGCGTCTCGACGGGTTGCAGAGCAGCTTGCGGAGGCGCGTTCGTGAGCGGGTTCGAGATCGTCCACCGCGACGAGATGGAGATCGCCGGCAACTGGCGGCTCTGCCGTCGCGCCCTCGGTCTCTCGTCGCTCGGCATGGGCCTCGTCGACATCCCGCCGGGCGAGTCGATCCCCGAGCACGACGAAACGGGCCGCGACCAGGAAGAGGTCTTCGTCTTCCTGAGCGGCGAGGCGGAGATGGTGATCGACGGCGTCGAGCACCACGTGCGCGCAGGAAGCTACGTGCGCGTCGACCCGCAGCTCCGGCGCACGGTGCGCAACAGCGGCTCCGAGATCGCGAGCGTCCTGATCGTCTCCGCGCCCAC
>DASRGQ010000077.1:0-29547 GCA_035650975.1 Gaiellaceae bacterium
GCGGCTCCGGGTGGATCTCCTCGAGGTACTCCATGATCACACTCGACTCAGGCAAACCCTCGAGCACCGGCACGCGGCCCGCAGGAGGGTTCAGCTCGAGGAGCCAGTTCGGCCGGTTCGCGAGGTCGATCTCGATGCGCTCGTACTCGAGCGACTTCTCCGCGAGCGTGATGCGCACGCGCGCGCAGTACGGGCAGCGAAGTGCATCGACGAGCTTCACGGTTCCAGCCCCATCAGCGCCGCGATCCGCTCGTACAGATCCGGCGGCAGGTCCGCCGGCGACGTCGCGGTGCGAGCGACGCGCCGCACCTCGTCGCGGTCCGCGCCGGTGAGGCGCGCGACGAGCGTCGGGTTCGCCTCGAGTGCCAGCTCGTCGCCCTTCGGCAGGTCGCCGTAGTAGGTCGGCACCGACAAGTACTCGTCGACCATCCGCCCGCTTTCGTACAGGCGGAAGCGAACGACCTCGCCCTCCTGCGCGAGCGCGACGGTCACCGCGCCGAGCCGCTCGGACAGCTCCTTCGCGAAAGCGCCGTGCGCGTCGCGGTCGCGCGCGAGGACCGCGTCCGCGATTCGGATCCAGCTCTCGGAGGCGCTCACCTGCGGCGACTCGAGCCGCGGCACGAACTGCGCGATCGCGCGCTCGACAGACAGCTCGTCGTCGGTCTGCACGTGCGTCGTCGCGCGGTGCTCCCCGTCGCTGCGTTCCCGGAGGCGCTCGTCGAGGCGTTCGAGCGGCGCCGCCATCAGGTACTGGTCGACCTCGAAGCCGAGCTTTCGCCAAACCGTGACGGCACGCTCGTTCGCACGGAGCACGTCGAGGCTCACGAAGCGCGCACCCTGCTCCCGCGCCTGCCGGACGCATTCGAGCAGGAGCGCCTTCGCGATCCCGCGCCGCCGCGCTTCCGTGCGCACGTGGACGAGCTGGATGTGAGCGCGCCCGCGAACGGCCGCCTCGATCCGGGCGACGCCGACCGCGGCGCCGTTCTCCTCGGCGAGGAACACGCCGCCCGTACGGATGTCGTCCATGACGTCGGGCCACTCGTCGGCCCACGTCTCCGGGTCCTCGATCTCCCACGGCACCTCGCGCTCGAACTCCTCCCAGAGCTCGCGCAGCGTCGCCTCGTCGGCCTCGGTCGCGCGCCGGACGGTCAAGGTGTGCGCGCGCCGGTCAGCAGGTAGTGCGCCGCCAGGTTCTGGAACGGCTCGAGCCTCGGCCCCATCTCCACCACGGTCACACCGTAGAGAACCTCGACCGCCCGCTGGAGCGCGATGTCGCCCACGGGCCACGCGCGGGGGCGCGCCAGATGCCGCGCGAGATACCACTCCGCCGTCCACGGCCCGAGGCCCCGGAGGGACGTGATGCGCGCGCGAACCGCGTCGTCGTCCAGCTCCGCGAGCGCTTCGAGGTCGAGCTCGCTCCGCGCGAGACCGACGACGTACTCGGCCTTGCGACGCGAGAAGCCGAGCGCGACGAGCTCGGCCTCGTCGGCCGCTGCGAGTCGCTCGCGCGTCGGAAACGCGTACGCCAGCTCCGCGCGCTCCCCGAACCGCTCGATCAGCCGGCTGCGGATCGCGAACGCGGCGAAGAGCGAGACCTGCTGGGCCGTGATCGAGGTGACGAGCGTCTCGAACGGATCGGGTGCGAGCGGCGGGCGGAAGCCGCGGAGGCGCACCGTGATGGGCCCGAGGACCGGGTCCCCCGCAGCCCACGCGTAGAACGGCGGCAAGTCGAACTCGAGCCCGAGCAGCTTCTCGACGACCAGCCGGATCTCCTCGTCGTACGGTGCGACCTCGACTCCGCCGGGTGCGGACTCGATCCGCACCTCGCGGCCGTCGACCACCCGATGCAGACCGCCTTCGTGCCAGACGTTGGCGAGATCGACGCCGAATGCACGGAAGCGCTCCGTCGAGATCGCGAAGTCGTACGGGTCGGGGAGCGCGAGGAGGGTCAGACGTGCGAGGTGACGCCGGCCTGGTCGTCGGCGGTCTCGCCCTCGACCCACGAGTACATATAGCGACCGTCGTCGAGGTCGGCTGCGAGCGTCGTCAGGCGCAGCGGGTGGAACGTGTCGCACATCACCGCGTACTCGTGCGTCTCCGTCATGCCCAGCGACTTCTCGGCCAGTCCCGGCTGGGGGCCGTGCGGGAGACCGGACGGATGCAGCGTGATGCTGCCGACCTCGATCCCCTTCCGCGAGGAGAAGTTCCCGTCGACGTAGTAGATCATCTCCTCGCTCTGCAGATTCGAGTGGTGGTACGGGATCGGTACCGCCTCGGGATCGAAGTCGAGCTTGCGCGGGCAGAACGAGCAGATCACGAAGTTCGGGCCCTCGAACGTCTGGTGGCTCGGCGGGGGCATGTGGATCCGGCCGGTGATCGGCTCGAAGTCGTGGATCGAGAACGTCCACGGATAGACGTAGCCGTCCCAGCCGACGACGTCGAACGGGTGGTAGTCGATCACGTACGTCTGGTAGCCGCCGCGCACACGCACCTTCACCGCGTATTCGCCCTTGTCGCGGCGCGTGCGCAACTCGGTGGGCCCGTGGATGTCGCGGTGGTAGAACGGCGCGTGCTCCATCAGCTGGCCGTGCTCGTTGCGGTAGCGCTTCGGGATCGTGATCAACCCCGGCGTCTCGAACACGAGGTAGCGCTGCTCGCCTTCCGGCACGAGCCGGTAGGTCGTCCCGCGCGGGACGACGACGTAGTCGCCCGGCTTGTACGGCAGGTCGCCGAAGATCGTCTCGAGCGTCCCGGAGCCTTCGTGCACGAAGATCACCTCGTCGCCCTCGCCGTTTCGGAAGAAGTAGTCCATCGGCTCGACGGGACGGCACAGTGAGATCTCGACGTCGTCGTTCCACATCAGGAGCCGGCGCCCGTTCACGGCGTCGCCCGAGGGCGCGACGTCCCACGTCCGCAGATGGCGATGCGCGTGCGCCTCGGGCACCCACTCCTCGCGCACGATCGGCTCGAAGGCGCCGCACTCGATCACGCGGCAGGGCGACTGAAGGTGGTAGAGGATCGACTCGAGCCCCGAGAAGCCCTCGAACCCCATCACCTCCTCCGTCAGCAGCGTTCCGTTGTCCCTGGCCACCACGTGGCGCTTCCTGGGCACGTCGCCGAGTCGCTGATAGAACGGCACGTGTGGAGGATATCGCCGAGCGCATCGAGCAGGAGGTCGCGTCATGGGACGGCGTCTCGACCCACGAGCACCGCTTCGGGGGCGTCGAGTTTCGCCTGGGCCGGCGAGAGATCGGGCACCTGCACGGCGCGCGCTGGGCCGACCTTCCCTTTCAACGCGGTGTCCGCGACATGCTCGTCGAGACAGGCCGCGCGCAGCCGCATCACGTGCTGCCGCAGACGGGCTGGGTGTCGAAGCACATCCGCGACGACGGCGACGTCGCCGAGGTAATCGAGCTCTTCCGGCTCAGCTACGAGCGCGCGCGGATCGCGCAGGCCGTGCGCGAGTCACGTCTGCAATAGCTGGGCGAAGCGCGCGGCGTCGACGTTGCCGCCGGAGATGACGACGCCGATCCGCTCGCCCGGCACGAGCCCGGCCCGCACGGCCGCAACGCCCGCGGCACCGCTGGGCTCGACGACGAGCTTCAAGCGCTCGAACGAGAACCGCATCGACTCGACGAGCTGTGCGTCGCTGACCGTCACGATCTCGTCCACGAGCTGCGAGCCTGTCGCCCACGTGTGGACGCCGGGGCCGGTGGTCTGCAGGCCGTCGGCGATCGTCCGCGGCACCGGGATCGACACGATCTCGCCCGAGACCAGCGACCGCTGCCAGTCGTTCCCTGCTTCCGGCTCGACACCCACGATTCGCGTCACCCCGAGCGCCTTCGCGATCGCAGCCGTCCCCGACACCAGGCCGCCGCCGCCGACGGGCGTGACGATGGTGTCGAACGGGCCGGCGTCCTCGATCAGCTCGAGGGCCGCGGTGCCGGCACCGGCCATGATCAGCGGGTGGTCGAACGGCGGGACGACGGCGGCGTCCCGCTCGGCGGCCAGCGCCGCAGCGATCGCGACGCGATCTTCGGTGTAGCGATCGTAGGTCACGACTTCGGCGCCGTACCCCTTCGTAGCTGCGAGCTTCAGCTCCGGCGCGTCGGTGGGCATGAGGATCGTCGCGTGCGCGCCGAGCAGCTGCGAGGCGAGGGCGACCGCCTGCGCGTGGTTGCCGGACGAGAACGCAACCACGTTCGCGCCGCGCGGCAGCGAGGAGATCATGTTGAACGCACCGCGGATCTTGAACGATCCCGCACGCTGCAGGTTCTCCGGCTTCAGAACGATCCCGTCGCCGAGCGTGCGCGAGCGTACGACCGGCGTCCGGTGCGCGACCCCGTCGAGGACCCGCGCCGCCGCGCGAACATCGTCTGCGGTGATCATTCGAGGGTGTTGCGCAGCACGCCGATGCCTTCGATCTCGAGCTCGACGACGTCGCCGCGCTGCAGCCAGCGGTTGTCGCCGTGCTCGAGGATGCAGCCGCTTCCGACCGTGCCGGAGCCGATCACGTCGCCCGGCGCGAGCACCGTGTTGCGCGCCGCCTGCGCGAGCAGCGCATCCCACTTGTGGAACATCGACGAGAGATTGCCGCGCGAGCGCTCCTCGCCGTTGACACGCGCGATCATCTCGCCGCTCGAGCCGTCGAGCTCGTCCGGCGTGACGAGGACCGGCCCGAGCGACGTCGCGAAGTCCTTGCCTTTCGCAGGGCCGAGCCCGACGCGCATCTCCGCCCGTTGGACGTCGCGCGCCGACCAGTCGTTCATCACGGTGAACCCGCCGATCTTCCCGTCCGCGCCGATCACCGCGGCGCACTCGAGCTCGTAGTCGAGCTCTTGCGTTCCTTCCGGGTACGGCACCGGCTCGTCGTGCGTATAGATCGCGTGCGGGTTCGAGAAGTAGAAGACCGGGATCTCGTACCACTCGGGCGGAACCTCGCTGCCGCGCTGCCGTCGCGCGTTCGCGACGTGCTCCTCGAACGCCATGAAGTCGCGCACGGACGGTGGGCGCAGGACGGGCGGGCGCAGGTCGACGTCGGCCAGCGCGTACTCGGCGTGCTCACGCGCCGACCCGCCTCCGGTGAAGAACGACTGCAGCGTCTGCGCCGCGAGCTGGATGACGCGGTCGCCCTCGACGCGCCCCGGCCACCCGCGCTCGAGCGCCAGCTCCTTCGGCGTGAACATGCACAGCTTCACGGTTCCGTATGGACTATCACGTCGGCGATGTCGGGTCGTTCGCGTCGGATGCGCTCTTCGATCGTGCTCGCGCGGGCGTGCGCTTCGTCGAGCGTGCTCCTCCCGTCTAGGCCGAGCGTGAGGAACGCGACGAGGCCGCCCTCCGTGCGCAGGAAGCGAAGCTCACGTGGCTCGACGCCCGTCGTCTCGCGGACGATTCGCCGCACGACTGCCGCGCCGTCCGCGTCGACTTCGCGACCGGACCCTTCTTCCGTCAGTGGCTCGAGGTGCGTTTGCACGCCGGAGATCTCCGGCACGGCCACGCGAATCGCGGCCTCGAGCTGCTCGGCGACCTGGTGCGCCTCGTCCAGCGAGAGCCTGCCCGGCAGCTTCACGTGCAGCGAGAGCTCGGTGCGCCCGCCGACGTCGAGCAGCGTGATGTTGTGGACCTCGCGCACGCGCGGCACGGCGATCGCGGCTGCGTGTGCGCGCTCGCGCAGCCCGACGTCCTCCAGCGGCTCGACGTGGACGACGACGTCGGCATTCGGGAGCGCGCGCTCGACGGCCGCCTCGACCGCATCGGCCGCCGCGTGCCCCTGCCCCACTGCGGCGGTCGGCGGGACGCCGATCACCACATCCGCGAACTGGCGTCCGCCCGCCTGCCTCATGCGCAGGCGGCGCAGCTCGACCGCCGGCTGCAGCGTGTCGATCGCGGCAACGGCGGCAGCCTCGGCCTCGGCCGGCGCGCGGTCCATCAGCACGTCGACGTTGGCCTTGATCAGACGCGCCGCGCCGAGCAGAACCAGCACGCCCACGAAGAGCGCGGCGGCCGCGTCGCCGTTCGGATGACCGTGCCGCGCGAGCAGCAAACCTGCGAGCACTGCGATCGAGCCGAGCAGATCGCTCCCGAAATGCAGAGCGTTCGACGCGAGTGCCGGGCTCGCGTGGCGCCGAGCGGTGCGCCACGAGACGAGCGTGCGCGTCGCGTCGATCGCGATTACGACGACGAGGACGACCAGTGCGTACCAGGTCACACGCACATGCGAGCCGCTCGTGCCCGCGACTCGCTCTAGCGCGCGCACCGAGATGAAGAGGCTGACGATGACGAGGAAGCCGGCCTCACCGAGCGCCGACAGGTGCTCGGCCTTCCCGTGCCCGAACTGGTGTGTGACGTCTGCGGGCCGCGCGGACACGCGGATCGCGAAGTACGTGAGCAGAGCCGCAACGAGATCGGTGCCGGAGTGCGCCGCCTCGGACAGGAGACCGAGGCTGTGCGTTGCGAGGCCGACCGTGAGCTTCAGGACGATGAGCGTCGCCGCGGCGGCGACGGAAACGAGCGCTGAGCGACGCTGCGGGCTCAGAGCGGGCTCAGAGGTTGCCGCGGAGCGCCTGCTCGCGCTCGATCGCCTCGAAGAGCGCCTTGAAGTTCCCGTCGCCGAAGCCGCGCGCACCGTGCCGCTCGATCACCTCGAAGAAGAGCGTCGGGCGGTCTTGCGCGGTCTTGGTGAAGATCTGCAGCAAATAGCCGTCGTCGTCACGGTCGGCGAGGATCCGCAGCCGCTTCAGGTCGTCCCAGCTCTCGTTGATGTCGCCGACGCGGTCGGGCGTCTCGTCGTAGTACGCGTCGGGCGTCGAGAGGAACACCACGCCGCGGCGCTGCAGTGCCTCGACTGTCTCGACGATGTCCGCCGTCTGGATCGCGACGTGCTGCGAGCCGGGGCCGTGATTGAACTCGAGGTACTCCTCGATCTGGCTCTTGCGCTTGCCCTCGGCCGGCTCGTTGATCGGGAACTTGATCTTCCCCTGGCCGTCGGTCATCACCTTCGACATCAGCGCGGAGTACTCGGTCGAGATGTCTTCGTCGCTGAAGTGGATCATCTCCGTCATCCCAAAGACGCGTTCGTAGAACTCGACCCAGTGCTCCATCCGGCCGAGCTCCACGTTTCCGACGATGTGATCGAGCGCCAGCAGCCCGACGCCGCCGTCGCCGTGCCCCGCTGCCGTGCGTGCGACGTAGCCCGGCAGGTACGCGCCCTCGTAGGCATGACGGTCGACGAACGTGTGCACGACATCGCCGTACGTCGCGATGGTGGCGAGCTCGACGGTGCCGAACTCATCCTCGACCGTCTTCGGCTCGAGCACTCCGCGCGCGCCGCGCTGCACCGCCTGCCGGTAGGCCTCCTTGGCGTCCGGCACGCGCAGCGAGATGTCCTTGACGCCGTCGCCGTGCACGTTCGCGAAGTCGCCGATCTCGTGCCCGCGCCGCAGCGAGCTCGACACGACGAGGCGAACGTCGTTTTGCTCGAGGACGTAGCTCGCGCGGTCGCGCACTCCCGTCTCGGGGCCCGCGTACGCGGTGCAGCGGAAGCCGAACGCGTGCTCGTAGTAGTACGCGGCCTGCTTCGCGTTTCCGACCCAGAGCTCGACGTGATCCCAACCGTCGAGGGGCATGAAGTCGTCGGCCATCAGGGGCCAGTTTAGTCCGCGGGCGGCTCGAGCGTGTGTGTGCGCGAGCGCTCGACGATCACCGCCGACAGGATCAGAGCGCCGCCGACGATCTCCCAGCGGGTCAGGTGCTCGCCGAGCAGGAGCAGAGCGAAGAGCACGCCGAACGCCGGTTGCATGTTCGAGAAGAGTGAGGCACGCGACGGGCCCACCTTGGAGATCGCCGTGAACCACAAGAGGTTCGTGAGGAACAGCGGGCCGACGACGGCAAACGCGAAGCAAAGCCACATCAGCGCGCCGAAGTGAAAGGTCTGGCTCGTCGTCTGCCGCAGACCGACCGCGGCGATCGGAACCCAGCCCGCGAGGAGCACGAGCGAGCTGATGCGAAACGGCGAGTAGCGCCGCATGAGCGGAGCGATCACGACAGAGTAGGCGCCCCACGTCAAGGCGGTCGTGACCGAGAGCGCGTCGCCGAAGAGGTGGCCCGAGAAGCCACCCGAGCCGCTCGCGACGAACCCGACGCCGCACATCGACACCGCCGCTGCGGTCCAGAAGCTGCGGCCCATCCGCTCCAGCCCGACGACGGCGGCGATCACGCCGATGAAGATCGGTGTCGTGCCGAGGAAGAGCGTCACGGTCGAGGCGGATGTCTTGTCGACCGAGTAGACGAAGCAGATCTGGTTCGCGAAGATCGCGACCGCAGCGAGTGCCACGTAGCGAAGGTCGCGGCGCGCGATGCGAAACGAGCCCTCGCGCGCAAACGTGAAGAGCCAGAAGAGCGCCGTCGCCGCCGCGTAGCGGATGGTCGCGTACGCGAGTGGGTGGAAGCCGTGCGTCAGGACGTAGCGCGTGACCGTGGCGTTGAGCGCCCAGAGGAGGACGGTGCCGAGCAGCATCGCATCCACCGTCCGCCCGCGCACCGCTCCGACCCTACCTTCCGGCTTCCCGCCGCCCGGTACGCTTGCCGCCCATGGAGCGCGAGCCGACCCGCGACGACGTCGACGCCCTCGTCGGGCCCGCGACACCGCATTTCGCCTACCAGATCCGCGCCCGCGTTCGCGAGCTCGTCGACGGGCTCGCAGAGGAGAGCGACGTGCGGGGGTACGCCGAGGAGCAGATCGCTCGGCTCGACCGGCTCGGGTACGCATCCTCGAAGGCCGACGAGGGGCCGCGCGAGTCTCCCGAGCGGCTCGGGTGGGGCGAGGTGCCGTCGTCGGCGACTGCCGACGATCCGCTGCCGCGCCGCGCGTGACGGTCTTCGTCACGGGCGGGTCGCGAGGGATCGGGCGCGCGATCGCTCTCCGCTTCGCGCGCGACGGTGCGAAGCGCGTCGCGATCGGCTACCTGCGCAACGACCGCGCGGCGGAGGAGACGGCGGCCGAGCTGCGGGCGCTCGGAGCCGAGCCCGTGCTCGTGCGCGGCAACGTGACCTCCGACCGGGTGCTCGTCGAGGTGGAGGCGCTCGGCCCACTGACCGTTCTGGTTCACAACGCGGCCACGGGCGTCATCCGCCCCGCGCTCGAGACGGACGACAAGCACTGGGACTGGACCGTGAACGCGAACGCGCGTGCACTGCTCCAGCTTGCTCGCGTCGCGGCGCCCAGAATGGTGCCTGGCACCTCGATTGTCGCCATCTCGTCGCTCGGCGCGCAGCGCGTGCTCGAGAACTACACCCTCGTGGGCACGTCCAAGGCGGCCCTCGAGGCGCTCGTCCGTTATCTCGCGGTCGAGCTCGCGCCGCGCGGCATCCGTGTCAACGCCGTCTCGGGCGGCGTCGTCGAGACCGGCGCGCTCGAGCACTTCCCGAACCGCGAGGAGATGCTGGCTGCCGGCGCGTCCAACCCGGTCGGCCGGCTCGTCGAGCCCGACGACATCGCCGGCGCGGTCGCGTTTCTCTGCTCGCCGGACGCCGACATGATCCGCGGCCAGACGCTGATCGTCGACGGCGGCTTCTCGCTCCTCGCGTAGGCGGCGCCCGGGCTATCCCGCTCCGGCCGGTGCCAGGCACCGTCACAACGGCAACCCGCGCCCGGATCGGTGCCAGGCACCGTCACAAGAGTGCAACAACGCGCGCTCGACCCTTGCGGCTCGCCCAGTTCATCTGCACTCTGGAAACTCGCGTGGATGGCCGGACGGTGCCTGGCACCGGACCCGGTAACTGCGGCGGGAGGCCGTCATCTCCGCGAGCTAACGGCCGAAGGCACGGCGGAACGTGTCGGCCGCGACATAGCCGGCGAGCTTCGGGTTCTCCTGCAGGCGCCGGACCGAATATTCGTACCAATGCGTCCCGTAGGGCACGTACACACGCAGCCGATGACCGTCGGCGACGAGCTCGTCCGCGCGGTCGGGACGCACGCCGAGCAGCATCTGAAACTCGTACTGCTCGCGGCCGAGCCCCGCTTCGCGCACCACGCGCAGCCCCTCGGCGATCAGATGCTCGTCGTGGGTCGCGATCGCGACGTAGGCACCGTCCGCGACGAGCGACTCGAGCGAGCGCACGAAGTTCGCCCGCACCGCCTCGAACTCGCGGTACGCAATCTCGACCGGCTCGACGTAGATGCCTTTGCACAACCTGACGTTCGCGAGCCCCGGCAGATCGTCGGCAGTCCGCCGCAGGTAGGCCTGCACGACCACGCCGACGTTCGCGTGTCCCGCCTCGCTGAGGGCCCGATAAAGACCGAGCGTCCGGTCGGTCGTCGAGGAGTCCTCCATGTCGATGCGCACGAAGTTCGAGCGAGCCGCCGCGTCGAGGACCACGGCCTCGAGGTTCTCGCGGCAGAGCTCTGTGTCGAGCTCGAGCCCGAGCGCGGTGAGCTTCACGGAGACATTGGCGTCGAGACCCTCCGCATCGATTCGCGCAAGGACGTCGTGGTACTGGCCTGCGATCGCCCGCGCCTCGTCGGGGTTCGAGATCTCCTCGCCGAGGACGTCGACGGTCGCGAGCTTGCCTTTCGCGTTCAAGCGCCGGACCACACGCACCGCGTCGTCGAGTGACGGCCCGGCGATGTACCGCGACGAGAGCCGCTGTACGACCGGCCTGGGGACTGCAGGCAGGAGGCGAACGATCGCGCGGTCGAGGAGCGCCACCAGCGCGCGGATGGTAATCCAAACCGATCCGAAAGACGCCCCGTACAGACCGACATGAAGCACATGCGCCCGATCACGATCCTCGCCGCCTTCGGGCTGGCTCTACTCGGAGCGGCACTCGCCGGAGTGGTCGCGCACGCCAGCGCGCGGACGACGACGAAGACGATCAACGTCACCGAGAAGGAGTTCAAGATCACCCTCGCGACCAAGAAGGTCGCGCCCGGGAAGGTGAAGTTCGTGGTGAAGAACGTCGGCAAGCTCTCCCACGCGCTCGAGCTCTCCGGCCCCGGCGTGTCGAAGAAGCGCACGCCGCTGATCAACCCCGGCAAGCAGGCGACGCTCTCGGTCAGCGTGAAGTCGGGCAAGTACACGATCTGGTGCCCCGTCCCCGGCCACGCAGCCCAAGGCATGAAGACCTCGCTCACCGTCACCGGCACGCAGTCCACGGGCGGCGGTGGAGGCGGAGGCGGTGTTGGTGGCGGCGGCTACGGCGGCGGCTCGACGACCACGACCGACACCTCGGGCGGCGGGGGTGACGCCTGGTCCTGAGGTTTCGTCCTCTGATCGGCAGGAGCGAAGCGGCGGGGCCTCCGGTCCCGCCGCTTCTCGTGCTGGGCTTCGCAGTCGCAACGATCGGCGGGCCGCTCGCACTCGTCGCGATCTACCTGCCGGATGCCGCGGCGATGCGCTCGGCCGGGCTGCTCGTCGCCCTCGGCCTCGTCGTCTACGTGTGCCCGCTCCTCGTCTGGCTGCGCTACAGCGAAGAGATCGCCTCCGCGGGCGGGCTCGCCGCGTTCGTCGAGGCCGCGGCGGGCCGCCGCCTTGCGCTCGTCCAGGCCGCGGTCTGGGCGTTCAGCTACTTCCTCTACCTGCCGTACACGATCACCGACATCGTCTACGAGATGCTCGCGGTGGTGTTCCCGGGCATCGAGCCGTGGCGCTGGGTGCTCGAAGCGACACTTCCGGTCGGCTTCGTCGCGCTCGTCCTGCTCGGCGCGACGACAGTCCTACGCGTTCTGCTCGTCTCCGCTGTGCTCCAGCTCGTCGTTCTGCTCGCTTTCGGCTCTGTCCTGCTCGCCCATGTCGGAGCGCCCGCCCACTCGTTCACCACGGTGCCAGGCACTCGTGCGTTGACGCACGAGACCGCCGCGGTCACGCTCCTTCTCGTCTGCGGAAGCCTGCCGCTCTTCCTCGGGAGCGAAGCCGCCGGGGGTGCACGGACGATCAGGATGGCGCTCGTCGTCTCCGCCGCGGTCGTGGCCGCGTACCTCCTGTTCGCGATCTTCCCGATGGCGGCGGTTCCGGCGTCGCTGCGCGGTGGCGACATCCCCGGCTACGCCGCCGCCGGCGCCTACGCGGGAAGGTGGTTCGCGGTCGTCGTCGGTCTCGGGGCGGTGATCAGCGTCGCAGGCGTCATCGCGGCGGAGTACGTCGCGCTGTCGAGGCTCCTCTGGGCCATTACCGGCATCTCGATCCGCCGCCTCCTCCGCTGGATAGCCGTGCCGTTCGTCGCGCTCGACCTGCTCAGCCTCCTGAGCCCGGACGGGTTCGACGAGAACGTGCTGCGTCCCTCGCTAATCGCGCTGTACCTCTCCCAGATGATCGTCTTCGCGGTCTACCCGCTCTATCGGCGTCGGCGCGAGCGGCTGACCATTCTCGATGTCGCGATCGCGTCAGTTGCGTTCGCGGTCATGGCCTGGGGCCTCTACCGCGGCATCACCGCGCCGGTGTCGACGTGACTTACGACGACGACTCGCGCATGAATCCCTGACGCGCCGCGCTGACCAGCGCCACCGCCTCGGGGAACAAGACACGCATCGCGTCGCGCAGCGCGATCGACTGCTCGTCGGCGCCGCCCGCTACCTGAATCTGCTGCAGCGCCGCAGCGGTCAGCTCCACCGCGGTGTTCAGCGTCAGCGTCGCGAACTGCTCGCGCTGCGCTTCCTGCACGGACTCGGCCTGCTGCTCGGCGAACTCGCGCAGCCCGCGCAGCAGGTCCTCGGGGTCACCGCCGAACGGGAATCCGAAGCCACCTTCCATACGGCCACGGTAGCGCGTCGGCGCCAGTCACTGCAGCTCGCCAAGATAGTCACGCTCGACGTCGCGAACGAACTCGTCGACGGCACCGGACGCACCGCGAATCGCCGCCGAGAACGGCGACGACACCTCGCCGAGCGCTTGCTCGAGACGGATCGTCGCCGCACCGACCTCGTCGAGGAACGCCGGCGACGCGACCCGCGGCGGCGCACCGAGCACGCGCTCGAGCGCGAGCGCCGCCTCCTCAGCCGCCTCGATCCCCGGCGGCTGCTCGACCACGCGGAGCTGCGCCAGGTCCGCGCGCAGGCGCTCGAGATCGCCGCCGCCCGCGACCTCCTCCGCGAGCTCGCACATCGCGACGATCGACGCAGCGTCGCGCACGTCGTCCCGCCGGGTCACGAGTCGCCCCGCCGCGTCGAACACCGCCCAGCGCCGCCCGGCTTCGGCCCCGAGTGCAACGAGGTACACGCGGCGAGAGCCCCCAGGCTCTGCGGCAAGCACGGCCGCGACCTCGCCGTGCTCGGCGGCGCGCCCCGCGATCCGCTCCAGGTCCTCCGCCAGCGCCATAGCATCAAGCGTATGGATGCGTCGACGCTGTTCGCGCCACTCGGGCCCGGGTACGACCGCTGGAGCGCGGTGCTGTCGTTCTGGCAGGACCCCCGGTGGCGCCGTTTCCTCGTCGAGTGCACCGACGCACGTCCGGAAGACACCGTGCTCGACGTTGCGACAGGCACAGCCGCCGTCGCGCTCGAGCTCGTGCGCCGAAAGGACTGCTTCGTCGTCGGCATCGACCAGAGCGCAGAGATGCTCGCGGTCGGACGGCGGAACGTCGCGCTCGCCGGCGCGACGGCCAAGGTCCGGCTCGAGGAAGGCGACGCACGTGCACTGCCGTTCGACGACGGTCAGTTCGACGCGCTGACGTTCACCTATCTGCTCCGCTACGTCGACGACCCTGCCGCGACCCTGCGCGAGCTGGCGCGCGTCGTGCGCCCTGGCGGAACGATCGCGGGACTCGAGTTCGCGGTTCCACGCGGGCTGTGGCGGCCGCTCTGGGAGCTCTGGGTGCGTGTCGGCCTGCCGACCGCAGGCCGCGCGATCGGAGACGGCTGGCACGAGGTCGGCACGTTCCTCGGCCCGTCGATCAAAGCGCACTACACGGACTGGCCGGTGACACGCCTGCTGCAAGCGTGGCGCGGCGCGGGGATCGACGACGTACGGGCCCGCCGGCTCAGCCTTGGCGGCGGGCTCGTCACCTGGGGCCGCCGCGCGTGATCGACGAGGTCCGCCCCGCCTTCTACGCGCTGCGTCCGGGCGGCTGGCGCGACTACGCGACGCTCCTGCATCCGCCGTACACGCTCTGGCATCTCTCGTACGTGTGCGCAGGCGCAGCGATCGCGCCGCAGTTCCACCTCGACCGCATGCTCTGGGCCGTCGCCGCGTTCCTGCTCGCGATGGGCGTTGCCGCGCACGCGCTCGACGAGCTGCGCGGACGTCCGCTGCGTACACGCATCCCCTCCCCGGTCCTCGTCGGACTCGCAGTCACCTCGCTCGCGGGCGCGGTCGCGATCGGCATCGGCGCCGCGGTCGCCTGGGGCTGGTGGCTCCTCCTCTTCGTCGGCGCCGGTGCGGTGCTCGTCCCCGCGTACAACCTCGAGCTCGCCTTCCACAACGATTGGGGCTTCGCGGCCGCCTGGGGAGCGTTCCCGGCGCTCACCGGGTACTTCGTCGAGGCGCAGACGCTACGCATCGAAGCGCTCGCCGTTGCCGCCTACGCTTTCGCAGCGAGCCTCGCGCAACGCGCGCTCTCCACGCCCGTTCGCCGCGCGCGCCGCGACGATGCGTCGACCGCGGGGACGCAGCCCCTCGAGCGCGCGCTCCGGCTGCTCACCGTCGGCTCGGTGGCGCTTGCCGTCGCCCTCGTCGCAGCGCGCCTACGATGACCGCGTGACCGCTGCAGTCATCGTCGCCGTCGTCGCGGCTGCGCTCGCCGGCGCATGTCTCGCCGCCTGCATCGTCGTGTTGCGCCGAGCGCGGGCACACGGACGCCTGCTCGAGACAGAGGTGGAACGCGGCAAGGCGCTCTTTGATGCGGTGGTCGCGGAAGAGGCCGAGCGGCGCGCGACCGAGCTCCAGGCCACGCTCGCCCGCGCGCGCGCCGAGTCCCTCTCACAGCTCGCCGACGAGGAACGGCGCATTGCGGAGGAGCGGCGCCGCGATGTCGTCGAACGGGAGCGAGACGCGACCTCGCAGCTCGGCCAGCAGCTCATCGCCGCCCAGGGCGCCGTCGAGCAGCGCCTCGCGGACTGGGCGACCGACCTCGAGAAGCTGCAGCAGGGCCTCACCGAAGAGCTCGCGCGCATCGAGGCGAAGCAGCGGCAGCTGATGGCGGACGTCGAGTCGAAGATCGGCCAGGACGCCGACGGCCTGCGTTCCGAGATCGAGGAGCAGCGCGCGGTGATCTCACGTCTACGCGGCGAGCTCGCACGCTCGGCCGAGGAAGTGACTCAGCAAGCGAGCGCGGAGCTCGAGCAACACGCGGCCGAGCGCCGGCAGGCGCTGCACGAGGTCGCGGACCGACTGCGGCGTCGCGAACGCGACCTGCAGGAGCTCGTAGAGCGCGAGTCGAACGACGCCGCGCAGCGGATCCAAATCGCGCTCGGCGACGTCGAGCGGCGCCAGGTCGAGCAGCTGCAGCGAATCGTCTCGCGCGAGACGACGCGCTACTCCGAGGCAGCGATGCAGCAGTTCGACGGCGCGGTTCGGGCCGCCCGCGAAGAGGCCGCGCGCCGCCTGTCACGCGAGCTCGACCTTGCGGTCGAACGCTTCGCGCGCGAGGCCGAGACTGTCCTCGCCGAGCGTCTCAACGCCGTCAGCGACACTGCAGCGCAACGCGTCGAGGAGCGGCTCGCCCGGCTGCGCTCCGCGCTCGAGCGCCAGCGCGACGACGCGCTCGTCTCGCTCGAAGACCGTGCGCATCAGGTGGAGTCCGGCCTCCGCGACCGCCTGCGCGAGATCGCAAGCGACGCGGAGACCGAGCGCACCGTGCTCGACGGCCGCCTGCGCGAGCTCGCGCGGCGCCTCGACGAGCTCACTTCGAGAACGTAAACATTCTCGGCCGCGCGCCAACTTCGACCGGCAGGGTTCGTCTACGACAGAGCGAAACACCCCTCGAAACCATGCCGCAGACCGTCGAATACCCCCAGTCGGAGCTCGAGAAGGTCGAATCGTGGCGCCTCCACGTGCTGATCGAGGCCGGCTACCCGCTGCCACTCGCCGAGCGACTTGCACATTCGGAGGCCGACTTGCACCGGGCCGTGGAGCTGATTCGCGCCGGCTGCGCGTTCGAGACGGCAGCCGAGATCCTGATCTAAATCCCGCTCGGCCCGTCGACGATCACCTCGATGTCGAAGAACACCGGCTGGACCGACCCCTCGAGACCGAGCTCATGACCAGACGGCCCGAGCTTGCTCTCGGCGAACCGCTGGAAGTGGTCCTTCGACTCCCAGAGGTCGTAGATGTAGAAGCCTTGCGGCGACTCGCCGGCCGTGTGCACGATCAAGCCGTCCGGTGACTGCTCCTTCGTCATCGGGAAGTTTCCGAACATCGATTCGGTGAGCTTGCGGTAGGTGTCCCGCGTCACACCTTCGCCCGAGATCAACATGCCGACCGCCATGTGCGCTCCTTTGCTGGGGTTGCGTCGGGACGATTCTCTGCCCTTCCGGCGCGAAATGCCAGGGGTACGATCGGCCGGGTGAAGATCGAGGCAACGGAGATCGACGGGCGCAAGGTCTACAGCGTCCGTGCGTTCAACCAGGGCATCGCGGTCTGGCTCAACCGGCTCCCCACGCTGTGGATCGAAGGCGAGGTGACCGAGCTCCGCCGGCAGCAACGGTGGGCGTCGGTGTTCTTCACGCTCAAGGACCCGGAGTACGGCGCCTGCCTGCCCGTGCAGATGCCGCGCGGGCAGTTCGACGCGCTCGAGCTGCAGCTCGCGGAAGGCGAACGCGTGCACGTGTTCGGCCGTGCCGAGCTGTACGAGCAGCGCGGCGAGCTGCGGCTGAAGGCGCTGACGATCGAGCGGTACGGCCTCGGCGCACACCTCGCTGCGCTCGAACGGCTGAAGCGCACCCTCGCCGCCGAAGGGCTCTTCGCCGCCGAGCGCAAGCGGCCCCTGCCGCGCTTCCCGCGCCTGATCGGGCTCGTCACCGGCAACGACGCGGCTGCGAAACGCGACGTGCTGACGCACATCGTCCAGAGATTCCCGCCCGCCAACGTCCTCGTCGCCGAGACCTACGTACAGGGCCCCCGCGCGGCGGTGTCGATCGCGACCGCGATCGGCGACCTGTGCCGTCGCGAGGTCGACGTGATCGTGCTCGCGCGCGGCGGCGGCAGCTTCGAGGATCTGCTGCCGTTCTCCGACGAACGTGTCGTGCGCGCCGTCGCCGCCTCGGCCGTGCCGGTCGTCTCGGCGGTCGGGCACGAGCAGGACACGCCGCTCTGCGACCTCGCGGCGGACGTGCGCGCGTCGACGCCGACCGCAGCGGCGCGGCTCGTCGTCCCGGATCTCGCCGAGTTGCGCGAGCGCCTCGCGCGCACGCGCCGATCGCTGCACGGCGGCGCGGAGCGTGCCCTCGAGCGTCACCACGACCGCTTGCGGCAGACACACGACCGGCTCGGGCGCGCTCCGCTCCTCGCGCTCGAGCGTCGCCACGCTCGGCTTGCGACGGCACGCGCGCGGCTCGCGGCATTGAGCCCGCTCGCCACACTCGAGCGCGGCTACGCGATCGTGCACCGGCGCGACGAGCTCGTCCGCTCGCCGGCGCAGGTCGATCATGGCGACGCGATCGACGTGCGCGTGGCCGACGGCAGCTTCGGGGCGACCGTTGACTGAGCTCTCGTTCGAAGAGGCCCAGCGCGAGCTCGAGTCGATCGTCGAGCGGCTCGAGCGCGGTGACGCGGGCGTCGACGAGCTGACGAAGCTGTGGGAGCGCGGCGAGGAGCTGTACCGCATCTGCGCAGCGAAGCTCGAAGCCGTGCAAGGCAAGATCGAGGAGCTACGCGCGCTCGACGAGGCTGCGGGCTAGTTCCTCGCCGAGCGCCTCGACGTCGCGTGCCGCGCGCGCGGGATCTCCGGACAGCGGGATCGCGTCGATGTCGTCGCGCACGAGGCCGCCGAAGACGACGCAGTCGACACCGAGCTCTCGACAACGCTCGCGGATGACCCCGGGTGCCTTGCCGGCGAGCGTGGTGCGATCGACGGCGCCCTCGCCCGTCACGACGAGCGCAGCATCACGCGCGCGAGCGTCGAACCCGACGAGGTCGAGCACGAGCGGCGCGCCGCGCACGAGGCGCGCGCCGAGCGAGGCGAACGCGGCGCCGAGGCCGCCGCCGGCGCCGGCACCGGGCAGGTCGCGATACGGCGCGAGATCGTCGCGTGCGGCGAGGCGGCGTTCGAGCTCGTCGACCTCTTCCGGTCCCGCGCCTTTTTGCGGACCGAATGCGTGCGCGGCGCCATCAGACCCGAGGAGCGGGCTCGTCACGTCGCACGCGGCTCGCACCTCGAGGCCCGCAGGCAGCGCACCGAGCGCGCCGAGCAGCCCGGCGCCACCGTCGACCGTCGCCGTGCCGCCCAGACCGACGATCATCCGCGCCGGGTGCTTGGCGAGCACCGCGCGAAGCAGTTCACCGAGTCCGCGGCTCGACGCGTGCAGCGGGTCGAGCTCGCCCTCCCCGAGGAGCGGCAGCCCGACGGCCTGCGCCGACTCGACGAGCGCCGTCCCATCCGGCAGTTCGAGCCACGCGGCCTCGACGGGGCGCCCGAGCGGATCCGGCACGCGGGCTGCGCGCCACTCACCGCCGAGCGCCGCGTGCACGACCTCGCACAGCCCCTCGCCGCCGTCCGCGACCGGCAGCGCCAGCGCGTCCACTCCGCCGCGCTCGAGACCGCGCGTCAGTAGCTCTGCCGCCTGGCGCGCCGAGAGGACGCCTTTGAGGCTAGCCGGAGATGCGAGTGCGAGCACGTTCGGGCTCCGTCCGCGCGACGTCGTCGACGCTCTCCTCGACGGGCTCGTCGATCTGCTTCAGCGTGGCGTACGACAGCCCCTCGCGCGCAAGGAAGACGAGGCCGATGCCGATCCCAACCGAGGCCTCGATCGCCTGCAGGCCGATGCCGAACGCGATCCCGCGCGCATAGGCGACGCCGTAGTTGACGAGCGGCGTCGCGACCGCGATCTGTACGAGCCCGACGTTGCCCGGCCAGAGCGGGAAGATCGTCGCGACGTTCATCAGCACGAGCACGAGCCCTGCTGCGGCGAGCGGTTGGTGAATCTGGAACGCGCGCATCGCCGACCAGACCGCGAAGAGCTGGCAGCCCCAGCCGATGAACTGGAAGGAGGCCGCCTTGAGCGCCGGCAGCGGCGCGCGCATGACGGCGAGCCCGCGCCGCGCACGTGCGAGCAGCAGCCGCACCGGGCCGAGCTCCTCGAAGTCACGATGCTGTCGTCGCGCGAGCAGCAACGCGACGGCGAAGAGCAGCACACCGACGCCGAGTGCGGCGGCGAGCGACGTGTACGCCCAGGTCGGGATCTTGGCGGCGAGCAGCACCCACACGACGAGCGCGATCGTCGGGAACACGTCGAACATCCGGTGCGCGAACACGGAGCCGATCAACGTTGCCGTCGTGCCGCGCGGGCCGCTGAGCCGCCTGCGCAGGACGGCGACGCGCGCGAGCTCTCCGACGCGGCCCGGCAGCACCGCGTTTCCGAAGAGACCAACGCAGAACGCCGAGAAGACGAGCCGGTACGGCGGATGAGGCGGCTCGATCGACTGCTTGATGGTGGTGTCCCACGCGATCGACCGCGCGACCACCGAGAGCAGGTTGAGCCCGATCGCGGCTGCGACCCAGCCCCAGGTGACCACGCTGAACGCGTCGTGCACGGCGTGCCAGTCCGGGCCGCGCCAGACGATGAGTGCGATCGCTCCGCCGAGCAGCGGGATCAGGAGCAGGAACGGCCACCACTTCGCCTTCATTACGCCGCGACCACCTCGTCATAGACGGCTTCGAGACGCTGCGCGATGTCGTCCCACGCGTAGCTCGCAAGCGCGTGCACCCGGGCAGCGCGACCCATCTCGACGCGACGCTTCTCGTCCGCGAGCACGTCGATCACCGCCGCCGCAAGCGCCTCGGGGTCCGAGGGTGGGACGAGCCGCGTCGCGTCGGGCGTGGCGACGGCGGCGTAGCCGGGGATGTTCGACGCGACGGCCGGCGTCGCGCAGGCGAGCGCTTCCGCGAGCACGAGCCCGAAGCTCTCGCCGCCGAGCGCGGGCGTCACGGACACTTTCGCGCGCAGCAGCTCGTGTGTCCGCACCTCGTTCGTGACGATGCCCAGCACGTCGATCCCCGACTCGTCGAAGCGAAGACGCGTGTGCAGCAACCGGTACTGCAGCGGATCGGTTCCCATCAGGCGCAGCCGCGCGCCCGTCGCGGCGTGGATCCGCGGCCATGCGCGCAGCAGCGTCGGCAGGCCCTTACGCGGGTCGTGCCGGCCGATGAAGACGACTGCGTGGTCGCGGTCGACCGGGCTCGCCTCGGCGGGGATGAGCACGCCGTTCGGGATCACGCGGTAGTCGCCCGGCAGCCAGCGCGCGGCCGATTCGGCGGCCATCGGTGAGACGGCGATTCGCACATCGACGCGGTCCATTAGAAACCCCCAGAAATGCAGGCCGTAGCGCATCCACCCCAGGTTGCCGTGCGCGTGGTGCGTGGCCACGATGGGACACTGCGCGAGCGCGAGCGTCGCGACGCACACAGCCGGCGTCATCGGCTCGTGCAGATGCACAACGTCGAACTGCTCCTCCTCGAGGATCGACCTGATCCGCCCGACGGTGCTCGGCGAGAGGATGATGTTCGGCAGCGAGCCGTTCGCCGGCACGACGACCGATCGGCCGACGGGGATGATTCCCTCGGGCAGCGCGCCGTGCCGCCCCGTCCGCGGGTGCAGAAACCGCGTGAACTTGCCGGGTGGATCGTTGCCCATCAGCACCTTCACGTCGTGGCCGCGGCGGCGCAGCGCATCGGCCTGGTGCTCGGAGTGCTCGACGACGCCGCCCCAGTACGACCACGAGAACGGGACGACGATGCCGATTTTCATTGTGCTCCGGCGCCGGCAAATGCTTCCGCCAGGCGCTCCGCGCCGAGCGCGATCGTCTCGTCGGAAACGGCGAGCGAGATCCGCGCCCAGCCCGCGCCGCTCGGCCCGAATCCGTCACCGGGCGCGACGGCGACGCGGTGCTCTGCGAGCAGACGCTCCGCAGTGAGCCCGTCGGGAAGCCGAAGCCACACGAAGAACGTGCCCTCGCAGACGACCGGGCCGGCCAGAGCGCCGGCGATGATGTCGCGGCGCCGTTCGTACGCCGCGACACGTTCGGCGACGGACTCCTGCGGGCCGGTCAGGGCTGCGATGGCAGCGCGCTGCAGCGGCTCGAAGATGCCGACGCGGCTGTGGTCGTTCAGCAGGTTGATCCGTTCGACGATCTCCGAGTTCCCGACGACGAAGCCCACGCGCCAGCCCGCCATGCCGTACGTCTTCGACATCGACCACATCTCGACGCCGACGTCCCTCGCCCCGGGTGTCGCGAGGAAGCTCTCGGGCCTCCGACCGTCGTACACGAGGTCGACGTAGGCCGCGTCGTGCACGACCGCGCCGCCCGTGCGCTCGGCCCAGCGCACGGCGTCTGAGAAGACGCCGTCGGGCGCGCAGACAGCACAGGGATTGGACGGATAGTTCAGGTAGAGCGCTGCGGCGGGCGGCGCCGCGTCGAGGTCGGGCGCCCAGCCCATGGACGCCTCGAGCGGGACGGTCTCGAGTCGCGCACCCGCCAGCGCAGGGCCCGACGGGTAGTCGGGGTAGTACGGGTCGGGTAGGAGGATCGTGCTGCCTTCGTCCGCAAGCGCCAGGGCGAGCTCGACGATCGCCGTCTTCGTTCCCGGCACGAGCGCCACCTCGCGCTCGGGGTCGAGTTCGACGCCGTAGACCTCGCGGTAGCGGTCGGCGATCGCCGCTTTCGTCGCAAGGAGGCCCCGAATCGGGGCGTAGCCGTGGACGTGCGGCGACCGTGCACTCTCGACGAGCGCTTCGACGACGTGCGGCGGCGGCCCGAGCTCGGGGTTCCCGCGGCCGAGGTCGACGAGCAGCGGGCCGTCCTCGGCGGCGGCCGCGGCGACGCGCCCAAGCAGCGCGACGAAGTACTGCTCCGGGAGCCGTTGCAGGCGTTCGGGTGTCGGCTGGCCCACCGCCGTTGACTCTAACCGGGCCTCCGCTCCCCTAGGCTTGGCCCGTGGATTTGATCGCAGCGCTCGCCACGGAAGTCGGCCCGCGTCGCGCGGGCAGCGACGAGGCCGCGCGCGCTGCGGACGTCGTCGCGGCCGCGTTCCGCGAGCTCGGGCTCGAGCCGCGCTTCCAGGAGTTCGAGCTGCTGGGTTACGACGCCGACGAGCCGCTCCTCGAGGTGGAGGGTGAGCGCTGGGATGCGGGGCCGTGCATGTACGCGCACGCATTCGACGGCGAGGGAACGGTGCGCCGGATCGGCACCACCCCGGCGCCTGTAGGCGAGGGCTCGCTGCCGAGCTTCGCGGTCGTCGCTGCGGACGGCAGTGAGCGGGCTCGCATCCTGACGAGCCCGTTCTCGACCGGTGCGATCCCGTTCATGTCGGCGCACGTGCACATCACGACGCCGCCGACGGCGTTCGTCTCACGGGCGGACGCCGAGCGGCTCGAGGACGGCGCCCGTGTGCGTCTCAGGGTCGGTGGACGCTTCCTGCCCGGCCGGCGCGAGCGAAACGTGATCGCCGACCTCGACGGCGTCGCGGACGGCCACGTGATCGTGAGCGCCCACTACGACTCCGTCTGGCGCGGGCCCGGCGCGATCGACAACGCATCGGGCGTCGAAGGCGTGCGCCGCGTCGCGGAGGCGCTGCGCGGCCGGAAGCTCGCACGAGGCGTTCGGCTGGTCGCGTTCGCGGCGGAGGAGATCAAGCTGACAGGCTCGCGCTACTACGTCGACGAGGCAAAGCTGCGCGGCGAGCTCGCTGCGGTGGCGGGCATGGTAAATCTCGACTGCATCGCGCGCGGCGACAAGCTGAACGTCCTCGCGTCGCCCGGCGCGCTGCTCGGCCGCGCGACAGAAGCTGCGCGTGCACTCGGGTTGCTCGACCGCTACGAGCTCGAGACAGGCCCCGCAACCGGCGGGATCGACTCGCACTGGTTCGCCGAGAACGGGGTGCCCGCAGCGACTCTGCTGCATTTTCCGTACGACCAGTACCACCTCGCCTCGGACACGCCCGACCTCGTCGACGAACGCCAGCTCGAGGACGCGGTCGCGCTCGCGCTGGCACTCGTCGAGTCGCAGCTCGCGAGCCCGGTCGGAAGGTAGGGTCGTTCCGTGTTCGAGGAAGGGCTCGCCGAGCTGCACACCCATCTCGGCGGCTCCGTCGCCTCCGACATCATGTGGAGCCTTGCGCACGAGCAGGGCATCGCGCTCCCGACCCGCGACTACTGGGAGTTCGACCGGCTTGTCACGGTGTCGGACCCGCGCGGCGTGCCGGATCTCGACTCGCTCGACCGCATCTACCACCTGACCGAGCTGATCCAGAGCTCGCCGACCGCCGTCGAGCGGAGCGTGCACGCGGCGATCGGCGGCGCGTACCGCTCGCAGCGGATCACGACGCTCGAGCTGCGCTTCAACCCGATGAAGCGCAACCGCGGCGGCGAACGCGACCTCGACCACATCATTCTCGCGGCCGTGCGCGGGCTCGACCTCGCGTCGCTCGAGTATCCGCAGGTCCGTGCGGGGCTGATCCTGATGATGGACCGCACCTTCTCGGCCGACCAGAACATGGTCATCGTCGAGAAGGCGCTGCGCTACCACTCGCGCGGCATCGTCGGGATCGACATCGCGGGGCCGCGGCCGGGCGGCGCACGCTACGACTACACGCAGATCCGCGAGCACGTGGAGCTCGCGCGCGACGGCGGGCTCGGCGTGACGATCCACGTCGGCGAGGAGGGCGGCACGTACGGCGTCGAGGAGATCGCCGAGGTGGTCGAGGTGCTGCAGCCGGATCGCCTCGGCCACGGGATCCTGGCCGCGCGCGACGCAGGCTTGATGGAGGCGATCCGCGCTGCCGGCATCACGCTCGAGATCTGCCCGACCTCCAACCTGCTCACGAAGGCACTCGCCGACGAGGCGGCGCTGCGAGCGACGTTCCGCGCGTTCGCCGGCGCCGGCGTCCCGTTCACGATCGCGACGGACGGCCCCGAAATGATGCGCACCCACCTGCGCGACGAGCTCGAGCTGCTGCTGCGCATCGGCGCGCTCGACGAGCAGGAGCTGGAAGCTGCGAACGCGCGCGGTCACGAGGCGTCATTCGTCGGCAGGCGTTCGCACTCGTTCGCGTAACGCGAACGTGACATCATCGCTCCGGGTGGGCGAAAGGCGTCTCGCGCCAAAGCGAGAGGAGGCATCCCCTTGATCGTCACGACGACGGAGAACATCCCGGAGGCCCGCGTGGTGAAGACACTCGGCCAGGTGTTCGGCCTCACCGTTCGCTCCCGAAGCCTCGGCGGAAACATCGCCGCATTCCTGAAGAGCCTCGTGGGAGGCGAGGTCCGCTCTTACGTCAAGCTGAACGAAGACGCACGCCGGCAGGCGCTCGATCGCATGGTGCAGAACGCCACGGCGATGGGCGCGAACGCGGTCACGATGATGCGCTTCGACTCCACCGAGATGGGCCGGAGCATGAGCGAGATCGTCGCTTACGGCACTGCGCGTGTGATCGAGCTGCCCGCGTCGTCCGAGGCATAGCGTGAAGGCGTAGCGATGGGCGTCGTAGGCTGGGTGATCGTCGCGGTCGTGATCCTCGGGATCGTCGCCGCGCTCTTCGGCTGGGACCGCTACCGAAGCGACCGCAAAGGAGATGGCAGCGCGGCCACGCGAACGGACGAGGTCTTCACCGATCCCGCATCGGGGAAGCAGATGCGTGTCTGGTTCAACGCGGAGACGGGCGAGCGCGAGTACCGCCCCGACTGAGCCGGACGATGGCTACGGCGGTGGGCGGCGCGGTTCCGCGGAACCGGAGCATGCTGTCCGATCTACGAGAGAAGTCGGCTCCGAGGTTCGCGTTGTCTTCCACGCCAACAGGATAGCCCTCCGGTCGGACGACCCACCGGGTAGCGGAGTCAGGCGAGAGCTGCTCGACGAGGATGACGAGCGTCTCCGGAAGGACTCCGGGAAGCGTGGCTATGCGTGCCGCAAGAACCTGAAGTAGAACGCGGCGAACACGATGACGATGCCGACGTTGGCTGCCAGCCGCTCCCAGAAGAAGTGACGAAAGAACGCCACGTCCACCCCGACGATGACAGCCGCCATCGCAATCACGTACAGCGCGCCGGCCAGCGTTCTTGACATGGGGGCCAGCCTAGTCGGCTGTACGAGTCAGAGCCGCTTGTCAGTCCGTGGGATCCGACTGTTCGATGACTTCGATTACCTCGGCTGCGCGTTCGCGAACCAGAAACGCAGCTGCCTTCTCGGAGACGATGGCCTCCTGACCCGCATGAGGGGACGGGACATCCGATCCGTCGTTCGTTGCGCTGATCATCGACCTGCCGGGGCGCATTCGGATCTTGAACAGCCGTCTTCGTGCCACCGTGTGAACTCTTGCGGACCCGCGGCAACAGCGCCAACACTCGCGAGCGCTCAAGCACGGCCACCGACACGGAATGCCGGTCGCGACTGACCTCCGACACGAGTCAGGTCGACCCTCACGGCGCCTTCGCGACCTTCAGGCCGTCGAGAAGGCCGAGGAGGCGTCCGAGCCGGATCTGCCCATCGGCGCCGACGCCGACGCCGACAAAGAGGTAGAAGTCTCGCCCACGCTGGCGAAACGTGATCTCGCCCCAACGGCCGGTGTGTCCTTCCAGGCGGTTGGTAAGTCTGGGGACGGCGAATCGGGTCGGCCGCTGCGGGAAGCCGGGCGCATCCGCGTCCGGGGGAACCTGCTCGTCTAACTGAGCGAGCACCTGACCGGGCGGCACCACGTAGGTGCCGCTCGCGTTCGGGCCACCGCGTGGCACTCGATAGGAGCTGACGACGAGCCGCTGAATCGGGTCACTGATGTAGTCCAGCGGCTCATTCGTCACGCGCCACTCGTGCGGCACGGTGATCGCCACTCCCGCCCTCCGAAACCTGTGCGCGCCCGTCGTCGCGGCCGAATGACCAGCGTTGATGCAGACGCAAGTCACTATGGCTGCAAGAGGGAGGACACGCATTGCTCAAACTACGAGCGATGGCGATGCCAAGGTCCGCGTATGGACCTACCTCCCATATACCAGCGTCCCCTACGCCGCAGCGGCGACCACGAGCTCGGCGACCTCGGTGGGCGTCGTGCCGACCTTGATGCCGACCGCTTCGAGCGCTTCCTTCTTCGCCGGCGCGGTGCCCGACGAGCCGGAGATGATCGCGCCCGCGTGGCCCATCGTCTTGCCGGGCGGTGCGGAGAAGCCGGCGATGTACGAGAACACCGGCGTCGACATGTGCTCGCTCACCCAACGTGCCGCCTTCTCCTCCTCGTCGCCGCCGATCTCGCCGACGAGCACGACGTACTTCGTCTCGGGATCCGCTTCGAACTTCTCGAGCACGTCGATGAAGCCCGATCCGACCACGGGGTCGCCGCCGATGCCAACGATCGTCGAGTTGCCGAGCCCGCGCTGCGCGAGCTCGTTGCCGATCTGGTAGGTGAGCGTCCCCGAGCGCGAGACGAGCCCGATCGAGCCCGGCTGGAACACCTCCGCCGGGATGATCCCCACGTTCGCCTTTCCCGGCGAGAGCACGCCGGGACAGTTCGGCCCGATCAGCGTCACGCCTTTCGGGCGCACGTACGTGTAGACGCGCAGCATCTCGTGCGCGGGAACGTGCTCGGTGATGCAAATCACCGTCTTCACGCCCGCGTCGACGGCTTCGTAGATCGCGTCGGGTGCAAACCGCGCCGGCACGAAGATGAGCGACGTGTTCGCACCGCCCTCTGAGACCGCCTCGGCGACCGTGTCGTACACCGGCACGCCGTCGACGTCTTGGCCGCCCTTGCCCGGCGTGACGCCGGCAACGAGGTTCGTCCCGTACGCCCGGTTGCGCAGCCCGTGGAAACGGCCCTCCGAGCCCGTCAGTCCCTGGACGACGAGCTTCGTGTCGTTGTCGACGATGATCGCCATGAGCTCTCAGTTCACCTTCCTGGCCTCGAGGATCAGCTTCGTGTCCTGCCATGTCGCGCCGTCGTCGCTCGCCACCGGGGCGAGGAGCGTCCGTACCCGCTCGGCCGTCTCGCCGGCGCAGCCCGTGCGCGCGAGCCAGTCTTCGGTGTCGTGCGTCTTCACGAAATGCTCGACGCGTTCGACCTCCAGGCCGGCATCTTCGACGAACGACAACCACTCGGCTTCCGAGTAGCTCCGCACGTGCGAAGGGTCGCGCAGCTTCTCTGCGAGCTCGTGGTCGTCGGAGATGAAGAGCGTGTCCTCGATCACCACCGAGTCGCGAGTGACGCGCGCCATCTCGCGCACAGCGGCACGAACGTCGGTGAAATGATGCGGCGCGATCCGCGTGACCACGACGTCGAAGTCACCGTCGGCGAACGGCAGCTTCTCGGCCTGGCAGACGACGTCGGGCTCCATCCCCGGAGACGCGTCGGCGGTCGTCACCTCGACGCCCACCTCGCGCAGCCGCCGAGCCACATGGCCACCGCCCGTTGCGACGTCGAGCGCCGTCCGCCCGGGAGAGGGCTCGCAGAAGGCGACGACGAGGTCGAGGTCGGCGTCGGTGGCGTGTGTCACCGACGTGCGATAAGCCTCTGCGCGCTCGTCCCAGACGTCTTTCATCGCTGCGACTTTCGCGCCCCGAGGATGATCATCGGCGACGTCCACGTCGTGCCGTCGGCGGACGCAAGCGGCCGGAGCAGCTTGCGAATGCGAGGGCGATCCGCAGCCGGCGTGTCCGTGCGGTCGAGCCAGTCGTCGAACGTGAGCGTCATGTCGTGGAACTCGACGCGCTCCACCTCGAGGCCGGCGTCGACGAGCAGCTCACGCCACTCCTCCTCCGAGAGCGAGCGCACGTGGCTCGGGTCGCGCAGCTTCTCCGCCTGCTCAGTCTCCTCGTCGGTGTACAGGTGATCCTCGATCACGACCAGGCGATCCGCGATGCGCGCGAACTCGCCGATCGCGTCGCCGATCGAATGGAAGTGATGCGCCGCGAGGCGGTTCACGGCGACGTCGAACGAGCCGTCGGCGAACGGGAGGTCCTCGGCCGATGCCATCACGTCGGCGCGCATCCCGGGCGAAGGATCGACCGTCACCACCTCAGCCCCGGCCTCGCGCAGCCGCCGCGCGACGTGACCGCCGCCGCTCGCGACGTCGAGCACCTTCAGCCCCGGCTGCGGATCGCACATCTCGACGACAATGTCGAGATCCGGCCCCGCGGCGTGCACCGGCGAGGTGCGATACCGCTCGGCTCTCTCGTCCCAGAGCTCTGCTCCGGCGCCGGCAAAGCCGGCACCTGCGTGGGTGGACGGCTCCGTCGAGCCTACGCCGTCGGGGTTGGTCGAGCTCATTTTGCGAGCTCGACAGCGCGGCGCGCGGCGTCGAGCATCGTCGGCTCGACGTGCAGGTTCGGCGGCGCGGCGTCACCGAGGATGCGCCGGCCCTCCTCGGCGTTCGTCCCGTCGAGTCGCACGACGATCGGCGTGCCGATCTGCATCCGCTCGAGCGCCTCGAGGATGCCGCGCGCGACTTCGTCGCAACGCGTGATCCCGCCGAAGATGTTGAAGAAGATCGACTTGACCTGCGCGTCGGCGGTGATCACCTCGAGCGCATCGACGACTCCCTGCGCGTTGCCGCCGCCACCGAGGTCGCAGAAGTTGGCCGGCTTTCCGCCGGCGACGACCACGACGTCGCCGGTCGACATCGAGAGCCCGGCGCCGTTGCCGAGAATCCCGACCGAGCCGTCGAGCTTCACGTACGTGACACCCTTCTCGCGCGCGAGCGCTTCGAGTGGGTCGGCAGCGCTCGTGTCGCGGAACTCGGCAATGTCGGCGTGGCGGTAGAGCGCGCTGTCGTCGACCGTGAACTTCGAGTCGAGCGCCTTCACCTCGCCGTCCGGAGTCACGATCAGCGGGTTGATCTCCGTGAGCATCGCGTCGCACTCGACGAAGCAGCGATAGAGCTTCTCGACGATCGCGGCGATCTGCTTCTGCTCGCCGGGATCGTCGACGCCGCCGCCGTACACGAGCGCGCGCGCCACCCACGGCTGGAAGCCCTCGAGCGGGTCGACGTGCAGGCGCACGAGCGCATCCGGATTCTCGTCGGCGACCTGCTCGATCTCGACGCCGCCCTGCGTTGTGAACATGAAGAGCGGCTTCTTCGCGCCGCGGTCGAACGCGATCGAGAGGTAGTACTCCTTCGCGATGTCGGAGGCCTGCTCGATCCAGAGCTTGCGGACGACGTGACCGCGGATGTCGAGACCGAGGATGTCGTTCGCCTTCGCCTCCGCGTCGTCGGGCGAGTCGGCGAGCTTGACGCCGCCGGCCTTGCCGCGACCGCCCGTCAGCACCTGCGCCTTGACGACGACCGGGCCGCCGCCGAGCTCGTCCGCGGCCGCGAGCGCGCCCTCCGGCGTATCGACGAGCCGCCCCTCCGAGACCGGGATCCCGTAGCGCCTGAAGAGCTCCTTCCCCTGGTACTCGTAGAGGTCCATCCGGCGGCTG
>DASRGQ010000078.1:0-12125 GCA_035650975.1 Gaiellaceae bacterium
CCAGCGCGCGGAGGAGCGCGGCGGCGCGGGCGTGCTGGTCGGGCGTGCCGCGGTGCGTCAGGTCGCCCGACGCGATCACGAGCTCGGGAGCCGTCCGTCGTGCGAGCTCGCCGAGCGCATCCTCCAGCATCGGGTCGTCCCGGGCCCCGACATGGAGGTCCGAGACGTGCAGGATGCGCGTAGCCATCGGCGAAGCAGGCTATACAGTGAGTGAAATGGCCGACGAGCAGTCGACGGAGATCTTCGACGACCTCTATCTCGGTCTGCGGGCCGGCGGTGCCATGCGCAAGCAGCGCCGCGGCGAGCCGCTGACTGCCGAGGAGCGCGAGGCGCTCGGGCGCTGGCAGCGTCTCTCGCCGTGGCGCAAGGGGATCGCGATCGGCGGCTTCGCGGTGGGCACGTTCGGGCTCGGCTTCACCCTCGGCGGCCTCGTCTTCGGCCGCTGGCGCAAAGCTTGATCGAGGTCGTCCGCGGCGACATCACGACGCAGGCGGTCGACGTCATCGTCAACGCCGCCAACAACTCGCTGCTCGGCGGCGGCGGGGTGGACGGCGCGATTCATCGTGCGGGCGGGCCGGCGATCCTGGCCGAGTGCCGGCTGCTCGGCGGCTGCGACACCGGCGACGCAAAGGCGACGACAGCGGGCGAGTTGCCGGCGCGGTACGTCGTGCACACCGTCGGCCCAGTGTGGCACGGAGGCGGATCCGGTGAGGCCGAGCTGCTCGCTTCGTGTCACCGCCGCTCGCTCGAGGTCGCACGCGAGCTCGGCGCACGCACGGTCGCGTTCCCGGCGATCTCGTGCGGGCTCTACGGCTATCCGGGGGAGCTCGCTGCAGAGGTGGCCGTGCGCACGGTGCGTGCACACGGCCACGACCTCGATCTGATTCGCTTCGTGCTCTTCGGCGACGCGCTCTACGACGCGTTCGCCGCTGCGGTTGGCTAGCTGGTGTTGTTGTCGATCAGCCGCGACGTGCCCTGCAGGAGATCCTGAGCGACCTTCGAGAAGATCGTGTTCAGCTGCGCGGCGTTCGGCTGGTTGCAGTAGTTCGTGGTCAACGTCGAGTCGCACGGCGAGCCGCCCTGACCCGCCGGGCTCGCGATGCCTTCGAGCGCCTGCAGTGCGGAGATCGACGGGGACTCGAGCGAGCCGCTCCGGCTCTTGCAGACGTCGTGGCCGACGTCGTAGCCGATCGCGTAGACGATCGTTCCTGATGACTGCGCCGTCGCCGACGACGCGATGCCCTGGTGACACGGCGTGTTGCGGTACGACGCCGGCATGAAGCTCGGGCCGGTGTTCGCAGCGCCGTCCGAGAGGAGCACAATCACCTTCTGGACGCCCGGGCGGCCGTTTGTCACCAGCTCGTTTTGCGCCGCCTCGATCGCATTCGCATATGACGTCGTGCCGTCAGCCTGCTCGCAGTTGATCGTCGAGACGAGCGGAGAATTGCTGACAAGTTGTCCGGTTGACGTCGCGTAGTTGTTCGAGAGCGGCACGACGACGTACTGCGCGGACTGATCGTCGTAGTACGGGCTGCCGGTCGTCGTACACGAGTTGCTCGCGGGCGCAGGCGGCAGGACTGCCAGCCCGACTTCGTCGAGCTTGGGGTCCATCAGCGACAGGAACGTCTCCATGCCGTTGCGTGCGTTCTGCATGTCGGTGCACTCCGGGTGGTCGTCCTGGCCCGTGTCGGTCGTGCACATCGAGCCGGTGCGGTCGAGCACGAGCATGATGTCGAGTGGCTTGCTGCCGCACGGCGAGCACGCGGTTGCCTTTGCGTTGACGTCGAAGCTGCCGATGCCGAAGAGCCCGCCGAACGCGGTCTTCACGCTTCCCGTCTCCGTAACCGTGACGGCGTTCGCAGTGGTGCATCCGGGAACCGACGTAAGGCACTTCGTAGCCACCGTCATCTGGACGTCGTCGACGCCGTCCGGTGTGTTGTCGCCGCCGTTCCCGTACTGCGCGGCGCCGGCCTGGGCAGCGGCCGTGTCCGGCAGCGAGTCGGCACCGGCGAGCGCCGCCGCGTCGACCGACGCCTGCAACCGCCGCTGGGCGAGGTATGCGTGTCCCACGTCGATCGTGAGCGCGCAGAAGCCCAGCAGCACAACGAGGAAGACGACCACGATGATGATCGACTGCCCATCCTCGTTCCGCGCGTGGCGCAGCTGGCTCACAGGTACTTCCCCAGCTCCAGCACGGCGGGCCCGAGGATCACGACGAACAGGGCGGGGAAGATGAAGAGCGCGGTCGGAAGTAGCATCTTCACCGGCGACTTCGCCGCGAGCTCCTCGGCGATTGCACGCCGCTTGTGGCGGGCGTCGTCAGCAAGGTTGCGCAGCGTCTGTGCAAGCGAGAGACCGAGCTGCTCTCCTTGGATGAGCGAACGCACGAACGAGGCGATCTCCTGCGAGTGCAGGCGGGATGCCATGCGCTTGAGCGCACGCTCGCTGCTGTCGCCGACGCGGAGCTCCGTAAGCACCAATGCGAACTCGTCGGCGAGCGGGCCTGTCGTCGTGGAGACGAGGCGTTCGATCGCCCCGAAGAGGCCGACACCCGCCTCGACCGTGACGGCGAGCAGATCGAGCGCGTCCGGCAGTTCGCGGCTGATCTGTCCGCGCCGAACCCGTGCCTTGCGGAGCAGCATGTAGCCGGGTGCGAGGAAGCCCGCCGCACCCAGGGCGATGCCGAAGAACAACGTTCGAGCTCCGAGATTCGCAATCTCGCCGGTCGCGACGGCCGCGAGCACGCCGAGCGCCGCTATCCCCGTGCGGAAGGCGAGAAACGCCTCAGGCGTGACGCGCCCGGCAAGCCCTGCCGCGGCGATCCGCTCCGAGAGCGCTTCGCGGAACTTCCGGCTGGCGAGACGCGTGCCGATCGGTTCGAGTGCACGGAATGCCACGACCTGGCGGCGGCCGGCACGGCGGTTGCGTCGGGTTGAGCCGACGTACCGCCCGACGATTGCGACCGCACCCCTGCGGCGACGAGCCGCCGGCAGTGCTGTATCGGCGAGGACCGTGAGCGAGGCCGCAAAGCTGACCGCCGCGATGATGAGCAAGACGATCACGATGGGTTCACCGATCCGATCCGCCGCAGGATCACGCCGCCCACGAGAATCATCAGGACCGTGATCGCGAGCATCACGTGTCCCGCGCGCGTGGTGAACAACGGAGCCATGTAGGCATGGTTGACAAGGCTCAGCAGGAGGGCAGCCGCGGCGGGCAGCAGTGTGAGAACGCGCGCCGACATACGTGGCATGCCTGTAATCGCACGGAGGTTCCGGCGAAACTTCTCGCGCTCGCGAACCGTGTAGGCGACGAGCACGAAGAGCTCGGCGAGGCTACCGCCAACCTGTCGCTGCACGTTGATCGCGTCGAGGACGAAGAGCAGGTCTTTCGAATTGATCCGCTCTCCCAGGTCTGTGAGCGCAGCATCCATGCTGCGTCCCAGGTGCACCTCCGCAATCACGCGCTTGAACTCGCGCGAACCAGGCTCAGCGACGTCCTCGGAAAGGTTCTGTAGCGCGTGATCAAACCCGTGACCGGCGCGGAGCGAGGCTGAGAGCGTGTCGAGGATCTCCGGCAGCTGTGTCTCGAATGCCCGAACACGCCGCTGACCGAGAACCGCAACGACTGCGGCAGCGACCATAGGCGCGGCGAGCGCTGCGACGACGGCGAGCGTGAGGCCGGCGACGATCAGCGACAGTACGAACACCGCTCCTGTGACGAGCAGTACGAGCGCAGAGAACGGGCCTGCGCCACCGTCGATTGCGGCACGCTCGAGCGCGAGCGAGAGGCGCCGCTGCACGCCCAATGCGACGAGCAACCCGTCGAGGCGGTCCGCGACCGGCCCGTCGAGCGTCAAGCGACGCTTGGAGTCGGTGCGGCTCGAATCGACGAAGTAGCCGAGTTTGCGCGTGAGCGCAGCCCGCCGCCGCGTGTTGAGCATGATGAGCGCGGCGGCGAACGTCAGCGCGCCGACGAGGACTGCGACGAGCGCGCTCACCGACGTTCCCCGTTCGAGCCGTTCGAGGCCGAGTACGGGTCGAAGAGCTCGGGCGCGAGCGAGATCCGCGCCGCCTTCAGCTTGTCCGCGAAGTGCGGCCGGATCCCCGTCGGGCGAATCGGGTCGAGCAGCGTGCCGTCGGTGGTCGACGGGCGTGCGACGAACAGATCCTGGAGTGTGATGACCTCCGACTCCATGCGCAGCACCTCGGTGACGTGCGTCACCGCACGGGTACCGTCGACGAGGCGTGCGAGCTGGATGACAACATCGAACGCGCTCGCAACCTGCTCGCGGATCGCGCGGAGCGGGAGTTCGACGCCGGCGGTCAGCACCAGCGTCTCGATGCGGGCCAGAGCGTCCCGAGGCGAGTTCGCGTGGATCGTCGTCAGCGAGCCTTCGTGGCCCGTGTTCATCGCCTGGAGCATGTCGACCGTCTCGGCGCCGCGAACCTCGCCGACCACGATGCGGTCGGGGCGCATGCGCAGAGCGTTGCGGACGAGGTCGCGGATGCGAACCTCACCCTGCCCCTCGATGTTCGCCGGCCGCGACTCGAGCGAGACGACGTGCGGCTGCTGAAGGCGCAGCTCGGCCGCATCCTCGATCGAGATGATCCGCTCGCCGTCCGGAATGAAGCCGGACATGATGTTCAGCAGCGTCGTTTTGCCGACGCCGGTGCCACCCGAAATCAACACGTTGAGCTTGCCCGCGACGCAGGCGTGCAGCACGTCGACGAGCTCCGGCGTGAGCGTGCCGAGCAGCACGAGGTCGGCTGCGCTGAGCGCCTCGGCCGAGAACTTCCGGATCGTCAGTACGGCCCCCTGGAGCGACAGGGGTGGGATGATGACGTTGACCCGGGAGCCGTCAGGCAGGCGGGCATCGACCATCGGCGAGGCCTCGTCGATGCGGCGTCCGACGCCGGAGACGATCCGGTCGATGACGCGCATCAGGTGCTCTTCACCGGTGAAGCGCGCGCCGGTCTTCTCGATCAGGCCGAAGCGCTCGACAAACACCTGGTCTGGGCCGTTGACCATGATCTCGGTGACCGATGTGTCGTGCACGTAGCGGTCGATCGGGCCGTAGCCCAGGACGTCGTCGACGACTTCGGCGAGCAGCTGTTCGCTCTCGTCCGTGGTCAGCCGCTCCGAGCGCCGTGCGAGCTCGGCCGAGACCACCTCGCGAACCCTCGCGCGAATCGAGTCGGCGTTCGGATCGGAGCCGATCAGTTCGGGCCCGATCTTGGCGATGCAGGCGTCGTGGAGCGCAGACCGGAGGTCTGCGAAGCGATCGAGCGGGCGCTCGGCACGGCCGACGCCGATGCGCGTGTGCAGCGCGAGCGAGTCGTCCATGCCGCCGCCGCCGTTCAAGCGTTCCTGCAGGGCCATGTCAGCTCCTCCCAAAGCTGAAGATGCGCGCCGCGCGCGGTGCCTGCCGCGCAGCGCTCCAGTCGCCGCCGGCGGCGGCGCGTGCGAGCTCGAGCATTGCCGGCGTGAACTGCGGCGCCGACTTGCCGAGCACAGCGGGCTCTGCCTGGTTGACCGCGAGCGGCACGCCAGGGTCGAGCGGCAAAACGTGGTCGATCTTCCGTTCGAGAGCAGCTTCGATGTCACCGCGCTCGAGGCCCATCGACGAGCTGGCGCGATTCAGGACGACCGACAGCTTCTCGTCCGGGAACGAGAGGAGATCGAGCGTCTTCAACGCCAGCTTTACGTTCTTGATCGTCGGCAGATCCGGCGTGCAGAGCACGAGCAGGCGATCGGTCAAATCGAGCGTTGCGAGCATCGGGCCGTAGAAGAACGGCGCGGTGTCGATCACGACGAGGTCGTGCGCCTCTCGTGCAACGCCGAGCAGCGTGCGAACTGCGTCCTCGCCGACGAGCTCGGCGTCCTCCGGGTTCATCGGTGCCGGCAGGACGCGCAGACCAGAGGAGTGCACCTCGGTGTAGACCTCGAGCTTCTCGGCGTGGAGGTTGGTGGGCGTGCCCATCAGTTCACGCACGGTGCTCCTTGGATGCAGCCCGAGCATGATCGCGGCATCACCGAACTGCAGGTCGAGATCGACGAGCAAGGTCCGCTGCCTGCCGATCGCCGCGGCCGCAGCAGCGAGGTTCGTCGACACAACGGACTTTCCCGAGCCGCCCTTCGGTGAGAACACGGTCACGACGCGACCGTGCTCGCCTTCGCGGTCGTGACGGCGGGCGTTTCGCGCCGCCTTTTCGATCGCGAAAAACGCCGCCTCCGGCGCGAGCGGCAAGGTGACGACGTCCGCGATGCCGGCGTCGAGCGCCCACCGAGCGAGCGAGCTCGAAGGGCTCGCCGTGGCGAGGACGACAGGCGCCGAGCTGTGCTCGCGCAGCGCGGCCAGCTGGGAACCGGCTTCCGAGCCTGCGTCGTGCACCAGCACGAGCACCTCGGCCGACTCCGGGTCGTCGGTGGCGACGAGCTCGAAGCCCTCGATCTGCCGCAGGTCGGCCTCGACGGCCGCTGCGGCTTCGCCGTTGCCGGCAAGGCCTACGCGAAGACTTGGCTGCTCAGTGGCCATTTGCGTCCTGGAGCAGCGCCACGGCGGTGGTCGGGGTCGGGTGCTGGTCGGTTGCGTCCGTCGACGGGCGAAGGAGCAGAGACCAGTCGGCGTTCTTCTCGAGCCAGAAGAGACGTTGGGCCTGCGCGCCGGTGACCCGAAGCTCGACCGAGGTGGCTCCGTTGTCGCCGGTGCTCGGCTTCGAAGGGGTTGTGACGACGAGCAGGTTGCGCAACAGGACGGCGCTGTCGTGGTTCTCGGCCGTCTCGGGAACCTTCCACGAGCCGACCACGTCGACGCGGTTGCCCTGCTTGAGGGTGCCAGCGAGCAACTGATTCGCATCACCGGGCAGCTGGACGATGCGGTACGCGCCCTTGAGCGTTGCGAGCACGCCCTCCTGCTGCGTCGAGCCGAAGCGGGCGGCGACGAGCAGCTCGTCCTTGTAGGTCGGTTGGATGGCGACCAGCGTGGCGACCTGGTTCATATTCGTGATCGCGCCCTCCGGGACGTCGGATCGCTCGTACGACTTCGTGACGACCCAGCCCCTCGAGGCGAGCGTGCTGCCGGCTGTGCCGATCGGAATGTCGCGGGTCGCCACCAGAACGGGGACGGGGCCGGCGCTAGAGCTCTGCGCGTTCTTCTTCGCGTGCGCGGTGTAGATCAGCGTCAAGGCCACCGCAAGGATGGCGAGCGCTGCCGCCACCAACACGTTGCGTGTCCTGTAGCTCAAAGATTTGAAGTCATTCATGGTTTCTTGATCCTCCGCGGGAGTCGTCGTTATTCGATGCGCTCGGTCGTCTGGCTGTGCAGGTCGCCGTTGGCGACGACGAGGCCGAGGATGTTGATCGAGTAGGGATAAGTCGCCTTGACCGTCACGCTGCCGCCCGAGGTCCAGCCGCTAGAGGTGGTGACGGTGATCCGCGACGAGAGCGTGGACGAGTCGAGGTCGGACGCCGCGTTGACGACGGCGCTGTCGGTTGCGGCGACGGGATCGCCGGAAGTCCGGCTTACCGCGGCCTGCCTCGCGCCTGCACGAACCGCGTCGGTCAGCGCAACCGAGTGCATGAACGCGACGCCGAATTGGATGATGCCGAAAAGGATCAGCAAGAGGAGCGGCGCGACGAGTGCGAACTCGACCATCGCCTGACCTTCTTCCCGTTGTGTTTTCGTCGACGGCATTGATCCTTTTCTCCTCCCAAGTCAGGTGATCGGGGACGGGTGCGCGACGTGTCGCGCGCCCGTCCCCGGTGCCTCGCGGGTGGACGGTCTGTCTAGAGGACCGCCTCGATGCCCTGCAGGGCGCCCTGGATCTTGCCGGTGAATGCCGCCATGAAGCCGGCGACGATGACCGCCACGAGCACGCCGATGAGCGAGTACTCGACGAAGGTCTGCCCCTCCTCGCGCTTCACGGCGAGGTAGGTGCGAACGAAGATGCTGGTGAGCGCATCCGAGATCATGTAATGCCCTCCTTGATCCGATTCCGCAGAGCCGGTGCCCTGCATTGCGTTGTCTGCGGACACCGGGTTTGGGGCCGCACGGCTCACGTTAGGAATGCGTTTGGAGGAACACACACCCGGTGGTCCGGATCTCCACCCACCTAGGTCCGGAATCGGCTTCAGTACGTCACTCGATGAGGGTAGGCCCCTACGGGAATCACCCTCTATACGAACACACGTTCCCGCGATACAATGGCCGTCCCATGGCAGCCGACGAGCTTGTCGTCCACGGCGCCCGGGAGCACAACCTGAAGGACATCACGGTCCGGCTCCCGCGGAACGCCCTCATCTGCATCACCGGGCTCTCCGGCTCCGGGAAGTCGAGCCTTGCCTTCGACACGATCTACGCCGAGGGGCAGCGGCGCTACGTCGAGTCGCTCTCCGCCTATGCGCGGCAGTTCCTGCAGATGATGGAGAAGCCCGACGTCGACTCGATCGACGGGCTCAGCCCGGCGATCTCGATCGACCAGAAGACGACGTCGCGCAACCCGCGCTCGACGGTCGGCACGGTCACCGAGATCTACGACTACCTGCGCCTCCTGTACGCGCGGGTCGGCCGGCCGCACTGCCCGGTCTGCGGCCGTGAGATCGCCGGCCAGTCGATCGACTCGATCGTCGAGCAGGTGCTCTCGCTCCCTGACGGGACTCGTTTCACCGTCAACGCGCCTGTCGTGCGCGACCGCAAGGGCGAATACCGCGACCTCTTCGAGGAGCTTCGCAACGAAGGTTTCTCGCGCGTCAAGGTCGATGGCGAGCAGCACACGCTCGACGAGCCGCCTACGCTCGACAAGAAGTTCAAGCACACGATCGAGGTCGTCGTCGACCGACTCGTGATGAAGGACGATTTGCGGACGCGCCTGACGCAATCCGTCGAGACGGCCGCGATGCTCGCAGAGGGGCTCGTCGTCGTCGACGAGGTCGACACCGGCAGGCAGACGACGTACTCGCAGAACTTCGCGTGCCCCGAGCACGGCGTCTCGCTCCCCGAGCTCCAGCCGCGCATCTTTTCGTTCAACTCGCCGCACGGCGCCTGCCCGCGCTGCACCGGCCTCGGCGCGCAACAGGAGATCGACCCCGACCTCCTCGTTCCCGACCCGTCGCTCTCGATCGACGACGGCGCGCTCGTGCCGTGGGCGGTCGGCGGCTCGGGCTTCTACGAGTCGGTGATCCAGGCGATCGCCGACCGCTACGAGATCCCGGCTGACGTGCCGTGGCAGGAGCTCGACCGCGAGCAGCAGGATCGCTTCCTCTACGGCACCGAAGGCGACAAGGTGTACGTCCAGTACCGCAACCGCATGGGGCGGAGGCGCTCGTACATGATCGCCTTCGAAGGCATCGTCTCGTCCCTCGAACGCCGCTATCGCGAGACGGACTCGTCGAGCCAGCGCGAGCGCATCGAGGAGTACATGTCGTTCCGACCGTGCCCGGTCTGCAAGGGCGCACGCCTGAAGCCCGAGGTGCTCGCGGTGACGGTCGGCGACCGCAACATCCACGAGTTCACGAAGCTGTCGATCACCGCTGCGCTGCAGTTCCTCGACGGTCTCGCGCTGACCGACACAGAGCAACTGATCGGGCACCGCATCGTCAAGGAGATCCGCGAGCGCCTGACGTTCCTCGACGACGTCGGCGTCGGCTACCTGAACCTCGACCGTGCGAGCGCGACGCTCTCGGGCGGCGAGGCGCAGCGGCTGCGGCTCGCGACCCAGATCGGCTCGCAGCTCGTCGGCGTTCTCTACATTCTCGACGAGCCGTCGATCGGACTGCACCAGCGCGACAACGACAAGCTGATCGGCACCCTCGAGCGGCTCCGCAACCTCGGCAACACCGTGGTTGTCGTCGAGCACGACGAGCAGATGATGCGCGTCGCCGACTGGCTCGTCGACATGGGGCCGGGCGCCGGCGAGCACGGCGGCCACGTCGTCGCCGAGGGAACCGCGACCAAGGTGATGCGCAACAAGAAGTCCGTCACCGGGCAGTTCCTCGCCGGCACGCGCTCGATCGACGTGCCTACTCGCCGCGACGAGGAGAACGGCTGGTTCACCGTGCTCGGCGCCGCCGAGCACAATCTGAAGGGGATCGACGTCGAGTTTCCGATCGGCAAGTTCATCGCGGTCACCGGCGTCTCCGGGTCGGGCAAGTCGACGCTCGTGAACGAGATCGTCTACAAGGCACTCGCGAACCGGCTGCAGAAGATGCGCACGAAGCCGGGCGCCCACGACGGCGTCGAAGGGATCGAGGCCTTCGACAAGGTGATCGAGATCGACCAGCGCCCGATCGGGCGTACGCCGCGCTCGAACCCCGCGACGTACACCGACCTCTTCACGCACATTCGCGAGCTCTACTCGCTGACGCCCGATGCGAAAGTCCGCGGCTACAAGCCGGGCCGGTTCTCGTTCAACGTGAAGGGCGGCCGCTGCGAGACGTGCAAGGGCGACGGGCAGATCAAGATCGAGATGCACTTCCTGCCCGACGTCTACGTGCCGTGCGAGACGTGCAAGGGCAAGCGCTACAACCGCGAGACGCTCGAGGTGCGCTTCAAGGGAAAGACGATCGCCGATGTGCTCGAGATGTCGGTCGAGGAGGCGCTCGCGTTCTTCTCGAAGATCCCGAAGATCAGCCGGCGGCTGCAGACGCTTCACGACGTCGGTCTCGATTACATGACGCTCGGCCAGCCGGCGACGACGCTGTCGGGTGGGGAGGCGCAGCGCGTCAAGCTCGCCGCCGAGTTGTGCAAGATCGCGACCGGACGGACGCTCTACATCCTCGACGAACCGACGACCGGGCTGCACTTTGCTGACATCGAGAAGCTGCTCGAGGTGCTGCAGCGGCTGGTCGACGGCGGCAATACCGTCCTCGTGATCGAGCACAACCTCGATGTGATCAAGCAGGCGGACTACCTCGTCGACCTCGGCCCCGAGGGCGGGGAGGCCGGTGGCGAGATCGTCGCCGTCGGCACGCCGGAAGAGGTGGCGGGCATCCCCGAGTCGTACACCGGCCGGTACCTGCGCCCGCTGCTCGAGCGTGCCGCGGTAGCGGCGTGAACTGGCGTAGCCGGCGCACCGTGCTGTTCGCGCTGGCGGGCGTGTGCCTCGTGATGTTCGGCGGCGGGATGGCGGCCGCCTGGCACAACCGCCACCACACGATCTGTCCCGACAAGAAGGTTCCCGTCGCGCAGGAGGCGGGGCTGCTCGGCCAGACCGTCTACAAATGTCATGACGGCCGCATCGTCACCACAGCCAGCTGAGGTCTGGTGTACGTCTTCGGCGATGAATAGCGAGCTGCGAAACGCATTAGACATCAACTTGGTTTCCGCCTCCGGCGGAGAACCAGGTTCAGCCTCGGCCGCGCGCGACTGGTGGCTTCGGACGCTGCTCGTCCTCCAGCGGCCGCGACCGGTGTTCGTCGCGCTCCGCGACGACACGAAGGAGGCCGCGGGCGATCGCGCCGAGCCGATCCTCCTGATCGTGATCCTCGCGGGCATCGCAGGCGTGCTGACGACGGGCACCGCGGCGCACCTGATGGACGACGGCTCCTACGACGGCCTGCTGATCGCAATCTGGGCGTTCATCGTCGGCTCGATCTACGGGACGTTCGGCTACTACGTGGTCGGCGCGCTCCTGCACTGGAGCGGCCGCGCGCTCGGCTCGCAAGGCAGCTACCGGCGTGCGCGGCACGTCGTCGCGTTCGCCGCGGTGCCAATCGGCCTTTCGCTCGTGCTCTGGCCGGTGAAGCTTTCCCTGTACGGCACCGACTGGTTCCGAACCGGCGGCCGCGACACCGGCTCGGGCGGAGCGGTCTTCGACCTCCTGACCTACGCCTTCTTCCTGTGGGGTGCGATGCTGCTCGTGATCGGCGTGCGTGCCGTGCACGGCTGGACGTGGTCGCGCGCGCTCGCGGCCACTGCGCTCGCGATCGTCGCTCCCATCGTGGTTGCAGTCCTGCTCGGGACTGTTTAGAGCACTCGTCGCAGCACGAGGATCGCGATGATCGCCGCGGCTGTTCCTGCGGCGAGCGCGACGAACGCCGTCAGCACGACGACGCGTGGCGGGAGCTGCCTCATCCGTTTGCCCGGTCGACGATGGTGCCCGCGAACGGCGTGCCGTGCTGCGGCG
>DASRGQ010000079.1:0-35006 GCA_035650975.1 Gaiellaceae bacterium
ACGTTCCTCTGCTGCAAGCATGCGATCCCGGGCATGCGGGAGCGTGGCGGCGGCTCGATCGTGAACGTCGCGTCGATCGCAGGGCTCGTCGGCCTTCGCAATCGCGCGGCTTACTGCGCGTCGAAGGGCGCAGTCGTCGCATTGACGCGTGCGCTCGCCGTCGACCACGTCGACGACGGCATCCGCGTCAACGCGGTGTGCCCGGGCACGGTCGACTCGCCGTGGGTGCGCCGGCTCGTCGAGCAGGTCGGCGAGTCGTTCGACGACCTCGAGGCACGGCAGCCGATGGGCAGGCTCGGCACGACCGAGGAGATCGCGGATGCGGTGCTCTACCTCGCGACCGCGGAGTTCGCGACCGGCACGATCCTGACGGTCGACGGCGGCTTGACCGCGGCGTGAAGGCGCTCGTCGTCGAGCCGGGCGTCGCGCATTCGACGCGGATCGACGACGTCGCCGAGCCGAGGGGCGACGGCGTGCTCGTGCGCGTGCTGGAGGTCGGCGTGTGCGGCACGGACCGCGAGATCTCCGAGGGCCTGTTCGGCGTTGCGCCGGACGATCGCGAGCTGCTTGTCATGGGGCACGAGGTGCTCGGCGTGGTCGAGCGTCCCGGGCGCGGGTTCGAGCGCGGCGAGCTCGTGGCGGCAACCGTGCGCCGGTCGTGCCACCACTGCATCGCATGCGAGCAGGGCGCGCCCGACTCGTGTCTCACCGGTGACTACAGCGAACGCGGCATCACCCGGCTCGACGGCTTCGCACGCGAGCTCGTGCTCGAAGATCCGGACCAGCTCGTGCGCATACCGCGAATGCTCGGCCGCCTCGGTGTCCTCGCGGAGCCGACGTCCATCTGCACCCGCGCCGTTCGCCATGTGCAGGCGATCGGCGGCCGGCAGCCGTGGCAGCTACGCCGGGCGCTTGTCACCGGCGCGGGCGCGATCGGGATGCTGACGACGCTCCTCCTGCGGCTCGCAGGCGTGGAGGTCTGGGTCGCGTCGCTGGAGGCGTCGAGCCCGATCGCCGAGGCACTTGGCGCTCGCTACGTGCGGATCGGCGACGGCCCGCTCGCCGAGCTCGGTGCGTTCGATCTCGTCGTCGAGGCGGCGGGGAACGCGCAGCTGATGGTGGACTCGCTCGGCCTGCTGGGGCGCGGCGGCGTCGCCTGCCTGCTCGGCATCGACGGCCGCGAGCAGACCGTGACGCTCGAGGGGCGTGTGATCGGCCTCGACGCGGTGCTCGAGAACCGCGTGGTGTTCGGCAGCGTGAACGCGCACCGGCAGGACTGGCTCGCGGGCGTCGAGGAGCTCGACCGCGCACGCGAGCGGTTCCCGAGTGTCCTGGAGCAGCTGGTCGCGCTGCGCGTCCCGCTCGACCGCTTCGCGGAGGCGTTCGCCTTTCGCGGCGGCAAGGCGACGCTCGTGCTCGAGGACTGAGAGAATCGTTCGGCGATGAAGTCCGAGCAGCTCACCGACAATCTCACGCGGCTCTTGCAGTTCCATTTCGTCAACGCCTACCTGGTGCGCGAGGACGACGGGCTCACGCTCGTCGACACGACGATGGGCAAGGCTGCAGACCCGATCCTCGCGGCGGCCGCGCGCAGCGGCGGCTCGATCAAGCGGATCGCGCTGACGCACGGGCACGGCGATCACGTGGGCGCGCTCGACGCGCTCAAGGAGCGGCTTGGTGACGGCGTCGAGGTGCTCATGCCCGAGCTCGACGCGCGGATTCACGCGGGCGAGCACGTCGTCGGCGGAAAGCTTCCCGGCAGCTGGCCGTCGATCCGGACGAAGCCGGACGTGCGCCTCAGCGAGGGCGACCGGGTCGGCTCGCTGGAGGTCGTCGCGACACCGGGCCATACGCCGGGGCACGTCGCGTTCCTCGACACGCGCGACCGCTCGCTGATCGCCGGCGACGTCTTCACCACGTACGGCCGCACCGAGGTGACGAACCACTTCTACTGGCGGTTCCCTTTCGCCGCGATGGCGACGTGGGACAAGGCGAAAGACGCCGAGTCGGCGCGAAAGCTGCGCGGGCTCGAGCCGACCCTCGTTGCCGTCGGCCACGGGCCGGCGCTGCGCGACCCTGCGCGGGCGCTCGACGCCGCGATCGCCCGCGCCAAGTGACAACGTGTTACTTGCGCAGGCGCAGGTCGAGGTAGCGCGGCGTCGAGCCGGTCCGGCCGGGCACCTCGCGCAGGTCGTCGAGTGCGAGGCCCGCGCCGAGGAACGCGCGGACGTACCCCTCGATCGTCCGATGCTGATGTGCGACGTGGCCATGGCCGAGCGGGATGGGATGCTCCTCGGCCGCGAAGTAGCGGGCGACCCGCAGCTCGTCGCGCTCCTCGTCGTAGGTGCCCGCCTCCGCGACCGGATGGCCGAGGCCGATCACCGCCACGCCGCCCTCGCTGAGCACGCGTTGGATCTCGCCGACTGCAGCATCTAGCTCGACAACGTGCATCAGCACGTTCACGCAGAGGACGACGTCGACCGAAGCATCCGCCACCGGCAGGGAGGCAGCCTCGCCGACGAGGTAGTCGCCGCCGGGGTTGGCGTCACGAGCCTTCGCGACGAGCGCCTCTGAACGATCGACGCCGGTCGCACGCCAGCCTGCAGCGGCGAGGTAGCGCGTCCACCGCCCTTCGCCGCAGCCGACGTCGAGTGCGGCGCCACCCGGCGGCGGCAGCAGCTCACGGAGCACCGTGTCGTGAGCCTCACCGTGAGCGGACTCGCGCACGAGCGCAACCCATGCGTCCGCACCGGCATTCCACGCCTCGGGCTCCTCCATGCTCAGCTGCGGAACGTGATCCGCTCGCGCGCGCCGCTCTGCCCGGAGCGCACGATCGCGTCGCAGATTTCGGCCGCGCGATAGCCGTCCTCGAACGTTGCGCCGTACGGAGCGACGTCCGTGTCGTTCGCGATCGCCGCGAGCATGTGGTGCAGCTCGTGCACGAACGTGTCGCCCCAGCCGACGATGTGCCCGGGCGGCCACCAGTGCTCCCAGAACGGATGGCTCGTCTCCGACACGAGCACCGTCTTGAAGCCACGCGCGCGGTCGCTGTCCGCTCGGAAGACCTGCAGCTCGTTCAGCCGCTCCATGTCGAACGCGAGCGAGCCCTTCGTGCCGTTCAGCTCCCACTGCAACGCATTCCGGCGGCCGTGCGCGAAGCGCGTTGCTTCGAGCGTCCCGACGGAGCCGTTCTCGAACTCGACCGCGGCCTCGACGGCGTCGTCGACCTGCCGACCCGGCAGAAAGGTGTGCGCGAAGCCGTGCACCGTCGTGGGCTCACCGTTCAGGAAGCGCGCGAGGTCGACGACGTGCGTCATCAGATCACCGAGCGCGCCCGAGCCCGCCGCGTCGACGTCGAATCGCCACGTGTCGAGCGAGGGGTCGTCGCCCCAGTCCTGCAGGTAGCGCGCCCGGAAGTGGCGCACCTCACCGAGCTCGCCCGCCTCGACGATCTCGCGCGCAAGCCGCACGGCGGGCACGAAGCGGTAGTTGAATGCGCACAGGTGCTTCACGCCCGTCGCGGCGACCGCCTGCCAGATGTCGTAGCTCTCGCCCGCGTCGCGTCCGAGCGGCTTCTCGCAGACCACGTGCTTACCCGCCCGCGCCGCCGCGATCGTCGGCTCCGCGTGCAGCGAGTTCGGGCCGCCGTTGTCGAAGAGGCCGATCCGGTCGTCCTCGACGAGCCGCCGCCAGTCGTCGGTCGCGTACTCGTAGCCGTACCGCCGCGCCGCCTCATCGACGGCTTCCGTGTTGCGGCCGGCGATGCCGACGAGCTTCGGCTCGAGCGGCGGCGGCCACGTGATGTACGCGATCTTCTTGAACGCGTTCGAGTGCGCCTTGCCCATGAACGCGTAGCCCAGCATGCCGACGCCGATCTCCGCCATTCCGCGATAGTAATGGCCGCATGGCGACGGCACCTGTCAGGTGGGGGATCCTCTCGACCGCGAACATCAACCGGAAGCTGATCCCGGGCGCGAAGGCGTCCGAGAAGGTCGAGCTCGCCGGCGTCGCGAGCCGAACGCAGGAGCGCGCCGACGCGTACGCGCACGAGTGGGAGATCCCACGCGCCTACGGCTCGTACGAGGCGCTGCTCGCGGATCCGGAGATCGAAGCGGTCTACATCTCGCTGCCGAACACGCTGCACTGCCCCTGGTCGATCGAGGCGCTCGAGGCGGGCAAGCACGTCCTCTGCGAGAAGCCGCTCTCGCGCCGCGCCGGCGAGGTCGAGGCGGCGTTCGCCGCCGCAGAGCGCGCGGAGCGCCACCTTTCCGAGGCGTTCATGTACCGCCACAACCCGCAGACGAAGAAGCTCGTGGAGCTCGTCGAGAGAGGCGCGATCGGTGAGCTGCGCCTCGTGCGTTCGACTTTCAGCTACTCGCTGTACGACACCGACAACATCCGCCTGCGCACCGACGTCGAGGGCGGCGCGCTGATGGACGTCGGCTGTTACAACGTGAGCGGCTCACGGCTCTTCGGCGGCGAGCCGGCGCGCGTGTGGGGCGAGGCGTGGTCCGGGCCGACGGCGACCGACTGGGTGTTCGCCGGCACGATGCGCTTCCCCGGCGACGTGATCGCGACTTTCGACTGCGGAACGGCGCTCACCGAACGCGACGAGCTCGAGGTCGTCGGGAGCGAGGGCTCACTGTTCGTCGACGATCCATGGCATTGCGACGTGCCGGGAATCGAACTGCGCCGCAGCGACGGAGTCGAGCGCATCGAGGTTCCGTTCGAGGACTCGTACCGGCTCGAGCTCGAGAACATGAGCGACGCGATTCGCGGCAGCGGCGAGCTGCTGCTCGGCCGTGACGACGCACTCGGCCAGGCGCGCGCGCTCGAAGCGCTGCATGCCTCCGCTGTCGCGGCTGCGCCGGTGACCTTGTGAACGAGGTGGAGGCGCGTGAGCGCGCCGCGACCATGCTCGCCGAAGCGGGCATCGCGCTGACGCCAGGCGAGCGCGACGCGATCGAAGTCGCCGACTTCGGCCTCGGCCGACTTGACGAGATCGGCCTGCAGATCGTCGTCTATGTGAACACCGAGCGCGTGTGCGCGAAGGAGCTCGTGCTCTTCCCCGGCCAGACGTGCCCCGAGCACCGGCATCCGCCGGTCGGCGACGACCCCGGCAAGGAGGAGACGTTCCGCTGCCGCACCGGCTCGGTGGAGCTGCACGTCGAGGGCCACGACACCGTGACGCTCCGGCCGGGTGCCCAGTTCACGATCATGCCCGACACGCTGCACTGGTTCCGGGCGGGCGACGAAGGGGCGATCGTGACCGAGTTCTCGACCCGAAGCCGGGACGAGACGGACGTCTTCACGGACCCGCGGATCGTTCGATAGCGGCGAGCGCCAGCTGCTCGTCGACTTCGCCGGGCAGCCCGCTCACGCCGACCGCGCCGACGCGGACGTCGCCTTCGAAGACGGCGACGCCGCCGAGGAAGAATGTGAAGAACGGGTCGAAGCTCGCACGCTCGACGGCGTCGTCGCGCACCTTCTCGGCGAGCTCTCGGGTCGTCCGGGCGTCGCTGCGCGCCGCCGTGTAGGCCTTCCGCTGGGCGTTCAGGCGCGTGTCCGGTGCGGCGCCGTCCATCGTGGCAGCCGCGACCAGCTCCCCGTGGGCATCGGCGACGAAGACCGACACCGGCCCGGAGGCGTTCGCCACCACATGGTCGACGATCGCCTGCGCCCGCTCGAGCCTCATCGCGCGATGGTAACGAGGCGCGCACGTCTCTACATTGGTGGCCAATGGCCGCCGTCGCGATCCGTGGGACGACGTACCCGGTCGTCCTCCCGAAGCTCCGCGATCCACGCCTCCATCTGGCGGCGACGATCACCTCGCTGCAGGTGCTCGGGCAGATCGCATTCCACTTCCGGCTCTCGATCGTCCAGATCCTGCTCTGCCTGGGCACGACGGCGGTGCTCGAGCTCGCGATCACGATCCCGAGACAGCGCGTGATCATGTGGCCGGCAAGCGCGCTTCTCACCGGGAACGGCGTCGCGTTCGTGCTGCGCGTCCCGGGCACGCCGCACGGCGACTGGTGGAGCTTTCGCGGCTGGTGGATCTTCGTCGGAACGGCAGCTGCCGCGCTGCTCTCCAAGCACGTCGTCAAGTGGCGCGGCGAGCACCTGTTCAACCCCTCGAACATCGGGCTCGTCGTCTGCTTCCTCGCGCTCGGCCGCAGCCGTGTGGAGCCCCTCGACTTCTGGTGGGGGCCCATGTCGTGGTGGATGGTGCTCGCACTCGCGATCATCGTCACCGGCGGCCTCGCGATCCTCTCGCGGCTCGCGTTGCTGCGGGTGGCCGTCGGCTACTGGTGCGCGTTCGCCGCCGCGATCGGCGTGCTCGCTCTGAGCGGCCACACCATGACGGCGCGCTGGCACCTCGGACCGATCACCGGCTTCTCGTTCTGGTGGGTGCTCGTCACATCGCCCGAGGTGCTCGTCTTCCTCTTCTTCATGATCACCGACCCGAAGACGGCGCCGCGCGACGGTCGCGGCCGCCTCGTGTACGCCGTTGTGCTCGGTGTGCTCTCCGGTGCGCTGATCGCGCCGACGACGACCGAGTTCGCGGCGAAGGTTGCGCTCCTCTCGTCCCTCGCCGTCGTGTGCGCGGTGAAGCCGTTCCTGCGCTACGTGCCGCGTCGCGCGCTCGTGGTCGCCGCGGCGCCGGCGCTCGCGCTCACGCTCGGCGTGATGGTGCTCGGCAATGGGCCCGGCCCCTCGTACGCAGCGACGCCTGCTCTCACCGGGACGCTGCCGCCGATCGAGATCCTGCCTTCGCCCGGCGTGCAGACGCAGCTCGACACGCGCACCGCGGAGACGATCGCTCACGAGCTCTTTGCGGCGACGCCTCTACCTGCGTCCGGCGGCGCGAAGCTCCTGCTCCACCTGGAGCCGGGGAGCGACCAGTCGCCGCCGACCGCGGTCGCCCAGCTCGCGGGCGCGACCTACCGCCTGCACCAGGACGCGAACGGCGTCTGGACGCTCGCGAACCGCGGGACGCCGTCGCCGCGCCCGCAGACGGTGCCGACGAGCGACGCGCTCGCGTCGACACGGCTGACGAATGTCGCGTCGTCGGTCGGGCTCGGCTTCCGCCAGGGCTCCTTCCGGTTCGGTGTGACCAACGACGTCGAGTCGATGATGGGCGGCGGAGTCTGCTTCCTCGACTACAACAACGACGGCTGGCAGGACCTCTTCGCCGTCAACTCGTACTCGAGCGCCGACACCGCCCGCTGGGAGTCGCACGGCGGGCTGCCGACTACCGCCCTCTTCGAGAACGACCACGGCACGTTCGTGAACGTGAGCAAGAAGACCGGCGCCGGCATCGCAGTGCAAGGTGACGGCTGCGCAGCCGCCGACCTGGACGGCGACGGGCGCACGGACCTCGTTGTCACGACCACGCAAGGCGTGCTCGTGCTCTGGAACCGGGGCGGTCGCTTCGAGCAGCAGGTGTTGAAGGGTTCGGGCTGGTACACGGGCGTCACCGTCGCCGATGTGAACGGCGACGGGAGGCCGGACATCTTCGCCGCCGGCTACTCCGACCCGAGCGAGCCGGTTCCGGGATCGCTCGCCGGCTTCCCCACGAACCTCGAGGGCGTGCGCGACCTGCTCTTCCTGAACGAAGGCGGCGGGCGGTTCCGCGAGGTGGGCGTGCAGGCGGGACTCGAGTCGTCGAGCTTCCGGCACGGGCTCGGGGCCGAGTTCGTGGACGTGAACGGCGACGGCCGGCCCGACCTCTACGTGGCGAACGACGAGGACCCGAACGAGCTCTACGTGAACGTGCCGTGGCCGGGCGGCGCCGCGGCAGACCCCGAGAAGCTCGGCTTTCGCTTCGAGGAGCGTGCAGCCGCGGCGGGCGTCGCCGATCCGTTCGCCGGCATGGGGATCGCCACCGACGACGGGCCGAACGGCTTGCAGCTCTTCGTCACCAACTCGCGCAACGAGCAGGCGGCCGCCTACGTGCAGCGTCGCAACGGCACGTTCGCGAACGCCCGGCCCGACCTCGATCCGGCGCTCGGCACCGACTTCGCGGGCTGGGGCGCGTCGTGGGTCGACCTCACGAACTCGGGCTCGCCCGACCTCGTGCTCACGGCGGGTGCGATCCCGGTCACGAGCCTCGCCCGCGATGCGGAGGACGTGCGCGTCCTCGCACCACGCGCGCAGCCGGGCCGGTACGGAAATGCCAAGAACATTCTCGGCGCAGGCGTCCGAGTGAACGGACGCGGCCTTGCGGCTGCAGACGTCGACAACGACGGCCGCATGCAGATCGCGGTCAACACGATCGGCGGCAAGCTCGTGCTGCTGCGCCCGTCGGGGCCGCGTGGGAACTGGCTCGACGTTGCGCTGTCGCGCTTCGCGCCGGGCGCGGTCGTCACGGCGACACTGCCGAACGGACGCAAGCTGACGCAGACCGTCCTCGCCGGCAGCAGCTACCTCTCGTCGGAGGACCCGCGCGCCCACTTCGGGCTCGGCGCTGCTACACGCGTGCGCTCACTCGTCGTCCGCTATCCGTGGGGCGCCGTGAGCCGCATCGGCGCAACGCGCGCGAACCGCATCGTGGGCGTCACCGTGCCGCCCTTCAAGGCGCGCGCAGTCGCAGCTCTCTCCAAGGCGCGCGTCGCGAACTGCACCCCGCAGCGGATGCACGGCTCGGCTGCATCGGCGTGGGACGGCGCAGCGACTGCTTCGCTCACCGTCGGCGGCGAGCCCGCGCCCGTGCAGGCGCGCGACCTCTACGACCTGGCGCTCGTCATGCGCGCGGCCGTGGCGGCGCACACCGCCGACCCTGCGACGACGGTCAGCTATGCCGCCTACCGCCTGCTCGTCTGGCGCGCGTCCTTCGGCGCGAACCTCGCGCGGTCGTTCGCGCTCCTCACGCGGCAGCTGCGCGCGGCGTGCGGCACGCCGTCGTTCACGTCGGTCTCGGGCTCGTCGCCCGCCGCGGTGGGCAACCGGCTCGGCGCGGCAACGATCGCAGCCGGGCGTCGCGACGGCTCGAACGAAGACGTGCGCTACGCCGACCCGGCGTATACGCCGCAGAACGGGCCGCTCGTCGTCGCGCAACCGGGCTCGACGGTGCACGATGCGACGTTCTGGCAGCCGCTCGCGCTGTCGCAGGTGTCGCCGCGCGGCAGCAGCCCGGTCCCTGCGAAGGTGCAGGCGTTCGTCGGCTCGCAATGGGGGCGTGTGCGAACCTTCGCGCTGCCCGCGAAGGGAGTCGCCGCCGGCGCACCGCCGTTCGGCATCCCTTCGAGCGCCGCGTACAAGGAGGCGGCGCTCGGCGTGATTCGCGCGACAGCCGGGCCCGCGCGCACGACCGTCGACTCGTCGCCGGTCGCGTGGAACGTCCGCGCACGGTCGGTCGCTCCCACGTCGCTCGCGGCCGACGTGCGCCTGTACGTGACGTTGAACGGCGCGCTCAACGACGCCGCGGTGGCGACGTACCGGGCGAAGCGCGCCTATCAGGGGCCGCGGCCGATCTCGATGATCCGCTACCTCGCGTTCTCCGGGCAGTCGAGCGACCGGAAGCAGGCGTCCTACAACCGCGACGGCCTGCCGCTCGTCGCCGGGCTGACGCGGCTCGCGAACGGGCGCGTCGAGATCCGCTGGCGCGGAAGCTGGATCCCCGGCGCCAGGTGGTCGCCGTCGGTCGTCACGCCGCCCTCGCCGGGCTGGGTGTCGGCGCCGAGCGCGTTCGCAGCGGCGGCGAGCGTCGTGCTCCGGCATCTCACCGGCCATGCGTTCGCGGCGACCGCCGAAGCCGCGGAGTCGTCGGGCCTCGACGCCGGGATCGAGACGAAGCCCGACGAGACGGCGGGCCGGGCACTCGGCGTCCTGATCGCGGGCCTCGCGCTTGCGAAACGCTGAAGCGCGCGCGCCCGGCCTGCGGCATCATTCACCTGTGGCCGACCCGGTCTCGTGGCTTCTGATCCGCCCCGGCTGGAAGGTCGTCGGCGCAGACGGAGCGGAGCTCGGTGAGGTGGACGAGGTGGCGGGCGACGAGAACAGGGACATCTTCGACGGGCTCGCCGTCGCGACGAGCGCGTTCTCGAAGCCGCGCTACGTGCCGGCCGAGCGCGTCACCGAGATCACCGACGGCGTCGTCCACCTGTCGGCCGGTATCGAGTCATTCGACGAGTACCTGGAACCTGCGAGCAGCGAGATCATCGAGCCCGACAGCAAGGGCGGCGTCGGCGAGTCGATCGGCGCCGAGGTGCGCGAGCTCGAGGGCGACGTGCTCGCCCCGACCCAGCGGCACGAGCATCCGATGAACCTCTGGCGACGGATCGCGTTCTTCGTCCGCCGCAGGCGCGGCTAAGAGGCTCTAACGGCCCGAGCGGGCCTGCAGGCGCACCGCAAAGGTGTCGAGCGTCACGGCGCCGAGCAGCACGAGGCCCGTGATGATGTAGATCCAGCCGTTCGACACGTTCAGCGTGTTCAGGCCGTTCTGCAGCGTCCCGATCAGCACGGCGCCGAGGAGTGCGCCGCGCACCTCGCCGCGCCCGCCGAAGAGGCTCACGCCGCCGATCACGGCAGAGGCGATCGCGTTCAGCAGTAGGTTCCCGGGCGGGAACGTCAGCGCAACCGAGTTCACCTGCGCAGCGAAGATGATGCCGCCGAGCCCCGCGGTCGCCCCCGAGATCATGAAGACGAGCACGCGAATCCGCGGCACGCTGATGCCGGCGCGGCGGGCGGCCTCGGCATTGCCGCCGACCGCATAGACATGCCGGCCGAACGTCGTCGACTTCGCCAGGAACGTCAGCAGGATGAAGAAGAACACGATGATCACTCCCGAAAGCGGCAGACCGAGCGACGTCGTGATCACCTTGGCGTGATTCGACACGATTACGGTCACGAACGCCACGAGCGCGATGCCGCCCGTCTTCGCGGCGAATGCCCACCAGTTCTGCTGAGCGATGTGTGTGCCGCGCGCCGACACGCGCCGGTAGAGAATCGCCAGCGGATACAGCAGGCTGACGACGATCGCGATCAGCCACCCGCCGAGGTGCGAGAAGCCATAGCTGTCGGTGTAGTTGATCCAGCGGTCCTGGATGATGATTGTGCCGCGCTGCTGCAGCTTGTTCAGGATCACGCCCTGCCAGATGAGGAACCCGGCGAGGGTGACGACGAACGACGGCACGCCGACGAAGGCGATGATCGAGCCCTGGAACCCTCCGATCGCCGCGCAGACGGCGACCGCGATGATCATCGCCAGGATGCCGTTCATGTGCTGCGAGCTTCCAGGCAGCTGGAGCTCCGCGACGACGAGCGCGCCGATGCCGGCGAGATAGCCGATCGAGAGGTCGATCTCACCGAGCAGCAGGACGAAGACGACGCCGAACGCGAGCATCGTCGTGCCGGCCGTCTCGTTGACGAGATTGACGAAGTTCGTGGCGGTGAAGAAGTTGGTCGCGGTCAGCCCGAAGAGGAGCACCACGACCACGAGGCCGACGATGATCGGAATCGGACCGAGGTTGCCCGTGCGCAGGTTCAGCCAGGCACGTGCATAGACGCCGGCGAGGCCGCTCGGCAGCTCCTCCTCGGGCGCGGGCGGAGGTGCCGCGCGATCCGGCCCGACGACGTCGGCGGTCGTCACTGCTCGACTCCTGCCGTGGTAGGAATGCCGGCCACCTTCGTCGGCACGCCGGCGGTGATCGCCTCGACCACCTGCTGCTGGGAGGTCTGGCGGCGCTCGTACACGCCGATGTCGCGACCGAGACGGAGCACCGTAATCCGGTCGGCCGTTTCGAAGACGTCGTGGAGATTGTGCGAGATCAGGATGACGGCGAGTCCCTGCTCGCCGAGGCGGCGCACGAGGGCGAGCACCTGCTCGGTCTGCGCAACGCCGAGGGCCGCCGTCGGCTCGTCGAGGATCACGAGCTTCGAGTTCCACATGACGGCGCGGGCGACCGCGACCGACTGACGCTGCCCGCCGGAAAGGGTTGCAACGGTCTGGCGCACCGACCGGATCGTCGTCACCGCGAGCGACTTGAGCGTTTCCGCCGTGTGGTGCTCCATCGTGGCCTCATTGAGGATCTGGAAGCGGTTCGCCTCGCGGCCGAGGTACATGTTCTGGACGACGTCGAGGTTGTCGCACAGCGCGAGGTCCTGGTAGACGACCTCGATCCCGAGCCGCGCGGCATCCTTCGGCCCGTTGATGTGCACCTCGCGGCCTTCGAAGAGGATCTGCCCGCTGTCGGCCGAGTGCGTGCCGGCGATGCACTTGACGAGCGTCGACTTGCCGGCGCCGTTGTCGCCGACGAGCGCCATCACCTCCCCCGCGTTCACCTCGAAGTCGACGTCGGTCAGCGCCTGGACCGAGCCGAACGACTTCGTGATGTGCCGGAGTTGAAGGAGTGCGGTATCGCTCATGCGGATCAAGTCACGATGGAGGCGCCCCTGAGGGCGCCTCCATCGTCGGCTCTGCCGATGCTACTTGCAGTACTGCTTGTACGTTCCGATGCAGACCTCGCTCCTCTTGAGCCAGCCCTGCGCGAACAGCTGCTTGTAGTTCGACTTCGTGATCCACTTCACGGGCAGCGCGAGCGTCGGCTCGTTTTTGCTGCCGTTCTTGCGGAACCCGTTCGTCTTCGGCTTCTTGCCGTGCAGAAGGGCCACAGCAGCTGCAGCAGCTGCGTTGGCCTCGTCCGGCACGTACTTGTAGACCGTGCCGCTCTGCCAACCGGCCAGGATGTACTGGATGCCCTGAGCGGTCGTGTCCTGACCGCTCAGCGCCACCGGCTTCAGGCCCTTGGCCTTCAGGTCGGCGACGACGGCACCGGCGATGTTGTCATTCGCCGCGAGCACGCCCTGGATGTTGTTGTTCGTCTTGACCAGCATCTGGTTGAAGATGGTCGCGGCGTTGTTCGCATCCCAGTCGGGCACGAACTGCTGCGGCCCCTTCTTGATCGGCCCGCTCTTGAAGAGCGGGTTGAACACGGCGTCGTTGCCGCTCTTGAACCAGAACGCGTTCTGGTCGGTCTGCCCGCCCCACAACTCAGCGACGGTGCCACCGCTATAGGTACCGGCGGCCTTCATCGCAGCGATCACGCCTTTCGCCTGCGCCTCGCCGACGGCCTTGCCGTCGAACGTGACGTAGTCGGAGGCGCTCCCGCCCGTGACCTGGCGGTCGTAGTCGATCGCCTTGCCGCCCTTCGAAGTGAAGAGCTTCTCGATCGACGCGGCCGACCCGTTGTCGAGCGCCGTCTCGATGACCACCGTCGCACCGGCTGCCAGGCACGCCTGCGCCTGCGCCTTCTGCTTCAGCGGGTCGTTGAGCGCGTTGTTGATCGACGCTGTCACGCCTGCCTTCGTGAACGCCTTCTTCAGGTCAGGCGCGTCGAACTGCACCCACCGGACCGAGGACTTCGTATCCGGAAGGAGCACGCAGACCTGAACGCTGGCCTTCTTCGACTTCGTGCTCGCGGTCGCGGTCGTGACGACGAGCGTCGCCAGCGCAGCCACGACGAGGCCGGCGAGCACGAACGCCGTCGACCTGCGGAAAACCTTTCTCAACATCTTCTCCTTCTCTGTCGCCGACGGGGGGTCAGTGAGAGGTCAAGTTCACCGAAAATCGCCCCGGAGTCAAGTCGGTAGCTTCAGAAAGCACAGCGTCGGGGCGGGTTCCGAGTAGGCTCGCGCCATGAAGACCTCACTCGGAATCTGGGCGTTCGGCGCCATGGCGACACGGTTCAACCCCGGCGGCTACAAGCCGGATCTGGTCGGGATCTCGACGGCGGACAAGGTTCGAACGGCGGTCGAGGGGCTCGGCGACCTGATGGACGACTACGAGTTCCACTTCCCGCAGGAGCTGAATCGCGACAACCTCGAGGCGGTTCGCGAGGCACTCGCCGGCCACGGGATCTACGCGGTCGCGACCGGCACGCACCTGAATCCGCTGTACGGGAAGGGCGGGCTTTCGTCGCCCGACGACACCGTCCGCGCCGCCGCGCTCGCCGAGGCGCTCGACGCTGCATCCTTCGCCGCAGAGCTCGGCGCGCAGATGATCCTCTGGCCCGGCGTCGAGGGCTACAACTACCCGTTCCAGACGCCGTACGCCGAGTCGTGGGCGCGGTTCATCGACGGCGTCGGCCAGGTGGCCTCTCGCTGCGCGGAGAACGGCGTCGCGCTCTTCCTCGAGCACAAGAACTCGGAGCCGGCGATGAAGATCTTCATGCGCAACGTCGGCATGACGCTGCACGTGATCCACACGCTGCGTGCGCAAGGGATCTCGAACGTCAAGGTCAACATGGATTGGCAGCACCTGATCATGAACGGCGAGAACCTCGCGGAGTACGCCGCGATGCTGGCCGCCGCAGGGCTGCTCGGGCACCAGCACGCGAACTCCGGCTGGGGCACCTTCGACGACGACAACATGGTGGGCGCGACGGCGTTCATGGAGACACTCGAGCTCGCGATCGAGCTTCGCCGGGCGAACTACGGCGCAAACGGCGAGCGGCTCGGCTTCGACCTCTATCCCTACACGGAGGACGCGGTCGGAGCGGTGAAGCGGTCGGTACTGCAGTGGCGGTTCATCGACGGCATCGCCGCGAAGATCGACGACGGCGAGCTACGCGCCGCGCAGCAGGAGAAGGACGCCGTGCGCGCCTACGAGCTCGTGTACGCCGCCTTGGGCGCTTGAGCGAGACGCTCATCGGTCTCGATGTCGGGACCTCCGGCGTCAAGGGGATCGCGATCGACGACGAGGGCCGTGTGCTCGCGACGGCCGAGGCGGGTTACCCGCTCTCGACGCCGCAACCCGGCTGGGCGGAACAGGATCCGGAGGATTGGTGGCGCGCGGCGCAGAGCGTGCTCGAACGTCTGCCCGACGGGCACATGGGCTTCTCGGGGCAGATGCACGGCCTCGTCGTGCAGGACGGCGCGGGTGTGGTTCTCCGGCCCGCGATTCTCTGGAACGACCAGCGCACGGCCGCCGAGTGCGCCGAGATCGAGGAGCGCGTCGGGCTCGCGCGGCTCGTCGAGCTGACGGGCAACCGCGCGCTCACGGGCTTCACCGCGCCGAAGCTTCTGTGGCTGCGCCGCCACGAGCCCGAGGTCTACGCGCGTATCCGCCAGGTGCTGTTGCCGAAGGACTACGTTCGCTACCGGCTCACGGGCGAGCGCGCGATCGACGCGGCGGACGCGTCGGGGACCCTGCTCTTCGACGTCGCCGGCCGGCGGTGGTCGCAGGAGGTGTGCGACGCGCTCGAGCTGCCGCTCGAATGGCTTCCGCCGGCGTTCGAGTCGACGGACGTCGCGGGTGCGGGCGACCAGGCGGCGGCCGCACTCGGAGTCGGCATCGTGCGGCCGGGGCCGGTCTCGGTGGTCCTCGGGACGTCAGGCGTCGTGTTCGCGGCGCTCCCCGCCTACGCTGTCGACGCACAGGCGAGGCTGCACGTCTTCTGCCATGCCGTGCCTGCGACATGGCACGCGATGGGCGTGATGCTGAGCGCCGCCGGGTCGGCGGCGTGGCTGCGCGAGACGCTGCACGCCGACCTTGCGACGCTCGAGGCGGAGGCGGCGGACTGGCAGCCGGGCGTGGAAGGGCTCCTCTTCGCACCGTATCTCGCGGGCGAGCGGACCCCCCACCCCGACCCGGACGCGCGCGGCGCGTTCACGGGCCTCTCGCTGCGGCACGACCGCGGCGCGCTGTGGCGCGCGGTACTCGAGGGCGTTGCGTTCGGGCTGCGCGACTCGCTCGAGCTCCTGCGCGAGCTCGGAGCGACGCCGCAGGTCGGGCGCGTCTCCGGCGGCGGCGCACGCAGCGAGCTGTGGCTACGCATCGTCGCGTCGGTGCTCGAGCTGCCGCTCGAGCGGATGGAGTCGGACGAGGGCTCGGCGTTCGGTGCGGCGCTCCTTGCCGGTGTCCGCGCAGGCGTTTTCGCCGATGCAGACGATGCGGTCGCGCGCTGCGTGCGCGCGCGCGACGTCGTCGAGCCCGAGTGGGACTACGCCGAGGGCTACACGCGCTTCCGCGAGCTGTACCCGGCTCTCCGGCCGCTCGAGCCCTGATAACCGTCCAGGCGGGACAGGGCCAAAGCTCCGGGTCGGGCCTGTGCGCGTTTCGTCACCCTTCCCCGGCAAGGGTTACAAAAGTGCAACGCGCTTTCCAACAGGGTGCCCAGTTGCAGGCACTTCGTCGCCCTCGTTCCCAGGCAAGGGTTACAAAAGTGAAACAACGCTTCGGTCGTGGCCGGGCGGGGCCCGGCTCGTTCGGGCGGTCGCCTCAGCGCGGCGAGGCCGAGCGCTCGTGCACGGCGCGCATCGAGTAGCCGCCCTCGAGCATCGCGGGGGCGCGCTCGAGCAGCCGGTCCCATTCGGGAACGGCCCAGTCGAACGAGTCGGCGAGCCGGACGATCATGTTGAAGAGCGCCGAGACTCTCGCGGCGTCGCGAAGCGCCTCGCGCGAGACTCCCGCCGCGAACGCCGCCTCTGCATCGGCAGGCGTCAGCTCGTCGGGACGAAGCGTCTGCTTCTCGATGAACCGGAGCGCGGCGCGCAGACGTTCGTCGATCGGCGCCGTGCGCCAGTCGGCCTTGACGGCCTCCCACACATCCTCACCAAGGGCGTACGACGCGACCGCGCCGTGAGAGCCCGCTCAGAAAAGGCACTGGTTCAGGTGCGACGTGAAGCCTGCGAAGAGCTCGCGCTCGCCGGGGCTCCATTCGGACGGCCCACGCATCGCATCGTGCAGCGTCTCGGAGAACGGCCCGCCGAAGAGCTCGGGCCGGTAGAGGAGCGTCTTCACGACGCCGAGCGCCTCGGGCGGAGCGTGCTCGCCGCTCAGAACATCGAGCCTCATCCGATCGCACGCGCCGCAGCGTCCCAGCGCCGCAGCCCCTCGCCGATCGCGACGGACACCGTCTGCTCGAAGATCTCGTCCTCCGTCACGCCCGCGTCCTTCAGCGCGTCCACGTCGGCGTCGGTCACCGTGTAGGCGCGCAGCCGCACCTTCTCGAGGTACGCGGCGAGCCGCGGATCCTCGCGAGCGCCGGCGAGCGGGCGAAGCTCTTCCACGCGGTGAATCTAGCCGCCGCCCGGCTCGGCGGCCACAGGCCGCCGCTGCCACGGCTGGAACGTGACGGTGAGGCGGTCGATGCGCTGCCCTTCGAGCTCGTCGACGCGAAACACGAGCCCGTCGTGCCGCACCTCGTCGCCGGGCGCGGCCGCGCGCCCCAGGAGGCCGAACACGAACCCCGCGACCGTGTGGAAGTCCTCGTGCGGCAGGTCGCAGTCGAACTGCTCGTTGAAGTCGTCGATCGGGAACGTGCCGTCGATGCGGATCGTGTGCTCGTCGACGTGCTCGACCGTCTCGTCCGGCAGGTCGAACTCGTCCTCGATCTCACCGACGATCTCCTCGAGCAGGTCCTCGAGCGTGACGATCCCCTCCATCGAGCCGTACTCGTCGATCACGATCGCGAGGTGCTGGTTGGTGCGCCGGAACTCCGTCAGGAGCGCGCCGAGGTCCTTCGTCTCCGGGACCATGTAGGCCGGGCGGACCAGCGTCTGCATCTCGACGGATGCGATCCCGCGCTCGTGCAGAGCCTCGATCAGGTCGCGGATGTGAAGGACGCCGACGATGTCGTCGAGCGACTCGCCGTAGACGGGATAGCGCGTGTAGGGCGAATCCAGCACCGCCTTCAGCGCCTCCTCGGCGGGTAGCTCGATCGCGATCGCGACGACTTCCGGCCGCGGGACCATGACGTCCGCGACTTCCTTGTCGGCGAAGTCGAAGACCTTGTAGAGCATCTCCTGCTCCTCGTGCTCGATCTCGCCCTGCTCCGCGGAGCTCGAGAGGAGCATGCGCAGTTCGGCCTCGGAGTGCGCCTCGTGCTCCGCGCCCGGCGGCTTCAGGCCGAACACGCGCAGCAGAACGGCGGTCGACTCTTCGAGCAGCCAGATGAGCGGCTTCAGCGCCAGGAAGAAGAACCGCACGGGCACGGAGACCGCAAGCGCGGTGCGCTCGGGATGGCCGAGCGCGATTCCCTTCGGGAGGAGCTCGCCGATCACGACCTCGAAATAGGTGACGACCAGGAGTGCAAGCACGACGGCCAGGAACGAGGCCATCACCGTGTCGAAGCGATGCGCGAGGACCTGCTCGCCGAGCGCACCGATCCCGATGCTCGCGATCGTGACGCCGAGCTGCATCGCCGCGATGAAGCGCGGCGGGTCGCTCGTGATCCGAAGGACGTCGCGTGCGCGGCGGTTCCCCTCGTGCTCGAGCTCCATGATCCGCGTCCGCCGGGAGGTGACGAGGCCGTACTCGGCCGCCACGAAGAACGCGTTCAGGAGAATCAGCCCGAAGAGGGCGAGCATCTCGAGGAAAAAGCTCATCGGCGCCCGAACGGCGCACGGGTACTGGGCGGCAGATCGTCGTCCACGAAGATCAGTGATTCGAGTATAGCCGCCCTCGCGGTGGTACGAACGTATGTTCTATGCTACGCATGTGCGCGCCGCCTATCGCGAGGAGCCGTGCAAGTCCGCTCTCAACCGCGTGCAAGGCATGCCCTTCGCCTGGTCGCTGAACCCGTACATGGGCTGCGCCCACCGCTGCACGTTCTGTTACGTGCGGGGCTTCGAGCGTCGCGCCGACCGGCCGTCGGACGATCGCTACGGCACGTCGATCCGCGTCAAGGTGAACGTCGCCGAGGTGCTGCGCGCGGAGCTCGCGCGGCGAAGCTGGCGCGGCGAGGGGATCGCGATCGGCGCTGCGACCGACCCCTACCAGCCGGCCGAGGCCCGCTACCGGCTGACGCGGCAGTGCCTCGAGGTACTGCGCGACGCCGCGAACCCGTTCTCGATCATCACGCGCGGGCCGATGATCGTCCGCGACGTCGACGTGCTGGCGGAGGCTGCGCAGCGCGCGGACGTTTCGGTGACGTTCTCGGTGCCGACGGTCGACGACGACGTGTGGCGCACCACCGAGCCAGGCACGGCACCGCCGCGGCAGCGGCTGCGCGCGCTGCGCACGCTGGTCGATGCGGGCATTCGCGCGTCGGTCGGAATGGCGCCGCTCCTTCCCGGCCTGTCCGACCACCCGAGCTCGCTCGAGCGGGTGATCGTCGCAGCGCGCGAAGCGGGCGCGTGCGGGATCTGGGCGAACCTTCTCTATCTCCGCCCGGGCACGCGAGAGCATTTCCTCTCCTGCCTCGAGCGCGACTGGCCCGAGCTCGTGCCCGAGTACCGCCGGCTCTACGCGCATGGCGCCTACCTCGCGAAGGCGGAGTCGGAGCCTCCGCGCGCCGAGGCACGGCGCCTCGCGCGCCTGCACGGCATCCGCGATCGGCGCACGACGAAGCTCCGGCCGCCCGTCCCTGCCGAACAGCTCAGCCTGGCCCTTGCCGACCACCCAGCCGCATAAGATCCGGCGGCATGGCGGACGAGATCACCGCGCTGATAGTCGACGACCACGAAGTCGTACGCGAAGGGCTTCGGCTCTCCCTGTCCCGCGCCCCGCACATCCGCGTCGTGGGCGAGGCGTCGGACGGCGCGTCGGCCGTCGAGCTCGCCGAGCGCCGGAAGCCCGACGTCGTGATCATGGACGTCCGGATGCCCGGCATGGACGGGCTCGAGGCGACGAAGCTGCTCACGGAGAGGGTTCCGGACGCGAAAGTGCTGATCTTCACGGCGTACTCCGAGCGCTCGCTGCTCGGCCGCGGGCTCGAGAGCGGCGCGAAGGGCTACATCCTCAAGGAGGCTCCACACCAGACGCTCGTCCGCGCGATCGAGAAGGTCGCGCAGGGCGACGGCTACGTCGACCCGGCACTGATGCCGTCGTTCCTCGCCGGCAAGGACCAAGCGGACATGCTGACCACGCGGGAGCGCGAGATCCTGCAGCTCCTCGCCGACGGCATGTCGAACGCCGACGTTGCCCAGCGCCTCTTCATCTCGCAGGAAACCGTGAAGAGCCATGTGCGCCACATCCTCACGAAGCTCGAGGCAGACACGAGAACGCACGCCGTCGCGATCGCGCTCCGCGAAGCGATCATCGACTGAGCGGGCCGCGATGACGGAGGACTCGCTCGACCGGCTCATCTCCGCCGAGCAGGACGAGCGGCGGCGGATCGCCCTCTTCCTGCACGACGGCCCGGTGCAGAACCTGTCGGGGATCGCACTGATGCTCGACGCGGCGATTCACTCCGTCGAGACCGGGAAGGTCGACGACGCGCTGCAGGTACTCGGCTCCGCGCTCGACCGGCAGCGCGCAACGATCCGCGAGCTGCGTGATCTCTCGTTCGCGCTCGAGCCGGTCGTGCTGCGCGACCAGGGCTTCGGCCCGGCGCTGCGTGCGCTCGCCGACCAGCTCGGCACGGCGAACCGCATCCGCGTCGACCTCGAGGTCGACGACGCGCAGCTTGCGGGGCAGACGGCGCAGGTCGCGCTCTACACGATCATCCGCGAGCTGCTCGAGCAGGCGATCAGGCGCGGTCCGCCGGAGCGCGTCACGATCGGCATCCGCGCGACCGCGGACGGCGGCCTCGAGACCGTCGTCGCCGACGATGCCGAGCCCGAGCGGCGGCGACGCTCGTTCGAGGCGATCGAAGAGCGCGTCAAGCAGCTCCACGGCACCATCGACTTCGACGCCGCGGACACGGGCACGCACGTCGTCGTGCGGCTGCCGCCGTACGCCACCCGGCGCTAAGCTGCCGCCCGATGAGCGACGGCAGCGGATACCTGCTCTTCGTCTGGTCGCCGGCCGGCTACACGGTGCGCGAGGAGCAAGGCGACCCACCGCGGCCCGGCGACGAGCTCACCGACGGAGATCAGACGCTCGTGATCAGCAAGGTCGGCGCCTCGCCGTTTCCCGGCGACACCCGCACCTGCGCCTACTCGGTCGGGAAGGCTTGATCCTGGTTGCCGGCGAAGCCGGAACCAGGATGCGCGCCTGAGGCGTCGCGCAGCTAGCTCACAAACGTCTCAGACACGAACTGGTTCAGCCTTCGGCTGCAACCAGGTTCAAGCCCGCGCCGCATCCTCGGCCGCGGCGAGGCCGAGGACGAGTGCCTGCGCGAGGCCGCTCGCGTAACCGCCCGTCGCGACACCGCCCGCGTCGACGCCCGCCGCCCACAGCCCCTCGACCGCCGAGCCGTCTTCGTGCAGGACGCGCGCCCGCTCGTCGACCCGAACGCCGCCGATCGTGTGCGTGATCGCAGCAACGACCCGCACGGCGGCCACCGTGCCGGACGGTGCGGCGAACGGCAGCTTCCCGGGGTCGATGCGTGCCGCCGGCGGCCCCGCGTCGACCATTTCGCGCACAGTCCGGTCGCGCACCCGCTGCCGGAGTGCGGCCTCGTCGAGCAGGTAGTAGGCGCGCGCGCCCGGTCGCCGTGCCGTCGCCTGCACGACGTTCGTCTCGGACCACGAGACGTCGCGCGCGGCGAAGAACTCCGAACCGGTCTCGTCGAAGATCCGAGCGAAGCGGGCGTACAGCTGCGACATCGCCACGAGATCGCTCTCCCCCCACGCCGCGTCGGGCATGTTGCGGCCGTAGAACTCGTCGAGGCCCGCGGTGAGCGCCGCACCCCTGTCGACGGCGAGACCGAGGCCGTCGCCCACCGACCACGGGGACGCGCGGAGGCGAAGCGGCACCGCGGGCGCGATGTACCGCGCCACGAGCTCCGCGGACGCGCCGAACCCGCCGGTGCAGAGTACGAGCGGCCCGTCGACGCGCCCGTCGACGCCGAATTGCACGTCGGCTGCTCCGAGTGCCTCGACGAGCCCACGCGGCTCGAAACGCTTCCCGACGGTCGACGGGTTCCCCGTCTCCTCCCAGACGACCGGCGCGCCGCGCGCGACAACAAGCCATTCGAGCGCATCGTCGAGCCGCTCCCAGACCAGACGCTGCAGCCGCTCGTCGCCGGCCGGGCACTCGCGCCGGAAGTCCTCGAACCGACGGTGGCGCCACACGACACACGAGGAGAGCAGCATCGAGCCGCCGGCACGGGACCCCCGCTCGCGAATCGCGACGGGACGGCCGAGCTCGCGCAGTCGGGCGGCGGCGACGAGGCCCGCCATCCCCGCGCCGGCAACAGAGATCACGTCAAGCTGAACGTGGGTTTGTGCTCGACGTACTCGATGCGCACGCGATCCGGCCCCCACAGGAACGCGGCGTACGTGTTTGCGGCATCCACCACCGACTCGACCTCGATCGAGAGCTCGCCCGCGTCCGCGATCACTTCGTCCGCGGCGTCGACGAGCACTGCAAGATGGTTCAAGAGCGGCCGCTCGCCGGCCGTCGCCGAGCCTCGATAAAGCGCCACGTACGCTCCGCCCACCTCGACGCGTCCGTCGCCCGCAGGGGCAAAGCCGTAGCGCAGGTACTCACGCGCGGTCGCAACCGGGTCCTCCGACCACAGCGCGACGTGGTCGAGGTCGTACTCGACGTCCGTCGGCGCCTGGACGAGTTTTACCCGGATGCCTTCGCCGATCTCGAGGGTGTCCGAGGAGCCCGCCGGCAACAGTCGCCCGGCCGCAGCGAGGTCGCTCACGCGCAGCCCGACGTGCTTCAGGAGGCCGGGATCGCGAGGGCCCTCCGCGTCGAAGAACGTCAGCTTGCCGCGCCGCGCGTCCGAGCCGACAAGCGTGAAATTTGCCTCCCGCGCGATCGTGTGCATCCCGAGGTGGCGCTCGCAGAGCTCCACGATCGGTTCGCGGTCGGCGACCCAGAACGCAACGTGATCGAGTGTCTTCGGCTGCACGCTGGACACGTTATCGACGCGAGGTCGAGTGCCGAAACGCAACAAGCAGCATCGACGGCCGGGACACCCGGGCTCCGCGAACGTGCGGAGCCCGAGCGTCGCTCGGCTCGAACTACCTCGACGAACGGCGGGCGGTGCGGGACCGCGAAGCGGCCTTCCGCGTGCCTGCCTTGCGCGCCGTTCCGCGCTTCGCCGTCGTCTTCCGCTTGGCGGTCGAGCGCTTCGCAGCGGTCTTGCGCTTCGCGGTCGACTTCTTGGCGGTCGACTTCCGCTTGCCGGTCGACTTCCGCTTCGCCGTCGTCTTCCGCTTCGCGGTCGAGCGCTTGGCGGTCGACTTCCGCTTGCCGGTCGACTTCCGCTTCGCGGTCGTCTTCCGTTTCGCAGTGGTCTTCCGCTTCGCGGTCGACTTCTTGGCAGTCGACTTCCGCTTGCCGGTCGACTTCCGCTTCGCGGTCGTCTTCCGCTTCGCAGTCGAGCGCTTCGCGGTCGACTTGCGCGCGGTCGTCTTGCGGGCCGCCGTCTTCTTCTTGGCAGCTGCCTTCTTCTTTGTCCCGGACTTCTTGGCAGCCGACTTCTTGGCAGTCGACTTCTTTTTCCGGGAAGACCCCGAGCGGGAGCTGGAGCTCTTCGCGGAGCTGCGCTTGGAAGAACGCGTCCCCGAGCGCGACGAGGAGCGGGTCGTCGCCGGAACGGCGCGTGCGACCTCAGCGATCTCGTCCGTCTCGCCGATCGCAGACTCGCCCCACGCCTCGTCGGCAGTGGTCTCCGCTTCTGCGGTCGGTTTGCTCCACGAGCCGGCGTTCGGCGTATCCGACGCCTCGCCGGTCCCGCTCCAATCCTCTTGGGTCATGTAGTGACCTCCTGAGTCGGATTGCCGTGCACGATTCCCTACCACGTTGCTTTCTAACGTGCAACGCGGACAGCATGCTTCTACCGCACGTTGCTGGAAAGGAAAACGACGGCGCGACGCGAACGACGCGCGCTTCGTTACGGCGTCACGCTTGCGCGACGAGAACCGGATGCGATGTCGGCGCGTCGACACCGCCGGCGCGCTCGACCGTCACCATCACGCGCGCGCCGCGTGGAACGCGCACCGGCAACACCGTCGTGCCGCCGGCGAACTCGCCCGCGCGATGCACCTGCGGGCTCGCGACCCAAGCTTCGTAGGTCTTGCCCTTCGGCGCGGCAGGCAGGCGCAGCGCGAGCACCGCCTGCCCCGACGGCGCGACGACGAGCTCGCCCTTCGCGCCGCTGACCGCGATGTGCCGCGACGACGGGTTGCCGAGCACGCGCACCGCAGCCTGCTCACGCGACAGCGAATGATGCAGCGTCCCCGCCCACACTCCGAGCCCGACCGCCGCGGCCGCCGCGACGGCGGCGAGCGAGGCGGCCGCCAACGCGAAGACGGGACGGCGCGGCCGGAGAGGCACCACGTTGGACGGTTCGCTGCGAGCGGCGGCGAGGATGCGCCCGCGCAGCTCGGCGGGCGGCTCGGGCCCCTCGACCGCGAACGCAAGCGACGACGCCGCATCGGCGAGCCCGGCGAGCTCCGCCCGGCAACGCTCGCAGGTCGAGAGATGCTCCTCGAAGAGCGCCCGCTCCTCGGCCGTCAGCGCGTCGAGCGCATACGGCGCAGAGAGAGTGTGCAGGTCGTCGACCATAGAGCTCCTGAGCCGCATTCGCAGCGCGTGCCGGGACGGTTCGGACTACTCGAGCGGCTGGTTCTGGACGTTGTGCTCGGTAGCGTACGCGTCGGTGAGCGTGTCCACGGCCGCCATGCCGTCGCCGTAGGCGTAGTTGATCTTGATGAAAGGCTCCCACTTCTCGGGCAGCGCGTCCTCCGGAAAGATCGCCTCGACCGGGCACTCGGGCTCGCAGGCTCCGCAGTCGATGCACTCCTCGGGGTCGATGACGAGTATCCGCGCCGCCTCGTGGATGCAGTCCACCGGGCAGACGTCGACGCAGGAGCGGTCTTTGATGTCGATGCAGGGCTCGGCGATGATGTAGGTCACGGCCGCCTACTCTACCGAGGCGATCAGACCGTCGATCAGCTCCCGTGTGCGTTCGAAGAGCGCGGACTTTGCGACAACCCGATCGAACCCGGCGGCATGCGCACGCTGCAGCCCCGCGGTATCGGTGTGGTTCGTATAGCCGAGGATCGGAACGTCAGGGAAGGTGTCCGCAACGTCGTCGGCATCGATCCGCGCGATGTCGGCGATCACGAGATCGGGAGGATCCACCCCGTCCGAGGTCGTGAAACGATGCTCGGGCAAGACCGCCTCGAGCTTGCCTCGAACGTAGAGATCGACCCCACACAACAGGATCGTCGCCATGCCTGCGCCCGAACATAGCACCGTGGACGCGGCCTACAAACGCGGCTTCGAGCTCGGCCGGGCCGGTGCGTTCTTCGAGGCGCACGAGGCCTTCGAGGAGGCGTGGCGTGCATGCGACGCCGCGGAGCGCGACTTCTTCCAGGGACTCGTCCACGTCGTCGTCTCGGCGTACCAGCTCGGCCGCGGCCGGCCGGTGGCGGCGGAGCGTCAGCGCGTCAAGGCGCTTCGGCGGCTGGCCGCGTACGCGCCGTCGCACCGCGGGCTCGACGTCGCGCGGCTCCTCGCGAAATTAGAGGCTGCCGAGGCCGATCCGCGTGAACACCTGGTCGAGCGCGACGCGCAGCCACCAGTCGCGGTTGAAGAAGAGCAGCAGCCCGAGCACGACGAGGGTCGCGCCTGACAGCCCGCGCACGATCGCATAGTGATCGCGCACCCAGCGGAACGCGCGCATCGCGTGAGCGAACGCGACGCCCGCGGCGACGAACGCCGCCGCGAGCCCGAGCGAGTACGCGACGAGCAGGACGACACCGCGGACGAGGGTCCCGCTCGACGAGGCGAGCACGAGGATCGACGCGAGCACCGTTCCGATGCACGGTGCGGCGCAGATCGCGAACGCGCCGCCGAGGAGCGCGCGCGAGCCGCTTCCCCGCGCGCGTTGCAGGAGGCCGGGCGCAACCGCACGCTCGGGCCACGGCAGCACGCCGAGGAACGCGAGCCCCAGCACGACGAGTACGAACCCGGCGATCTCGACCTGCGAGCGCTGGTCCACCGTGCTCCCCACCGCGGCCGCCGCCGCGCCGAGCACGACGAACACGGCGGTGAATCCGAGCACGAAGGGGATACTCGACGCGACGACCCGGCGGGCGACGCCGCGCTCGCCGAGCCGGTCGACTTCGACGGCCGACACCGCCGAGAGGTAACCGGGGACGAGCGGCAGCACGCACGGCGTGATCACCGAGATGAGCCCCGCGAGAAACGCAATGGGCAGCTTTTCAGCCATCGAAGCGTGCGAGCTCCGCGTCGATGCGCCGCTCGAGTTCCGGGTCGAGCGGCGGACCGCCCAGCGGCGGCGAGCCGCCGCTCCGCGTCCAGTAGCGCGCGGCGAGCGCGAGCGCGGCGACGCCGATGAGCGCACCGCCGATCGGCAGCACCCAGGCGAGCAGGTCGAACCCGTGGTCGGCCGGGGTCGAGAGGACGCCGGGCCCGAAGTTCGCGACCATCTGGTCCAGGATTCGCTTCTCGCTCCAGCCGGCGGCGAGCTCGCGGCGGATCGTCAGCTTCATCTGCTGCGCGATCGCCGAGTTCGACTCGTCGAGCGTCTCGTGGCACTCGGGGCAGACGAGCTTCGTCTCGATCGCAGACTCGCTCGGACGCCCACCGGCGAGAGCCGCTTGCGCGAAGACGAGCCCGAGCGCGACGACCAGAAGCGCGGCGCGTTTCACGACGAGAGCGCGTGCCGGATTTGGGTGTCGAGGTCGGTGTTCGAGACGGGCCCCTCGATCCGCTTCACGATCAGGCCGCGCTCGTCGACGAAGAACGTCGTCGGCGTCCCGATCACGCCATACGGAGCGACCGTGTTGCCGACCTGGTCGAAGCCTATGGCGTAGGTCACGCCGTGCTTGCGAGCGAACGCGCGGGCGGCGCCTCGGCTGTCGATCACGTCGATGCCGACCACCGCAACGGGCTTTCCCGACCAGCGCTCGGCGGCACGCTCCAGGCGCGGCATCTCCTGCTTGCACGGGCCGCAGTCCGATGCCCAGAAGTTGATGACGACGGCTTTGCCGCGATAGGCAGCGAGCGAGACGGTGCCGCCGCCCGTGAGCCGCGGCAGGTCGAAGAGCGGCGCCGCGACCGGCTTCCCATGCGCGACCGCCTTCGCGACCGACTTCGGCTGGTGGGTGAGGTGCCAGACGAGCACGCCGGCCATTGCGAGCACACCCGCCGCGGCGATCGCGCGGAGGACGTGGACGAGCCTCACGAGAGAAGTTGCCGGATCGTCTGCTGCATGTCCTTGGCGGAGAACTGCGCGTTCGGCGTGATCGGCCCGATCACGTGCCGCACGACCTTGCCGGCGGGGTCGATGAAGAACGTCTCGGGAAAGCCCGTCACCCCCCACGTCGACTTGGCCGAGCCGTTGACGTCGCGCACGACCGGGTAGTCGATGCCGTACCTGCGCATGTAGCTTCGCGCGGCGCTCGAGAAGTCGGTGCCGTCGACCCCGACGAAGACGACGTCCTTACCGGCCGCGGCGGCGGCATCGTGCAGCGTCTTCGCCTCGAGCTTGCAGTCGACGCACCACGACGCCCAGAAGTTCAGGACGACGACCTTGCCGCGGTACGACGCGAGGTCGAATGTGCCGGGGCGCGAGAAGAACGGCAGCTCCATCTTGGGCTCCGACACGACATGGCCGTGGTCGACCTTCGCGGCGATCCCGCCGCCGTTGCCGTGCGCCATGTCCCAGACGAGGAGCGCGAGCAGCGCAAGCACGACGGTGGCTGCGGCTGCGCGAACGGCCTTCATCAGACGATGTAGACCGTGGTCCCGACTACGACGTGGTCGAAGAGCCACTCGGCGTCAGGCACCTCCATCCGGATGCACCCGTGCGAGGCGCTGTAGCCGATCGACGTCGGCTCGTCGGTGCCGTGAATGCCGACCCCCGGCGCGTTCAGGCCCATCCAGCGTGTGCCGAGCGGGTTGTCCGGGCCGGGCGGAACGGGCTGCAGGCCCTTCGCCCACGCATCCTGCGTCGGCGGATACCACCAAGGGTTCTTCCACATGACGACGATGTGCCACGTGCCCGCCGGGGTTGGGTAGATCGCCTGGCCGGTCGCGACACGGAACGTGCGCCGCAGCTTGCCGTTGTCGTAGAGGTAGAGGCGGTTGATCGACCGCTTGATGACGATGACGTCGGCGAACGACTTGGCCGTCACCGTCGCCGGGACGCTGCCCGTGCGCACGCGTACCGGCAGCCGCGAGTTCGCCTCGAGCGCTGCGATCACGCGCTGCGCGAGCAGCTTCGCCGAGAGCGTTCGCCCGGGGCGATCGTGTCGGATCAGCGGTCGTGCGTCACGGAAGGTGAGCGTGGCTTCGACGGGGGTGCGCGCGAAGCGCTTTTCGACCGCGGCGACCCACGCGTTCAACGCGGGGCGATGGACGGCGACGGCGAGCGCCACGTTCGTGCCCGACGGCGAGATCCGCGCCCGCGCGACGGCCGTCGCTGCGTACGCGGAAGCGACGCGGGTCGGGTCGAGCAGCAGCTTGGTCCGCTCGACGATCACCGGCAGCGGCGTCGAGAACGCCTGCCGCACGGTGTCGACCGCGTCGGCCGGCTCGAGCCCGCCCACCCGGACGCCTGCGACGCGCACGCCCGGCGGGAGCTCCTTGCCGAGCGGCGCCGGGGTCGTCGTCGTGGCCGGCGCCGTCGTGGTCGTGCCGGTCGTCGTCTCGGACGTCGTCGTCGCGACGGTCGTCGTCGCGGTGGACGTCGTGATGTCGGCGATCACGGTCCCGGAGAGCGCACCGGCGACCGCGAAGCCGAGCACGAAGAGCAGAACGGCGTGCCGGCGCTTCACGGAACCGGAAGTGTAGCCCTCAAGGATCCGGGATCGTCGGACACGATCCCGTCCACTCCGAGGGCGGTGAACCGCTGCGCGGAGGCCGCGTCGTTGACCGTCCAGACGAGAACCGGCACGCCAAGCCGGTGGGCTGTGGCGACGGCGGCGCGCGAGCAGAGCGCGTGGTGGAGCGCGAGCGCGTTCGCCCGCGCCGCCCACAGCAGCAACGGGATCCGGGCGGGCATCGCCTGCCGGAGCAATGCGGCGCTCGCCCGGGTCACCGGCTCCGGCCAGGCGAGCCGCGAGACGCCGAGCCGGTCGCGCGGGTAGCCGATCGCCACCGTCAGGTCGGGCGCGAGCGCAGCGACGCGTCTCGCCACCGTTGCGAAGGCCGTCGAGACATAGACGAGCTCGCGCACGGCACGGCGGTCGACGGCGGCGATCACGTCTCGCTCGTAGCCCGGAAGCTTCACGTCGAGATGCGCACCGACGCCGTGCTTGGCGAGGAACGCGAGTGCCTCGTCCAGCGTCAGCGTCTTGTCGTCGGCGTCGTCGGGATCGTGCGCGACGCGCAGCCCTGGCGAGATGTCGAGCTCGACGACGTCGACGCCCGCGGCGACCGCCGCCTCCAGCCCGGCAAGCGTGTTCTCTGGTGCGACCGCTTTCGCGCCGCGGTGCCCGATCAAAAGCGGCCGCCCGGGGCGCCGCTCGAGCCTCACGCGCCGGTCCGCGAGATCACGACGACCGCGCAGTCGTCGGCGAGGTGACCGCCCGCGAACGTGCGCGACGCATCGACGACGGCGTCGGCGATCGCCTGCGCGGAGAGCCCGGCGGAGCGCGCAAGCACGGCGTCCAAGCGCTCGCTGCCGAACAACTCGCCGTCCCGGCGCGACTCGACCACGCCGTCGGTGAAGAGGACGACTGCCGCGCCGGGCGGGATGCTCGCGTCGACGGCCTCGTACGACTGCGGCGCGTCGATTCCGAGCGCGAGCCCGCTCGCGCGGAGCGCGCGCACGCCGCCGTTCGGCAGGACCAGTCGCGGTGCAGGATGACCCGCGCTTGCACAGACGACGCGCCCGTGTCGATCCACGGTCACGTAGACCATCGTGATGAACTTCCCGAGCTGCACCTCGCCGACGACCACGTCGTTCGCGACCGCGAGAAACGCACCGGGGTCGGGATGCACGCGCGCGAGGGAGCGGAACACGAACTTCGCCATCGCCATGTCGGCGGTCGCCTCGACACCGTGACCGGTCACGTCGCCGAGAACGACGGCGAGCCTGCCGTCCGGAAGCTCGAGGAAGTCGTACACGTCTCCCCCCACCTCGAGCTCCGACGCCGGTTGGTAGACGTGGCCGATCTCGAGCTGCTCGATCACCGGGCGCTCGCGCGGGAGCATCGACTGCTGCATCGTCTCCGCGAACTCCTTCTGCAGCTGATAGAGACGTGCGTTGTCGATTGCGAGCGCGGCCTGCTGGGCGATCGATCCCGCCGTCGCCAGCGTCTCCGCCGAGATGGGGGCCTCCGGGTCGAGCGAGACGAGCGTGAGCTCGGCGAGCAGGCCGGCCGCGGTCGTCAGCGGAACGACGGCCGCTGTGGAGCCCTTGGCGAGGAACGGCTCGAGCAGCGCGTGCGCGCCACCGAGCTGCGAAACGTCGGCCGCGTCGAGCCGCACGGGACGGCTCGGCACATGCGCCGGCAGCGGCTGCGGCCGCTCGAGGATCGCACGCACTGCGGCGGAGAGCCGCGTCTCTGCGACGTGCACCGCCCGCGGAACGAGCTCTCGCCCGCGCTCGTCGGGCACGCGAATCACCGCCGCATCGACCTCGAGCTCCGTGACGAGCGCTTTGGTGACCGCCTCCAGCGTCGCCGTGAGTGAGAGCGTCTGCGCGAACGATCGCGAGATCTCGTAGAGCGCGCCGACCTGGCGAGACGCCTGACGCTCTGCCTCGAGCACGTCGCTCAGCTCGGAGCCGAGCTCCGTCGCGCGTTCGTGGAGGCGCGCGTTCAGCACCGCGACGGCAAGCTGTGACGCGAGCGCCGTTAGCAGCACGAGGTCGCTCTCGGCGAGCTCACGCGCTCCTGGGAAGACTGCAAGAAGACCGACGGGCTCCTCGCGGACGCTGAGCGGCACGGCGACCACCGAGACTTCGTCGGCGACTGCCAGCGCTGTCCGCGTGCTCGCGAGCGACGGCTCGTCGCCGTGGAGGTGCGCGCGCACCGACGCGCGTGCGCGAAGCGGCCCGAGCAGCGCTTCCGACAGCCGTTCGGCCACGACCGCGTGCGCGAGCTCGACGCCTCGGCCGGCCGCAGCGTCGAGCCGCGTGTTCTCGCGCAGATACACACCGAGGCGGTCCACCTGGAGGAGCTCCGCGATGCGGTCGATGGCAGTCTCGAGCGTGTGCGCGAGCGAGAGCCGCGCGACTGCCTCGCTCACGACGGAGAGCAGCACGCGTGTGCGCTCGAGCTCCAGCTCGACGACGCGTGCGCGCTCGCTCGCACGCAGCGCCTGCGTTGCGCGCGCCGCAAACGCCGAGAGCGCCGCGAGGTCGTCGGCGGACGGCCGTGTTCCTTCCGTGTGCAGCAACTGCAGGACGCCGACCGTGGGGCGGCCCAGCTCGACGGTGGTGACCGTAGGGGCCGACGCGTCGATCAGAAGGTCGTCGATCTCGCCGAGCGCCGCCAGGCGCTCATGCCCCCCGCCCGCATCGACACGCCACAGGACGCCGCCGCGCGCAGCGGTCGCCTCGATCGCGATGCGCACCACCTCGTGCGCGGTACGCCCGACGTCGCCTCCGGCCGCGAGCGCCTCGCCCGCCAGCTCGAGCCACGCCGAGCGGCGGAGGCTCGAGGCGGAGTGGCTGCCGGGGCCGAGGGTCCGCACCGCGAAGGCGACCTGCGCGGCCGCGAGCTCGATGAGCGCCCGCTCGGTGTCGTCGAGCTCGTCCTGACGCACGACCTCGACGGCACCGACGATGTCACCGGCCGACCGGGCCGGCGCGACGACAGCCCCCGCGGCGTGCAGGGCGCCGGCGGCGCGGAGGACGACAGCGGAGAACCCGCCGTCGGCCACGTGCTCGCACGAGACCCGGGTTCCTGCGGCCTGTGCCGCGAGCGACGACCCCTCGGGTGCGGCGGCCCGTGCGACCAGGCGGCCGTCGGCGTCGAGCACGCGCAGGACGACGAGGTCGGCCGACACCGCCTCGGCGACCGCTGCCGAGACGATGGCGAGCGCGGCCCGCAGGTCGTCCATCTCGGCGACGCGGCGCGTGGCTTCGACCAGCGTCTCGATCGGCAGCAACTTCGTTTCGACGGCCATCTCCGCCGCAAATACTAGAATTCCGGCGTGGCCGAGCCAGCCCGTCGCACCCCGACGCTCCCGAGCGACTCGCCGTCGCTCGACCCGCTGGCGATCGAACGCAACTACCGTCGCGAGCGTGCACGGCGACGGGCGCGCAGCGAGCGCACGAGCGCGGCCCGGCGCTCCGACGTTCGCTTCTGGGTGACGCTCCTCGTGCTCAGCTTCCTCACCGCGTTCATCATCCTCGCGGCGTGGCACGAGGTCCAGACGCTCTTCGGCGTCTGAAGAACTAGAGAAGTTGTCCCGCGAGCTGCGCCGGCGGAGCCGCCGGTGTCGACTCCCAGGTCGACCCGCCGCACATCGGACATTGCGGCAGATGCACCTGCACCGTCACGCCGTAGCCGCAGTCGGCGCACCGAAAGACGCCGGTCGCCCGCGTCCCCGCCCGGCTGAACTGGACGAAGTCACCGTCGCCGGCGTCCTCTCTTCTCATGTCGTCGAGCATCGAGACCCCCTTCACTAGACCCTCGACCGATGGAATGCCCATACTGCAGCCTGTGGAAACTCCCGACTTCTTCGCGACCGAGCCCGACCCCGGCCCACCTACTGGTGGGCGCTACCCCCGTCCGGCCGGCACCGGCCTGTGGGGCGCCGGCGCGCTCGTCACCTGGGTCGCGGGCCTCGTGCTCGCGCTCTCGTCATTCATGGACTGGTACGCCGGCTCCGGCGTCGGGGTGAAGCTTGCGGTGATCGGCTGGCACAGTGGGATCCTCGGCAAGCTCGTGTTCTTCGTCGGCCTCGCGGTGCTGCTCGTCGTCGGGCTTCGAGAGCTCGGGTTCGAACTGCCTCCCAGCGTGCCGGAGAGCCTGCTCGTCCTCGCGCTCGGCGCACTCGGCGCAGTGTTCGTGCTGATTCGCGTGATCTCGATTCCGGACGCGGTGCTGCCGGCGAACGGCCGCGGAATCGGCATCTGGATCAGCCTCGTCGCGAGCTTCGCCGTCATCTTCGGCGGCCTGCTCCAGGCAGCCGACGAGTTGTGACCCGGTTGCCGCGCGAAGCGCGGAACCGGGTTGTATGTCTTCAGGCGGGTAGCAGCTCCTTCGCGCGGTCGATCAGCTGCTGCGGGTCGAACGGCTTGCCGACGAACGCGCTCGCACCGCGCTCGGCGGCTTCGTCCCCGGCGTCGACCTGCCCGCTGAACATCACGACCGGCACGGAGCCGTAGCGCTCCTGGAGACGCTGGAGCATCTGCCAGCCGTCGACGCCGGGCATGACGACGTCGAGCAGCACGAGCTGAGGCGGGCTCTCCTCCATCGCTGCGAGCGCCTCGTTCGCGCCGCCCGCTTCGACGACCGTGTAGCCCTCCTGCTCGAGGCTCAGGCGGACGAGGCTGCGGATCCGGGAATCGTCGTCGACGACGAGGACGACGGGGCCGGCCGTCGAGCCGCCGGGCCCGGACCGCGCGAGAAACAGCTCGAGATCGCGCCGCCTGTACCGGCGGTGGCCGCCGGGGGTGTAGAAGGCGGGCACGCGCCCGTGATCCGACCACTTGCGAATCGTCGACTGCGCGACGCCCAGGAACTTCGCGGCCTGTCCGAGCGTGAGCCAGTCCGGCTCCGACGTCGGCGCACGCCTCCCCGGGTAGCTCACGGGCGAAAAGTAGCCAAAGCTGCTCCTACTTAAACTGCGCTACCGGGTCGAGACCGTCACGGTGACGGTCTGCAGCGCGGCCGGCGCGAGCGGGAGCGGATCGAGCGTCCGGACGCGCGTCTCGACGCCGCCCGGGCGCGGGTTGTCGTGGAGCGCCTCGCCGAAGGCAACGCCGACCGCGAACACGACGACGAAGGCGACCACGAAAACAATGCGGCGTCTCACGGCCGGTAGTCCACGGCGCCGCGCGCGTAGGCATGGAACGCGGCGTCGGCGATCGTGCCCGGCTCGCTCGGCACTGCGCCCTCCGGCTCCTGCTCGTCGAGCAGCTCGCGCACCCAGTCGTCGGCGCCGTCATAGGCGCGGGCGAGCTCGGCAAGCGTGAACGTCTGGCCGACGCGCTGCCGTAGCCCGTCGAGGACGGCTTCGACGCCGCCGAGCAGGCGCGTGTGGCGACGTGGGTCGCCACGTGCTCCCTCGATCCGCCGCGTGCCGTCGAGCCAGTGCTGGCGTGCGAGCTCGACGTCCATCCGTCAGCCCTTTGTACAGCAGGCGTCGGGCCACAACGCCGGGAGCTCGGCGAGCACCGCCTCGCCGAGGAGATATCCCGGCTGCACGAGCGCGTACGCGGCGTGCGCGTGAAGGCACTTGAGGCTGCCGTCGCGGGTCGAGCCACCGATCCCGGCGTCGAGCTCCGGACGCAGGCGGCGCTGACCGGCCTGCGCCTCCGCAAGACTTGCTGCGAGCTGCGGCACCTCCCGGGCGCGCCGCGTCCAGCGCTCGACGCCGCCGCCCGCCTCGAGCCGCGACAACGCGGCGACGAGGTGCGGGCACGTGACGTAGAACTGCGTGGGAAACGGCCGGCCGGCGGCGTCGAACGGCTCCTGCTCGGTGACCGCGGGGCGGCCGAACGGACAGCGCACGGCCACGCGGCGAAACGCGCGCGGAGGACGTCCGAGCTGCTGCTCGACGATCTCCTCATCGGTCATGCAGCCGAGGCTACTGCGTGCGGTTCCGGTGACGCCACGCAGGGATCCCGCGGACGATGAAGAGGCGCTCGCCCGGCTTCACGAGCCCGAGCAGCCGCGCCTGGCGGGTCAGCTGCTGGGCGGTGCCGGCGAGCGCGATCTTCTGCTGCAGCTTCGTGTGCTCGATGCGAAGGGACTGCACCTGCGCACTACGCGCCTGCAGCTCGTGCTTCGTGCGGAGATACGTGTGCAGCGGGCGCCAGTAGAGGAACGCGACGAGCAGCAGCGCGCCGAGCGCCAGCAGCCGGGTCGGGCGAACGCGGATCACGCCGCGTCACTTCGTCGGCGGGCCGCGGCGTCCTGCGAAAGACATACAACCCGGTTCCCGCCTGCGGCGGGCAACGCTTGAACCTGGTTCTCGGGCGCAGCCCGAAACCAGGTTGTACGTCTCATACGTCACGGCTCAGACGCACAACCCGGTTCCCGCCTGCGGCGGGCAACGCTTGAAC
>DASRGQ010000080.1:0-7173 GCA_035650975.1 Gaiellaceae bacterium
CTTCGACGTCGTGTTCGAACCCCCAGCGCTGAGAACCGCGAGAGCCTCCTCGTCTCCGTTCTTGGCCGTCATCCCAGTCGTCGTACGGAAGGCGCTGCGCCATGAATGCTAGCCCGGCCCGTGCCGCCCGTTCGGCCACAAGTCGGAGACCAGCTCGACGATCCGGGCGAAGTCGCCCGGCTCGCACGGCCGGCTCGTCACGGCCAGCCCGCCGCACGGTAGAGCGCGCCCTCGAGCCGCCGGCCGAGCACGCCTTCGAGCCAGCGCGACACCTCGATGAGAGCTCCGGCGTCGACGCCCGTGCGCACACCTTCGCGCTCGAGCTGCCAGACGAGGTCCTCCGTCGCGACGTTGCCCGTCGCGTTCGGAGAGAAGGGACACCCGCCTAGCCCGCCGACCGAGGCGTCGAGCACCTCCGCCCCGCCTTCGAGCGCGGCCCATGCAGACGCATAGCCCGTGTTGCGCGTGTTGTGGAGGTGCGCCCCGACCCGCGTACCGAGGATCGACACGCGCTCGACGAGCCGGCGAACGCGGCGCGGTGTCGCGACGCCGATCGTGTCCGCCACGACGAGCTCGTCCGCGCCCGCGAGCCGTTCGCACAGATCGGCGACCGCGCCGGGATCGACCTCCCCCTCGAACGGGCAGCCGAACGCGCACGACACCGTCACCGTCACGGGCAGCGAAGCGGTGCCGAGGATCGCGGCCACGCGCGCAACCGCCTCGTCCGTCGTCGCGTTCCCGTTCTCGCGGTTGAACGCCTCCGTCGCCGCGAGCGTGCAGTTGATCCGGTCCACCGACGTCTGCCGGAGCCGCTCGTGCCCGCGCTCGTTCAGCACGAGGCCGGCAAGCTCGGCGTGGCCGCGGTCGGCCGCCGCGACGACATCCTCGGCGCCCGCCATCTGCGGCACCCGGTCGTCGCGCACGAACGACACGGCTTCGATCCGCGGAACAGCCGCAGCCGCGAGACGCGAGACGAGCTCCGCGCGCACGGCGGTGGCGAGCACGTCGGGCTCGTTCTGCAGGCCGTCGCGCGGGCCGACGTCGCAGATCGTGAGCACGACTCAGGCGGGAGCCGGCACGGGCACGGCCTCGATCTGATCCTGCGGGCGCACCGGCAGCAGCGCGACGACCGCCGTCGTCACGCCGACTCCGATCCACTGCCAGCCTGTCAGCACCTGGCCGAACTTGAAGTAGCCGACGAGGATCGCACTGACGGGGAACGCAAGCTCGGCGATCGTGGCCGACACGGCCGGCGTCACGCGGAGGCCGAAGTAGTAGATGAAGAGCGCGACGAAGCCGGTGACGAACGCGAGCACAGCGATCCAGAACGTGTCGTGGCCGGACGCGAACGCAGGCGCGCCGACGACGAGCAGTGCAATCGCGCTGGCCACCAACCCGAACGAAAACCGCAACGTCGTCACGTGCTCGAAGCGCATGTCGCGCGCGAGGTAACGGCCGAGCACGGTGCCGAGCGCCCAGAGCGCCGCAGCACCGAGTGCGTACAACGTCGTCGAGAGCCCGTGGGCCGACGGGTGGAACGGATGCGGGACGCCCATCAGCCACGTGCCGGCGATCGCGGCGACGAAGTACAAGGCGTAGCGGGCCCGAGGCCGCTCGCCGAGGATCACGACGGCGCCGATCACGGCGAAGAGCGGCTGCACCTTCTGGAGCACGACGGGTGTGACGAAGTCGCTGTGTACGAACAGAGCCTGGGTGAAGAGCAGCGTCGCAACGGCCGACGACCCGGCGCCGATCACCACCGCGGCCAGCAGGTGCCGCCAGCCGAGGCGCAGCACGGCGGCGAACGCACCTGCGACGAGCGGCAGAGTGAGCGCGACGAGCACGAGATGTTCGCCGAAGACGATCGTGCCTGCCTTCGTCGTCGCAGCGAGCGGCCCGCGGATCCACTGATCAAGACCCCAGAGCGCAGCCGCAACCGCGACGAGTGCCGTGCCTGTCGAACGGCGCATCCCGCTCAGGTTAACGACCGCGCTGCGCGAGGCGTTCAGGCGACGAGCTTCGAGGCCTCGGCGAGAACGTCACCGAGTATTCCGACGATCTGCGAGAACTCCTGCTCGTCGGCGACGAGCGGCGGCGAGACCTGCACAACGGGATCTTCGCGGTCGTCGGCCCTGCAGATCAAGCCGTGCTCGAAGAGCGCCGGCGACAAGTAGCCGCGCAGGAGGCGCTCGCACTCCTCGCGCGAGAACGACTCGCGTGTCTCCTTGTCCTTCACGAGCTCAATCGCCCAGAGGAAACCGGTGCCGCGCACGTCACCGACGATGTCGAGGTCGAGCAGGGTGCGCAGCTGGTCGCCGAGCGACTGCTGCTTCTCGCGGACGTGGTCGACGACCCGCTCGCGCTTCATGATCTCGAGGTTCTTGAGCGCCACGGCGCACCCGACGGGGTGGCCGCCGAAGGTGATGCCGTGCGCGTACATCGCCTTCTGATCGCCGAACGCCTCGTACACCTTGTCGGAGACGAGGACGGCGCCGATTGCGGCATAGCTCGACGAGAGCCCTTTTGCGGTCGTCATCAGGTCGGGCTCGAAGTCGTACTTGATGCTCCCGAACCACTCGCCGGTGCGGCCGAAGCCGGTGATCACCTCGTCGGCGCAGAGCAGGATGTCGTAGCGGTCGCAGATCGCGCGCACGCCCTGGAAGTAGCCGGCGGGCGGCGTGAACGAGCCGCCCGCGTTCTGCACCGGCTCGAAGATCACCATCGCGACCGTCTCGGGACCGGCCTGCTCGATCGCGCTCTGCAGGTCGTCGAGCAGGAACGCGGTGAACTCCTCCTCGGTCTCATCGGGCGGGCGGTGATAGCGGTTCGTGTTCCGGACGTGGATCACGTCCGGGACGAGCGGCTCGAACGGCGCGCGCAGCGCAGCGATGCCGTTGATCGAGAGCGCGCCCATCGTCGTGCCGTGGTAGGCCGTGCGGCGCGCGACGGCCTTCCAGCGCCGTCCTCCCTTCGCCTGGTGGTACTGGCGCGCGAGCTTCCAGGCGGACTCGACCGCCTCGGAGCCGCCCGAGACGAAGAACGCACGGTTGACGTCGCCCGGCGCGAGCTCGGCGAGCTCACGCGCCAGCTCGATCGCGCGCGGGTGCGCGTACGACCAGTTCGTGTAGAAGGGCAGCTCGCGCATCTGCGCGAGCGCCGCCTGCCCGATCTCCTCGCCGTAGCCGTAGCCGATGTTCACCGAGAAGAGGCCCGCGAGGCCGTCGAGGTAGCGCTTCCCTCGGTCGTCCCAGAGGTAGCAACCGTCGCCCTTCACGATCACCGGCGGCTCGTAGCCGTTCATGCGCGTGAAGTGCAGCCAGAGGTGGCGGCCGGCTTCCGTCTGCAGGTCGGTCGCGGTCACCGCGCGAGCATACGCGGCATGCAGCCATGCACGCTCGAGATCGCCTCATCTCACGGTCGTGGGAATGTTCTCGATCTTGCCCGCGGCGATTTCCTTCTTCACCTGCTCGACCTTCGCCGCGATCCCGGCCGGCGCCTTCGCCGAGAACTTCCCGATGCCGACCCCGCCGACGTCGATGCCGTAGACCGCATCCCGGCCGCCCTTGAAGTGACCGGACTTGGCATCGCCGATCGCATCGAACACCGACGTGTCGACTCGCTTCAGCGCCGAGGTCAGGACGTACGGGCCGAGATAGCCCTGGTCGGCATCGACGCCGATGCCCCACACGCCCTGCTCCTGCGCGGCGTCGAGCGCGCCGAGCCCGCACCCCCCTGCGACCTGGAAGACGACGACCGAGCCGGCCGCGATCTGGTTCAGAGCCACTTCCTTGCACCTCGCCTGGTTCTCGAAGTCCTGCGAGTAGTCGTTCAGCGTCTGGATGCCCGGGTCAGCCGCCTTCGCGCCGGCCTCGTAGCCCGCGATGTAGCGGTCGACCGGCGGCTGCTTCTCGCCGCCGACGGACGAGACCGCCTTGCCACCGCGGTCCTTTGCCGCGAGCCCGGCCGCATAGCCGGCGAGGTAGCCCGCCTCCTGCTCGCGGAAGAGCAGGCCCTCAACGTTCGGAAGGCCGCCCTCGTCCGCGTTCGAGACGTCGACGATCGCGAAGTGCGTCTTCGGGTACTGCTTGGCGACGGCCTTCAGCGCGTCGATCTCCGTGAACCCGACGGCGATCACGAGGTTGTAGCCCTGCTTCGCGAGCGCGCTCAGATTGGGGATGTAGTCGGCCGGCGTATTCGACGTGACGACGCGCGTCTGCACGCCGAACTGCGCGGCGGCGCGCTGCAGCCCGACGTACGCGAGGTGGTTGAAGCCGCGGTCGTTCAGGCCGCCCGTGTCGGTGCTCAGGCCGACTTTGAACGAGGACGCCTTCGTCGTGCTCGTCGCCGTACCGGAGCCGCACCCGCTCGCAGCGAGCGCCAGCGCCGCGACGAGCGCGCCCAGCACGATGATTCTCTGCACCTGCCCTCCGAGGTTTTAGACTGTGGGACGAAAACCGTGTCCGATTCTACTGCGCACGCCGTGGTTGCCGTCGTCACGAGAGTGAACGGCGGACGGCTCGAAGCGCTCGTTCATCGTGTGGAGCGCCGCCGGGGGGAGGCGCTCGAGGCTGCCCTCGCTCGCGCTGTCGACGTCGCTTCGCTCTCGCACGTCGAGCAGCTCGACACGCGCGTCCTCGCAGCCGGCGCGCTCGCCACGACGTACCTCGGGCTCACCCGCGCGGGCGACAGCCCAGCGGGCCCCTGGCGCTCGGTCGACGCACGACGCGATGCGGACGAACGGAAACTCGTTGCGACGGCCGTCGCTCGCCTGCGGGCGAAGCTCTCGTACACGAACCTCGGCTTCGCGCTCGCGCCGGACGTGTTCACGATCTCCGAGCTGCGCGAGGTGTACGTCGCCGCTCTCGGCTACGACGTCTCGGCGACGAACCTGCAGCGCGTGCTCGTGCGACGAGGTGCGATCGTGCGCGCGGACGGGCAACGTGCACCGGGCCGGACGGGCGGCAGGCCGGCGGCGCTCTATCGCTTCGCGGCGCAGCGGCTCGAGGTGACGGACGAGTTCGCGGCGCTTCGTCCGCCTACGCACTGACGACGTCGGTGAGGATCTCGCGCCAGCGGCCGAAGAGAAGCTGGTGGTTGTCGTCGAGCAGCCGCAGCTCCGCGCGCGGCAGCCGCTCGAGGTACGCGTACGCGATCGGCGGCGGGCACACGCGGTCGCGCTCGCCCCACCAGAGCGTGACGGGCACTTGCACGTCCGCAAGCTCGAAGCCCCACGGCCGGCCGAGGTAGGCCAGCTCGCGCGCGAGCCAGAGCCCGCCGGACCGGAACGACTCGATGCGGCCACGCGCGTACGCATCGTCGGTGAGGGCGTCGCCGGTCGGCGGCGTGGGCTTTCGCCCCCAACGCTCGAGCCCGCGAGCTGCCACGCTCGGCGATACGCGCGCGACGCGCATCACAGCGCGCACGTCTGATGAGAGGTGTGAGACCAGATCGACCGGCGGCATCGCGCCGACGAGCGCAACGCGCGACACGCGCTCCGGCGCGACGGCTGCGAGCGCAAGCGCGTGCGGGCCACCGGCCGACCAGCCGATCACGGCGAACCGCTCGACGGGCAGCGCGGCGAGCGTCGCCTCGGCCCAGCCGCGCAGCGTCCCGTGGCGAAGCGCCGGCCCGCAGCGGTCGACGGCCAGCAGGCGAACGACGAGCTCGGCGGCAATCGAGTCGTCGGGGTGACGCGAGAGACGCGAGTCTCCACCGCCGTGCAAGTAGACCACCGGCGTCCCGTGCGGGTCGCCGACGTCATCGATCGTCAGCGCGTGACGACCAGCACCGCGTGCATGCCCAGCTGCCGGTGATTTGCGAGCGAGCACCAGAACGAGTATCGCCCGGGGACGAGCTTCACGGTCAAATCGCCGCGGCCGCCCGGCGCGATCGTGCCGAGGCCCGCGATGTGCTTCGCGCCGATGCGCTGCACGCGCAGGTCGTGCGGGTCCTGCCCGAAGTTGTCGAGCTCGATCACCGCGGTGCCCGCGTGCAGGTGCAGTCGCGACAGCGTGTACGAGTACTCCTTCGCGACGACCTGGAGGCGCGAAACGGACGTCGCCTGCGTGTGGATCAAGGCGGCGACCAGAGCGCCTGCGGCGGCGAGCGCTTTCACGCCTTGACCAGCGTCGGGCGCGTGAACCGCGACGCCTGCGGGATCACGCGCTCGGCGTCGAACTGCAGCCACTGCTCGAGCAGCGATGCGTAGACGCCGCGGAAGTCCGACGTGGGCTTCAGGTTCCCGTCCTGGTCGAGCCCGTGCGCAAGGCCCGCGTACTCGCCGACCTGAACGCCCGCAGCGCGCGTGCCGATGATGAAGCCGGTTCCGGCGGCGCCGTGGTCGGTCCCGCCTGAGCCGTTCTCCTCGGCGCGCCGGCCGAACTCGCTCCAGACGATCGTGAGCACGCGGCGGTCGATGCCGCGCGCCTCGAGGTCGCGCTGAAACGCGAAGAGCGACTGCGCGGTCGTCGTGAGCGCGGGCGTCAGCTCGGCCGCCTGCCCCGCGTGCGTGTCGTACGAGCCGGTCGCCTCGAGCGCGACGCAGTGGAGCGGCAGCCCGGCCGCAATCATCGCAGCGAGGCCTTGCAGCGACTGCGGGAACGAGTCGCCGGTCGGGTACGGGACCGCCGGCGTGCCAAGCTTCTGCCCCTGGAACGGCGCGAGCTGCTTGCGAAGCGTGTCCACCTGCCTCGTCACGCTCGCCGCCGTTTGCATCGCGGGGTCGGAGCCGCCGACGTGGCCGAGATCGCCGAGCGAGGCAAGCATGCGCTGCTGGACGTCGCCCCAGACACCGGCCGTCCAGAAGTCGTACTGACCGGGGCCGTCGAGCGTCGCGACCGGCACCTTCGCCGTCGCGAGGGACGGCTCCAGCGAGCCGGTGAGGGACAGCCCCTGCAGCGGGTTGTCCATCGTGCCGCGCGCGTCGAGATATCGGCCGAGCCAGCCGGTGAGCAGGCGCGTGTCCGTCGCGCCGACCTCCCAGAAGTGGCGCGAGGTGAAGTGCGACTGGTCGGGATGGTCGTAGCCGACCGACGGCAGGACGGTCACCTTGCCCTCGTCGTGCAGCGTCGCGAGCGGCGCGAGCGCCGGGTTCCACATCAGGCGGGGGTCCTCGGTGAACGGCGTGCCGCCGTCGACGCCCAGCACCGGGCGGAACTTGCGGTAGAGCGGGTC
>DASRGQ010000081.1:0-24064 GCA_035650975.1 Gaiellaceae bacterium
GTCGGGGGGGGCGTCGGGGTGGGCGTCGGCGTGGGCGTCGGGGTCGGCGTGGGAGCCGGCGTCGGTGTCGGTGCGGGCGTGGGCGTGGGAGTCGGCGTGGGCGTCGGGGTCGGGGCCGGCGTGGGCGTCGGCTTCGGCTTCGGCTTCGGCTTGTGACCGTGCGGCTTCGGCGGCTTGGGCGGCTTCTTCGCCGGCGTCGGCGTGGACGACGTGCTCCCCGTGTGCTTCCCCCCGCCCGACGCGGAGCCGACCGAGCCCACGAGCGAGGGCACGCCCTCGCCTGCGCTCGCCGACGATGCGCCCCCCGCTGCCTCCGCGTGTGCCCGGAGGCGCGCCGCGGCCGCAGCGGCGAGGCGCGCTTGCCGCGCGTGCTCGCGCTTCACGGTGCGTGCTCTGCTCGCAGCCGCGAGTGCGTGCTGCCGCTCCTTCAATGCGCTTTCGAGGCGCGAGATGACGACACCGTCAACCGCGCGGGCGCCGTCATAGGTCCGTGTCACACGCGCGCGCGGTGACCGGTCGACAGGCGCGAGCACGAGGCGTGCAACGCCTGCGGCAACGAACGCGACGGTTATGAGAAGGGCGATGCGCACCGGACGCACGGCGGGATCATCGCATCAACTTCGGATGCGACTTTACGAATTGAACGGTAATTGCGACGAACGCGTTTCGGCCTCTCATTCGGCTGCAACAGACGTCACGACCCGGTTTTTTCCCGCGCGTTTTGCGTCGTAGAGACGCCGGTCGGCTTCGAGCAGAAGCTGCGCCGACTCGGCCGTCTCGGGGAAGCACGCGATGCCGAAGCTGGCCGTGATTCGGATCGCGGCCTTGCTCGTCTCGATGGTCGAGGCCTCGATCGCTTCGCGCACACGCTCGGCGAGTCGCCGCGCCCCGGCCGTGTCGGTCTCGGGCAGCAGAATCGCGAACTCCTCGCCGCCGAGACGCACGGTGAGGTCGACGTCGCGTGTCGCGGCCTGCATGACGGTCGCGACGCGGCGCAGCACAGTGTCTCCGACGTCGTGCCCCCAGGTGTCGTTGACGCGCTTGAAGTCGTCGAGGTCCGCGAGCACGACGCTGAGGGGCGTTCCGCTCCGTTCGGCGCGCGCGACCTCGGCCTCGAGCTGTGCCACGAACCGGCGGCGGTTCGCAAGCCCCGTCAGCTCATCGGTGACCGCCTGCTGCTTTACGAGGCTGTGAAGTCGCGCGTTCTCGAGCGCGATCTCGCCCTGACGTGCGATCCACTGCGCCGCATCGCGCGACTCCCCGTCGAAGACGCCTTCCGCAGCGTAGAGCTCGAGCGTGGAGGTGACGCCTTCCTCGATCCTGATCGGCACCTCGAGCCGCTCGGCTCCGCCGCTCGATCCGCGCTTCGCGCGCGTGACGCCGCGCGTCGAGATCGTCCCACCCACCGCACCTGTCGCCTCGGTCGCCGCCTCGAGGATCACCGGCAGAAGCGCATTCGGGTTGTGCGTCGCGGCGAGCGTCTCGCCGACGATTGCCAACGCATCGCGAACGTTCGCCCGCCGCCCGGTGCGCCGAAGCAGCGGAAAGCGAAAGCCCGCGAGCGCAGCGAGGAGCGCCGCGAGCAGGATCCAGAGAAACGCGAGCGGCACGCGCGACGCCTTCGTGTAGGCGAAGAGGAACGCCGCCGGCGGCGACGCGCGCAACGAGAGCTGGCCGACGGTTCGATGCGAAGGAAGCGCGAGCTGCGAGCCCGTGCTCTTCGAGGGGGACGACGCCTCGACCTGGTCGCCGACCGCGTAGACGAGGCGAACGCGGCCGGAGGCGCTGCGGGCGCCGGCGAGCAGGGCGTCGTTCGGCGCGACAGACGCGATCACGCTGCCGAGCTGGCCGTGCCCGCCGATCACCTTGACGCCGACCTGAATCGGCGCCTTGTGCGAGACGCCGATCGTGCGGCCGTCCCACAGCACGAAGCCGACGGCGGGATGCGTCTTCGCAAACCGCGCGAGGCGCGCCTCGTCACGCGAGGCATACGCGGCCTGGATCGACCCGAGCGCAGAGACCTCGTCGGCAACAACCGCAGCGCGGCGCTGCTTCGCAGCGAGCAGCGTGGACGCACGGTCGAGAACACGCGAGACGTCGTTCCGTGCGGATTTCGCCTGCGCGTGGTCGTAGATCGCCTCGGCGGCGCCCACGATGAGGCCGGCCACGATCGCCGCGACCGCAGCGGCGGCGAGCGGACGGTCGAGCAACGCCCGCAGGTCGCGCCTGGTCACTCCGGGAATCGTCCCGGAATCGACATCCTCCCCATGAATCGCACCAGCAGTGCCTCTCCCCAAGTAATCCCCCACGCAGCCTGTCCGGAAAGGAACATGCCCGAATCCCCCGAATGGGGGACATCGTGACCGTCGCCGCCAACGACCCCGGGCTCGCGCTGCCTGCGCTCGAGCCGCTCGTCGAGCGCGTTCGCCGGATCGTCCGCAAGCGGACGGGCTCGCTCGCCTACCCGGACGCGCACACGATCGCGGTCGCGCGCCTCGCAGTCTCCGTCGCGAGCCAAGCAGCGACGGAGCCGATCGCACTCGAAGCCGTCGCCGAAGGAGCGCTGCTCCACGACGTCGGCAAGCTCGAGGTCGAAAGCCGCATCCTCGACAAGCCCGGCCCGCTGACCGAGGACGAGCTCGCTGCCGTGCGCGAGCATCCGATACGCGGGGAGGGCATGCTGCGTGGGGTGATCCGCGACGAGTCGCTCGCGGTTGTCCGCAGCCACCATGAGCGGTGGGACGGCGCCGGCTATCCCGACGGGCTCTCGGGGACGACGACCCCTCTCGCGGCACGCGCCGTCGCGCTCGCGGACGCCTACGTCGCCATGCGCGAAGACCGGCCGTATCGCCGCGCGCTCGGCGAAAGCGAAGCGGTCGCGGAGATCGTGCGCGCCTCAGGCACGCAGTTCGATCCGGGCTGCGTCGCGGCGTTCTGCGAGGTACACGCGTTAAATCCCGGTTCGCGATAGGTCGCGAAAACCGCAGGACTGCCTCCGCCTCCGGCGAACAAGCGTCAGCCGGCGGCGCGCGCTGATAATTGACGGCTCGGGCGCTCCGCCGGCACTTCTCTGAACCCAAACCACAGCGAATCGAAAGCCGCTTCTTAGGAAGGTGGGCGACGATGCGCCCATGTCCCTCACGAGAAACGGCAAGCTCGGCATCGCCGCAGTGATCGCGATCGCGCTCATCGCCGCGGGGGCCGCCTACGCCGCCACGAGCTTCCACGGGAAAGGCTCGCCGGCGGCACGCGGCTACGGCGCTCCGGGCGAGAACGGCTTCCCGGGCGTCGGTCGCGGCTACGGCGGCCGGCCCGGCGCCGGTGGCCCGTTCGGAGACCTTGGCGCCGCCGCGACCTATCTCGGCGTCAGCCGGACCTCGCTCTTCCAGTCGCTCCGCTCCGGCAAGACGCTGGCCCAGCTCGCAAACACGACGAGCGGCAAGTCGGAGAGCGGCCTCGTCGACGCGCTGGTCTCGGCCAAGACTTCGCGGATCGACGCGGCGGTCAAGGCGGGCCGGATGACGCAGTCGCAGGCCGACCAGCTGACTGCAAACCTGAAGGCGCGGATCACCGCGCTCGTCGAGGGCACCGGCCACGGCTTCGGCCGCGGCGGGTTCGGCGGCCCGCCGCCGGAGTCGGGCGCGCAGCCCCCGCCGAACCGCATCTAGCTTCTTCCTTCCCACCAGCGAGGGCTCGCGCTACCTTCGGGCGCGTGCGAGCTCTCGTCCTCCTGTTGGCTGCACTAGCGCTGCCGGCGAAGCCCCACATCGTCTGGAAGCCGATCCCGTTCGGCCTCGCGCGGCAAGCCGAGACTCTTCACTACGCCGAGCGCCACTACGGGCTGCATACGTGGCATCTCGTGCACCCGCACGTGATCGTCGAGCACTACACGGCGAGCACCACGTTCTCGTCGGCGTGGAACACGTTCGCCGACGACGCACCCGACCCCGAGCTCCACGAGCTACCCGGCACCTGCGCCCAGTTCGTGATCGACCGCGACGGGACGATCTACCAGCTCGTCCCGCTGACGACGATCTGCCGGCACACGGTCGGTCTGAACTGGACCGCAATCGGGATCGAGCACGTCGGGACGAGCGATGCGCAGATCCTCGACGACCCGCTCGAGCTCGCAGCGTCGCTGCGTCTCACTCTCTGGCTGATGCACCGCTACGACATCTCGCTACCGAACGTGATCGGCCACAGCGAGAGCCTCACGAGCCCGTATCACCGCGAGCTCTATGCGCCGTGGCGCTGCCAGACGCACGCGGACTGGTCGCACGCCGACATGAACGTCTACCGCGCGAAGCTCGCGACGCTCGCGAGGACCGAAGGCGTGGCGATCTCGCGACGCGGCCATCCCGTTCAGTCTCGCTGCTGACGGGGCATACAGTTCGAGCGATGACGACCGTGGCGCGCCTGCTGCTGAAAGCCCAGCTGGCCTTCTGGGGTTGCATGGTCGTCTGCTTCGCCGTCACGGGCGGTGGGCTCTCGCACAATCACGGCTTCAGCATCTACGGCGGCCGCTGGACGACGATCCTTCCCTGGGCCGCCGGCTTCGTCGCCGCGGCGTACTTCATCCTGCGCGCGGCGTCGCTGCTCGACGACGGCGACCACGCACTCGCCCAGAGCCTGCGCGTCACCGTTGCGCTGCTCCTCGGAGTGCTGTTCACCCCCGACACGGTCGATGCGTTCTTCTACGACGCACACATCGTGGCGAGCGTGCTGCTGTTTCTCTTCGAAGCGATCGTCGGGCTGTGGCTCGTTCAGCGCGTGCACGTCCGTGCAGTGCTGCAGCTGTATGTGATCCAGATCGTGGGCGGGATCGTCGCCGCGATGTCGCAAGCGCAATGGATCGGCCTGCTGAGCCCCGGCATCCTCGTGTTCCAGGTTTCCTTTGGCGCGCTGCTCGTCACCGCGTCAACCGAGCCGCACACGCAGCTCGAGACCGTCTAACCGGCGGCGCGTCGCGCGAGCTCGTCCTCGACGTCCGCGACGTCGAGCCCGCGCGCCGCGAGGAGCACGTAGAGGTGGTACACGAGGTCGGCTGCCTCTGCGACGACGCGCTCGTCGGGCTCGTCGAGCGCCGCGACGGACAGCTCCACCGCCTCCTCGCCGACCTTGCGTGCGCACGCCCCCACACCGCTCTCGAGCAGTAGCGTCGTGTACGACCCCGGCGGCCGCTGCAGCGCGCGCTCCGCGATCGTGCGCCAAAGCGACGGTGCGAAGCACGACACGGAGCCCGTGTGGCACGCGGGGCCCGCGGGCGTGACACGCACGAGCAGCGCATCGCCGTCGCAGTCGTCGCGCACCTCGTCGACTGCGAGCGTGTTGCCCGACGTCTCCCCTTTGCGCCACAGGCGTTCGCGCGACCGGCTCCAGAACCACGCCTCGCCACCTTCACGCGTTCGTCGCTCCGCCTCCGCGTCCATCCACGCGAGCATCAGCACCCGGCCGGTGGCGGAGTCCTGCACGATCGCGGGCTTCAAATCCTTCATCGCAGCGGCACCCCGAGCTCGCGCAGCTCCGTGCGAAGCGAAGCGAGCCGTTCGGGATCCTCGTGCAGGATCGACGCGAGCAGCGCAGCCTGTGCGACATCGAGCGCGTCCTTCACGTGCTGCGCCGTGCCGGCGCCGCCGGAAGCAATCACCGGCACGTCGACGGCGTCCGCGACCGCGGCGGTGAGCTCGAGGTCGTAGCCGTTGCGCGTGCCGTCCGCGTCGATCGACGTGAGCAGGATCTCGCCCGCGCCACGCTGCTCCGCCTCGCGCGCCCACGTCACCGCATCGAGCCTCGTCGCGGTCGTGCCGGCCCGCGACCGCACCGCGCCGCCGTCGGCGTCGATCGCGACGACGACGGCCTGCGCACCGAGGCGCGCCGACAGCTCGGTCACAAGCTCCGGCCGTTCGAGGGCAGCCGAGTTCACGGTGACCTTGTCGGCGCCGGCGGCCAGGAGCTCCTGCGCATCGTCCAGCGACCGGACCCCACCGCCGACCGTGAACGGGATCGCGATGCGCTCTGCGATGCGGCGCACGAGATGCACGAGCGTCCCGCGGCCGTCGAGCGTTGCCTTGACGTCGAGGAACACAAGCTCGTCGGCCCCGCCGTCCGAATACGCGGCGCCGAGCTCGACGGGGTCGCCGACGTCGCGCAGGCCCTGGAACTTGATGCCTTTCACGACGCGTCCGCCCGCAACGTCGAGGCACGGGATCAGACGCGGGAGAGGCACCGGTCGACGACCTCCTCCAGATACGCAGCGCCGAGCGGACCGCTCTTCTCGGGATGGAACTGGCAGCCGACGAACGAGCCGTATCGGACCTCGGCGACGATTCCCTCCGACCACCCGGTGGCGGCGGGCGTGACTGCCGCGTACGAATGCGCGAAGTAGAAGGCGCCTCGGTCGTCGACGTTCGCCCAGCCGATCCTCGGGACGCAGCCCTCGAGTATTCGCGCCGCGCGGCCGGGCACGAGCCCGAGGCACTCGACGCCGCCGTCCTCCTCCGACTCCTCGAGCGCGAGCTGCAACCCGAGGCAGATGCCGAGGATCGGGGCGCCGCGTTCGTGCCGTTCGCGCAGCAGCGTGTCGTGCCCACGCTCGCGCAGACCTGCCATCGCGGTCCGCGCGGCGCCGACGCCGGGCAGCACGGCGAGGTCGGCGGCCAGAACGTCATCGGTCTCACGTGCGTCGAGCCGCGCGAACGCGACGCGCACGCTGCGCATGTTTCCCGCGCCGTAGTCGCAGATCGCGACGTTCACAGCCGGCCCTTGGTCGACGGCACACCGGTGCCTTCGTTTCGCACGGCCGCACGCAGCGCACGGCCGACGGCTTTGAACGCGGCTTCGGCGACGTGATGCGCATCGCGTCCGGACGCCTCGACGTGCAACGACGCGCGCGCCGCTTGCGCGAGGCTCGCCAACATGTGCTCGGCGAGCCCCGGATCGTGTTGCAGGTCGAGCACGGCGTGCGCGCGCCCGCCGAGGTCGACTGCGGCGCTCGCGAGCGCGTCGTCCATGGGCACCACCGCGTCGCCGTAGCGTGCGATTCCACGCCGGTCGCCGAGCGCAGCGTCGAGCGCGGCTCCGAAGGCGAGCGCTGCGTCCTCCGCTGTGTGATGGTCGCCCGTCTCCAGGTCGCCGACGCCCTCGAGCAGCAGGTCGAAGCCGGCGTGGAACGCAAGTTGCTCGAGGAAGTGGTCGTAGAGCCCGGCACCGGTCGCGACCCGCACCCGGCTCGCACCGTCCAGTGCGAGGCGCGTCGAAATGCGCGTCTCCGCGGTCGCGCGCACCGTGCGAGCACGGCGATGACCCGCCGCAGCGACGGGCGACGGGCGGTCGAGTAGGCGGCCAAGCGCCTCCACGAGCAGGTCATCGTCCGCCGCGTCGCGGACCGAGGCGCGAATCGCCTGCGGATAGGCGCGCACGACCATGCCCTGCCGCAGCAGCGCGTCGCCGAGCTCGATCCCGTCCTCGACCGGCACGTAGAGAAAGTTGGTGAACGAGTCGAGCGGCTCGAGCCCGAGCGCGCGCAGCGCAGAGGCGAGCCGCTCGCGCTCCTCGATCACGGGCGTCGCGTCGGGCCTGGACCGAAGCGCCGCAATCGCGAGCTCGGCTCCGAGGGAGCTCACGGGTGCCGGCGACTGGCGCGCGTTCAGCTCGTCGGCAATCTCGTCGGCTGCGACCGCATACCCGACCCGGGCGCCCGCCAGGCCGAAGAGCTTCGAGAACGTACGCAGCACGATCACCTCGTCCTCGTCCACGAGCGGAAGCGCCGTCTCGCCGCAGTACTCGTAGTAGGCCTCGTCGACGACGAGCGGCCGAGCGTCGGGCAAAGGGTCGAGCGAACCGGTCGGGTTGTTCGGGCGGCAGGCGTACGTAAGCACCGGATCGTCGTCGCCGACCTCCGCGCCGGTGAGCTGCGCCGCGATCGAGTACAGCGGGTACGTCGGCGGCGCCGGGATTGCGATCACGTCGCCGTGCCCGGCATACGCGCGCGCACAAAGCAGGATCAAGTCGTCGGCGCCGGCGCCGACAACGACGTTGCGGGGCTCGACGCCCGCGTAGTCGGCGATCGCCCGTCGCAACGCACGGTAACCGCCTCCCGGGTAGCCGCTGACGCGCGCAAGCGCACCCGCAATCGTTCCGGGCCGCGTCGACGGCAGCGGCAGCGGCGGCGTGTTCTGGTCGAACCGCAGCACCTGCGACACGTCGATACCGGCGATGCGCGCGACTTCGTCGCTCGGCGGCGCCCACTGGTACGGCCTGAACTCGGGCGCGAGCGCCTTCACCGCTGCACCGCCGCCGCGTGCGCCGGCATCCCCTCGGCCGCGGCGAGCGCCTCGACGGTCGGTCGGATGCGGGCGAGCCCGGCTTCGCTCAGGCGCTGGATCGTCACGGGTTTCATGAACGTCTCGAGCCCGAGCCCGCCGATCGAGCGCGCCCACCCGTTCGTGGGCAGTACGTGGTTCCCGCCGGTTGCGTAGTCGCCGGCGGCGACGGGCGAGAAGCGCCCGACGAAAACGGCGCCCGCGTTGCGCACGCGCTGCGCATGGCGCTCGGCACTCCCGAGAAGCACGAGATGCTCCGGCGCGATCTCCTCGGCCTCGGCGAGCGTCGCAACTCGCGTGCAGACAGCGTCGTGGCCGTGCTCGCGCTGCGCAGCGAGCTCGAGCTCGACGAGGTCGGCGTCCGCATCACCGTCCGCGACGACGACCACCTCGGACGGCCCCCCGGGCAGGTCGATGGCCACATCGCGCGAGACCTCGAGCTTCGCGTCGTTCACGTACTGGTTCCCCGGTCCGACGATGCGGTCGACGCGCTCGACGTACGCGAGGTAGCCGATCGCCTGCGGCCCGCCGAGCGCCCACACCTCGTCGATGCCGAGCAGCTCGGCGGCTGCGGCGATGATCCCGGCGCCTGCGGGCGGCGTGCAGACGACCATGCGCCCCACGCCCGCAACCTGCGCAGGCACCGCGCACATGACGAGCGTCGAGAGCAGGTTGCGCGGCACGTAGATGCCGACGGTGTCGAGCGGTAGCCAGCGGCGCTCGAGCGCCACACCTGGTTCGACCTCGAGCGCGATGTCGCGGGGACGCTGCAGCTCGTGCCAACGGCGCACGCGGTCCGCGAGCGTGAGGATCGCGTCGCGCGGAATGTCCCCCGCAGGCTGCGCGCGTTCGGGCTCGACGCCGTCGAGCTCCAGCGCCCACTCGCGCACGGCAGCGAGGCCGCGCTCTTTCACGTCGCTGACAATTGTCACGCGGCGATGCGCTCGACGGGGACGACGAGGATCGACGAGCCGCCGAGGGCCTCGAGCTCGGGCAGGAGGCGCCAGATGTCGGCCGCGGGAACGAGCGCGTGCACCGCCACCATCCCGGCTTCGGCGAGCGGCAGCACGCTCGGCACGCGCGGGGCGACGAGCCCGGCGATCGCCTCGAGAGAGCTCTCCGGTGCGTTCAGCATCAGGTAGCGATGGCGCCGCGCCTCGACGACGGCGCGCAGCATCGCCGCGAACGGCTCACCCACCTCCGAGTCGCCGGCGACGAGCACCGCTTCCGACTCGAGTAGCACGCCGAGCGAGCGCAGCCCATTCGTGCGCAGCGTGTTGCCGGACGAGACGAGGTCGACGATCGCGTCAGCGAGCCCGAGGCGCGGCGCGATCTCGACGGAGCCCGTCACGTCGACGAGCGTCACGTCGACCGGCAGCAGCTCGCGGGTCAGCTTCGGGTACACCGTGGCGACCGACGCACCGGCAAGCTCCTCGAAGCGCCGCACGCTCGACTCCTCCGGCACCGCTGCCTCGAGCCGACACGAGCCAAACCCGAGCGCGAGCAGCTCGTGCACGTCGGCGCCCCGTTCGCGCACGAGGTCGAGGCCCGTGATGCCGCAGTCGACGACGCCGTCCTGCACGTACTCGGGGATGTCGGCGGCGCGGACCAGCAGCACCTCCACGGGCGCGTTCCTGCAGGGAAACGCGAGCGCGCGGTCTCCCGGCTGCTCGGGCCCGAGCCCCGCGTCCTCGAGCAGGTGGAAGGCCGGCTCGCGCAGGCGCCCCTTCGCAGGGAGCGCGACCTTCAGGAGCCCGCTCGGTCGAGCGCCGCCCTGTACCCGCCCTCGCCGTGCTTCAGCCAGTGCGCAACGCGCGTCACCGTGGTCGTCGAGGCGCCCGTTCGCTCCGCGATCTCCAGATACGGCAGCCCGCGCTCCAGCAGCCGCGCCACCTGCCAGCGGTGCGACATCGCCTCCAGCTCCGCGAGCGTGCACAGGTCCCGGAAGAACGCTTCCGCTTCCGTCCGGGTCTCCAGCGCGAGGATCGCGTCGAAGAGCTCTCGCATCTCCTTTGTCCGCCATGGGTGTCGGCTGCGCTCGGCCATCTCTTTTCATGTTAGCACGCTAACATGAACATATGTGGTTCGAAGGACTTATCGAAGTCATTCCGGCCGTCGACGTACTCGGCGACGAGGCCGTGCGCCTCGACCGCGGCCGCTACGACTCGGTGATCGAGCGTGCGAACGATCCCGTCGCGCTCGCCGAACGGTTCGCAGCGGCGGGCGCTCGCCGGATCCACCTGGTCGATCTCGACGGAGCGCGGCGCGGCGGCGTGCGACCGGCGCTCGTCCGCGCGGTCGCCGGCGCGGGCGTGCCCGTCCAGGCGTCCGGCGGCATCCGGACGCGCGCCGACGCGGAGTCGCTGCTCGAGGCGGGTGCCGACCGCGTCGTCATCGGCACCGCTGCGTGGCCCGACCCCGCACCCTGGCTCGAGCTCGGCGCGGCGGCCGTGCTCGCAGTCGACGTCCGCGACGGGCTCGTGCGCACCGCCGGCTGGACGCAGAGTGCCGGATTGACGGTCGACGAAGCGCTTGGGCGCGCTCCCGGCGCACGCGTGCTCGTGACGGCGATCGACCGCGACGGCACGCTCTCGGGCCCCGACCTAGACCTCGTCCGCCAAGCAGCGTCGACCGGCGCGACCGTCCTCGCTGCGGGCGGCGTGCGCTCGCCGGCCGATGTGGCCGCGCTCGCCGAGGCGGGCGCGGAGGCTGCGATCGTCGGCCGGGCGCTACTCGCCGGCGACGTCGCGCCGTAGGAAGACGAGGTACCCCGCGAAGAGCGGAACGACGACGTAGAGCGCGCACACCCACAGCGCGCGGATCACGGGGTCGAAGTCGGCGGGCGTCCGCAGGAACCCATGCCACGCCTCGAACTGTTGGCCGAGCAGGTACGGCCGGATCGGCTCCGTGCCCGGCAGAACCCCGAGCAGCTGCATGAGAAGCGCCCACATCAGGGTGCCGACAACCGAGGCCGCGCTGTTTCGCGTGACCGTCGAGAGCAGCAACCCGAACGCCGCGATTCCGGCCATCGGCCACGCGTAGATCGCGAGGCTCGCGGCAAGCAACCCGAGCCCGTGTAGCGCGCTGACCGTCGTGCCCGACAGCGATGTCAGCGGATGAAAGCCCCACGCGATGCACGCCGCGACGAGCGCGACCGCTCCCATCGCGAACACGACGACGACGGTGTAGGTGAGCGCGGCTGCAACCTTGCCCGCGTAGATCTCGCCGCGATCGCGCGAGCGCGTGAGGATCGTCTTCAGGGTGCCGTTGTGGCTCTCGGCGGCGACGATGTCTCCCGCGACGAGCGCGGTGATCAGCGGAAAGGCCCAGATCGACATGAAGAAGAGAACGACGAACGGCGTCGCGAGCCCGGTCTGGCGGATGTACCGGCCGAGCGGGATGTCGTTCGGCCCGCCTGTCTGGATCGTCAGGACGACGACGAACGCGATCGGCACGAGGATCGACGCACCGAGGCCGAGATAGGTGCGCTTCTGCGCGAGCAGCTTCAGCACCTCCCATTTGTAGACGCGCGTCACGCCGCTTCTTCCTCGGTCATGTCGAGGAACAGCTGCTCGAGCGTCGCGGTCTGCGGGACGAGCGCGGCGATGCCGACGCCGGCGCGGCCGAGGGCGATCGAGAGCGCTTCGATCTCGCGCTCCTCGGCGCGAAACCGCAGCTCGCCGTCGACGAGCTCGACCGAATCGACGCCGTTCGTGAGCAGCACCGTCCGCGCGCGTTCCGGCTCCGCAGTGCGCAACGCATAGCCGCCGCCGGCCGTGCGCAGCAGCTCGTCGAGCCTGCCCTCGTAGATGACGCGGCCTTTGCGGATGATCGCGACGCGGTTACACAGTTCCTCGACCTCCGCGAGGATGTGGCTCGAGAGCAGGATCGTGATCCCGTCCGCGGCGAGCCGTTTCACGAGCTCGCGCATGTCGCGCATCCCGGCCGGGTCGAGGCCCGTCGTCGGCTCGTCGAGCAGCAGCAGCCTCGGCGAGCGAAGAAGCGAGGCGGCGATGCCGAGCCGCTGGCGCATCCCGTGCGAGTAGCCGCCGACGCGGTCGCCCGCACGGTCGCGCAGCTCGACGGCGTCGAGCACCTCGTCGATCCGCGCGGGCGCGACGCCGCCGTCGAGGTCGCCGAGCAGGCGCAAGTTCTTACGCCCGGAGAGATACGGATAGAACCGCGGCCCCTCGACGAAGCCCGCCACGCCGTCGAGCGCGCGTGCTCCGTCGACGTGCGGGCTGCGCCCGTGGAGGAGTGCCTCACCCGAGGTTGGCGTGATCAGGCCGAGCAACATGCGCAGCGATGTCGTCTTGCCCGCGCCGTTCGGCCCGAGGTAGCCGAAGACGTCGCCGTGCTCGACGGTCAGGTCGACGGCGTCGACGGCGGTCAGGCTGCCGTAGCGCTTGACGAGCGCGCGCGCCTCGATCGGCGGGGCGTCCGTCACCCGAGCGCGCGGGCGGCCGACTCGGCCGCCGTCGTCGCGACCGACCCCGCGAGCACATATGAGACGCCGCCGCGGCTCCACGCGAGGATCGTGCCGAGCTGCGTCGAGAGCTCGTGCGCCGTGACGCCGTCGAGCGAGACCGTCGGCAGCGAGTCGAGACCGCTTCCGTTCTCCTGCTTGGACGCATCGGCTTGCCTCTCGACGACGACGATCGCGCCGAGGCCTTCGCCGTAGACCGCGAGCGCCGACCGGTCGTCCGCGGGCCCCACGAGGCGGACGTCTTGCAGCGGCAGGCCGACGAGCGACGATGGCACGACGACGTACGGTGCCGCCGCTTGTACCGCTGCGAGCCCCGTCACGGGCGGGATGTCCGCGCCGTTCGGGCTCGTGTGCTGCGACGAAAGGTCGACGATCTTCGTGCCGGCCGGCGGCGTGACGTCGATGTCCGAGTCGGAGACGGGCCCGAAGGAGATGTCGGTCGCCTCGAGCGCGAGCACCGGGCTCGACGCGCCCTGCGCGTAGATCGCGAGCCGCAGCGGCGTGCCGTTCAGCGCGTCCCATGCGAGCTGCGCAGAGCCAAGCAGCCCGCCGTCGTGCTTCGGCGACACCGTGACGGTGTAGGCCTCCCGTCCCGCGACGTTCGTCGGGGCCGCATCCGAGATCGCCCAGTGCGCACCCGCCTGCGTCAGAAACGTCGTGATCTGGTCGAGCGTCGGCGGCGTGTCGCTCGTCTGCGTCGAAGCCGGCTTCTGCGGCAGCGACGCGACGTAAGCGGTGTTCGACGACGCGTCGTAGACGGTCAGCTTGGTGTCGTTCCACGTGACCTGCGTGTCGCCGGCGTCCGACTGCAGCTCGAGCCTGCCGCCGTCTGCGTTCGCCCACAGGCGGCCGCTCGCGCCCGAAGTCAGCGCGGAGCCCGCCTGACCAGTGAGCGCGCCGGAGGGAAAGAGCCCGTTCGTGAACTTGATGCGCGCGGTCACGCCCGTCGGCGCAGTTGCCGAGAGCGCATCGTGCAGCGCCGCCGCGAGCGGCTTCGGCGGCGGCGTCGGCCCGGAGGTTCCGGATGCAGCGACCGCGATCGACGCGCCCACGAGAATCGCGGCGACTACGGTGACGAGCGCGACGAGGCGTGACGTCGAAAGCGTGCGGAACAGTCTCACAGCGAGCCTTTCTCGAGCTTCTCACCGGAAGTCGTATCCGCGCTCTCTGACGATTTCATGACGGGCAGCTCGATCGTGAACGTCGATCCGTCGACGTATGCGGCTCCGCCGTGCCGCTCCGCGGTGGCGCGCACGATCGAGAGCCCGAGGCCCGAGCCGTCACCGTGGAAGCGCTCGAAGACGCGCTCGCGATCCGCGACGGCGACTCCGTCCCCCTCGTCGGAGACGGAGATCCGCGCGCGGCCGCCCCGCTTTGCGATCGCGAGGGTGACGCGCCCGCGGCCGTGGCGGCGGGCGTTCTCGACCAGGTTGCCGACCGCGCGGACGAGCGCGTCACGGTCGCCGTGCACCGAGAGCTGCTCGGCGGTCCACGTGTCCGCGCCGGCGGCACGCGCCAGCTCATTTGCCGCGATCTCGTCGCCGCTCGTGGGCCGGCCGGCCTCTTCACGCGACAGCGCGAGGAGGTCGTCGGCAAGACGTACGAGCCGCGCCGCGTCCGTCTGCAGGTCGGCGACGAGCGACGGCGTCGCACCGTGCCGCGCGAGATGATCGACGTTGCCGCGCAGCGAGGTGAGCGGCGTGCGCAGCTCGTGCGACGCATCGGCGACGAACCGCCGCTCGCGCGATTGCGCGCGGTCGAGCGACTCGAGCATGCGATTGAGAGTCGACGCGAGGCGGCCGACCTCGTCGTCGCGCTGGGCTTCCGGCAACCGCCTGCTCGGGTCTGCCGTCCGCCCGATCTCGGCGGCGGCGCGATCCAGCCGAGCAAGCGGAGCGACCGCGCGTCCGAGCAGGAACCACACCAGCCCCGCGCCGAGCAGCGCAGCGCCGACGGCGCCGACAAGCGTGACGAGATGCGTCTCGCGCACCGTGTCTTCGACCCCGTCGGTCGACGCCGCAACGACGACCGCGCCACCCGCGGCCGCCCCGGCGCCGGCCGCGAGCGGCGCGGCGTACACGCGGAGCGTTGTTGTGCCGAGCGTGCCCCGCCTGTAGCCGGAGCGCCCCGCGATCGCGTCGCCGGCGAGCGACGTGGCGAGCTCGCGGCTGCCGAGCGACGCCGAACGGGCGACGATACGGCCGTTCCGATCCACCACCTCGACCATCGCGCTGGCGTCTCCGGCCGGTGCGTCGAGAGCTCCGCGATCCTGAAGCAGGTTCGGCGTGGACGCAGCGATCTGTGCGACCTCGACCGCGCGCTGACGCAGCGCGTGATCGAGAGCGGTGGTCAAGTGTCGCGCGACGAGGACGTCGACGACGGCGCCAAGAGCGACGAGCGCAAGGAGCGTCGCTGCTGCTGCCGCGAGCACGGCTCTGAGGCGAATGCTCATCGCAGGACGAAGCCGACTCCGCGCACGGTCTCGATCGCCGGCGACTCGCCGAGCTTACGGCGAAGGTTCGAGACGCAGCGATCTACGGCGTTTGCACTGGCGTCGCCCTGCCAGACCTCGGCGAGCGCCTGCTCGCGGGTGACAACGCGACGCGGGGTGCGCATCAGCACTTCGAGCAGATGGCACTCGCGCGGGCTGAGCAGCAGGCGCTCTCCGCTCCGCCGCACGCTGCGCGTCGCGACGTCGAGCGTCACCTCGCCGTGCGCGAGCAGCTCTTCCGGCTCGCGTCCGCGGCGAAGCAGCGCGCGCACACGTGCCAGGAGCTCGTCGGTTGCGAACGGCTTCACGAGGTAGTCGTCCGCGCCGGCGTCGAGCCCGGCGACACGGTCGGGCACCGCATCGCGGGCGGTCAGCAGCAGCACTGGCAGCGCAAGCCCTTTCTGCCGGACGCGGCGGCAGACGGCGAGGCCGTCGACACCGTCCATCGCAACGTCGAGCACGACGAGGTCGGGCACGGAGCGCTCGACCGCGAGGAGCGCCGCGCCGCCGTCCGCCGCCGTCTCCACCTCGTAACCCTCCGCGAGCAGCGTCCGTTCGAGCATTCGTCTGATCGGCACGTCGTCGTCGACGACGAGGATCGCTTCCGGCATGCCGTCAGGGTAGAGGGATCAGGCTGTCACGAGCTCGAGGTCGGCACGCAGAGCTTCCACATCGAAGCCGTTCGGCGCCTTGTCGCCCTCCAAAAAGTCTTTCGAGATGATGCAGTAGGCCTCGTCGACGTAGCGGTCCCAGAAGGTCCACGTCATCTGCTGCAGCCGCCCCCACGTCACGACCGTCAGCGTGCCCGCGTCGTAGCGGACGACGTCGACCGCGTGGCCGCCCCACGACCCGGGCTGCGCCGGCCCGCTCAGCGATCCCGTCCAGTCCCAGACGCCCGGCTGCTGCGCGGTCAGCGGCAGCTCGAGCCCGATGTAGAGCCCCTCGAAGAGCCACGCCGCGGTGCGCACGAGATCGTGGTCGAGGAGCGACACGCGTGCGAACGCCGCGATCGTGTGGCCGCCGACGCCGCGTGCGCGCCAGTCGCGGAGCACGTCGAGCTCGACCGCACCCTCCTCGCCGGTAGCCGGGTCGACGATCTTCACCCGGTCGAACGCCGTCTGCACGTCGGCATCCGTCACCTCGACGGCGGTCCCGGTGGCAGCGGCGGTCCACGACTCGATCATGTGGCCGGCCGCCGCAATCGTGCAGTCCCCGATCCGGTCGTTCAGGTACATCGGCCAGTCGTCGACGTGCGCGGTCAGATCGAGCGTGGCGGGCGGCGGCGGCAGCGTCAGCCGGTCGAGGTAGCGCCCGAGCGCGAGGGTCCTGACGTCGGTGCGAACGGGTAGCTTGCCGAGCTTCACGGTGCCGATTTCGGCGATGGTCACGAGGCCTCCCTGGTCTCCGGTCGATTGACTCCGCAGAGACCGCAGCGCCGCGACCCCCGTTTTACGCGAGCGGCGTCACGGGGTCAAGTGCGCTCACGCGTTGTCGCGCACCCAGGCGCCGAGCAGGCCGCGGTAGTGCTCGACGAAGTGCTCCTGCTCGTGCCGCGGGAACGTCGAGCGTACGGTGGCGACGAGGACGTCGTCGAACTCCGCCGAGGAGAACCACTCGTGCGCAACCTCGTCGACGTGCGCGAGCTTGCGGGCGCAGAACTCCTCGTACTCGTCCACCTGGAAGTAGGCATCGGCAAGCTCGCGGTACTTCACGAGCTTCTCCTCGTACCCGAGATCGTCGCGGTCGCCCCAGTCGAAGTAGTCGCGCGAGTTCTGGTTCACGAGCATGACGCGGTTCGTCACCGTGCAGAACACGGACCACTTGACGAGTGCCGTAATCGCCCACGGGAAGTAGTAGTGCAACGACGTGAGGGCGACGTCCGGCGACGCGTTCGCGTAGTCGATCGGATACGCGATGCCGTCCTTCACGATCGTCTCGCAGGAGTTGAACTCCCAGCGGAAGAACGCGTTGACGAGCCGCGAGATGGTGACGATCTCATCGCCGAGTTCGGGCGTCAGGAAGTCGTGCCGCACCTGGTATCTGTCGTGCATCGGCCGTGAGGGGTCGAACCACATCGACATCGTCTCGGCGCCGATCGACAGCGAGCGCACGAACACGTCGAAGCCCTCGAGCGCAGTTTGTAGATGCATCATCCGCTCGCCGGACTCGTCGTAGCGGGCACGCAGCTCCTCCGCCGAGCCGACGCGCGACACACCGATCCACTGGCCGCCGTCGAACGGCTTCATGAACAGGGGATAGCCGATCTGCCCGCCGATCGCCTCGAGCTCGAACGGCGTGTTGTACCGCTCGGCCGTCGGCTGGAAGCGCGGGTTCGACGGCGGTACCTTGTGCGGGATCAGCCAGGTTTCCGGCACGCGGATGCCGAGCCGCATCAGCGCGCAGTACGCGGAGTGCTTCTCCATCGCCTGGAACGTGAACGGGTTGTTCAGCAGGTACACGTCGTCCATCAACGAGACCTTCTTCAGCCAGGCGCGCGGCAGGTCGTACCACCACGCGAGCCGGTCGATCACGAGCGAGTAGCGCGGCCGGTAGCGCAGATCGAACGGCTCGTTGACGATTCGCTCCGTGCGCAGCTCGAGCCCGTCGATCGGGCCGAGGCGCGACACGATCGCCTCGAACGCTGCGGGCCAGTCCTCCTCGGTGCCGAGGAGCAATCCGATCACGCGCTCTTCCATCAGAGAAACCGAGGCAGATGATGCGCCATCTGCCGCCGCCACGACGGCCAGTCGTGCGGCACGTCGTGCCCCCACAGATCGACCTCGTGCCTGAGCCCCTTCCCGGCGAGCAGCGCGCCGAACCGGCGGGTCGACTCGAGTGCACCCGTCGTGTCCTCCCATTGCCCCTGCCCGCACACGAGGAGGAGCGACGCCTGGCCGCGCAGCCAGTCGAGGTGATCGCCGTTCAGGTGCGCGACGTAGTCCATCGGGTTGTTGAAGTAGACCGCGTCGCCGCGCTCGCCGCCTCCCTGCACCGAGACGTCGTACACGCCGCTCAGACAGATCGCGAGCGGAAACAGGTCGGCGCGCTTGAGGCAGAAGTTCGCCGAGTGGTAGGCGCCGAACGACGCGCCGGTCGCAATCAGCTCGTGCGCGTGCGAATCGCTCTGCACGAACGGCACGAGCCGCGTGAGCACCCACCATTCGTAGTGGCCGTGCCTGCGCGCGCGTTCCTCGAGCGGCAGGTCGCGGCGCGTCCAGCTCTCGCTGTCGAACGACGGCACGCAGTAGAGCTTCAGGCGGCCGGCGTCGAAGAGGTCGCCCAGCGCGTCAATCATCCCGCGCGACTCCCAGTCGTGCACATCGCCGTTCTCGGAAGGGAACGCGACGACCGGGCGGCCGTAGTGCCCGTAGGCGAGCACGGTGCCGCCGTCGACGTCGATCGATCGCCGCTGCATCACGTGACCGCCTCGATGAGCGCGGGCAGGTGAGGGTCGAGCGCGTCGCGCCAGCACGTCCAGTTGTGCGCGTCACGCACGAGCGCGAGCCAGGCGGGATACCCCTGCGCAACGAGGGCGTCCACCATCGCCTCGTTGTTCACCCGATTCTCCTCGGCAGTTCCGCAGGTGATCGCGATCGGGATCGTGCGCTCGGCGCGCTCGGCTCGCAGCACGGACCCGACGAAGCGCGTGATGCGCTGGTAGCGCCCGAACGTCGACTCGACCTTGTCCCAGCGCTGTTGAAAGAAGCTGCCGGACTGGAGCAGGAGCCCGTCGAACGCCTTCGGGTGCCGGCGGTGCGCGTGCAGCATTGCGAGCGCGCCGAGACTCGCGCCGAGCCCGACGCGCGTTCGGTGGGGAGCAAGCTTGGCGATCTCAGGCAGCAGCTCGCGTACGAGTGCCGCGGCGTAGAGCGCGGACGCCGAGTACGTCTCGTCGCGGTCGACCGGCTGGATCAGCGCGGCGCGCAGCGGCGGGATGCGCTCCTCCCAGCTCATCGCGTCGAGGAAGCGCGTGAGCGCGGAGTATTCGGCGTACTCGGGCCCGTCGTGCACGACGAGCAGCGGCGCGTCGGCCCCCGGTGGCTCCGGCGTCGCGTAGAGCAGCACCCTCACGCGCGCGACGAGCCGCCGGCAGCGGATCTCGAGCGTCTCGATCGGCCCGGCGTCCGCGATCGAGTCGAGCCAGCCGGGGAGGCGGTACTGGGGCCATTCGATCACCGACTTGTCGCCAAACGGCCCGGGCGCGCGCCGCGGGTTCACGGGATCGCGGACGAACGCACCGTCGATCCCGAGCAGGTACTCCATGCGATCGACCTCGGGCCGCGCGAAGTCGACGCGCCACGAGCCGTCGGACCATTCGAACGCCGGCCCGGGTCGCGGCCGCCTGAGCTCCTGGCCGAGGACGACCTCGCGGTGCGTGCGGCCGGGATCGGGCAGGACGAGCGCGACCCCGTCCTCACGGACCCGGGGCGAGCTCAGCGCTTCTTCTTGGAGCGATTCTGACGTGCGCGGATCTTGTACTCGCGGACGCGATCCTGTCGCAGTAGGTGGTTGCGCTTGGCCTCGATCGCCTCCAGCTCCCGCTGCAGCTTTAGGTAGCTCTGCCAGCGATCGACGGAGAGCGAGCCGTCGTGGAGCGCCTCGCGGACGGCGCAGCCGGGCTCCTGGTCGTGCGCACAGTCGGAGAAGCGGCAGTGCCGAGAGATCTCCTCGACGTCGCCGAACGTCTGATCGAGATCGCCTTCCCAGAGCTGCAGCTCGCGGATTCCGGGCGTGTCGAGAATCACACCGCCTCCCTCGAGCACGATCAGCTCGCGGTGCGTCGTCGTGTGGCGGCCGCGATGGTCGTCGGCGCGCACCTCCTGCGTCGCGAGGAGCTCTTCGCCGGCGAGCGCGTTGACGATCGTCGACTTGCCGACGCCCGACGAGCCCAGCAGCACGGCCGTGCGATTCGGCTCGAGAAACTGCCGCAGCTCATCGAGGCCGACGCCGGTCACAGCGGAGACCGCGACGGACGGGCAGGCACCGGCCGTCACGGTCTGGATCTCGTCGAGATACGGCACCGGGTCGTCGACGAGATCGATCTTCGTCAGCAGCACGACGGGCTGAGCTCCGCTCTCCCACGCCATCGCGAGGTAGCGCTCGAGACGGCGCACGTTGAAGTCGAGCGGAAGCGCCTGCACGAGGAACGCGACATCGATGTTGGCGGCGAGCACCTGCTCGCGAGCCGCCTTCCAGACCTCCTTGCGGGAGATCGCGGTGCGGCGCGGCAGGACGACCTCGACCTGATCGGTGGCGCTGTCGAAGCCGACCCAGTCGCCGACGGCAGGCAGCTCGTCCGCTTTGAAGAGCCGCGTCGTCGCAGTCGCGCGCAGCTCGCCGTGCTCGGTTGCGAGGTCGTAGGCGCCGCGGTGTTGGATCGCGACGCGGGCGGGCGCGAGCCCGGCGGCGCGATGCTCGGCGAACGCGGCTTCCCAGCCGTCGTCCCAGCCGAGTGGGTGGAGGGGCGAATCCGTGATCGGAAGTGTCAACCAAAGCTCCTTTGCGTGCGTGGGCGGTCGCGGCCGCCCGTCCTACGCGCGCGTCAGGAGACGCTGCGACGGGCGGCGGCGCAGGGCGCGAGCATCGCGGCAAGGGCATTCGTCATTTTTCGCGCCACCTCCTCGTCGTCGTCGGGACGCAGGCATTGTGCGCGCGGTTCGGCCGAAGCGCAAGCGTCCCGGGCTACACTGCGCGCGCCCGCGGCGCGGTGAGGTTCCGAACCGGGTCAGATCCGGGAGGAAGCAGCCCTAAGGATCCCTCACCGGTGCCGCGGACTTCTTCCCGTGAGTCGAGATTGCTCCCGTTGGGTTATGCGGAGAGGAGCCGGTCGAAGAATGATCGGTAGCGGGTGAGCGCGATGCGAAGGTCTTCGGTCGACACGTCGTCGCCGCGATCCCACTGGGCTTCGAGACGTTCGCGCTCGTCGGCGAACCCAGCGGCGAGCCTCTGCATGAGGTCCGCTACCAGGCCGTCCGCCTGTTCGACCGCGTCCCGTGGCTGGTCGACGAAGCTCGTCTGAATCTCCTGCCACCGAGTCGTCAACTGTGCGCTTTGGTCGTCAGGCAGGAGCGGCTCGCGCACGGTGCCGCCGTCGTCGGTCGGTTCGTCCCGGACGTCGCCTTGTGTGCTTCGTTCGATCGTGTCGTCGCGATCGGTGCCCGACGCAAGATCGCGCGTGCTGGTTGGCCGGTCGCTCATCTCGGCACCCTCCTCTCACCGGCTTGCGTACTCGTGACCTGTCCGCGTTCGTCGAGCTGTTCACGCCTCGTCGGCTGATCGGCGGCCGGTTCGACAAGCTCTTCGAAGAGCGAGCGGTAGTGCTGCATCGCCTGCCGAAGATTCTCGGTCGAGTCACCCGTGTCGCTGTCGATCTCGGTCGCGAGCCGGTGACCGTGGCGGTAGTTCTCGACGACCTGCGGATGATCGACGGAGACGTCGGCTGCGCGCTGCTCGAAGTCCTGAACCGGATAACCACGATCGCTCATCACCGACTGGATCAAGCTATCGGCGCTCGCCACAGCCCCCCTCGGGTCGTCGACGAACCGAGCCTGGACGTTCCCCCAGCTCTCCACGTAGCGGTCTCGAGCGGCCTGCGACAGCGGCCGAATCTCGAGCCCGCGACGCCGCTCTTCACGTGCCTGTAGATCTGCTTCGGCGTCGCGTTTCGACTTCGCGTCGTCGACGGTGCGGTCGTATTCGGGGCCGAACTGCTCCCGCAGCCGCGTCGTCCGCCGATGAGTCATCGCCCGCCAGGAAGCGGCGGCAAGCAGGATGACGACGATGGCGGCCGCGATCAAGACCCATACCCAGCCGGGCATCAAGCACCTCCAGTCTAGGGGTCATGCGCCCTGCTCCAGTTCTGCCGGGCGCTTCTCTGCCAACGCGGTCGCCCGCGTCGCGGATACGTGTCGAACGTAAACGCTCGTATCCGAAAACAGCGCCGAGCCGTTCGCACCCCATGAGCGCCGAGGTGAGCGCAGACAAGGTCGCGCAAAGCAGGGGCTTCGAATGGTTGGCGCGTTCGGGGTTCGTCGCTCGCGGCTTGATCTACGGAATCATCGGCATCCTCGCGATCAAGCTCGCGTTTGGTGCCGGAGGCAAGACGACGAACCAGCAAGGCGCCTTGAAGACCCTCGCGCACCAGCCGTTTGGGAAGGTGCTGCTGATTCTCGTCGCAATCGGTCTCGCGGGCTACGCGCTCTGGCGGTTCGTGCACGCGGCGATCGGGCACGGGCCGGAGGCCTCGGACGGCACGTTCGACCGCGTCGCGGCTTTCGGGAGCGGCTGCGTGTACGCGGGCCTGTGCGCGATCGCGATCGAGATCCTGATCGGCTCGGGTTCGAGCAGCAGCGGCTCCGGCAACGCGCCGAAGGAAACCGCGGGCGTTCTCGGGTGGCCGGGTGGCCCTTGGCTTGTCGGAGTCGCCGGCGTTCTCCTGATCGGAATCGGCCTCTACCAGGGTTACCGCGGAATCAGCCAGGACTTCCTCAAAGACTCGAAGACCGAGGAGATGAGCCACCGGGTTCGGACGTGGATCGAATGGATCGGCAGCTTCGGCCACCTCGCACGCCTGGTCGTCTTCTCCCTGGTCGGAATCTTCTTGATCAAAGCCGCGATCGAATACGACCCGAACAAAGCGGTCGGGCTCGACGGCGCGCTCGCCAAGATCGCCCACGCATCGTACGGCCAGGTTCTGCTCGGGATCGTCGCCGCCGGCCTGATTTCGTTCGGCGTCTACTCGCTGAGCGACGCGCGCTTTCGCCGGATCTAGCTCGAGCCGCGTTGGTACGGTTTGCATCTCCCGGGCGCATAGCTCAGCGGGAGAGCGCTCGCTTCACACGCGACCGCTTCACACGCGACGCTGAGGCGGCTGATAGCGGCTGGCCGCAGTGGACGCGGGCACGATGGGATCTATAGCTGCGGTTATCCGTGGTCTCTACTTGCCAAAGACTTGCCACTCGACCCGCTCATCGATCGCCGGTAGCACCGAGACGTCGAGCATGTTCCACGCACACACCCCGACGAAGCCGGCGACGACGAACAGCGCGAGGAAGAGAAGGAAGAAGCGCTCGTTGTTCCCCGGAATGCGCAGGTACTCAGGACCGAGGACGTACTGCGCGAGCATGTAGGCGGCGTAGGCCGCCGGCCCCAACGCCAACGCCGGCGCCGCCGGGTGGCGACGCAGAGCAAGGACAGCGACGCCCAGCGTCAGCGGCGCGACCAACGCCAATGAGGCAAGGTCGAGTCCCACCGTCTGATCGCGCACGGTTTCGCTGACGCGATAGTGAATGACGTCGAGCACGAGTGGCCCGAGCACCGACACCAGCGCGAGCCCCACGGCGTGCGAGCGAGAGCGGCAGGCGCCTGTCGACGGTACGTGGCGAGCTGGTGTTGATGGCCTGGGAGGACATCTCAGAACCGCATCCCGACAGCGAGCGGCTGTGCCTCCGGGCGCTCCCACGAATAGGCCACCTCCGCGAGCCGCGGCGGCCCAGCGACGAGCCGATGCCACCCCGACGCTGCTGCCCAGACGTCGACGTCGGCGAGGAGCGTCGCGAGCCCGTGCTCGTCGGCCGTCTCGAAGACGAAGATTGCCTCCGCTGCCGTCAGCAGCAGCTGATGCCGCGTCAAGGGCGTCTCATTCGGCTCGAACGGCGGGCCGAGAGCGGCAAGCTCACGGGCGCGCGAGAGCGCGCCTTCCTTGAGCGGCACGACGACCGTCGCCCGACGCGGGGCAGCGAGGCTCAGCTCCGAGAGCCGATCGAC
>DASRGQ010000082.1:0-102041 GCA_035650975.1 Gaiellaceae bacterium
ACGGTCGACATCGAGAGCCCGGCGCCGTTGCCGAGAATCCCGACCGAGCCGTCGAGCTTCACGTACGTGACGCCCTTCTCGCGCGCGAGCGCTTCGAGTGGGTCGGCAGCGCTCGTGTCGCGGAACTCGGCAATGTCGGCGTGGCGGTAGAGCGCGCTGTCGTCGACCGTGAACTTCGAGTCGAGCGCCTTCACCTCGCCGTCCGGCGTCACGATCAGCGGGTTGATCTCCGTGAGCATCGCGTCGCACTCGACGAAGCAGCGATAGAGCTTCTCGACGATCGCGGCGATCTGCTTCTGCTCGCCGGGATCCTCCACGCCGGCGCCGTACACGAGGCGACGCGCGACCCAAGGCTGGAAGCCCTCGAGCGGATCGACGTGGAGCCGGACAAGCGCATCGGGATCGTTCGCAGCAACCTCCTCGATCTCGACACCGCCCTGCGTCGTGAACATGAAGAGCGGCTTCTTCGCACCGCGGTCGAACGTGATCGAGAGGTAGTACTCCTTCGCGATGTCCGACGCGCGCTCGAGCCACAGCGTGCGCACGACGTGGCCGCGGATGTCGAGTCCGATGATCGCGCGCGCCTTCTCCTCGGCATCGGCGGGATCGTCGGCGAGCTTTACGCCGCCCGCCTTGCCGCGACCGCCGGTCAGCACCTGCGCCTTTACGACGACGGGGCCGCCGATCTTCTCGGCGAGCGCGCGCGCCTCTTCGGGTGTCGTCGCGACGCCTCCTTCGGAGACGGGAATCCCGAAGCGCGCGAAGAGCTGCTTGCCCTGGTACTCGTAGAGATCCATCGCCGCCGGACATTAGCCGCGTCGGTAGCCTCGAGGTCGATGGAAGCGATCGTCGTCGACGACCTTCGCAAGCGTTACGGGAACGTGCAGGCGCTCGATGGAGTGACGTTCTCCGTTCGTCGCGGCGAGGTGTTCGGGCTGCTCGGGCCGAACGGCGCCGGCAAGTCGACCACCGTGCGCGTGCTCGTCACGCTCACCGCGGCCGACTCCGGCACGGCACGAGTTGCGGGGCACGACGTGGGCCGCGAGCGGACCGCCGTGCGAAAGGCGATCGGCTACGTGCCGCAGGACTCGGGCGTCGACCAGTTCGGCACCGGCCGCGAGAACTTGCTCCTGCAGGGCCGCATCCAGGGCATGGGCGGCCGTGCGCTTCGACAGCGGGCGGACGAGCTCCTCGAACTCGTCGGGATCAGCGACGCGGCCGACCGTGTCGTCCGCACGTACTCGGGCGGCATGCGCCGCCGGCTCGACATCGCGCTCGGGCTCGTCCACCGTCCGTCCGTGCTCTTTCTCGACGAGCCGACGACCGGGCTCGACCCCGAGGCGCGCACCGCCCTCTGGGAGGAGGTCGGGCGGCTCGCTCAGGCGGAGGCGCTGACGATCCTGCTCACCACGCACTACCTCGAGGAGGCGGATCAGCTCGCCGACCGGCTGGCGATCGTCTCCCAGGGGAAGGTGGTGGTCGAGGGGACGCCGACCGAGCTGAAGGCGCTGCTCCAAGGCGACGCCGTGCACGTCGAGCTGGCGCGCGACTCGGTCGACGCGGCTCAGGGCGTGCTCACGGCCGCCGGCGCACGGCCGGAGCAGGTGCTCGACGGCCGCACCGTCGTCGCGCGCGTCGAAAACGGCGGACGCGCATTGCCGGCCATCATCACGGCGCTCGAGGCCGCAGGCATCCCGGTCGAGTCCGTGTCGGTCTCGCGACCGTCGCTCGACGACGTCTACCTGCACTTCACCGGGCGGGACTTCGAGTCGGAGGATCGCGCGGCATGAGCGTAGGCTCGACGGAGCTCATCAAAGAGCCGGCTTTGCCGGCGCCGGAGCGGGGCATGAGCGTAGGCTCGACGGAGCTCATCAAAGAGCGCAGGGGCCGGCTTTGCCGGCGCCGGAGCGCGGGATGACCGTCGCACGGCACACGTGGTTCATGACGCTGCGACAGGCGCGGAACCTGATGCGCGAGCCGATCTGGATCGTGCTGCTCCTCGTGCAGCCGATGGTGTGGCTCGTGCTCTACGGCCAGCTGTTCAAGAACGTGACACGTCTCGGCGGCTTCGGCACCGGCTCGTACATCACATTTCTCGCGCCGGCCATCGTCGTCATGAACGCGTTCTTCGGCGCGACGTGGAGCGGCATGTCGATGATCAACGACCTCGACCACAAGGTCGTCGAACGGTTCCTCGCAACACCGGCGTCTCGCTTCTCACTCGTGCTGTCGCAGATCGTGCGCTCCGCAATCACGGCGGCGATCCAGGCTGTCGTCATCCTGCTCGTGTCGCTCGCGCTCGGCGTGCACATCCACACGGGCGTGCTCGGAGCCGTCGTGATCATCGTCGCGGGCATGCTCGTGAACAGCGCGTTCGCCGGCATCTCGCAAGCAATCGCGCTGCTGACGCGGCGCGAGGCGACGATGATCGCCGTCGCGAACTTCATCGGGCTGCCGCTGCTCTTCCTCTCGACGACGATGATCGCGCTGAAGCAGATGCCCGGCTGGATGCAGACGGCGTCGAAATTCAACCCGGTCGACTGGGGCGTGCGGGCAGCGCGCGAGGTCGTCCTGCCGGGCACGTCGTGGTCGACCGTCGGCTGGCACCTCCTGCTGCTACTCGCGCTCACCGCACTGACGGCGACGTGGGCGACGAGCGCGTTCCGCTCGTACCAGCGGTCCCTCTGAAAGACAGACAACCCGGTTCCGGGCTGCGCCCGGCAACCGGGTTACGCAATCACACAGATCTGCTCGCCGATCGCGACCGGCTGCTGCGGAGCGACCGCGAGCTCGGCCACGGTGCCGGACACGTGCGCCGTCACCTCGTTCTCCATCTTCATCGCCTCGACGATGCAGATCACCTGGCCCACCTCGACGCTGTCGCCGTCGGCGACCTTCACGTCGAGCACCGTGCCCTGCATCGGCGAGCGAACCGCGCCCGACGCGCCGGCGGCCCCGCCTGCCGCCGCGCGCTCGCGCCGCCGGCGCGCCAGCTCGCGGTAGGGCGGCTCCGGCACGCGCAGGCGCACTTCGACTCGCCGGCCGTCGACCTCCGCCGTCGTCGACCGTTCGACCTCCACGCCGCCCGCGCGCACACTTGACGGCGCCGGCACTTCGAGCTCGGCCGCGCGCACAGCGAGCTCCGGCGACTCGACGACACCGTGACAGGTCTCTCCGGCGCGGAAGCACGGGTGCGCGAGGAGCGCCCGGTGGAAGCCGATCAGCGTCTTCACACCGCCGATCCGATACTCGCCGAGCGCGCGCTGCATGCGTTCGATCGCATGCTCGCGGTCGGCGCCCCACACGATCAGCTTCGCGACCATCGGGTCGTAGAGCGGCGAGACGACCGAGCCCTCCCCCACGCCCGAGTCGACGCGCACGCCCGGCCCCGACGGCTCGTGGTAGGCAGCAATCGTCCCCGGCGACGGTAGGAAGCCGTTCGCGGGATCTTCCGCGTTGATGCGGCACTCGATCGCGTGGCCCTGGAGGCGCACGCGCCCCTGCGTCAGCTCGAGCGGCTCGCCGCGCGCGATCTGCACCTGCGCGCGCACGAGGTCGATGCCGGCGACGAGCTCCGTGATCGTGTGCTCGACCTGGATGCGCGTGTTCATCTCCATGAAGTAGTAGGAGCCGTCGGGCGCGAGCAGCCCTTCGATCGTTCCCGCCGAGCGGTAGCCCGCTGCACGCGCGGCGTCGACCGCGATGTTCCCGATGCGCCTGCGCAGCTCGGGATCGACACCCGGCGACGGCGTCTCCTCGACCAGCTTCTGATGGCGCCGCTGAATCGTGCAGTCGCGCTCACCGAGATGGATCACGTTGCCATGCGCGTCCGCGAGCACCTGCACCTCGACGTGCCGCGGATCCTCCAGGTAGCGCTCGACGTACACCGACGCATCGGCGAAGTACGACTGCCCCTCGCGCTGCGCGGAGGCAAACGCCTGCTCGGCCTCGTCCGCCGAGTAGACCGTCTTCATCCCCTTGCCGCCGCCGCCCGCGGCCGCCTTGATGAGCAGCGGATAGCCGATCTCCTCGCCGAGCGCCACCACCTCGGCGGCCGAGCCCACCGGCTCCGTCGTGCCGGGGATGATCGGAACGCCCGCCGCCTGCATCGCCTGCCGGGCACGCGTCTTCGACCCCATCAGCTCGATTGCCGCCGGCGGCGGGCCGATCCAGACGAGCCCGGCGGCTTCGACCGCCCCCGCAAACTCGGCGTTCTCCGCCAGGAACCCGTACCCCGGATGCACGGCCTCCGCATCTGAGCGGCGCGCCGCCTCGAGCAGCTTGTCGACGACGAGGTACGTCTCGGCCGAGGTCGCGCCGCCGAGGGCATACGCCTCGTCGGCGAAGCGCGGGTGGAGCGCATCGCGGTCGACGTCGGAGTAGACGGCCACCGAGGAGAGCCCCATCTCCCGCAGGGTTCGGAAGATCCGAACGGCGATCTCGCCTCGGTTTGCGACCAGGACCTTGGTGAACATCACTCCGTATTCTGTTCTCTCATGGGTTTGGCAGACCAGTTGACCGTCGCGCGCGCGATCTCCGTGCCGATCGTCGTGATCCTCTTCGCGGTGTCGTTCCCGCACCACGACGTCTGGGCGACCGCGCTCTTCTGCGTCGCGATGGCCACCGACTGGTTCGACGGCCGCGTCGCGCGCCGAACCGGCCATACGTCACCGCTCGGCTCGCTGCTCGACCCCGTCGCCGACAAGCTCCTCGTGATGGCGACCCTGATCGTGCTGCTCGACCAGTCCGTGTTCCCCGCCTGGATGGTCGCGGCGATCGTCAGCCGTGAGCTCCTGATCTCCGGGCTCCGGCAGGCGGCAATCGAACGCGGGATCGTGATCGCGGCTCGCGACCTCGGCAAGCTGAAGACGTGGTCGCAGGCCATCGCTGCTGCGGTCGGCGGCCTCGCGGCGGCCGGCGCGTGGCGGGACAACGTTGCCTGGTGGACGCTGTTGCTCGCCCTCGTCCTGACCTGGGTGTCGGGCCTCGACTACGCGCGCTCGGCTCCGAGCGTGCTGCGCCGCCGCGCTGTCGTCTCGTAACGCGTCAGACGACGACGCGCGCTCGGCAGGCACACCACTCGTCGAACGCAGCCCACGCCGCGAGGTAGTCGGCGAGCCGCCGCAGCCCGTCCTCGACTTCGGCGCGAACCGCAAACGTGCACGGTATGCAGTAGGGCCGATCGCTCGCAGTCTCGTGTTCGCCACAACGGATGCACATGACATCCGTTCAAACGGCGAACCCTCCTCGCCGGTTACGACTCCAGGTTCTCCCTGACGCCTTCGACCCACCATGGGTCGGGGGCGGGCCGCTGCTCGGGTTCGGCGGCGAGCAGAGCATCGACCGCCGCTGCGACGGCCTCCGGCTGTTCCGGGTCGAGCTCCGCGTCCATCGCCGCGGACCTTACGCGCGTCGCACGAAACGGGTAGGTCTCGCGCGCGTTTCCCTCCATCGGGTGATGCCGCGCGCGAGTTGCGCGGTGAGAATCGGAATCAGCTTCGCACCTACTTGGGGAGAGGATGAGCTCGATGCTTCAGTGCAACTCGAAGGCCGCGACATTCGCGGTCGTGGCGATCCTGATCGCTCTGTCGGCCCTGCTCGCGAACTTCACCTGGGCCTTCGCCAACTTCACCTGGTAGCGCCGCGACCGGCATGCCCGGGCGAGCGCTGCCACCCGTAAAGCTTCTCGCGGTCGTGATCCCGGTCTCCGTGGCCGGGATCGCCGCCTACCTCGCCGCAACGGTGTCTTTCGCCGCGCGTCCCGCATCGGCGACGCTGCTCCTCGGCGTCGGCACGTTTCTCGTCGCCTCGACGCTCGCAGAGTGGCTGCCGGTGCCGGTCGAGGGGGCCGACGCGAACGGCGTTTCGCTCGGCTTCGTGTTCGCCGTCGCGGCGCTCGTGCTCTTCGGCTGGGGCCCGGCGACGTTCGTGTACGCCACGGCGCCGACCGTCGTGGCACTCGTCGAGCGCCGCCCGCTGATCCGGACCGTCTTCAACGCGGGCGCGTTTGGCCTCGTGGGCACGATCGCAGGCCTGACGCTGCGCGGTCTCCACGGCGAGGGGCCCGGGAGCGCCCTTCTCGAAGTCGTCGTGACTGCGGTCATCCTCTTCGTCGTCAACATCGCGATCGTGACCGCGGCCATCTCTGCTTCCGGGTCGGAGCTCGGCTACATGCGTCTCGTGCGGAAGAACGTCCGCTTCACCGCGGTGCCCTTTGCACTGATGGCGTCGACTGCGCTGATGCTCGTCGTGCTGTGGCAGCGGACACCATATTTCTTCGCAGCGCTCGCAGGACCGCTCGTCGCGATCTCGCTGTATCAGCGCTCGACGCACCGAGAGCTGCAGGCGATCAGGCTGGCGCTCACGGATCCGCTCACCGGGCTCGGGAACCACAGACATTTTCATGAGCGGCTGCAACGCGAGCTCGAGCTCGCCGCCGGGACGGGTGGGCGGCTGGCACTCATCTGCCTCGACATCGACGACTTCAAGCTCGTCAACGACCGCCTCGGTCATCCGGCCGGAGACCGCGTGCTGTCGCAGGTGGCGTCGCGGCTGCGGCAGGGCGGTGAGGCGTTTCGGCTCGGCGGCGATGAGTTCGCCGTGCTGCTGCCCGGCGCCGACGAGTCGGCTGCGGTCGCTGCAGCGCAGGCGATCGTCGAGCGGGTTGGCGCGCTCGACGCCGGCGACGGCACGACTCCGATCGCGCTCAGCGCCGGTGTCGCCGTGTTTCCGGAGCAGGGCGCCGACCGCCACGCGCTCGTGCGGCTCGCGGACGGCGCGCTCTACTGGGCGAAGGAGCAGGGCAAGAACCAGGTGCGCATTGCACGGCCCGAGGTGGTGCAGCTCCATCAGTTTCGCAGGGTGGCGCGCAGCGCCGACCAGTTTGCACGCTTCCGCGCCGCGGCGTCGCTGGCGCACGCAGTCGACTCGCGCGACGCCCATGCGGTCGGCCACTCCGCCCGTGTTGCAGAGCTCTCCGCGCGGATTGCGACGCAGTTGGGGTTGCCGCCGGACGAGATCGAGCTCGTTCGGCTCGGCGGGAGCCTGCACGACCTCGGCAAGCTCGCGATCCCCGAAGAGATCCTGCAAAAGCCGACGTCGCTTTCCAGCGCCGAGTGGCTCGTCGTGCAGCGGCACCCGCAGATCGGTCATCGCATGCTCGAAAGCCTGGGCGTCGAGCCGATCGCCGAGTGGGTGCTGCACCACCATGAGCGCTGGGACGGATCTGGCTATCCGAACGGCATTGCGGGCGACGAGATCCCACTCGGTGCGCGCATCATCTTCGCCGCCGACGCGTTCGACTCGATGACGTCGAACCGGCTCTACAAGCCGCCGCGCTCGCGCCGGGCCGCGATCGCGGAGCTCGAGCGCTGCGCCGGAACGCACTTCGATCCCGACGTCGTGCGCGCGCTGCTCCGCTCGCTCGGCGCGATCGAGCCGCTCTCGGTGTAACAAGCTAGAGAGGGATGTTGCCGTGCTTACGCGGCGGGCGCCGCTCGCGCTTCGTGATCGACGTGCGCAGCGCGTCGATCAGCACCGACCGCGTGCGCCGCGGCTCGATTACCTCGTCGACGTATCCGCGTTCGGCCGCCGTGTACGGGTTCGCGAACGCCTCGCGGTACTCGGCGATCAGCTCGGCGCGACGCGCATCGGCGTCGTCGGACTCGGCGAGCTCCTTGCGGAAGACGATGTTGACCGCGCCCTCCGGTCCCATCACCGCGACTTCGGCGGTCGGCCACGCGAAGTTGAAGTCGGCGCGAACGTGCTTCGAGCTCATCACGTCGTACGCGCCGCCGTACGCCTTGCGCGTGATCACCGTCAGCTTCGGCACCGTCGCCTCGCAGTAGGCGTACAGCAGCTTCGCACCGTGCCGGATGATGCCGCCCCACTCCTGCGCAGTGCCCGGCAAAAACCCGGGAACGTCGACGAATGTGACGAGCGGGATGTTGAACGCGTCGCACGTGCGCACGAACCGCGCGGCTTTCTCCGACGACGCGATGTCGAGCACGCCGGCGAGCGCGCGCGGCTGGTTGCCGACGATGCCGACGCTGTAGCCGCCGAGGCGCGCGAAGCCGCACACGATGTTCTCCGCGTAGAGCGGCTGGATCTCCAGGAACTCGCCGTCGTCGACGACGGTCGCGATCACCTGCTTCATGTCGTACGGCTTGGTGGCCTCGTCGGGAATCAGCTCGTCGAGCTCGGGCGACTCGCGGTCGACGGGATCCGACGGCATGTCGAACGGCGTCGGCTCGGCGTTGTTCTGAGGCAGAAAGCTCAGGAGGTAGCGGGCGTCCTCGAGCGCCGCCTCCTCGCTTGGTGCGACGAGGTGCGCGACGCCCGACTTCGTCGCGTGCGCCATCGCGCCGCCGAGCTCCTCGAACGTCACCTCCTCGCCCGTGACCGTGCGCACGACATCGGGACCCGTGATGAACATGTACGACGACCCCTCGACCATCAGCACGAAATCGGTCATCGCGGGGGAGTAGACAGCGCCGCCTGCGCACGGTCCCATCACGAGCGAGATCTGCGGGATCACGCCGGAGCTCTGCACGTTCCGCCAGAAGATTTCCGCGTAACCGGCGAGCGACACGACGCCCTCCTGTATCCGCGCGCCGCCGGAGTCGTTGATGCCGATTACGGGGCAGCCGTACTTCGCCGCGAGATCCATCACCTTGCAGATCTTCTCGGCGAAGACCTCGCTCAGTGACCCACCGAACACCGTGAAGTCCTGGCTGAAGACGAAGACGCGGCGGCCGAAGACGGTGCCGTAGCCGGTGACGACGGCGTCGCCGTACGGGCGCCGCTCGAGCATCCCGAAGCTCGACTCGCGATGGCGGACGTAGCGGTCGAGCTCGACGAACGAGCCGGGATCGCACAGACGCTCCGCCCGCTCGCGCGCCAGCAGCTTGCCCTCCTCGCGCTGCTTTGCGACCGAGCGCTCCGACCCTGCGTGCCGCGCCTCCTCGCGCAGCTCCTGGAGCCACTGCAGCTTCTCGGCGGTCGTCTCGTGCGTGCGCTTCTCGGCCCGCGCCATGGGCCGGAGCGTACATAGGGTTCGATGCGATGATCGACGTCGAACGCGTTCGCGCCGACACGCCCGGCGTCGCGCACGTCGCGCACCTGAACAACGCCGGCGCGGCGCTGCCGCCGCGCCAGGTCCACGACGCCGTCGTCGACCACCTACAGAGGGAGGCGGAGATCGGCGGCTACGAGGCCGCCCACGAGCAGCGCGACCGCTGGGAGCACACCTACGACGCGCTGGCGCGGCTCCTCGACGCCGAGCGGGACGAGATCGCCGTGATCGAGAACGCGACGCGCGCCTGGGACATGGCGTTCTACTCCTTCCACTTTCAGCCGGGCGACCGCATCCTCACGGGGCGCGCCGAGTACGCGTCGAACTGGATCGCGCTGCGCCAGGTCGCCGATCGGACCGGCGCAACGATCGAGGTCGTGCCCGACGACGAGCACGGGCAGATCGATGTCGCCGCGCTCGAAGACGCGCTCGACGACGACGTGAAGCTCGTCTCCGTCGTGCACGTGCCGACCCAGAGCGGCCTCGTCAACCCGGTCGCCGAGGTCGGGCGCGTGACACGCGCCGCCGGCGTGCCGCTGCTGCTCGACGCCTGCCAGTCGGCGGGGCAGCTGCCGCTCGACGTGAACGAGATCGGCTGCGACATTCTCTCGGGCACGGGCCGCAAGTTCCTGCGCGGGCCGCGTGGCACGGGCTTTCTCTGGGTCCGGCGGGCGTTGATCGAGCAGCTCGAGCCTCCGCTCCTCGACATGCACGCCGCCGAGTGGCTGCCTGACGGCCGCTACACGATCCGCGGCGACGCGCGGCGCTTCGAGAACTGGGAGACGTATTACGCAGGCAAGATCGGGCTGGGTGTCGCGGCCGACTACGCGCTCGAGCTCGGCGTCGGCGAGATCCGCGAGCGCATCGACGAGCTCGCGACGCAGCTCCGCACCGCGCTCGGCGAGCTCGACGGGGTGACGCTGCTCGATCGCGGCGCGATACTCGCCGCAACGGTCACCTTCGAAGTTGCGGGCCACGCGCCGGCCGAGGTGCGCGACGAGCTCGCCGAGCGCCGCGTCAACGTCTCCGTGATGGACGCAGCCTCGGCGCAGCTCGACTACGGCCCGCGCGGCATAGCCGAGTCGGTTCGCGCGTCGGTGCACTACTACAACGACAACAACGACCTCGACCGGCTCGTCGAGGGCGTGAAGGAGATCATTCGATGAGCGTCGACCGCAATACGGCCTGGCCCTACGACGAGCACGGCGAGCCGCGCGAGTTCGTCTACCAGCGCTACGCGCATCCGACGGGCAAGGCGGCGGAGGACGCGTTGGGCGCGCTCGAAGGCGGCGATGCGCTGCTCTTCGGCTCCGGCACCGCCGCGGTCACGGCGTGCGTCTTCGCGCTCTGCGGGCCCGGGACGAAGGTCGCGCTGGCCGCGGGCGCCTACTACGGGACGGGCGTCACGCTCTCCGAGCTCGCCCGCTGGGGGCTCGAGGTCGCCGAGTTCGACCAAACCGGCCCCCCACCCGGCGATGCGGACGTGGTGTGGGTCGAGGCGCCCGCGAACCCGGTGCTCACGCTGCCCGACTGGGACGCTCTGCGCGCGCACCCCGCGCGCGTCGTCTGCGACGCCACCGTCTCGACGCCGGTCTTCCTGCACGCGCTCGACGAGGGAGCGGACGTCGTGCTGCACTCGGCGACGAAGTACCTGACGGGCCACCACGACGCGATGCTGGGCGCGCTCGTCACGCGCGAGGCCGCTTTGCGTGAACGGTTGTTCGAGGTCCGGCTGCGGCTCGGACTCGCGTGCTCGCCCGATTCTGCCGCGTCGCTTCTGCACGGCTTGAAGACGCTCGAGGTGCGCGTCCGGCGCCAGACGGAGACGGCCCGTGAGCTCGCCTCACGGCTCGAGGCGCACGCGGCGGTCGAGCGCGTCCGCTATCCCGGCTTCGGCGGGCTGATCTCGTTCGACGTCGCCGGCGACCGCGCGCGGGCGGTCGAGACAGGCCTCACGCTGATCGGGAATATGACCTCGCTCGGCGGCGTGCGCAGCTCGCTCGAGAGCCGCCACCGCTGGGAGGGCGACCGCATCCCGCGCGGGTTGCTTCGCCTCTCGGTCGGGCTCGAGGATGTCGACGCGCTGTGGGCCGACCTCAGCGCGGCGCTCGAGAGGGCGTAGAGCCGGAGGGGGGACTCGAACCCCCGGCCTGAGCTTTACAAGAGCCCTGCTCTACCAGCTGAGCTACTCCGGCGTATGCGCATCGTACGGTGTGGCGATGTTGTGAGTTTTGGACACGGCGTGTCCGAGGCCGTTGGCATCGTGCCGAGCTACGGCCGGATGCTCTGGGCGAAGTGGAAGAGGTTGTGCGGGTCGTACTTCTTCTTCACGGCGCGCAGGCGCGACAGGTTCGTGCCGTAGTAGGCGGCCTGCCAGTTCGCGAGCTGCGGGTCGATGTAATTCACGTACGCCTGTCCGGACACGACGGGAGCGAGCGCCTTGCGCGCGCCGTTGATCCACCCGCGCGCGGACGCTCCGTTGCCGGCGGCGAAGTACTGGATCGACGCGAGCTGGTTGCGGTGCACGAACGCAGTTGCGCCCGGCGCGATGCGGTTGAGCGCACCGCCGTACGCGTCGATCAGCAGCGCACCCGACTGCGCGCCGCGCGCCTCGACCACCGCGGCGAACGTCGCCCGCTGCCCCGCGGTCGGCACCTCCGCGATGTAGTCCGACGCCCCGACGAACGCCTGGGTGCCGGGCGCGGAGCATTGCGGCAGCGTGTGCCCGAGGCAGCCGGCCCAGCGGCGAACGAGGTCGAGCCACGACGACGTGCCGATGTCGAGCTTCGACGCCGGCGGGCCGAGCGACGCGAGCGCGTTCTTGAGCCCAGCCTCGCTGCCGAGGAACTGGCCGAACACCTGCACCGTCGGCCCTCCCGGGCCGGCGGCGAGGCGGCAGAGCGCGCCGAGCGCGTCCGGCTGGTGCGGCGCCCAGGCGAGAAAGCTGCCGACGACCTGCGCTGCCTGCGTCCACGGCCACGACGCGACGAAGTAGGCGCCCTGCGCGACGCGATGCGTGCGGAACGTCAGGCGCGTGACGATCCCGAAGTTGCCGCCACCCCCGCCGCGGCAGGCCCAGAAGAGATCGGCGTTGTGCTTCGCGTCCGCGACGCGCACCTTCCCGTCGGCGGTGACGATCTGCACCGAGACGAGGTTGTCGGAGGCGAGACCCCACGCGCGTGACGCGAGGCCGAAGCCGCCGCCGAGCACATGCCCGCCGATCCCGACGCTGGGGCATGTTCCCGCCGGGATCGCGACATTGTGCGCGCCGAGCGTCTCGTAGATGTTTCCCAGCCGCGCGCCTGGGCCGATCGCCGCGTGACCCGAGGAGACCGAGATTCCGGCGAGCTTCGAGAGGTCGACGACGACGCCGTTCGCGACGGTCGAGTAGCCGCCGTAGCTATGTCCACCCGACTTCGCGACGATTTGGACGCCCGTCGTACGCGACCAGTTCACGACGGCCGCGACGTCCTTCGCGTCCAGCGGCTGCACGACCGCGAGCGGCTTCGTCCCGTCGTACAGGCTGTCGAAGACGCTTCGAGCTGTGTCGTAGGCAGCGCCCGACGCCGGCGTCAGAACCGGCCCGCGCACCGCCTTGGCGAGCGCGGGGACAGGTGAAGCGCCGAGAGCGCGCGACGGGTCGAGCAGCCTGGGGAACGCGACCAGCGCGGCCGCGCCGAGGCCGCGCCGAACGAGCTCTCGGCGGGAGAGCGGCGTGTCTATTGCAGGACGGCGCGCGAGCTCTGGTGCGTGAGGATCTTCCGCTTCACGCGCTGCAGCGCGTTGTCGATGGTCTTCGTGTCGCACGCGAGCTGCTCCGCCATCTGCTCGTAGGACGAGCCCTCGAGGTAGAGCCGGAGCGCGTCCGACTCGAGCGGCGAGAGCGTGGTCGAGAGGCAGCCGACGAGCGACTGGAGCTCCTCCGTCGAGATCACGCGTACGGACGGGTCGTTCACCGCGGGGCCGGGCAGCGCGTCGCCGAGCGTGCAGTCGTCGCCCTCCTGGCCCGCCGGGGTGTGGCTGAACGAGACGTACGAGTTGAGGGGGGCGTGCTTGAAGCGCGTCGCGGTCTTGATCGCCGTGATGATCTGGCGGGTCACGCACAGTTCCGCGAACGACCGGAACGACGTCTCCTTGTCGGGCCGGAAGTCGCGCACCGCCTTGTAGAGCCCGACGAGGCCCTCCTGGATCAGGTCCTCCGAGTCGCCCCCGGCGAGGAAGTAGGAGCTCGCCTTCAGCCGCACGAACGACGTGTAGCGCCGCATCAGCTGATCCATCGCGATGGTCGAGCCGTTGCGAGCCTTGAGGACGAGCTGCAAGTCCTCAAGCTCCCGTTGAGCCTTTTGCGGCGAGCGGTGTGCGTATGCGGTGCGGACGGACACGGTCGAATACCCCCGGTTTGCGGACGGTTTACGGGTGAGAGCTTCCGTCCTGCACCACCGAAGTCTCACCCTGAAGTCGAGGTGAATGTAGCAGGGTCCTGTAAGGAGCACAAGCCCTATTTGCGGTGGACCCGCTTGCTCGTTTCAGCTGCCCCGCTGGCGCCGTGCCTCGTAGAGGAGGAGCGCGGCCGCCACCGACACGTTGAGCGACTCGATGCGGCCCGCGAGCGGGATCGAGACGAGCGCGTCGCAGCTCCTGCGGACGAGCGGGCGCAGGCCCTTCCCTTCGGCGCCGAGAACGAGCGCGACGCCGCCGCGGAGGTCGGCGGCCCAGAGCGACTGCGCGCCCTCCTCGGCTGCGGCGCCGAAGACCCAGAGGTCCGCGCCCTTCACCTCGTCGAGATAGCGCGCCAGGTTAGTCACGACCGCAACCGGCAAATGCTCGACCGCGCCCGCCGAGGCCCGTGCGACCGCGGGCGTCACCACAGCCGAGCCGTGCGCCGGGACGACGACGCCCGTCGCGCCGGCACCCTCTGCGCTGCGGCAGACCGCGCCGAGGTTGTGCGGGTCGGTGATGCGATCGAGAACGGCGAGGAGCGGCCGCTCGCCCGCCGCCAGCTCGTACGCGTCTGCATACGGGTATGGCTCGACGAGCGCCAGCACGCCCTGGTGATCTCGCGTCCCCGCGCGCTCGGCGAGCTCCCGGTCGGCCTTCGGCTTCGGCTTCGCCTCGGCGAGCCAGGGCTCGGCCCTGAGCGCGCGCTCGCTCGCCCAGACTTCGAGCACCTCGCGCCGTCCGCGCAGCGCCTCGCGCACCGCCTGGCGGCCGTAGACGAGGTCAGGCGTCACGAACGAGGAGGTAGCCGCCGGGCTCGTCGCGCATCTGCCAGCCGAGCGCCGCGAGCTCGTCGCGCAGGCGGTCCGACGTCGCGAAGTCGCGCTCGCCGCGGGCTCTGACGCGGGCTTCCGCGAGCTCGACGATCTCGGGCGGCGCCGCCTCGCGCTCGGCGAGCGACTCGAGGCCGAACACGCGCAGCCCGCGCCGCAGCAGGCCGAGCTGTCGCGCTGTCGCCCAGTCGTGAAGCACGGCGAGGGCGGCCGGCGTGTCGAAGTCGTCGTCGAGCGCGGCGGCGAACGCCGCCCAGCCCTCCTCCTCGACCGGCGCAGGCTCCTGGGTGAACGCATTTCGGAGCGTGTCGCGCCGCGCGGCCGCCTGCTGCATCAGCTCGTCGGAGAAGTCGACCGGCTTGCGCCACGACGCGGTGAGGAAGTAGACGAGGATCGTCTCCCGGCCGTAGCGGTCGAGCGTGTCCCGGATCGTCTCGAAGCTGCCGTCCGACTTCGACATCTTGTCGCCGCCGACCGGGCGGAGCAGTCCGTTGTGCGCCCAGATCTCGGCGAATCGATGCCCGAGCGCCTGCGACTGCGCGACCTCGTTCTCGTGATGCGGGAAGACGAGATCGAGGCCGCCGCCGTGGATCTCGAACGCAGGGCCGTACGCCTCCTCGGCCATCACCGAGCACTCGATGTGCCAGCCCGGCCGGCCTCGCCCCCACGGCGAGTCCCACCACGTGTCTTCCGTCGCCGGCTTGTTCGCCTTCCAGAGCGCGAAGTCGCGTGGGTCCTGCTTGAGCTCGCTCGGCTCTTCACCCTGCTCGACCTTGTCGGGCCGCTGGCCCGAGAGCCGGCCGTAGCCTTCGAAGCTCGCGACGCGGAAATAGACATCGCCCCCGCTCTCGTAGGCGTGGCCGCGCTCTATCAGCTGCTCGACGAACGCGACGATCTGCGGCACCACTTCGGTCGCCTTCGGCAGGCGGTCGGGCATCCCGAGCCCGAGGTCGGCGGTGTCCTCGAGATACCACCCGGTCGCACGCGCAGCGAGCTCGGCGCTCGCGCCGGGCGCAGCGTCGTAGATCTTGTCGTTGATGTCGGTGATGTTGTGGACGAGCTCGGCCTCGTAACCCGTCTCGCGCAGCCACGAGCGAAACCACATGCCGACGACGAAGGGACGCGCGTTGCCGATGTGCGCACGCGCATAGACGGTCGGGCCGCAGAAGTACATGCGAACCGGTCCGGGCGGCTGCGGCAGCTCGACGAGCGAGCGGGAAAACGTGTCGTACAGGCGCATCTGCTCAGGGTAGTGCGCGGCGGAGCGCCTCGTCACGCGGCAGCGCACGCACTACGGCCCAGAGCTCCGGCCCGCGCTCGGCACCGGTGAGCGCGACACGCAGCGCGCGCAAGTTGCCGCCGACCGCCTTCAGCTCGCGCACGAGCGACTTCGCCTCGTCCTTGGAGATCACGTCCGGCAGAGGGCTCCGCAGCTCCGCGAAGCGGGCGAGCGTCTCCGTGTCCGACACCTTCGAGATTTCGGGCATCGCCAGCACGGCTTCTGCGAGCTGACGGGCCTCGACGAGGTCGTGTGCCCCGCGCAGGAGCGGCGCCGCCTCGACCGGCACCCCCGCGCGCGCCGCGAGGTCGTCGTCGTCGAGGCCCGCAAGGATGTCGACCGAGAGCGACCGGACCCGTTCCAGGTCGAGGCGCACGTCGTGCCGTGGCAGGCCGAGCTCCTCGAGATAAGCGCGCACGGCCTCCGGCGGATAGCCCGCAGCGCGCAGCGATGCGACGGTTGCGCCGGCCGCGCGCTTCGACAGCTTCTTTCCGTCGGCGCCGACGAGCAGCCCGTGATGGATCACCTGCGGCGGCTCCGTGCCGAGTGCGCGGTGGAGCGATGCGTGCAGCTCCTCGTTGGCGCGGTGGTCGGAGCCGCGCACGACGTGCGTGATCCCGAAGTCAGCGTCGTCGACGACGCTCGCGAGATGGAACGTCGGGCGCCGGTCGTCGCGCCACATCATCACGCCTTCGAAGCGCTGCGGGAGCCCTGCCGCCCGCGCGGCCTCGAGGTGCCGCTCCGCGCGCTCGCTCTGCCGGACCGGGCCGTCGTCCCATGCGATCCCGAGCCACTCCAGGTCGTCGAGGATCGCCTGTTCCCCGCCGGGGACGTTCCGTGCAACGTCGGTGTCGTCGATCCGCAGCAGCAGCCAGTCGCCGAAGCCGCGGTTCGCGACCGCGCTCAGCGCGTTACCGACGTGCAGGCTGCCCGTGGGGCTGGGTGCGAAGCGGACGCGGACCATGAGCCGGCAGGCGGCGGTTGTCGGGCACGAGCAGCGAGGCGAGGGCACAGACGACGAGGAAGCACGTGGACATGACGAAGCTGATCGTGAACCCCGTGACGGTCGGCAAACCGTTCCGCACGTGATCGGCGAGGAACGTGGCTGTGAGCTGGCCGCCGAGCGCGCCGCCGACGCTTCGCATCACCGTGTTCATCCCGCTCGCGACGCCCGTCTGGTGCTCGTCGACAGCCTGGACGACGATGTTGCCGAGTGCCGCGTAGGCGAGACCGATCCCGATCCCGAGCAATGCCGAGCTGACCAGCATGTCGTACGGGTGCGCGTGCTGCAGAGCGAGCAGCGCGAACGCGAGCGCGGTCACAGACGACCCGGCGACGAGCGCGAAACGCGAGCCGAACAGTGCAGCGATCCGTCCGGCGGCGAAGCCCGCGACGAACATCCCGATCGTCGACGGCAGCAGGTAAAGGCCGGAGGCGACGATCGAGGCGCCGAACCCAAAGCCCGTGCTCTTCGGCAGCTGCGCGAACTGCGGGAAGACGATGAACGACGCGTACATGCCCGCGCCGAGCAGGAACGCCGCGAGGTTGGCCGCCCAGATCGCGCGCACGCGCATCAGCGCCATGTCGATCAGAGGCTGATCGCTGCGCACCTCGACCGCGACCCATGCGGCGCAGACGGCGGCGCCCGCTGCGAGCACGACGAGCGTCTTCGCAGATCCCCAGCCCCACACCGTCGTCTCGCTTACGGCGACGAGCACGAGCGTCATGCCGGCACCCATCAGGAGCGCGGCGACCCAGTTGACGCGCGCCGGGATGCGAACCGGCGACTCGGGAACGAAGCGCCAGGTGCAGGCCGCGGCCAGCACGATTACTCCGAGCGGCAGCCAGAAGAGCCAGTGCCAGTTCAGGTGCTCGACGATCACCGCGCCGGCGACGATCCCGACGCCCGCACCGATGCCGAGGATCGCCGACATGAGGCCGATGCTCCCGGCGACCTTCTCGCGCGGGAACTCGTCGCGGATGATCCCGAACGCGAGCGGGAAGATGCCTCCGCCCGCGCCCTGTACGACGCGCGCGACGATCAGCAGCGCGAGCGAGGTCGACAGCGCAGCGAGCAGCGTGCCGGCGGCGAGCACGGCGAGTGTCCAGACGAGCAGGCGCTCCTTGCCGTACATGTCGCCGAGCCGACCGATGATCGCTGTGCCCACCGAGGCCGAGAGCAGGTAGCCGGTGAGGATCCAGGCGATGCCGTTTTCGCTTGTTCCCAGGCTGTGCTGGATCGTGGGCAGCGCCGGCACGACCGCAGAGCTGAGCAGCGCGAACGCGAGCCCGGCAACCGAGAGGACGAGCAGCGTCAGATTCGGGTGGAGGCGCTCGGCCTGGGCGTCGCTCGCCATCGCTGCAACATAACGGCAGGCTGCGGCCCGCCCGCCGCGTGCGGCAGACTCGCTGCATGCCGAGCGGTGGACTCACCGGCGCCGTGCGCCGTGCGATCGCATTCTTTCGCGCGCGCCCGCGGCTCACCAAGGGCATCCAGCTCGTTCTGGTCGCCCTCACGATCGCGCTCTGCGCCTGGGCCGTCGTCGACCAGTGGCACAAGGCGGGGCCCCGGCTCGAGCACGCGAAGCTCGGCTATCTCGCGCTCGGCTTCGCGACCGTCGCCGCGTACTACCTCGTCTTCATCCTCGGCTGGATCCGCATGCTCGAGGCCTGGTCGATCCGCGTGTCGTACCGCATCGCGCTGCAGGCCGAGATGGTCTCGATGCTCGCGAAGTACCTGCCGGGCGGCGTGTGGACGCCCGCGGCACGCGCGGTCGCGCTTCGGCGCTCGGCAGGCGTTACCGACACGCCGACCGTGCTTGCGTCGATCCTCGTGGAAGCCGGTCTGTCCGCCATCTCGGGTGTGATCGTCTTCGTCGTCTCGCTCGCGTGGGTGCGCGGCGTGCATGCGCCGTTACCCGCGCTCGTCGCGTTCGCCGTGCTGCTCGCGTCGCTCCTCCATCCGCGGGTGTTCCGTCCGCTCGCAGAGAAGATCCTCCGGCCGTTCGGGGCAGAGCGAATCGATCCGCTGCCGTTCCCGCTCATGCTGACGCTGTTGCTCTTCTACTGCGCGACGTGGCTGATCGGCGGCATCGCGGTCTACTTCATGCTGCGCAGCCTTGGCAGCAACCCGGGGATCTCGACGATCCCGTTCCTCGGCGGCGTCTCTGCGGTCGGGGCGATCGTCGCGGTGCTGACGGTCTTCCTGCCGTCGGGGCTCGGCGCGCGCGAGGCGTCCATGTACGGCCTGCTCCTGGCCGTGACCACGAGCGGGCCCGCGCTCGGCGTGACGCTGCTGAACCGGCTTGCGATCACCCTCGTCGAGCTCGCGCTCTTCGGCACCGGCATCGTCTCGTGGCGGCAGCGCCGACACGAGGAGGCAGCCGCGCCGGATTAGAGGCTCTCACACAATGACGCCCGTTGATCCGGGCGTGATCGGCGAGTGAGGACGCAGGGAGCAGCAATAGTCAAAGCTATTGCTGCGACTGAGGACGCCGCAGCGTGCCGCCGAGCGCGGTCGGGCGGCATCGCGCTCATTGTGTGAGAGCGTCTCACACCGCGACCGAGGCCGTACGTTCCGCGGACGGCCAGGTCGTCCCGAGCTCGACGGCCAGCTGCACGAAGCGAAGCACCGGCTCCCCTGCACGCCGCTGGCCGTTCCACGCGACGCCGACGAGTCGCGGCGGCACGCCGTCGAGCGGCAGCGTGCGCAGTCCCGGCTGCGCCTCGTCGACTCCGTCGAGCGCAAGCCGTGGCACGAGGCCGCAGCCCAGACCGGCGCCGACGAGGGGCAGCACGGAGCGATAGTCGGCGAGCCGCGAGACCACACGCAGCTGCGCGCCGGCGGCGCGGAGCCCGTTCTCGACGAAGTCCTGCGAGCGGCAGTGCTCGCAGGTGACGAGCGGTTGTCCCGACAGATCTTCGGGCCTGACCGGCCGACCTAGGCGGGCAAACGGATGGTCGTCGCGCACGACGACCGACCACGGGTCGCGCAGCACCTCCGCCATCTCGATCCCGTCGCGACCGATCGGCAGCAGGACGAACGCGACGTCGAGCTCTCCCCCGGCCAGCAGGTCGACGAGATTCTCGATCGAAGCGTCCTCACGCAGTGCCGTGCGAACCTGCGATTCGGCGAGCAGGCTGCGGAAGAGCCTCGGCAGAAGCGTTTGCGAGATGCTCTGGAACGTTCCGATGCGCAGCTTCGGCGCCCTGCCGTCGCGCATCCCGTTCAGGTCGGCCCGTGCGGCGCTCAGCCTGGCGTTGATGACGCGGGCGTGCTCGAGCAGCAGCGCTCCCTCCGGCGTCAGCCCGACGTTTCGCGATCCGCGCAGCCGGGTGATCAGGCGCGCGCCGACGAGGCGCTCGAGCGTGGCGATCTGACCGCTGATCGCGGACTGGCTGTAACCCATCCTGATCCCCGCTCCGCTGAAGGAGCCGGCGCCCGCCACCGCTTCGAGAGCGGCGAGATGGCGCAGCTCGACACCGTGCCAGGAGCCGCCCTGCTGACCCATGAGAGATGTGACGCCGAAACGCGGCCGGAGTTTGGCGTTATCGCGAGCTGCGATTTCCCCGCGCGAGCCGTTCGAGCTCCGCGACGGCGTCCTCGAGCGACGCGTGCACGGAGTCAGCAACGTAGACCGTCCACGGGTGGGCGGGCTCGCCGCCCGTGTAAGCGACCACTGCGATCCCGCGATCGTGTGCGTACCACGCTTCCATCGCCGTCCCCTCGTCGGCCGCAGTGAACGCCGCGAGCATCGCGTCGCAGCTGTCGATGTCGCGTAGATCGCCCTCGACGATCTCGGCCTCGTGGCCTTCAGTCGCACCGCGGAAGTCACGTCGCATCGGATCGACCGGCTGCCACCCGGCGGCGCGCACCAGCGCCGCGGCGCGGCGCCGGTACTCGTCGGCGAACGGAGGGCCTGCGAGGTAGACGCGCGGCACCGCTCTAGAGTACGGGCGGTGGAGCAGCGATTCGTTGCACTCGGGCATGCGGGCAGCGATGCGTATGCCGGCCTCGAGACGTTCCCCAACCCGGGAGTCGCGGTCGTCGAGCTGCGCAGCGACGAGCTCACCGCGGTCTGCCCGATTACGAGCCAACCCGACTTCTACGTCGCGACGATCGAGTACCGGCCGAAGCAGCTTTGCCTCGAGTCGAAGTCGCTGAAGATCTACCTCTCTCGGTTCCGCGACCAGGGGGCGTTCTGCGAGGCGCTCGCGGTCCAGATTCGCGACGAGGTCGCGGCCGCACTGGAACTGCCAGCCGGTGATGTCTCCGTGACGCTCGTGCAGAAGGCGCGTGGCGGGGTCACGATCACCGCCTCGGCGTAACGCTAAGCTCTGCGCATCGTGTCGAGGTAGTGCGCCTTCAGATCCCTGCGCGGCGCCCGTGACGGGGTCGCGCCCGCGCGCACTTCGAGGTGGTCCTTGGCACGACGGCTGCACATCGCAAGCTCGGCGAATCCTCGCCTGAAGGCGATGCGGAAGCTTGCCCGGAAGACGTCGCCGCAGCTCTGCCTGGCCGAGGGCCGGCGAACCGTCGCCGCGGCGCTCCGAGCCGGGGCCGCGGTTCGGGAGCTCCTCGTCGCTCCGGCACTCCTTCGTGCGGAGGACGAGGCACTCGTGCTGTGGGCCGATCGGCTGGGCATCGAGGTGATCGAGGTCGGCGCCGACGCGTTCGCGACGGTGATCCCGCATCGCCGGCCCGACGGGCTCATCGCGACGGTCGAGCGGCCGCCGGCCGCCCTTTGGGATATCAGGCTGCCTGCGAGCCCATTGATCGCCGTTGCGGTCGGGATCGAGCGGCCGGGGAACCTCGGGACGATCATCCGGACCGCGTGCGCCTCGGGAGCCGACGCCGTCATCGTCGCCGATCCCTGCACCGACCTCTATCACCCGGATGTCGTTCGCGGCTCGCTCGGCGCGGTCTTCCATGTCGCGACGGCGACCTCCGACACGAGCACGGCGCTCGCCTGGCTCGGCGATCAGCACGTTCGGATCCTCGCGACGACGCCCAGAGGCGAGACGCCGTACTGGCGAGCGCCCTACGGCGGCGGGATCGCGCTCATCATGGGCTCGGAGCGTCACGGCCTCCCGGTCGAATGGCTTCGCCGGGCCGACCTCCGGCTCGCGATTCCGATGACGGGCGAGCCGGACAGCCTGAACGTCGCGATCGCGGCCGGCATCGTCCTCTTCGAAGCCTCCCGGCGCCGCGCTTAGTGTTCCCCGCGTGAAGTCGGCTCTCCTCGCGTGGTACGCGGCGCACGGACGCGACCTGCCGTGGCGGAAGACGCACGACCCGTACGCGATCCTCGTCAGCGAGGTGATGCTGCAGCAGACGCAGGTCGACCGCGTCGTGCCACGGTACGAGGCGTGGCTCACACGCTGGCCGACGGTCGACGCGCTGGCGACCGCGAGCACGGGCGAGGTGATCGTCGCCTGGCAGGGGCTTGGCTACAACCGGCGGGCCGTCAACCTGCACCGCGCCGCGCAACACGTCGCAGCGAACGGCTGGCCGGACGACCTCGACGAGTTGCCCGGCGTCGGCCCGTACACGGCCGCTGCGATCGGCAACTTCGCGTTCGCCCGCGACGTGCTCCCGGTCGACGTCAACATCGCACGCATACAGGAGCGAACCGGCGAACGGTTCGACGGCTCGTGCGCGCAGGCGCTCTTCGATCTCGGCGCGACGATCTGCCTCGCGCGCATTCCGCGATGCGTGCTCTGCCCGCTGGCTGCCGCGTGCCCCTCACGGGGGCGCCGCTACGAGCCGGCTCGAAAGCAGTCGCGATTCGAAGGCTCGTTCAGGCAGCGCCGCGCGGTCGCGCTGCGCGCGGTCGCGGCGGGAGACCAGCCGAGCGACGCCGAGGCCCTCGCGTCGCTCGCCCGCGACGGTCTCGTCGAAGTGCACGACGGCGCAGCCCGCCTCCCCGGGTAGTCACCCCGCGAACGCCCACGCGAGGCCGGCGTCGATCTGCGCCTGCCATTCGCCTTTCGGCTGCCGGTAGACGAACGTCTGCACCGGGAGGCCGAGCCCTCGCAGCTCACGCGCGAACGCGGTCGTCTGGGCCGGCCTGAACCAGTGCGAGTGGTATGGCCCCGTCGAGAGGAAGAAGCGAACGTGCTCGCGCTTCAGCGCACTCCGGTCTGCGGTCGCGAGCAGCGTCGGGTCGTTCGCGCGCAGCACTGCCTTCGTCGCGTGCTTGAACGGGCCATCGTGCAACGGACGGAAGTAGCCGCTCCACGAAGCGATGGCGCCGAAGAGACCGCTCGCGCGCAGCCCGATGTCGAACGCGCCAAAGCCTCCCGCCGACAGGCCGGCGATCGTGCGGCCGCTCGGCGTCGCGATCGTCGACAGGTGCGCGTCGACGAACGGCACGACGTCCGAGACGAGCGCCCGCTCCCAGGGCCCGGCCCATTCGCCGTTGTACTTCGGGTCGGGCCCCGCCGCGGGGAGCACCGCGATGAACGGGCGCAGCGTTCCGGCCACGATGCCGTCGTCGGCGAATGCCGTCAGATCCGTCCCATCGAGGTACTCCGTGGGGGACCCCGGCATGCCGTGCAGGAGGTAGACCACCGGATAGCGGCGCGAGCCGTCGTAGCCGGGCGGCAGGTACACGTAACCGGTGCGCTCGCCGCCCGGGAAGACCCCGGCCCAAACGGAGCCGCCGTGCGGCCCGGTCGCGTAGGGGGTGAAGCCGGGCAGCGCGAGGGCTGCGACGAATGCGGCCAGTGTCGTCACGAGGGCGACGGTAGCCGCGACCGTGTGAAGCAGGCATTAGTTACCTTGAACGCTGCGTGAAGCGCCCGCCGACGTTGCTCGTCATGCTGGCCGTCGCACTCGTCGCCGCAGCCGGGGCGGGCGCCGTTCTCCTCCGCCAGTCGCGCGACCTCGACGAGCGCATCACGTCGGTTGCGCTGCAAGGCGGCGTGCACGCGCGTGTCGTACTGCCTGCAGGGTACGCGACGAGCGGCAAGCGGTACCCGGTCGTCTACTTCCTGCACGGACTGCCGGGGAACGCACGCTCGTACCGCGGCAACGCCTGGGTGATCGACGCGCTCGAACGCGCCGGCCCAGCGATCCTCGTTATCCCGCAGGGCGCGCGCGACAACGACACCGATCCCGAGTACTTGAACTGGGGCGCGGGGCGCGACTGGGAGACGTACGTCGCCGACGAAGTGCCGGCGTACGTCGACGCGCATTTCCGCACGATCGCGTCGCGCGCCGGCCGCGCGCTCGTCGGCGTCTCGGCCGGCGGCTACGGCGCGACGATCCTGGGGCTGCACAACCTCGGGCGCTTCTCCGTGATCGAGTCCTGGTCCGGGTACTTCCACCCCACCGACCCGACGGGAACCACTCCCCTCGCTCGCGGCGCGGTAACGAGCGCGCATTCGTTCGTGGGCAAGGTCGGCAACCTCGACGTGGACGAACCGACGTTCCTCGCGTTCTACGTCGGGAACCACGACACGCGCTTCCTCGCGGAGAACGAGCAATTCGATCGCGAGCTCACGCGTGCACACGTCGCGCACACGTTCGATGTCTATCCGGGAGCTCACCAAACGAGCCTCTGGCGCGCGCACGCGACTTATTGGCTCGCGATGGCCCTGCGTCATCTCGCGACCCCGCACTGAACCGACCCTTAACCGCGCCTTCAGACCGCGTACAGGCGGAACGAAGTAGAAGAGATCTGTGATCGGCGCGCTTCCGCGTCTTGCTCCTCGTGGGGCAGCCCTGGCGGCCGCCGGCTTCGTTGCCGTCGGCCTCGTCGGCGTCTACCGCTACGTCGACAACTACTGGCTCTACCGCGGCTTCGCGCCGCCGCACGACGCGCCGTTCGTGAAGACGCACGGCACCGCAGAGCGCTTCTACCTTGCAAGCGCGGCGCTTGCGGGCCGGCGGCAGCCGGTGGACGTCTATCTCCCTCCCGGCTACGCGGCGCATCCGCGCCGTCGCTACCCCGTGATGTACCTCCTGCACGGTGTCCCGGGACGGCCGGGCGCATTCCTCGCGACCGTGCGGATGGGCGTCGTCGAGGATGAGCTCGTCGCGCTGCATCGCGCACGTCCGGCGATCCTCGTCATGCCGTTCGGCTCCACCGGCTCGTTCACCGACAAGGAGTGGGCAGACGGCGTCGGCAAGGGGAACGGCTGGGCGACCTTCGTCTGGCGCGACGTCGTCGCAGCGGTCGACAAGCGCTACCGCACGATCAGGAGGCCGGCAGGCCGCGCGCTGATGGGGCTCTCCGAAGGCGGCTACGGGGCGATCAACATCGCGATGCACCACCCACACGAGTTCCGCGTGATCGAAAGCTGGTCGGGGTACCAGACAGCCGACGACCTCGGCTCGATCTTCGGCCACCGTCGCGCACTACTCACGGCGAACACGCCGCTCGATACCTTGCACACGGCAGCCGCCAAGCTCCGTGCAGCGCACACGTACTTCTGGTTCTACAGCGGCACCGACGACCGGTTCCGCGCGCAGAACGCACAGTTCGCAGTCGACCTGACGAGGGCGCACATCGGGCATCGGTTCTTCACGGTGCGCGGCGGTCACAACTGGGCGCTCTGGCGCGGCAACGCCGCCCGCGCGTACCTCGCCGCGTCGAGGAGGCTCAGTGGCACGTAGGCTCGGCCTCCTGCCGCTGGCGCTCATCGCCGCGATCGCCGCGACCGGCTGGCTCTATGCGATGCGGCCCGCGATTGGCGGCCCGCGCATCGGCGAGGCGCTTCCGCTCGACGAGCTCTCGCGGCACGACGCTGCACCGCTCCTGTGGTTCGTCGTCGTCTGGCTCGCGGTCGCTGCGATGCTCGGCCTGTACGCGCGCTGGGCGCGCGTCGACCGGCTGACGGCCGCCCTGCTCCTCGGGATTGCCGTCGGCGCGTTCACCTACCTCGAGACCGCGATCTCGATCGCGGTCGTACGCCAGATCCCGATGCGCGACGCGCTCGACAGCGCCGCCCGTCTGAAGGCGGTCTACCTGGCCGCCACGCTCGTCGCAGTCGGCGCCGCCGCGCTCGCCCGTCCACGGTCGCGAACCAGGCGCGCACCGATCATCGTCGCGACCCTCGTCGCCGTCGGAGCGGCGCTCGACGTCCTGCACGTGATCCTGCCTGGCGCCGACAGCGGCCTTCTGCACTCGGTGACTCCCGATGCCGTCGGCCCGCTCGCGCGCGCGATCGGCGCACTCACGGCCGTCGCGCTTCTGCTCGCAGCGCGCGGCCTCGCACGTCGGCGACGCCGGGCGTGGCAGGTAGCGACGTTGCTCGCCGCCGTCTCGACGACGCTGCATGTGCTGCACGGCTTCAACGACGGCACGCTCGCCTCGGCCGTCGTGCTCGTCGTGCTCGTGGCGCGCCGCAACGACTTCGATGGCCCCGGAGACGCTACGACGCGTCACCTGATCCTCTCGCGCGTCGCCGTGGTGCTCACCGTGATCGCGGCCTACGGGACGCTCGCGCTGTGGCTGAACCGGCTCGCCGCGGACCAGTCGTTCACCGCGGGATTTGCCGCACGCGAGCTCGCGCGTGGCCTGCTCGCCCTCGAGATGACGGGCTCGCCGCACCTGGCCGGCAGCTTCGGCGAGTGGTTCCCGCTCTCGCTGTTCCTGCTCGGCGCGACCGGCACGCTCTGGATCGTCGCCGGCTGGCTCGCGCCCTGGCGGCATCGCGTGACGCAGCACGAGCGCGAGCGGCAGATCGCACGTGCGCTCGTCCGTTCTTTCGGAGCGGACACGCTGGCACCGTTCGTGCTGCGCGCCGACAAATCGTATTTCTTCAGTGACGACGACTCGGCGTTCCTTGCGTACCGCGTCGTCGGCGGCGTCGCGATCGTCTCCGGCGATCCCATCGGCCCGCGGGATCGCGCCGACGAGCTGATCGCCCGCTTCGTCGCGCACGCACACGATCGCGACTGGCGTGTGGCGATCCTCGGTGCGTCGGAGCACTGGCTGCCGCAGTACGCCCAGCACGGCCTGCACGCGCTGTATCACGGCGACGAGGCGATCGTCGACACCGGCACGTTCTCGCTCGACGGGCGGCCGATTCGCAAGGTCCGCCAGTCGGTGCACCGGCTGGAGAAGGCCGGATTCACCGCCCGCACCCTTCGCCCGAGCGAAGTCGACGACGACCTGCGCGAGGAGCTCGAGTCCCTCGCCGACGAGTGGCGCGGCGACCAGCCGGAGCGCGGCTTCGTGATGGCCCTCGACGCACTCTTCTCGCTTGGCGACGGCGACGCGGTGTTCGTGGTCGGGTTCCGGCCGGACGGCAGCGCTGCCGGTTTCCTGCACTTCGCGATCTCGACCGCTGCCGGTGCGCTGTCGCTGTCTTCGATGCCGCGGCTTCGCTGCACGCCGAACGGGTTCAACGAGTGGCTCATCTCGGACGCGATCGCTTGGGCGCGCGCGAACGGCTACGACCGCGTCTCGCTCAACTTCGCTCCCTTTGCGGCGCTGCTCGCGCCCGAGGCCGAGCTGAGCGGCCTGCAGGAGGTGCAGCGAAAGGCGCTGCTGACGCTGAAGGGCCACTTCCAGCTCGACAACCTGCTCATGTTCAACCGCAAGTTCTTCCCGCGCTGGGAGCGGCGATTCGTCGTCTACGAGCGCCGCCGTGACCTGCCGAGAGTCGGGCTCGCTGCGCTCGCAGCGGAGGCGTACCTGCCGTTCCAAGGTGACCGCCGATGAATCTGGCGGTGGGACTGGCGCTCGCGCTCGCGTCGGCGTTCGCGCTCAACTGGGGCTGGGTCGAACAGCATGCGGCGGCGCGCGAGCTACCGAAGCTCTCGCTTCGCGCTCCTGGGCGGTCTTTGCGCGCGCTCTTCGGCGATCTCTCGTGGCTCGTGGGCTTCCTCGTCGGGCTCGCGGGCTGGGCGCTCTACGTCGCCGCCCTCGCGTTCGCCCCGCTCTCGCTCGTGCAGGCGACCTCGGCGGGCGGGATCGGGATCCTCGCGGCGCTCGCGCGAAGGCGCGGCGATACGGTCACGCGCGCGCACTGGGCGGCAGTCGCCGTCTCGATCGGCGGCCTCGCGATCCTCGGCCTCTCGCTCGCGGGCGGAGCGAGCAGCGGTGCGCATCCCCCGGTCGCAGGGCTTGCTGCATGGGTCGCGGCGTCGCTGCTCGTGGCGGCGGCTGCGACGCGCGTGTCCGCGGCCGCGGCATTCGGTGCGGCGGCCGGCCTTCTCTACGCGGCGGGCGACGTCTCGACGAAGGCGGCGACGCTCGGCGGCATCTGGCTCGTGCTGATCGCGGTCGTCCTCGCGACGCACGGGGCAGCGTTCGTCGCGATGCAGCTCGGCTTCCAGCGTGGAGGCGCGCTCCCGACCGCCGGCACGGCGACGCTGCTGACGAACGCGCTGCCGATCCTGGCCGGGCTCGCGCTCTTCGGAGAGGCGATACCCGGCGGCGCGCTTGGCGTGTTGCGGGTCGCGGCGTTCGGGTGCGTCGTGGTCGGGGCCGCACTGCTCGCACGCACCGAGGCGTCAGCCGAGTACCTCGTCGAGGAAGTCGGCGGCCCGCGTGAAGAAGTCGATGCGGTTCGGTCGCTTCGTGACCATGTGCCCTTCGTCCTCGTAGATCACGAGCTCGCAACGGATCCCGCGCTCGGTGAGCTGCCGGTGAATCGTCTCTGACTCGAAGACCGGCACGCGCGGGTCGTTCCGCCCGTGCTGCACCAGAAGCGGCGCACGGATGCGCTCGACGTGGTTCCCCGGTGAGATCTCGAGCAGGAACTCGCGGTCGTGCTCGAGCGAGCCGTACTCGCGCTCGCGTGCGGCGCGGCGGTAGGCGGACGTGCGCTCCAGGAACGTGACGAGGTTCGCGAGGCCGACGGCTTCGATCCCGGCCGCCCAGAGCTCCGGCTGGAACGCGAGCCCGGCCAGCACCATGAAGCCTCCGTACGACCGCCCGTAGAGCGCGGCGCGCGAAGCGTCGATCTCCGGCCGACCGTCGAGCCATGTGTGTAGCGACGCGAGGTCGGCAACCGAGTCGCCGCGCAGACGCACGTCGTCGAGGTGCACGAAGCGCTTCCCGTAGCCCCTCGACCCGCGCACGTTCGGCGCAGCGACCGCGTAGCCGCGCGAGAGCAGGTACTGCGTGAGCGGCGCGAAGCTCGGCAGCCACTTGGGCCGCCACTGCGACTCGGGACCACCGTGGACCGTGACGACGACCGGGAACGGGCCTTCGCCGTCCGGCGTGAAGAGGAACACGGGAATCTCCTCGCCGTCGAAGCTCGAGAAGCGATGCAGTGTCGGACGTCGAAGCTGTTGCGGCGCGACGTTCGGGAAGTGCGTGAGCTTCGCGAGCGAGCGCTGCTCCAGGTCGTAGACGTACACCGCATCCGGATCGACAGCCGAGGAGAATGCGAACGCGACGCGGCGGCCGTCGGGCGAACAGACGACAAACTCGACAACGCCCGGCTCGGGCAGGGCGATCTCCGCGCCGCCGAGGCAGCGCAGGCGGGAGTAGCCGTCGACGTTCGCGAGCTCGACGACCGTCCGGCCCGCGGCGTCGCCCGCGACGGTCAGGTCCCAGCTGTCTTCGGCGACCGGCGTCCACGCGCGTGTCGCGAGGTCGTAGCGCTCGATCGCGGCATGCTCACGACCCTCGTCGCCGGTGGTGAGAAACGACGTCGAGTCTGCGGACCAGACGACGGCGTCGTACTCGGCGGGCGGCTCGTGCGGCGTGACGTGCTCGAGCTCACCGGTGCTCCGGTCGAGCAGGTAGAGGTCCGAGTCGCCGCTGAGCGCGCCGAGTCGCAGCGCGACGACGAAGCGCGCGTCGGGCGAGATGCCTGCGACGAACGAATAGCCGCCGAGCTCGAAGAGGTGCTCTTCGCCGGTCGCGAGGTTGCGCACCGCGATGTCGAAGTCGACGCCGTTCCGCCTGTTCGTCGCGTACGCGAGCACCTCGCCACGCGGGTCGACAACCGGCGTGGCGTGCATGAAGCGCTCGTCGACGACGAGCGGCTCGAGCTCGCCGTCGTCGCCGAGCAGATAGAGCTGCGTGCGCTCGTTCCCTCCTGTGTCGGTCTCGACGAGCACCCGTCCATCCGGCAGGAAGAGCCCCGTCGCCGGCTCGGCGAGATCCGTGAGCTGCCGAAGCTCGCCGCCTTCGACCGACGCCGTGTACAGCTGCATCGAGCCCGACGCGTCGCTGCGCAGCAGGAGCGTCGACCCGTCCGCGGAGAACGAGAGCGGCACCGCAAGGGGCGCGGAGAGCAGCTCGCGCAGGTCGAGAGGCATCACGAGCGCTCGAGCAGCGCGACGGCGTGCGCAGCGAGCCCTTCGCCGCGGCCGGCGAAGCCAAGGCGGTCCGTGGTCGTTGCGCGCACGTTCACCTCGGCACCATCGAGTGCGCCCGAGAGACGGCGTCGCATCTCCCCGCGATGGGAAGCGATCTTCGGCTCCTCGCCGATCAGGATGCAGTCCGCGTTGACGACCGCCCAGCCGGCAGCCTGCACTTGCCGGTGGGCTTCGCGAAGAAGCTCAATGCTGTCCGCGCCGCGGAAACGATCGTCGCCGGACGGGAACAGCGACCCGATGTCGCCAAGCCCCGCCGCGCCGAGGATCGCATCGACGAGCGCGTGCGCGAGAACGTCGCCGTCGGAATGCCCGGCAAGCCCGCGCGGATGCTCGAGCTCGACACCGCCGAGCACGAGGGGCACGCCCTCCGCGAACGCGTGTGCGTCGACTCCGATCCCGACGCGTACGTTCACGGAAGCACGCCGGGCAGCTCGTCGAGCGAGCCAATCCGAATTGCGTCTGCCGGCGGCTCTTGCAGGTAGCCCCACGGCCCGCGGCGGATGTGCACACCGGCCATTCCCGCGGCGAGCGCGGGCACCACGTCGTTGTCGACGCGATCGCCCACATAGGCGATCTTCTCAGCCGGGACGCCCGCGAGCTCGACGACGCGCGCGAAGAACTCCGGAGCCGGCTTTCGCACGCCCCAGCCCGCCGAAGAGGCCGCAGCATCGACGTACGGCGCAACGAGCTGCTCGGTGCGCGCGGGCGTGTTGCCGCACGCGCACACGCGATAGCCGGCACCGCGAAGCCGCTCGAGGCAGGCGAGCGCATCCGGATACCAGGTGTCCATCGGAAAGTCACCTTCCGGGCGCGCGACGCCGAGCACGCTCCAGATCGCGGTGAAGTCGCGGCCTTCGGCAATCAACCCGCCGACCACGGCGGAGAACGTGAACGCGGGTACGCCCGCGGCCGAAGCGATGCGCAGCCAATGCTCGGTTTCGTCGACGAGCGTCTCGCCGACGTCGAAAACGACCGCCTCTACAACCATGCGGCCACGCGCTCGAGGTCCCCGCGCGTCGTCACCTTCAGCAGCCGCTCGTCGCCGGCGACGACCTTGACTCGACCGCCGTGCTGCTCGACGAGGGACGCGCAGTCCGGCCCGTCTCCGCCCGACGCGAGCGCCGCGCGCAGCACCGACGCGACGAACGCCTGGGGCGTTTGCACCGCTACGAGCCGGTCGCGCTCGAGCGTCTCCCGGACCATGTCGCCGTCGACCCGCTTCACCGTGTCGCGGACCGGCAGAGCCGGCACGGCGCCGTCGAATCCCTCCGCGAGCGCACCCACGACGCGCTCCACGACATCGGCCGGCAGCAGCGGCCGCGCAGCGTCGTGGACGACGATCACCGCCGCATCGTCAGGCACCTCGTCGAGGCCCGCGCGGACCGAGTCGCTGCGCGTCGCGCCGCCGGTGACGCAGGCCGTGATCTTCGACGCACCGAGCTCCTCGGCCAGGAGGATCGCCGGCTCCTCCCACTCGGGCGGAGCGACGACGACGACGTGGTCGACCCACGCACAGTCGTCGAGGCGCCGGAGCGGCTCCGCGAGCAGCGGCAGCTCGCCGAGGCGCACGAACGCCTTCGGACGATCTTCTCCGAGCCGTTCCCCCCGCCCGGCGGCGACGAGGACGGCCCAGGTCCCGGTCAACGCGCGGCGGCCGGTTTCTTCGCCGCGGGCTTTTTGGCGGCGGCGGAGGCGGTCTTCCGGGCGGCCGCTGTCGGCTTCTTCGCCGCCGCGGCGGCGGCCTTCGCGGGCGCCTTCTTCTCGGCAGACGTCTTCGCCGGCTTCGGCTTCGCGCCCTCGGTGAGCGTCTCCTCGAGCCACTCGAGCGCCTCGTCCTCGCTCATCGTCTTCGCGTACATGAGCTCGGAGGCGAGGATCTTCTTCGCCTTCACGTACATCTGCTTCTCGCCTGTCGAGAGACCCTTCTCGACATCCCGAAGCGCAAGATTGCGCACGACCTCGGCGAGCTCGTAGATGTCGCCCGTCTTCATCTTGTCGCGGTTGTGCTTGAACCGGCGGTTCCAGTTCTTCGGCATCTCGGTGCCACCGGAGGTCAGGTACTTGACGACCTTCTTGACCGCTTCCTCGTCGATCACCTTGCGGAGACCGACCCGCTCGGCGTTCTCCGCCGGAACGTTCACGGTCATGTCGTTGTGCAGGATCTTGATCGTGAGGTACTCGCGCTTTTCGCCGAGCACTTCCTTCTTCTCGCGCTTCACGACCGTGCCTGCACCGTGGTGCGGATACACCACCTTGTCCCCGACCTTGTACAAGAGCTCCTCCGGTTCCGTCTGTAGTCGCGAAAGTGCCGGCGGCCCCTCAGGGCTCCACCGGCGACGAGCTACAGGATATCAGAAACCCTGCAAATTCGCCGTTTTTCCACGAAATGCCTGCTCAGACCGGCTTATCGCCGAGCGCAGAGGCAAAGGCACCTCGAAGCGTGTCGGCCTCGGGGCCGAGCACGTGCAGGCAGCCGAACTTCCGGCACTCCTCGGTGCGCCGGTCGACCTGGGCGGCAGGGCGTAGACGGCCCGTGAGCCCGATCTCGCCGAACGCGGCAAGCCCTTCCCGGACGGACACGCCCTTCGCCGCCGAGGCGATCGCGAGCGCGATCCCGAGGTCGGCGCCGGGCTCGTCGATCCGTACGCCGCCCGCGACGTTCACGAAGACGTCGGCGGCGCCGAGCGGGATGCCGGCATGCCGCGAGAGGACCGCAACGATCATCGCGAGCCGCTTGGGGTCGACGCCGGTGCCGACGCGCCGGGGCATCGCGAGGTCGGTCGGCGAGACGAGCGCCTGGATCTCGAGGAGCAGCGGCCGCGTGCCCTCGAGGGTGCAGGTGACGGCGGCCCCCACCTCGCCCGCGGTCGTCCGGCCGAACACCTCCGAAGGGTCCGGCACGCCGACGAGCCCGGTCCCGGTCATCTCGAAGACGCCGATCTCGTTCGTCGAGCCGAAGCGGTTCTTCGCTGCTCGGAGGATGCGGTGCGCGTGGTAGCGGTCGCCCTCGAACTGAAGGACGCAGTCTACGAGGTGCTCGAGGACGCGCGGGCCTGCGACGGCGCCGTCCTTCGTCACGTGTCCGACGAGGAAGGTGGCGACGCCGCTCTCCTTCGCGACGCGCAGAAGCCGCGCCGCCGCCTCGCGCACCTGCGACACCGAGCCGGGGGCAGAGCCGATTTCCTGCGACCAAAGCGTTTGCACGGAGTCGACGACGCAGACCGCCGGCCGCTCCGTCTCGAGCGTCGCGCAGACTGCGTCGAGCTCCGTTTCGGCGAGGATCTCGACGGCATCGCAGCCGCCGAGTCGCGCCGCACGGAGCTTCACCTGCGCGACCGACTCCTCGCCTGTCACGAGGAGCGCGCGCCGGTCGCGCGAGATCGCACCGAGCGCCGCCAGGAGGAGCGTCGATTTGCCGACCCCGGGCTCGCCGCCCACGAGGACGAGCGACGCCGGCACGAGCCCGCCGCCGAGCACGCGGTCGAGCTCCGGGACTCCCGTCGAAAGCCGCTCGGCTTCCTCGGCGACCACCTCGACGAGCCGCAGCGGCGGCCGCGCGTCGGCTGGCCGCCCGCGCGCGCGTCCTTTCGGCGGCGCCTCGGCCGCCATCGTCCCGAACTCGCCGCAGCCCGGGCAGCGCCCGAGCCAGCGGCCGGACGACGTCCCGCACTCGGTGCACACGTGCTGGATCGCGGCGGCCTTCGGCATGGGTGGACCACCGTACTCCGGCCGGCCGACGGCAGCTGTGAAGGATGAGTGCCGATCGTGCGACGAGATAGTGTCGGCGCGTGGCGCGCGCGAAGCTCCGTCCGCAACGCGAGGTGGTCGACCGTTGCCGCACGCTTCGCATCGAGGTCGCCGCCGCAGTCGAGCGGCTGCCGGCAGCCTCCGCCGACGCCGAGCTGGTCGATGCGGCCTGGCACGGCGAGGCGCTCGGTGCGCTCCTCTGGGCGCTGCAGCTCGCCGAGCTCCCCCCGTATGACCAGCCGTTCCACACCGAGGACGTGCTCGGTGTCGACCCCGTCGGCGGCCGGCTCCGCCCGGTCGACGAGATCGCGCTCGAGCGCGACTCGGCGCGGCTCTGGCACTGGCGTGCACGGACCGCGGTCCTTCAGGCCGCGGGCACCCTCGAGCTGCCGGCGCGCTTCGCGTCGTTCGACCAGGTGATCGCGGCGACGGCGATGCGCGGATTCGAGCAGGGTCTCCTCCCCGCGCCGATGCGCGGCGACTTCCGCGCGTTCGGAAAGGTCTACCGCCATCTCTCTCCGAGCCAGCTCGACGAGGCGCATGCGATCGCGGCCGAGAGGCATCACGCGCTCGCCTGGCTGGCGGGCAGCGGCCGCGACTGGAGCGACGTGCCGCTCGACACGTGATATCGACCCCTCTATCATCGGCGGGAATGACGGACGTGGTCGAGCGCTACGCCGAGTTCATCCGCCATGCGGCCGACGAGGATCTGTCGTGGACGGCGCCGTGGCACCTCCCCTGGTACGAACGGTTGCTCGAAGGCGCCGCCGTCATCCAGTTCGCCGGTGAGGACGAGCCGGAGCTGCTCGCCGACCTCGACCAGGGCCGCGTCGGGCGGGCCCGCTCCGTCGAAGGCATGCAGATCTACCTGCGTGCGGTCAACGAGCGCATCATCAACCGGACGATCGCCGCGTTCCCGACGAAGGGGCAGGCCCAGCGGATCTTCGGGGAGCCCGACCTCGACCGCCTCTGGGAGGCCGTCGCACACGCCGTGCGTCTCGACCTAGGCCCCGACGAGCTGCGCGAGCGCGGCATCAACGTGTCCGCGGTGCACACGGACTTCATGATCGGCGGGCCGGAAGTCAGCGTCGACGGGATCACGAAGGACGGCGACACCGTCCCGATCCTCAGGGAGGATGTATGTCTCAACTAGAAGACGCCGGCGGCGTAGGCTCGACGGAGCCGCCCAGCCGTGGAGGCATCGGCTCTGCCGACGCCGGAGCAAAGGAAGACGAGCGTCTCGAGCGCTACGCGGACCTCGCGGTGCGCGTTGGTGCGAATGTGCAGAAGGGCCAGACGGTGTTCATCGGCGCGATCGTGCAGCACGCGCCGCTCGTGCGCGCGCTCGCACGCGCTGCCTACCGAGCCGGAGCGCGGTACGTCGACGTGCGCTATCGCGACGAACACGTGCGCCGCGCGATGATCGAGCTCGGCCCCGACGCGGCGCTCTCGCTCACGCCGGAATGGGTGAAGATGCTGTATCACGCGCAGGCGGGTCAGGCGCTGCTCGGAACGACAGGCGACCCGGAACCGGAGCTGATGGCAGATCTCGACGGCGAGCGCGTCGGACGCGCACGGATGACGGAGGCGATCGAGATCATTCGGGCGCAGATGGTCGATCGCTCCATCAACTGGAGCGGCGTCGCCTTTCCGAACGAGGGGTGGGCGACGAGGGTCTTCGGCGAGCCCGACCTCGAGCGGCTGTGGAAGGCGGTCGCGTTCTGCACGCGCCTCGACGAAGCCGATCCTGTCGAGGCGTGGCGTGCGCACATGGCGCGGCTCGAGTCGCGCGCGGCGAAGCTCACCGAGCTGAACCTCGACGCGATTCACTACACCGGGCCCGGCACCGACTTCACGGTGGGCCTCCTTCCGACAGCGCGCTGGATGTCGGCGCTCTTCCATACGGCGAGCGGCATCGAGTACGTCCCGAACATGCCGACCGAGGAGATCTTCACCACGCCCGACCGGCGGCGCGCCGAAGGAACGATCAGGTCGAGCAGGCCGCTCGCGCTCGTCGGCGACCTGGTCGAAGGGCTCGAATTCACGGTTCGCGACGGGAAGATCGTCGAGGTGCGCGCTGACAAAGGGGCAGATGTCGTGCGCGGGCAGCTCGCGACCGACGAGAACGCGGCGTACTTCGGCGAGCTCGCACTCGTCGACGGCTCGTCCCGCGTCGGCCAGACCGGCATCACGTTCTTCGACACGCTGTACGACGAGAACGCGACCTGCCACATCGCCTACGGATTCGGCGTGCCGGAGGTCTTCGACGGCGAGCCGGACGAGAACATGAACGTGTCGACGGTCCACACCGATTTCATGGTGGGCGGCCCGGAGTTGAACGTCGACGGAATCACGAAGGACGGCGCACGCATCCCGATCCTCCGCGAGGACCAGTGGCAGCTGGAGGACTGAGCAGCGACCGCGGCGTAGGCTCGACGGAGCCGCGCAGCAGCGCAGGCGCCGGCTCGGCTTGCGCCGGAGCACAGGACCGTCTCCAGCGTTACGCGGAGCTCGTGGTGAAGGTCGGTGCGAACGTGCAGCCGGGCCAGCTCGTCGACGTTCGCGCGGACATCGACCATCTCGACCTCACACGCGAGGTGGTCCGCGCTGCCTACCGCGCAGGCGCCGCCTTCGTCGACGTTCGCTACATCGATCCGCACATTCGCCGTGCGCTGATCGAGCACGCCGCGGACGACATGCTCTCGTGGACGCCGCCCTGGCTGCTGAAGCGCGAGCAGGGGTTCGGCGACGAACGGGCGGCGATCATCGCGCTCGTCGGCGACGCCGAGCCCGACCTGCTGGCCGACCTGCCGGGCGACCGCGTGGGCAGGGCGCGCATGATCGAGCTCGCCGAGGAGGGAACGCGTCAGGTCAACGAGCAGCTGAACAACTGGGTGGTGATCGGCGTCCCGAACGCGGGCTGGGCGAACCAGATGTTCGGCGAACCCGACCTCGAGCGGCTCTGGAAGCTCGTCGAGATGTGCGTGCGGCTCGACGAAGACGATCCGGTGGCCGCCTGGGACGAGCACGTCCGCCGGCTCGGCGACCGCGCGCGTACGCTCGACGAGCTGAAGATCGATGCGCTCCGCTACGGCGGGCCCGGCACCGATCTCACCGTCGGCCTGCTGCCCGAGTCGCGCTGGCAGGGTTGCGAGTCGTTCACCGCCGAGGGGCTGCGGTACGTCGCGAACATGCCGACGGAGGAGGTGTTCACGACGCCGGACGCGCGGCGCACGGAAGGTGTCGTGCGCTCGACGATGCCGCTCGTCGTGTACGGCCGAATCGTGCGCGGGCTCGAGGTTCGGTTCGAGGGCGGCCGCATCGTCGACGTTCAGGCCGACGAGGGCGCGGACGTGATCCGCGGCCAGCTCGGGTCGGACGAGCGCGCGGCGTATCTCGGCGAGGTCGCGCTCGTCGACGGCACATCGCGGATCGGCCAGACCGGATTGACGTTCTTCGAGACGCTCTACGACGAAAACGCCCGCTGCCACATCGCGTACGGAAGCGCGTACGCAGAGGCGGTGGAAGGCGGCCTGATCGACGGCGTGAACGTCTCGCCCATCCACACCGACTTCATGATCGGCGGCCCCGACGTCGACGTCGATGCGGTGCTGCGCGACGGCACGATCGTGCCGCTCATGCGCGACGACCGCTGGCTTGTGGGCTGACGCTCGACGCGTCAGCCCACAAGGCGACCTGGTTGCCGGGCGTCAGCCCGGAGCCAGGTCGCTGTCTTCCGCGAACGTCTCAGACCTAGAACTCGGTTCCGGCTACGCCGGCAACCGAGTTAGAGCCCGCTTACGCAGACCGGAAGACTTCCAACCCGGTTCCGGGCCACGGCCGGCAACCGGGTTATCTGCTGAAGAGCCCGCTTAGGCGGGCTCTTCAGCAGGCGGCGCGTCCGGCGGGGCGCCGACCGCGATCGCTTCGGGCGGCGCGGGCGGAACGACCGTGATGTCGACCTCCTCGTCGCTCTTGCGTGCGACGAGGATCGTCGAGCCGGGCTCGAGCTGGCGCCCGAGCACGAAGTCCGCGAGCGGGTCCTCGATGTAGCGCTGGATCGCGCGGCGCAGCGGACGCGCGCCCATCGCGGGATCCCAGCCCTTCTCGACGAGCAGGTCCTTCGCCTCGTCCGTCAGCTCGATCGTCACCTCGTGCTCTGCCATCTGCACACGCAGCCGGTTCATGAGCAGGTCGACGATCTGCAGGATCTCGTCCTTCGCGAGCTTCGGGAACACGATGATCTCGTCGATGCGGTTCAGGAGCTCGGGGCGGAAGACCTTCTTCAGGTCGCCCATCACCCGCGTCTTCATGTCGTCATAGGAGAGACCGTCTTCGTTCGACATGTTGAAGCCGAGCGAGACGTTCTTCGAGATCGACGCAGAGCCGATGTTCGACGTCATGATCACGATCACGTTTCGGAAGTCGACCTTCCTGCCCTGCGAGTCTGTGAGCTTCCCGTCCTCCAGGATCTGCAGCAGGATGTTGAAGACGTCCGGGTGCGCCTTCTCGATCTCGTCGAAGAGGATGACCGAGTACGGCTTGCGGCGCACTGCCTCCGTGAGCTGGCCGCCTTCGTCGTAGCCGATGTATCCGGGTGGCGAGCCGACGAGCCGGGACACGGCGTGCTTCTCCATGTACTCCGACATGTCGATCTGGATCATCGCGTCCTCGTCGCCGAACAGGAACTCGGCGAGCGTGCGCGCGAGCTCGGTCTTCCCGACGCCTGACGGGCCGAGGAAGATGAACGAGCCGGTCGGCCGCTTCGGGTCCTTGATGCCGGCGCGCGCGCGGCGGATCGACTTCGAGACGGCGACGATCGCCGCGTCCTGGCCGATGACGCGCTTGTGCAACTCCTCCTCCATACGGACGAGCCGCTGGGACTCTGCCTCGGTGAGCTTGAAGACGGGGATCCCCGTCCACATCGAGACGATGTCGGCGATCTCGTCCTCGCCGATCTCGGGTTGCTCGGTCTGGTCTTCCGCGCGCCACTGGTCTTCGAGCTCGCGCTTCTTCTGCGTGAGCTTCCGTTCCTTGTCGCGCAGCGATGCCGCCTTCTCGAACTCCTGGTTCTCGATCGCGGCTTCCTTGTCCTTGCGCACCTTCTCGATCTCGTCCTCGAGCTCGCGGTAGCGCGGAGGCGCGGTCATCGTCTTGATGCGCATGCGCGACGCGGCCTCGTCGATCAAGTCGATGGCTTTGTCGGGGAGATGCCGGTCCTGGATGTAGCGGTCCGCCAGCTGGGCGGCCGCCTGCAGCGCCTCGTCGGTGATCTTGCAGCGGTGGTGCGCCTCGTAGCGGTCACGGAGCCCGCGCAGGATTTCGACCGTGTCGTCGGTTGTCGGCTCCTCGACGCGGATCTGCTGGAAGCGCCGTTCGAGCGCCGAGTCGCGTTCGAGGTACTTGCGGTACTCGTCGAGCGTCGTCGCGCCGATCGTCTGGAGCTCGCCGCGGGCGAGCGCAGGCTTCAAGATCGACGCGGCGTCGATCGCGCCCTCGGCCGCGCCCGCGCCGACGAGGTTGTGCAGCTCGTCGATGAACAGGATGATGTCGCCGCGCTGGGTGATCTCCTTCATCACCTTCTTCAGGCGCTCCTCGAACTCACCGCGGTACTTCGAACCGGCGACGAGCGCCGCCAGGTCGAGGCTGTAGATCTGCTTGCCCTTCAGGATGTCGGGCACCTGGTTCGCGGAGATGCGCTGCGCGAGCCCCTCGACGACGGCGGTCTTGCCGACGCCGGGCTCGCCGATGAGAACCGGGTTGTTCTTCGTGCGGCGCGAGAGGATCTGCATGATCCGCTCGATTTCGTTCTGCCTCCCGACGACGGGGTCGAGCTTGCCCTCGCTCGCGAGCTTCGTGAAGTTGCGCCCGAACTGGTCGAGCAGCTTCGAGCTCTTCCCTTTCTCGCCGGTTCCCGCGGCGGCGCCGCCCTGGCGGCGGCCCGGGCCGGAGAGCATGCGGATGATCTCGTTGCGGATCTTCTCGGCGTCTGCGTCGAAGTCGAGCAGGATGCGTGCGGCGACCCCTTCGTTCTCGCGCACGAGGCCGAGCAGGATGTGCTCGGTGCCGATGTAGTTGTGGCCGAGGGAGAGCGCCTCGCGCAGTGCCAGCTCGAGCACCTTCTTCGCGCGCGGCGTGAACGGGATCTGACCGGTCGTCACCTCGTCGCCCTGGCCGACGATGCGCGCGACCTGCGCGCGCACCTCCTCGACCGTGATGTCGAGCGACTCGAGCACGCGCGCGGCGAGACCTTCCTCCTCGCGCAGCAGGCCGAGCAGGATGTGCTCGGTGCCGATGTAGTTGTGCTTGAGCGCCCGCGCCTCGTCCTGCGCGAGTACGACGACCTGGCGAGCCCGTTCAGTGAATCTCTCGAACACTCCGCAACCCTCTCTTCCCACCTACGGTGGAGCACACGATTTCCCTTTTCGAGGCGCCCATCGTACCCCCGGTGGCGGGGGTGACGCGTCGCCCCAACAGGTGACGATTTCGCGACGATCGTCGCATTCCTGCCCGTTTCGGACGGGGCTCAGGCGAGCGTTCGCTGCGCGGGAAAGAGGATCACGTCGCGGATCGAGTCCTTTCCGGCCAGGACCATCGTGAGCCGGTCGACGCCGAGCCCGATCCCGCCCGTCGGCGGCATCCCGTATGAGAGAGCCTCCACGTAGTCGGGATCGCCCTGCTCGGCCTCGACGTTTCCACCTGCACCCTCCGCCGCCTGCATCGCGAACCGCTCGGCCTGCTCGTTCGCGTCGTTCAGCTCGCTGAAGGCGTTTCCGAGCTCCATCCCGCCGACGAAGTACTCGAACCGCTCCACGACGCGCTCGTCGCCGTCGGTCGTGCGCGCGAACGGCGACAGCTCGATCGGGTAGTCGTAGAGAATCGTCGGCTCGACGAGACGCGGCTCGATATACGAGGTGACGGCCTTGTCGACGAGCTGCGACCACGTCTTGTCGCGCGAGACGTCGATCTCGCGCGCCTCGAGACGCTGCTTGAGCTCCGCATAGTCCGGCGTCCAGAGGTCGAGCTTCTGCAGCTCGTCGACGAGGCGCACTCGATGCCACGGCGCCTTCAGGTCGAGCTCGTGACCCCTGAACGTCACCTTTGTCGTGCCGAGCGCCTCGCGCGCCACATATTCGACGAGCGACTCCATGCGCTTCATCGTGTCCTGGTAGTCGGCGTAGGCCTCATACCACTCGAGCATCGTGAACTCTGGGTTGTTCTTGTACGTCACGCCTTCGTTGCGAAAGTCCTTGCCGATCTCGTAGACCTTCTCGAGCCCGCCGACGATCAGCCGCTTCAAATAGAGCTCGGTGGCGATGCGCAGGTAGAGATCCTGGTCGAGCACGTTGTGGTGCGTGACGAACGGCTCGGCGAATGCACCGCCGTAGCGCGGCTGGAGGACCGGTGTCTCGACCTCGACGAAGCCCGCCTCGTCGAGGAAGCGCCGCGCGGCGGAGACGATGCGCGCGCGCAGCATGAACTCGGCGCGCACCTCGTCGTTCATCAACAGATCCAGGTAGCGCTTGCGGTAGCGCTGCTCGACGTCGGTGAGACCGTGGAAGGTGTCGGGGAGCGGCGAGCGGATCCGCGAGAGCAGCACGAGCTCGTCGACGATGAGCGACGGCTCGCCGCGGCGGCTCTTCGTCGGCTTGCCGACCGCTCCGACGACGTCGCCGAGGTGCACGTCGATCTCCCCCGTGCGCGCAGCGGGACAGAGGAGCTGGATGCGCCCGGAGCGGTCGACGAGATCGAGGAACACGAGCTTCCCCATGTCGCGTCGGGCCATCACGCGCCCCGCGAGACGGCGCTCCTCGGCGCCCTCGGCGCCCACGTCGAGCGCGTCCGCCTCGGCCCGCACTTCGGCGACCGCGTCGCGGTCGGGGAAGCGCTTCGGCGTCTGCTCGCTCACGGCCGCCTGACCATAGCCCAGGCCTTCGGGCCGCCCTTAGGCGTCTCACTCTGCTTCAACACGACGAAGCCGTGGCGCTCGTAGAAGGAGAGGTTCGCCTCGTTGTTCGTCAGCAGCACGGTCGGAAGCCCTGCCTTCGCGGCCGCGTCGATGCCCGGCTGCATCAGCGCGCCGCCGATCCCCTGTCCCTGCGCGGCCGGGTCGACACCGATGCCTGCGAGGTACCAATGCGGGCCCTTTGCAACGTCTGCTCGCAGCGCTTCGACCGCGCGGCCGTACGCCAGGAACTGCCCGGTTGCCGCGCCGATGCGAAGCGGTGTTGCTAGCAGGGCGCGTAGCGTGGCGCCGACGTGGATCGTCGCGCGCCCCGGCGGCTGCCAGCGTGCCGCGCCGCGAATCTCGCCCGCAGTCGCGTAGACGTCTGCGGCCGTGACCTCGAAACCGACCCGGAAGAGCCACGGCAGCAGGCGCTCGCGTCGCTCGGTGTCCGGGAACAGCCACACCCACGCCGGGTCGTCCTGGAACGCACGCGCAAGGACGGCGCTCGCATCGGCGAGCTGCGAGCGTTCGAGCCGCACGATCTCCATCGCGCGAGCGTAGTGCTTCCTACGCCGCCTTGATCTCCATGATCTTGAACTTGAGCGCGCCGCGCGGGGCCGAGACTTCGACGACCTCGCCCTTCTTGCGCCCCATGATCGCCTTGCCGACCGGCGACTCGTTGGACAGCTTGTTCTCGGCCGGGTTGGCCTCGGCGGAGCCGACGATGTGGTACTCGAACGTCTTGTTGGCCTGCATGTCGCGCAGGCGGACGTGCGAGCCGATCGAGACGGCGTCCTTGGAGATCTCCTTCTTCGTGATCACGCGCGCAGAGAGGAGGCGTTCCTCGAGTTGCGCGATCTTGTGCTCCAGCATGGCCTGCTCGTTCTTCGCGTCGTCGTACTCGGCGTTCTCGGCGATGTCACCGAACTCGCGGGCGATACGGATGCGCTCGGCGACCTCGCGGCGCTTCTCGCCGCGCAGATGGTCGATCTCCTTCTGGAGCTTCTTGAACCCCTCCGGGGTGAGGATCACTTCCTTCAAACACGCCTCCTAGCGCGTCGAAACGGGCGGGAATGGTAGCCGGGCCGTCAAGGAGCGCGCAAGGGCCGGGGCTACCATTCACGAATCGTGAACATCGACCTGCGCGAGCACTGGTTCCTGGGCGCCGTGGAGATCCCCGGCCGCCTCGTCCTCGCCCCGATGGCGGGGGTCAGCGTGCAGGCGTTTCGCCGCCAGGGGCGCCGCTTCGGGGCCGGGCTCGTCTGCTCGGAGATGGTGTCCGTCGCGGGCATCCAGCACCGGAACGAGCGGACGCTCGGCTACCTGCGCGTGGGCGCCGACGAGCACCCGCTCGCGATCCAGATCTTCGGCTCCGACCCGGGCGCGATGGCGGAGGCGGCGCGGATGGTCGAGGCGGCCGGCGCGGACATCGTCGACATGAACTTCGGCTGCCCCGTCAAGAAGGTGACGAAGACCGGCGCGGGCGCCTCGCTCCTCGACGATCCCGATCACGCCTGCCGTCTTGTCGAGGCCGTCGCCTCGTCCACCTCGCTGCCGGTGTCGGTGAAGATGCGGCGCGGCGTCGAGAACGGGTCGCGCACGTGTCTCTCGGTCGGGCCGCGGCTCGTGGAGGCGGGCGCGTCGTCGTTGACGCTGCATCCGCGGTCGGCGAAGCAGATGTACACCGGGACCGCCGATCACTCGGTGACGGCGGAGCTCGTCTCTCTCGTCGACGTGCCGGTGATCGCGTCGGGCGACGTGACAAGCCGCGCGCGTGCGCAATCCGTGCTTGCGACGACGGGGGCGGCAGCGGTGATGGTCGGCCGCGCAGCGCAGGGCAATCCGTGGGCGCTCGCGGAGATCGTCGGCGACGAGCGAGAGCCGTCGCGCGAGGAGATCGTTGCCGAGCTCGTGCTGTTCATGCGCGAGACGGTGCGCGAGCTGGGCGAGCAGCGTGCGTCCGGCTTCCTGAAGAAGTTTTACGGCTGGTATCTCGGCCGCGGCCGCTTCCCGCGGCCGTTCAAGCAGGAGCTCGTGATGCTGCCGTCGCTGGCAGACGTCGAGCGTCGGCTGTTCGACGTCGCGCCGGGCGCGCGCTTCGTCCTGGAGCGGCTCTTGGACGAGCTGCCCGACCCTGCCGACGAGGTGCTCTTGGACTCCCTCCCGATCTCGATCTACGGCGGCGGCTAACTCGGTTGCCGGCGGAGTCGGAACCGAGGTGTGTGTCTCTCGTCAATCGTCCGGGAAGTGCGCGATGAGCGAGAAGTGCCGCTTGGCCCGCTTGTAGCCGGGCCAGGTGAACTCCGCGGCGGCGGTGCCGGCGGCGGTGGCGCCGACGCCGACGGCGAACGCAACGGGGCTCCGCCGACGAAGGCCGCGCCAGAGCCCTACCACCGCAACGAGCGGGAGCGGGCCACGACGAACTCGGCTCGCGTGAGTCTCGGGCACGGCGCGAGCCGACGCCGTCACATCTCGATGGGTCGGAGGCGCTTGTAGGCCGGGATCAGCGCGGCGAAACGGGGCTCGGCGTCGCGTCGCCCGCGCCCGGCGAGATGGTCGCCGAGATCCTCGACGTGGATCTGCATCCCCGCGGCGTAGCCGTGCAGGAGCTCCAACGGGAGACCACGCTGCTCGACTACGAGAGCGGTCTCGCCGCCGTCGGCGGTCAGCGTGACATCGGTGGAGTCCTCGTGCGGCTCGTCCGGGTCCTTGGACACGACGACGAATTGTCGCGGCGGTTCGCAGGCCTCCACGCGGCCCGTGCCGTCCCAGCCGCTCGCGAAGACGTGTGCGCGGAATGTGCCACCGGGCCGCAGCTCGCCCTGGACGTCGCCATACCAGCGGGCAAGCCGCCGGGGCTCCGTGAGCGCGGACCACACATCGTCGATTCCGGCCGGGAAGCGCTCCTCCAGCCGCAGCACGCCCAGGCCGCCCTCCGTACGCAGGCTCCCCAGCATCATCCGTGTGTCGCTCGGCACCGCTGACCCTCCTTCGCGTCGATCTCCACTCATCAGACGGCGCAGCGATCGGGAAATCATCGGTCGTCGCGCGGTTCGAGATCCCGGCCGAACAGGCGCTCGGCCCCTCACTTGCCGGACTGCATCTCCCAGGCGGCGATGACCGCGTCCTCCACGGCATCCGCATTTGCACGATTGAGGTCGGCGACGAGCCTCATGTGCTTCGCGAAGCGCTCCGGCACCGAGAACGTCTGCGGGAACGACTGAAGCAACACGTCCCGGGAACTCGAACGACACGCGAAGACGATGCGGCTCTCGTCGAGCTGCCGTGCGACGAGGCAGCGAGCCTCACTGCTCCATGCTCGCAGCTCGCCGTTCGCAGAAGACCACCAACCGCTCACCGAGCACGCACGTCTCCGGCGCCGGCCGGCCCCCATGCTCCAGGAGTGGCGAGGATCGACTACGACGAGCGGACCGCTGCCGCGTACAGGGCAGCGCGAGAGATCCCACGGGACGGCCTCTCGGAGTGGCGCGACGCGGTCCTACGTCACCTGCGTCCGGCGAGCGGAATGACGGTGGTCGACATCGGCGCGGGGACCGGGCAGTTCGCGACGGCGTTCAGCGACTGGTTCGGCATCCGCGTTGTCGCGGTCGAGCCGTCCGGATCGATGCGGGCGCGGATCCCGCGCGAGCACGACATTCAGGTGGTCGAGGGAACGGCTGATGCGCTGCCGCTGCCGGACGAGTCGGCAGACGGAGCGTGGCTCTCGCTCGTCCTTCACCACATCCGAGACCTCGAAGCCGCGGCGCGCGAGATCCGCCGCGTCCTTCGCCCTGGTGCGCCGGTCCTGATCCGTGGCGGCGTCTCGGGCACGACCCACGACGGGATCGAGAACGTCCGTTGGTTCCCCGAGACGGCGCGAACGATCGACACGTTCCCGTCCGTCGACGAGACGTGCACCGTGTTCGCGAGAGCAGGTTTCCAACTTGCTGCACTCGAGCAGGTTCGCGAGACGTACCCGCAAAGCCTCGCGGGGTACCTGGAGCAGATCGACACCCTCCGACATGCCGATACGACGATGCAGAGCCTCACCGATGAGGAGTTCGCACGCGGGAAGGAACGCGTTCGCCGTGCCGTGCGCGCCGCCGAGCGCAACGGGAGCTCGGAGCCGCGAACCAATTGGCTCGATCTCCTGGTTCTCCGCTGAGCTACGCCGGCGACGGCGGTCGGTCGCAGCGACTACCGGCGAGCCACGAAGACGTACTCGCGGCTGTCGTCTGCGAGCGGCTCGCCGGTGAAGCCGCCGTAGAGCGCTTCGAGCCGCAAACCCGCGACGTCGATGAGCCCGAGCCATTCGTTCTTGGTCGCCCACCAGAGTGAACCGGTCCCGCCGTCGTCCAAGGTGACGTCGACTCGGTTTTCGCTGACGCTGTAGCGGTTCGTGTGCGCTAACGGTATGCCGGCGTTCGCGTCGTTGTGCCGGCCGTCGAGTGCGGCCGCCATGTGATGGTCGAAGGCAAACGCGTTCCAGGCGAAGAGGCCGTCGGGCAGCAGCGACGCTGCGACGCGCTCGAAGCAGCGGCGGCGATCGGCCCACGTCGGCAGGTGCAGCAGAGACCGTGCTGGGCAGTAGATCAGAGCGGCGGGCTCCTCGAGCTCGAGTTCCCGCATGTCTCCTTCACGCAGATCGAGCTCGACTCCCTCTTCGACTGCGCGCGCTCGCGCCTGTGCGAGCATCCCGGCCGAGGAGTCGATCCCGATCACGCGCGTGCCCGTCGCCTTGGCGACCGGAATCGCGACGCGCCCGGTGCCGACAGCAAGCTCGATAATCGGCCCGTCAGCTTCGCGGGCAAGACCGACATAGAAGTCGACGTCGGGTGCGTCACGAGTCGACCTCTCGTCATATCGATCCGCCCAGGAGTCGTACCAACTCGACATCGCACACCAATCTACGTGCAGGCAGAGCACCATTCGGCTTCCGGAACCGAGGCTTGATTCTCGGTCGTGGTCAGCGTCTCTGCCAGACCGAACGGCGGTTCGATGCCCGCTGGTGGTGCTGCTCGCCCTGCTGTTCCACTCGTATCTGATTCTCGTCGCAGACGGAGGAACGAGAATCGAGGCTCTCGGTCGCGCGGTGGCTACGCCCGATTCCGCGCCCACACGAGCCGCAGCCCTTGCAGCGTGAGCTCTTGATCCACCGCTGTGATCGTGCGGGCATGCGGGGCGATCAGCTCCGCGAGTCCTCCGGTCGCGACGACCGGTGCGTCGGGCGCGCCGAGCTCATCGCGGATGCGGTCGACGATCGAATCGACCTGACCTGCGAAGCCGTAGACGAGCCCTGACTGCAGCGCCGCGGTCGTCGTCTGGCTGATCACGCGCTCCGGTGCGACGAACGGCACCTTCGGCAGGCGCGCTGCGCGCGCGAACAGCGCGTCCATCGACACCTCCACCCCCGGCGCGAGCACGCCGCCGGCGAAGGCGCCGTCGGCGGAGACGACGTCGAAGTTCGTCGACGTGCCGAAGTCGACGACGACGGCCGGTGCGCCGTGGCGCTCGCGCGCGGCGACCGCATTCGCGATTCGGTCCGGTCCGACCTCGCGCGGGTCGTCGTAGCGAATCGGCACGCCGGTCGAAACGCCGGGCCCGAGGACGAGCAGCTGCGCGCCCGCCCAGCGCTCCGCAAACGCCTCGTACTCCGCGACGAGCTGCGGGACGGACGAGCAGAGCACGATCCCCTCGAGCGACTCGAGGTCGACGAACGCGCGCAGCATGACCGCGAGCTCGTCGCCCGTGTGCGACCGGTCCGTGCCGACGCGGAACTGCTCGGTCAGCCGCTCTCCGTCGAACAGTCCGAAGACGGTCTGCGTGTTGCCAACGTCGATCGCGAGCAGCATCGGTTTCTAAGGACGTACAACTCGGTTTCCGGCTTTGCCGGAGAACCGAGTTACAGGTCTTCGATCTCCGAACGGCCTTCGCCGATGCGCTTCGCAAGCGCCTCGGCGGTGAGGATCGGCTCGTCGCCCTCGCCGCGCAGCTCCTCGATCGTCACGTCGCTCGAGGTGTAGACCTCGGCGCGCGGGATCATGCGCGTCGGGCGGTTCTTGTCCCACACCCAGACATCCTCCATCTTCAGATGGAAGAACGGGTAGTTCGGCTGCGGCACGTACTGCATGTCGAGCCGGTTGCAGAGATACGTCGCGTCCTGCGTCAGCACGCAGTAGCGAAACAGGCTGAAGACCGCGCTGTACTCCTTCTTCAGCCGCAGCTCGGCCTCGGCCTCGAATTCGTCCAGCTCGTCGAGGTGGCTCACGCGTCGGATTGTAGCCCTGCAAGTGCTTCCAGGACCGTGCCGTTTCCGGGGATTTTCAGCTCCGGAACGAGCGCGGCGAGCGGCTCCAGCACGAACCGCCGCTCGTGCAGGCGCGGATGCGGAACCTCGAGGCCGGGCTCGGACACCCGCTCGTCGCCGTAGAGGAGCAAATCGAGATCGATCGTGCGCGGGCCGTAGCGTAGGGCCGTGCGGACACGCCCCAGACGGCGCTCGACCTCGAGCAGCCGCTCGAGGAGCGCGCGGGGGCCCTCGTCCGTGTCAAGCTCGGCGGCGGCATTCAAGAACCGCGGCTGCTCGGCGTAGCCCCACGGCTCGGTCTCGACGATCGGCGAGAGGCGAACCGCGTCGACCAGCTCCGCGGCGCGGAGAATCGATGCCTCGCGGTCGCCGAGGTTCGCGCCCAGACCGACGTACGCGAGGGTCACGGGCGCACGACCGTCACCGCGCTGTACTCGACCTCGAGCCCCGCCGGCTGCTTGCGGACCCGGACGCGCACGCTCTCCGGTCGAAAGCGCTCGAGGAGCAGATCGGCCGCCGAGGTTGCGAGCGCCTCGAGCAGATCGAAGCGCCGAGTTGCGGAGAGCTCCCGGATCGCGTTCGCGACCTGCGTGTAGTCGACCGCTCCCTCGATGCGATCGTCGGCACCGCGGCCGCCGACCTCGAGCCAGACGTCGAACCAGAAGGCTTGCCCCTCGCGCTGCTCCTCCGGATACACGCCGTGGTGACCGTGCACCTCGAGTCCGTGGAGCTCGACGATCATCCGCGCACCGCGCTCGCCGCGGCCAGCGCCTCGACGTGCTCGCGCACATCGTGCACGCGCAGGATCGTCGCCCCGCGCTCGAACGCGGCCACCGCGGCGCCGACCGAGGCCGCGAGCGTTCCGCGCGGCGTTCCCGTCAGCGTTCCCAAGCTGCTCTTCCGCGACAGGCCGATGAGCACGGGGCGGCCGATCGCGACGAGCTCACCGAGCCGGCGGACGAGCTCGAAGTTGTGCGCTGCGGTCTTGCCAAACCCGATCCCCGGATCGAGGCACACGCGCTCCTCGTCGATCCCCTCCGACACCGCGAACGCGAGCCGCTCCTCGAGAAAGCGCTTCACGTCCGAGACGACATCGTCGTAGCGCGGGTCTTCCTGCATCGTCCGCGGTTCGCCTTGCATGTGCATGAGGCAGAGATACGCGCCGGCATCGGCCACGACACCCGCGAGCTCCGGGTCGTGACGCAGTGCCGTCACGTCGTTCACGAGCTCGACACCCAGCTCGAGTGCGCGCCGCGCGACCGCAGCCTTCGACGTGTCGACCGACACCGGTGCGCCGCCGAGGTCGGCGAGCACCGGCTCGACCCGCGCGAGCTCCTCGTCGGCGGAGACTCCGAGCGACCCGGGCCGCGTCGACTCGCCGCCGACGTCGACGATCGCCGCGCCCGCCTCGAGCATCCCCCACGCCGCCGTCACCGCCGGCTCGACGCGCAGGTGCAGGCCGCCGTCGGAGAACGAGTCGGGGGTGACGTTGATCACGCCCATCACGCTCGGCGCGGAAAAGCGCTCCTGCAGCGGCACGCGTTCGGGCACGAGCCGATAATGCAGGAATGACAACGAACAACGAGCGGGCCTTCGAGTCCCGCCCCGACGTCCAGGAAGCCTGGGTCGGGCTCAACACGGCCATCAAGGCGAACATGGACCTGCGCCGCTACGAGCTCGCGACGCTCGCCGCGGCGCGCCGCCTACGCTCGAGCTACTGCTGCCTCGCGCACGGAAGCGTGCTTGCCGAGCGCTTCGGCGAGCCGGTCGCCGCGATCGCGCGCAACCATCACACTGCGGGCCTCGACGAGGTCGACGTCGCGGTGATGGACTTTGCCGAGCACGTCGTCGACGACGCGACGTCGATCGACGAGCGCGATCTCGACCGCCTACGCGGGCTCGGGCTCTCCGACGACGAGATCATGGACGTCGCGCTCGCCGCGGCGGCGCGCTGCTTCTACTCGAAGACGCTCGACGCGCTCGGCGTCCTTCCCGACGCGCACTACGCGGAGCTCGAACCCGAGCTGCGCGAGGCGCTCGTCGTCGGCCGGCCGATCGCAGAGACCTAGAGCTGACCTAGCTGGCTTCGGGTTCTGGCGGCTGCATGGCCGCGCCGCCCGGGAGCGGGAACGGCCGCGGCTTCACCTGCGGGCGACGCTCGGGCTCGCGCGCGGGCTCCTCTGCCGGCGGCTCGGGCTCCGGCGGGAACACCGCGTCCTCGGACTCGCCGGCGAGCAGGCGCTCGAACTGATCCTTGTCGATCGTCTCGCGCTCGATCAGGATCTGCGAGATCCGGTGGAGGTCGTCGATGTGCTCGCGCAGGACGCGCATCGCGAGGTCGTGACCCTCCTCGATGATGCGCCGGATCTCGTCGTCGATCTCGCGCGCGACCTCCTCGGAGTAGTCGGGCTCGGCGCCCATCTCGCGGCCGAGGAACGGCATGTCGTGGTTGCGCCCGAGGACGCGCGGACCGAGCTTCTCCGACATTCCGAAGCGCATCACCATCTGCTTCGCCGTCGACGTGACCTTCTCGATGTCGTTCGCGGCACCAGTGGTGATCTCGTTGAACACGAGCTCCTCCGCCGCACGGCCGCCCATCGTCATCGCGATCAGCTCGAGCAGCGCAGTGCGCGTCGTCAGATAGCGGTCCTCGGTCGGCAGCGAGATCGTCAGCCCGAGCGCCTGCCCGCGCGACACGATCGTGATCTTGTGCACCGGGTCGGTGTTCTCGAGGAAGTGGCCGACGAGCGCATGGCCCATCTCGTGGTACGCCGTGATGCGCTGCTCCTTCTCCGAGAGCAGGCGGGCCTTCTTCTCCGGCCCTGCGATCACGCGCATGATCCCTTCCTCGAGCTCCTCCTGCTCGATCACCTTCTTCCCTCGCCGCGCTGCGAGCAGCGCCGCCTCGTTGACGAGGTTGCGCAGATCGGCGCCCGTGAAGCCGGGCGTGCCTGCTGCGAGCGAATCGAGATCGATCGCCGACGCGAGCGGCTTGCCCTTCGAGTGCACCTCGAGGATCTTGCGGCGGCCGTTCCGGTCGGGCCGGTCGACGACGATCTGCCGGTCGAAGCGGCCTGGGCGAAGCAGCGCCGGGTCGAGGATGTCCGGCCGGTTCGTCGCGGCGATCAGGATGATGTTGTCCTTCATCTCGAAGCCGTCCATCTCGACGAGCAGCTGGTTGAGCGTCTGCTCGCGCTCGTCGTGACCGCCGCCGAGGCCCGCGCCGCGGTGACGGCCGACGGCGTCGATCTCGTCCATGAAGACGATGCACGGCGCCGCCTGCTTCGCCTGCTCGAACAGGTCGCGGACGCGCGACGCGCCGACGCCGACGAACATCTCGACGAAGTCGGACCCGGAGATCGAGAAGAACGGCACACCCGCCTCACCGGCGACCGCGCGCGCGAGCAGCGTCTTACCGGTGCCGGGCGGGCCGTACAGCAGCACGCCCTTGGGGATGCTCGCGCCGAGCGCCTGGAACTTCTTCGGGTTCTCGAGGAACTCCTTGATCTCCTGCAGCTCTTCGACCGCCTCGTCGACGCCCGCGACGTCCTTGAAGCCGATCTTCGGCGAGTCCGGCGCCATCCGCTTCGCGCGCGATTTGCCGAAGCTCATCACCTTCGAGCCGCCCCCCTGCACCTGGTTCATCAGGAAGATCCAGAAGCCGATCAGGAGCAGGAACGGCAGGAACGAGCCGATCAGCGCCGTCCACGAGAAGCCGCCCGTTCCCTTCGAGTCCCAATTGACCCCGGCCGCCGTCAGCTCGTTTTGGAACTGCAGCTGCGCCTGGTCGGAGGCGTAGTGGACCGTCGCCTTCTTGCCGCTCTCGAGCTTCAGCGAGATCGAGCGCTTGCTCGGGTTGAAGTCGGCATAGGTGACGAGGTGATCCTTAACGGCGGTGATCGCGCCGGAAGTCGTCAGCTTGTCGGCGTTCGACGACTTCGGGATCAGGGTCTGGCTCGCAAGCCAGACCAGCACGACGATCACGAGGAGCGGGAAGAACGCGCTGCGGAGAAAACGATTCACGTTTGTTCTTCGTTCATGGTAGCCGGGTGGATGTTCCCCGTGGCCTCGGATGACCCTTTCCCGGCGGGGCGGCCGTTAAGCCCCTTCGGGCATCAAGTCGGCGTGCAAGACGCCTACATACGGGAGATTCCGGTACCGCTCGGCGAAATCGAGCCCGTAGCCGATCACGAACTTATTAGGGATCTCAAAGCCGATGTAGCGGACGGGAACGTCGATCTCCCGCCGCTCCGGCTTGGTGAGGAGCGCGCAGATCTCGAGGGTGGCGGGCTCGCGCGACTCGAGGTTGCGCAGGAGGTAGGACAGGGTGAGGCCGGAGTCGATGATGTCCTCGACGACGAGGACGTGTCGGCCCTCGATGTTGATGTCGAGGTCCTTGAGGATGCGAACGACGCCCGAGGAGTCGGTGGCAGCCCCGTAGCTCGAGATCGCCATGAAGTCGATCTCGCACGGTACGGTCAGCGCGCGCATCAGGTCGGCCATGAAGAACACGGCGCCCTTCAGCACGCCGACGAGCAGCAGTTCCCGTCCTGCGTAGTCGGCCGAGATCTCGCGACCGAGCTCGGCGATGCGATCCTGCAGCTCGTCGGCCCCGATCAGCGTCTCGCCGACGGCGCGCTCGAGATCAGTCTGCGACACGGGCTGCGGTCACCTCCTCCGCCTCGACGAGCCCGGGCACGGCAACCACCTGGTCGCCGCGGACAACGAGCGGCCAGCCTTCGCGATCGGAGCGCGGGATCTTGGCATCGACGAACACGTCCTGCACCTTCTTGCTACGGCCCGCGAGCCGGTCGCCGGGCCGCCACCCTCGTACCTTAAGCCCGGGCACGTGCGCCTCGATGCGCCAGCCGCCGAAGATCACCTCGCCGTCGAGGTCGACCGGGCCGGACTCGAGCCAGAGACGATCGTGCTCGCGGACCGCCTGTACGCCGCCGCCGAGGTCGACGCGCTTCGAGCCGACCGGCGAGGCAAGCAGATCGGCCAGCGCGGGTGGCAACGTCTTCCGCTCGTCGAGCACGCGCAGGACGTTCTCGCGCGCCGAGGGATGCAGCTCGCCGAGGAGCGGCAGAACGCCGTGGCGGATGACGCCCCGAAGCGTCGCCGCGTTCGACGAGTCGGTCCGCCACTCGAGCCCGTTCGCGCGGCAGTACTCCTCCGTGTCCTCGCGCCAGATGCAGAGAAGCGGACGCACGACGCCGTCCTCGCGCTCCACGCGGATGCCTGTCGTCGTCCCGCGCGTCGCGAGCCGAAAGAGGATCGTCTCGACCTGGTCGGAGAGCGTGTGCCCGGTCGCGCGCAGCTTGTCCGTCGCGAACGAGTAGCGCACGTCGCGCAGCTCTGCCTCGTTCGAGCAGCGAGGAGCCGCCTGCACGACCTCGGCGCCGAGCTCGGTGCGGCACCACTCGGCATCCGCATCCGACTCGGCACCGCGCAGCCCGTAGTCGACGTGCAGTGCCGACACGCGATAGCCGAGCGTGCGGAGCGCGTGCCACAGGCAGGTCGAGTCGGCGCCGCCGGAGACGAGGCACAAGACCTCGCCGCCGGACTCGATCAGCTCGTGGCGGCGGATGTGCGACTCGATGCGCTCGAGGAGCTCCAGGCTTCCATTGAAGCTCAAAAGAGGAGGCTTCTGTACTCGAGCGCCTTCTGCATGCCGATGTGCTCGTAGAGCGCGATCGCCGGCGCGTTCTCGCTGCGGACGAAGAGGGTGACGACCGGAGTCGTCTCGAGCAGGAGCCGGCACAGGTCACGAAGCGCACGCGCGGCGTAGCCGTGTCGCCGGGCGACCGGATCGACCCAGACCTGCGAGACCTGCACTGCCTCGGGCGTCCAGGCGGAGGCCTCGGCCTTGAAGCGGATCACGCCGTCCTCGAGCCAGAGCCACGACCGGCCGTCGTCGATCTGCGCCGCGGTGCGCCAACGGAACGCCTCCGCGTCGCGGGCAAGCGGGTCTACGCCGAGCTCGAGCTCGTGCGCGGCGGCGCACGCGGGGACGAGCACCTCGAGCTCGGCGCGCGTCGCGGGACGAAGCCCGGTGCCGCCTACGGCCGGCGCTTCGCGGAGCACGTAGACCGGCTGGTGCGGCCGGTCCTCGCGCAGCTTCGGCAGGCGCTTCGCAGCTGCCTGCCAGAGGTCGCCGACCGCGCCCGCCTCGCCGATCATCATGCGCGGCCGGGCGGCGGCGGCAAGCTCGGCGAACGCACCGCAGCCGGTGCCTGACGGGACGATGTTGGCGCCGAGGAAGCAGAGAGCCGTCAGGCGGCCGTCGCGGCCCGCGACCGACGAGAAGCGTCCGAGCCCACGCCGCTGGACGTCCTCGAGGAACACACGCTCGACCGGGTCCTCCGCACAGAACGCGAGCACCTGCTGCCGCGTCGGCACGGCGAGCCTTGTTTTCACCCGCGGCTTCATCCGCGGAGTCTCCTATAGGCTGCGTCGCCGATGCCGATCCACGTTCGCGCCGAGCCCGGCGACTACGCCGACGCGGTGCTCCTGCCGGGCGACCCGCTGCGGGCGAAGTACATCGCGGAGACCTACCTCGAGGACGTCGAGGAGCGAAACAGCGAGCGCGGCCTGCTCGGCTACTCGGGCACGTGGAAGGGCAAGCCGGTCTCGGTGCAGGGCACCGGCATGGGCTGCCCCGGCGCCACGATCGTCTTCGAGGAGCTCGTGCAACTCGGCTGCAAGCGGCTGATCCGCGTCGGCACGTGCGGGGGGCTGCAGCCCCATCACCAGCTCGGCGACGTGATCGTCGCGCTCTCGGCCGTGCCGGCCGACTCGACGGCGATGCACCTCGTCGGCAACGAGCCGCACTGCCCCACCGCCTCGTGGCCCGTGATCCACGGCGCGGTCCACGTGGCGAAGGAGCTCGGCCAGGAGCTGCATGTCGGCCCGATCGTGTCGAGCGACCTCTTCTACAACCCGGACGAGGGGCAGTACGAGCGCTGGTCGAAGCGCGGAGTGCTCGCGGTCGAGATGGAGGCGGCTGCGCTGTTCACGGTCGCAGCCATCCGCGGCGTCGAGGCCGGGTGCCTGCTCACCGTCAGCGACATCGTCGTCGAAGGCGTGTTCACGAGGATCAGCGACGACGAGCTGCGCGCGGCCGTCGACCGGATGACGAAGATCGCGCTCGATGTCGCGGTCTCGCACTGACCGCGCCGTCTTCCTCGTCAACCCCGCGTCGTCGAACGGTGCGACCGGGAAGCGCTGGCCCGCGCTCGCGCATCGCGCCTCCCAGCTCGGGCTACAGGGCGAGACGCTCTTCTCCGAGCGGTCGGGCCATCTGATCGAGCTCGCCCGTGGCGCCGTCGATGACGGCGCGACGCTCGTGGTCGCGGTCGGGGGCGACGGGACGCTCAACGAGGTCGTGAACGGCGTTGCCGGCAAGAACGTCGACCTGGCGACGATCCCGATCGGCACCGGCATGGACTTCGCCCGCACGTACGGGATCCCGCGGAAGCTCGACGACGCGGTGCGCGTGGCGCTCGACGGGGCGACGCGGACGGTCGACGCGGGCCGCGTGCGCTACCGCACCTGGGCAGGCGATGAGGCGGAGCGCTGGTTCGCAAACGTCGGCTCGGTCGGGATGAGCGGCGCGGTGGCGCAGCGGGCGAACGGGATGTCGAAGGCCCTCGGCGGGAAGCTGACCTTCTTCTATGCGCTCACGCGCGTGTTCCTCGCATGGGAGAACACGGAGGTGACCGTGCGGCTCGACGATGGCGAGCGGCGCGGCCGCATGCACGACGTGATCGTCGCGAACGGCGTCTGGCACGGCGGCGGGATGAAGCTCGCACCGGACGCGCAACCGGACGACGGGCTCTTCGACGTCGTGCTGATCGGCGACGTCAGCAAGGCCGATTTCCTGACGACCGCCCCGAAGATCTACAAGGGCCGGCACGTGCGCCACGCAAAGGTCGACGTGCTGCGCTCGCGCCACGTCGAGGTCGACGCGCCGGAGCCGCTGCCGATCGAGGTCGAGGGCGAGCAGGTGGGGACGACGCCCGCGTCGTTCGAGCTCGTGCCGGGCGCGCTGCGCGTGCGCGTTCCGCGCTAGCTTTTCTCGTCCGTCTTCTTCGTCGCGCTCGGCTTGCGCGAGGCGCGCTCGAGCTTCGCGAGCCGCCCCTCGACCTCGGCCAGCCGCTTCTCGAGCCCCTCGAGGCCGCGCACGCGCTTCTGCAGCTCGTCGACCCGGTCACGCAGTTGCACGGCGCTCTGCACGACGCGCGAGAGGTTCGGGTTCTGCGAAGCCTTGCCGAGGACTTCCTCGCCGAGCGTCGTCAACCGATCCAGTGTGCTCTTCGTCATGCGTGGATTATCACTGGGGTCCCGGCGACGGCGAGCCGGAACACCCGCACGAGGGTCGCGTTCGGCAGTCGGATGCACCCGTTCGAGACGGCATGGCCGATCGACCACGGCTCGTCGGTGCCGTGGATCGCGACGGGCCCGCCCTGCACCCAGCCGGTCAGGACGTTCGAGAAGGCGGAGATCCCGACCGCGCCCGGGCCGAAGGGGCCGTTCGGGTCGTCCGGCACGAGCCGCTGGTTCACGTAGTAGCGGCCGGTCGGCGTCGGCGTCGCGGGAGCGCCGACCGCGACCGTCGCGCGGAGCACCGGCCGCGCAGCGCGGAAGAGCGTGAGCCTCCTCGTCGAGAGGTCGACCTCGATCCGCGTCGCGACCTGGCGTAGCTCGACGTCTCGAGCGCGGACGTAGCCGGCGCTGCCGTTCGGGCGCAGCGGCAGCTCGACGCGATACCAGCTCGCGGCGCAGCTCGACGTCACGACCTTGCCGAGAACGCCGAAGACGGTTGGATAGTCGTTCACGTTCTTCGCTCCGAACCGTGCGACCACCGCTCCCCCGGGTGTGCGGCGAGCGACCGCGCCGTTCGGCGCGAACGCCGCGTACGAGCGGACGGCGCTCGAGAGCGGCACGAACGTGTTGGGCGCGCACTGCCGCAACCCGAGCCGGGCCACGACCTGCGTGACGTCGCAACCCGAAGCCAGCACCGCGACGAGGACGAGCGCGAGCGCGGCCGCGGTCGCGGCCGGACCCCTCCGTACGCTTGCCGGATGATCGTCGCGCACCTCGACCTCGATGCGTTCTTCGCGGCCGTCGAAGAGCTCGAGCAGCCCGAGCTGCGCACGGTTCCACTCGTCGTCGGCGGCGATCCGCACGGCCGCGGCGTCGTCGCGACCGCGAACTACCTCGCGCGGGGCTTCGGCATCCACTCGGCGATGCCGGCGGCCGAAGCGCGCCGCCGGTGCCCCCACGCGGTGTTCGTCCGGCCCCGCCATTCGCTCTACCGGGATTATTCACGCGAGGTCTGGACGCGGGTGCGCGAGGTCGTGCCGACGGTCGAGCAGACCGGGATCGACGAGGGCTACCTCGACCTGGGCGAGATCGCGCCGGCGTTCGACGACGCGCGCGCGCTCGCCGAGGCCGTGCGCGCGGTCGTGCGCGCGCGCACCCGTCTTTCTTGCTCGCTGGGCGTCGCCACGTCGAAGGTCGTGGCGAAGATCGCCTCCGACCGGCGCAAGCCGGGCGGGCTGACGGTCGTGCGCCCGGGCGTCGAAGCGCGCTTCCTCGCTCCGTTCCCGATTCGCATCTTGCCGGGCGTCGGCCCGCGCGCCGAAGAGCGGCTCACCGCGGCCGGCGTCGAGACGATCGGCGCGCTCGCGGCGATGCCCGACGACGAGCTGCGCGCGACGCTGCCCGGCAAGGTCGGCCGCGAGCTGCGCGATCGTGCGCGCGGAATCGACCCGCGGCCGCTCGAGGCATCGACGGAGCGAATTTCGGTCTCGCAGGAGGAGACGTTCGCGCGCGACGTCTCCGACCCGGAGCGGTTGCACGACGAGCTGCGACGGATGGCGACGGAGCTGTCGGCGTTCCTGCGCGCCCGCGGCCAGGTCGGGCGCACGGTGACGACGAAGGTGCGCTATCCGGACTTCTCGATCCGGACGCGCTCCACGTCGCTCGCGGTGGGTACCGACGACGCGGACCGCATCGGCGAGCTCGCGTGCGCCCTGCTCGACCGCGCGCTCCGCGACCGACCTGCACCGCTTCGGCTCGTCGGCGTCGGCGTGTCGGGTCTCGAGGAGCACGTGCAGCTCGCGCTCGCCGGCCTCTACGCGTAGCGCCGCAGAAACGCGAGCTGGCGTTCGAGCACCGCGGCTGCGTCGGGACGGCGTGGCGCCGCTGCCATGAAGGAGGCGGCGATCCAGGCGGCGTAGGTCGGCAGCGCGTAGGCGAGCAGGTCCTCGTCGTAGGAGCCGTACGCGGCGAGCGCGGCGCGGGCCGCGGGGTCCGGCTCACGAGATCGGTCGCGCAGGACGAGCGCCGCGAGGTCGTACTCGCGGGGCCCGCAGCAGGCGGTCTCGAGGTCGTGCCAGACGGGGCCGGTCGCCGTCTGGAGGCAGTTGAAGAGGTGTGCGTCGCCGTGCAGCGCCTGCCCGGAGGGAAGACGGCGAGCAGCGAGCGTGCAGAGAAGCTCGATGTCGCTCGACGGCTCGAACGGCGCGAGCATCTCGCGCACCTCAGCGGCGCGCCCGCTGGCCGGAAGCTCGCCCGGGTAGCCGGCGAGCGCTTCGTGGATCGCCCTGAGCCCACGCCCGGCCGCCGCAGGGTCGAGCTCGCCCTCTCTGACGATGTAGCGCCAGAAGACGAGCACGTGCGGTCCGTGCCAATGCGGTCCCGGGTCGATCAAGTCGCTCGGCCTGACGGTGGGCGCGCCCGCGCGTGCGAGATGCCTTCCCACGTCGAGCTCGCGCACGACGTCGTCCGGGTCGACTCCCGGGGCTCCGCTCGTCACGCGCGCGACGAGCGGCAAGGGGCGCAGGTGGACGAGCACGTGCCAGGCATCACGCAGGACGACCGGGTCGTCGCACTGGAGCCCGTGTGCCTCAGCTGTGGCGACCGCTGCGGCGACCGCGCTCCTCACGGGAGAGCTGCCGCGCAGGCGGCCAGAACCTCGCCTGCGCTTTCGCGGACGACGAGGGTCGCACCGCGGTCGTAGGGCGTGGGATCGCGATTCACGATCGCGAGCGTTCCACCTGCGGCGAGCGTGCTTTCCGGCAGGCCGGCGACCGGCCAGACCTCGAGCGACGAGCCCACCACCAGGAGGAGCGCGGCGTTGCGCGCGAGCGCGGTCGCGCGTTCGAACGCGTCGGCCGGCAGCAGCTCCCCGAACATGACGACGTCGGGCTTGAGCACGGCGCCGCACTCCGGGCAGCGCGGCAACGGCAGGAGACGCGAGACCTGATCCCGCGCAACGGCGGTGCCGCAGGCGAGGCAACGCGCACGCGCGATCGATCCGTGCACCTCGATCACGTCGCACGAGCCGGCCTCGTGATGCAAACCGTCGACGTTCTGGGTGACGATCGCCTCGACGAGGCCGCGACGCTCGAGCTCTGCGAGCGCGACGTGAGCGGCGTTCGGGTGCGCATTTTCGAGCACCACGAGCCGGTGCGCGTAGAACTCCCAGACGCGTCCGGGGTCGCGGTGAAAGGCGTCGATCGACGCCACCTCGTACGGGTCGTACTGCGCCCAGATCCCGCCTGCGCTGCGGTAGTCCGGAATGCCGCTCTCGGTCGAGACGCCGGCACCGGTCAGCACGACGCACGGCTGATTCGCAGCGATCAGTTCTGCGAGCATGGCAGCCTCGTGCACGGGTTCAGTGTCTCAGCGCCGGTGCGCGTCCGCTTCGCCGAGACGGACGCGCAGGGGATCGCGCACAACGCGAACTACCTCGTGTGGTTCGAGGTCGCCCGGGTCGAGCATTTGGAGCGCTACGCCGGCGGGTACGGCCGGCTGCGCGAGCTCGGCGTCGAAGCGGTCGTGCTCGAGACGCACGTGCGGTATATCCAGCCGGTGCACTTCGACGACCGGCTCGTCGTGCACGCGCGCTGCGTCGGGCTGCGCGGTGCGCGCTTCCGCTACGAGTATGCGATCGAGCGGGCCGGCGCAATCGTCGCCGAAGGCTGGACGGCGCACGCGACCGTCGACGCGCAGACGATGCGGCCGACACGCGTCCCCGACTGGCTGCAGGAGGCGATCGCTAGTGCGGAGCGGTCGGCGGGACATCCACCGGCAGCGTCGACGTCGGCGGCGCCGCCGTCTTCTTCGGCTTCTTCGGCCCGACGCGGATGATCTTCGGCTCGGCCCGGTAGCTCGAGTACCACGTCTGGTCGGAAAGAAGCGTGCCGTTCGACGCGTACACCTTGCGCTCGACCGACGTCGACTGCGCGGGAACACCCGGATCGTCGACGACGACCTGCCCGGGCTTCAGCGTCGCATCGACGGTCTTCTGCACCGGCGGCGGCGACACGACGCGTAGTGGCTGCGCGATCGTCACGATGCGCCGGCGCTGGGGCGTCCCGTAGAGGCCGACGGTGAGTGACGACGGGCCGACCCACGTCCGCAGCAGCAGCCAGTGGCCGGTGTCGTTCACGAACTTCAGGTCGACGTCGGGATAGTCGACCGTCGCGTCGCGTCCGAGCGGGTAGTGCGAGATGTAGAGGTCGTGGTTCGTGCGCGCGGTAATCCGGAGCCCGGCCTCGTACGCAGCGTTGAAGACGGTGGTCGAGACCTGGCACACGCCGCCGCCGAGGCCGGTCTGGAGCTCGCCGTTCACGATCACAGGAGCCTCGAGGAAGCCCTTGGCGGCCGTTCGCTCGCCGGTCGTCTCGTTGAACGAGAACGTCGCGCCGGGGGCGATCAGCTTGTCGTCCACGAGGTGCGAGACGAGCTCCACGTTGTGGATCCGGTTCGGGTCGCCGCCGTAGAACGTCTCATAGCTCCCGACGAGCCCGGTGATCCCCATTGCCGCGGCCTGCTTGGTGCTGCGCGCGGGCTGCTTCGTCGCGAGCACGAGCTCGGCCGTGCGGCCGGTCGGCCGCGACGCAGCGGCCAGCATCGCGGCTGCCGACCGTGGCACATCCAGCGCGACGCCCGGCTGACTCGGCGTGAGGCGAACGTGGTTGTCGACGATCGCGAACCCCGCGTCCTTGGGATCGCGGTCGGTTTGGCGCTCGAGTGTCGCGAACCAGTCATCCGCTGCCGGGCCGCCGAAGCGCATCGACTTCAGATCGAGGATCGTCGCGAGCCGCCACCGAGGCACGCGGAGCGTCTTTCCGTGAACGGTGAGACGAAGCGGTGCCGAGACGATCGTCGAAGCCAGGCGCTGCGAGCCGGTGAGGGAAGCGACGGTGACCGACGGCCCGGTTGTTTCAACGGGCAGGGCGACCGGAGCACGCGAGAACGAGGCAAGCGCGCGCACGATCGTCGCGCGCGCCGCCTGCGTGTCGAGCTTCGCGCCTGCCGCACCTGCTGCGATCGTGATGTGGAGGCCGCGCCGGACGAGCGTCGCGTTCCGCTGCGGACGGTCGACAGCTTTCGTGATCAGCCCGAGCTCGTAGTCGAGCGCAGCGTTGTAGGCACGGGTCGGCGGGACGAGGTCCTGCGGGAAGAACTCGAGCGAGAGCCGCCGGAAGCCGCGCACGAGGCCGATGCCCCCGCCCTGCTTCTGCGCCGTCGCGACGGCGGCGCCCCAGTCGGCCTCGACGCCGAGCTCCTTCGCGTTGAGCCGGAAGCGATGCGCGCCCGCGACGAACGTGATCGGCACGCCCTCCAGCCGGCGTGCCCGCGCCTCGAGGCGCGACTGTGCTTGGCTCGGCGAGAGGCCGCCGACGTCGACGCCGGCGATGCGCGTGCCGCTCGCGAGGTGCGCCGACGACCCCGCGAAAAGGAGCGGCAGCACTACGGCCACGGCGACGAGCAGCGTCGTGACGAGCACGACGATCCGGGTCCAGGGGCGAGCCCGTGCGGGCGCACGACGACGTACGGCCGGGGACGAGGCGGCCACGCCGCCAGGGTACCGGTCGCTAGAAGACGAACAGCTCGACGCCGCCCGAGACGTTGAGCTCGATGCCGGTGATGTACCCGGCGAGGTCGGAGCAGAGGAATGCGATCGCGTTCGCGATGTCCTGCGGCTCGCCGGGGCGCTTGAAGACCGTCCGGTTCGCGATCCGCTCGTTCATCGCCGGGTTCGCCATGTGAAACGCCTCGGTGCCGATGATCCCGGGAACGATCGCGTTGGCGGTGATCCCGTGGCGGCCGCCCTCCATCGCAAGCGTCTTCGTCAATCCGAGAAGCCCGGCCTTCGTCGTCGAGTACGACGCCTGGCCGAAGCCGCCGAGCGTGCCCGCGACGGAGGCCATGTTGACGATGCGCCCGAAGCCGCGCTCCTTCATGTGCGGCCAGACCGCTTGCGCACAGTTGAAGGCACCACTCAGGTTGACGCGGAGGTCGCGCTCCCAGAGTGCGGGGTTCTGATCGCCGAACTGGCCGACGTGGTCGAGCGTGCCAGCGTTGTTGATCAGGATGTCGACCGAGCCGAGTTCGTCGACGGTGCGCGCGACCGCGGCTGCGACCTGCTCGCGGTCGGTGACGTCGCACTTGACGGCGAACGACCTCCGCCCGAGCGCACGGATCTCCTCGGCCGCCGACTCCGTGCCGACGAGGCCCTGCGCGCGTGCGAGCGTCGCGAGCGGGCCGTACTCGTCGGTCTCTTCGGAGAGGTCCGACTCGACGAGCAGGTCGGCGATCACGACGTCTGCGCCCGCGCGGGCGAGCGTGAGCGCGTCCGCGCGTCCGAGCCCGCGCGAGCCGCCGGTAACGAGTGCGACCTTGCCGGAGAGATCGATCTCGATCATCCGCGCGGCATGAAGATCTCTTTCGCGATCACGAGGCGCTGGATCTGCGACGTGCCTTCGTAGATCTGGAACAGTTTCGCGTCGCGCATCAGCTTCTCGACCGGATACTCCTTCATGTAGCCGTATCCGCCAAACACCTGCACGGCGTCGGTCGTCACCTTCATCGCCATGTCCGCGGCGAAGCGCTTGGCGAACGAGGAATGAAGGGTCGCGCGCTCGCCGCGGTCGAGCAGCCACGCGGCCTGCCAGGTGAGGAGCCGGGCTGCCTCGATCTCGGTCGCCATGTCGGCGATCATGAAGTTCACGCCCTGGTGCATCGCGATCGGCATGTCGAACGTGACGCGCTCCTTCGCGTAGTCGACTGCGAGCTCGTAAGCGGCCTGCGCGACGCCGACGGCGCCGATCGCGGTGCCGGGCCGCGTGAAGTCGAGCGTCTGCATCGCGATCTTGAAGCCGTCGCCCTCTTCGCCGAGGCGGTTCGCCGCCGGCACGACGACGTCCTGCAGGGCGAACGCCGACGTGTCGGTCGCACGCTGCCCCATCTTGTCGAGGTGCTGCTCGATCGTCACACCGGGCGTCGACATCGGGACGATGAACGCGGAGATGCCGCGATGGCCCTTGGTGGGGTCGGTCTTCGCGAAGACGACGGCCCACTCGGCGTAGCCGGCGTTGGTGATGAACGTCTTCGAGCCGTTCAGGACGTACTCGTCGCCGCGGCACACCGCCGTCGTCTTGAGGCGGGCGACGTCGGAGCCCGCATCGGGCTCCGAGAGCCCGAACGAGCACAGAATCGGCTGCTCGAGAAGCGGCGCGAGGAACCGCGCCTTCTGGTCGTCGGAGCCCGCGATCACGACCGGGCCTGCGCCGAGCCCGTTCGCGCACAGCGACGTGCCGATGCCTGTGCAGCCCCAGTTCAGCTCTTCGCCGACGAGCATGCCGTCGAACGCGCCTAGGCCGAGCCCGCCGAGCTCGGCCGGGACGTGCAGGTTCATCAACCCGAGCGCGTGCGCCTTCGCGATCAGCTCGGCGGGATGGCGCATCGCGACATCGTGCTCGGCTGCGGCCGGGCGGATCTCCTTCTCGGCGAACTCGCGCGCCACGGCGCGGAGCTCCTTCTGCTCGTCGGTGAGGGCGAACGAGACGCCCGTCGCGGTGCTCCCCTCGACTGGGGCCATGATGTTCTCCCACTGGCGTTGATTGACTGGTCAGTCAATAGCGTAGCTGTAGTCTCCGGCGCATGGACTTCGAGCTCACCGACGAACAGCGCCTGATCCAGGACACCGTCCGCACCTTCGTGGACGAGCGCGTCCTGCCCGTTGCCGTCCAGAACGACATCGACCACAAGCTGGACCTCGAGCTGATCGAGGGTATGGCGGAGCTCGGGATCCTCGGCATCGTCATCCCCGAGGAGTACGGCGGCGCCGGCCTCGACTTCGTCGCGGAGGCGCTCTCGTGCGAGGAGATCGAACGGGGCGAGGCGGCCTTCAGGACGCTCATCTCGGTCCACGTCGGCCTCAACTCGCTGTCGCTGCTCAAGTATGGAAGCGAGCAGCAGAAGCAGCGATGGCTGACACCGCAGGCGAAAGGCGAGAAGCTCGCCTGCTTCGGCTTGACGGAGCCGGGCGCGGGCTCCGACGTCGCGTCCATGCGCTCTTCGGCCCGGCGCGAGGGCGACGTCTACGTCCTGAACGGGCAGAAGAACTGGATCTCGTACGCCACGGTCGCAGACCACGCGCTGGTCTTCGCTAAGACAGATCCGTCAGCCGGTCACAAGGGGGTCAGCGCGTTCGTGCTCGAGAAAGGCATGAAAGGGTTCACGAGCGCGGACACCGAGAACAAGCTCGGGATCTGGGCGGGCTCGACCGGCGAGCTCTTTTTCGAGAACGTCGAGGTGCCCACCGAGAACCTGATCGGCGAAGAGGGCCAGGGGTTCGAGATCGCGATGCACTCGCTCGACCAGGGAAGGTTCACGGTCGCCGCCGGTGCGTGCGGCGTCGTCCGTGCGTGCCTCGAGCGTTCGGTCGAGTACGCGCGCGAGCGCGAGACGTTCGGTCAAGCGATCGGCAAGTACCAGTTCGTGCAGGACATGATCGCGAAGATGGTGCTGGGTTACGAGACGTCGAAGCTCCTCGTGATGCAAGCGGCGTGGATGAAGAATGAGGGGAAGCGCAACACGCGCGAAACCTCCCTCGCCAAGTGGCATGCGACGGAGTCGGCGTTCGAGGCGGCGCACCTCGCGATCCAGGTGTTCGGCTCGTATGGCTATTCAGGCGAGTACGGGATCGAGCGGTACTTCCGTAACGCGCGTGCGCCGATCATCTACGAGGGCACGACGCAGATTCACAAGATGATGCAGGCCGAGCATGCGCTCGGGTACCGGCGGCTGAACGGGCGCGGAGGCGAAGCTTCACCGATCTGCTCGTGGGCGCCGGCGCTCTCGCCGGTGCACGCGTCCGCGTAGTCAGCAGCGCTGGCACAAAATTGGAGCGCTTTCGGCGCACATTTGTGCGCGTAGGCGGCATACCTCGATGTACCTGTACGTCATGGCACATCGCCTACAGATCCTCCTGAGCCGTGAGCAGTACGCGTTCCTCGATGCCGAGGCCGACCGCTCGAGCGTCTCGATGGCGGAGTTGATCCGGCGCGCGATCGATACGACGTATGGAATCGACGGCGACGGCCGAGTCTTGTTGATCACGCACACGCTTGGGCGCCGCGTCGGGCGACGCCTGCGCGATTAGCTCTCTGCAGCTTCGCCGGTGAAGTACTCGACGGCGTCGCCGAGCCGAAACAGCTTGCCGGGCGGCCAGGCACCCACCTTGTCCGAGTCAGGGTAGACCGAGGTCGCGACCGCCAGCCGGTTCGACCAGATGCAGACACGGACGGTCTCGTCCGTTCGGTTTGTGACCTTGTGCGCTCCCTCTTCGCCGGTCGGGAAGAACGCGCAGTCCCAAGGGCCGAGCTCCCGCTCGCCATGCGGAGTGCGCAGCGTCGGACGACCGACGAGCACGATCAGCCACTCCTCTTCCGCATTCTCGTAGTGATAGGGACAGATGCTGTTGCCGGGCGCAAGCTCGTAGACAGAAAGGCCGAGCTGCTCCGCCCCGATCAAGGGGCCTACGCGCAGGTACTTCACCGCGTAGCCGGGCGCATCGTCCTCGTCGGTCTGCAAATCGACGTCGAAGAGATTGACAGCGGTCACGGTTCGCCTTCCCAGTACGGAGCCGCTTCGCCGATCCATCCGCGATGCCGGTAGCCCGGCCCGTAGACATTCACCTTGCCGCTGTCGAGATAGACGGTCGCACCGCCGTAGCGGGGCCTGGTCGACGGCATCGCGTAATGCACGGGCGCGTCGGAGTGGTTCCGCAGCGCATGCGCGCCGGCGGCACCCGCCGGGAAGCACACGACATCACCTGCACGCAGGACTTGCTCGCCCTCAGGGGTGCGAAGCGTGACCTCACCTTCGATCACGATCAGCCACTCCTCCTCGCCGATTTCGAAGTGGTAGGGCCAGGCAGAGCTTCCCGGCGCGAGCTCGTAGACGCCCATGCCCGTCGCAACCGATCCGAATGACTCGGTAAACGACGTACCCTTGAACGCGTGCCCTGCGGGCGCATCGATCGTCTCGTGGTCGCGCTGCAGCTCGCGCAGGTTCTTCACCCGGTCGCCACTCACGCGGCCAACCCTAGCCAAGCGACCTCGACGAACGAGGAGACCGCACGCTCGACGTCTGCTTCTTCGGCCGGGAGCTGGCCCAGGACCCAGCCCGTGAGGATCTCCTCGAGTGCGCCGTAGACCGCCCACGCCGCGAACACCACGTCGCAGTCGGCGCGCACGTCGCCACGGCCCTTCGCTGCCGCAATCATGCGCTCGAGCGCCGAGAACACAGCTCCAATCTCGTCGACGCGCTCACCGACCTGTGGGCTCCGGGCGATCTCCCTGACCAGCACGCCGATCAGCTCCGGCGTCGCAAGCCAGGAGCCGAGGTAGATCCGCGCGAACCGTCGAAGCTGCTCGCGCAGCGGCACATCCGCCGACTCGATGCGATCGCTCTCCTGGACGAGCTGCTGCCACGTCTCCCGGATCAACGTCTCGAGCAGCTCGTCCTTCGAGCGAAAGTAGTGATACAGGAGACCATGCGCGACGCCCGCCTCCTCGGCGATGTCGCCGACCCGGGCCGTACCGAACCCCTTGCGCGCGAACACCCGCACAGCCGCATCGAGCAACTCTCGGCGCCTGTCTGCAACTCGGTCACCCATCGGCCCGGGGAGCATAATCGGCCCCAATGCAGCCCCTCCAAGGGCTCACAGTCGTCGACTTCTCGCGACAGCTGCCCGGTCCGTTCGCGAGCCGTGAGCTGCTCCGCCTGGGCGCACGCGTCGTGAAGGTCGAGCCGCCGGAAGGCGACTCGACGCCCGAGCCGTGGTACTCGGAGCTGAACGCGGGCAAGGAGATCGTTCACTGGGACGCGCGGACCGAGCCGCCGCCGGCGCAGGCGGCGACTGCCGACGTCGTGCTCGAGGGCTTTCGGCCCGGGATCTTCGAGCGACTCGGAGTTCCGATCTCGTCGACCGCGATCCTCTGCTCGATCACCGGCCACGGCGCCGAAGGCGAACGCGCGCAGCATGCCGGGCACGACCTCAACTACCTCGGCTACGCAGGCGTGCTCGCCGACACCGCGCCCAGCCTCCCGCCCGTGCAAATCGCCGACCTAGCCGGGGGCGCGCAGGCCGCGGTGATCGACATCCTCGCCGCGCTGCTCGAGCGGGCCCGCACCGGCGCAGGCGCGCGCATCGTCGTCTCGATGACGCACAACGCCCACCGCTTCGTCGCGCACCGTGTCACCGGCGACCCTCTCCCGCAGCTTCTCACCGGCGGCGTCGCCTGCTACCGCATCTACGGGACAGCCGACGGCCGCCACCTCACGGTCGCCGCGCTCGAGCCGAAGTTCTGGCGCAACCTCTGCGAGCTCGTCGGCAGGCCGGAACTCGCCGAGCGCGCCTACGACGCCGAGCTGCCGGAGCTGGCCGCGCTCTTTCGCTCGCGCCCGCTCGCCACCTGGCTCGAGCTGCTCGAAGGACGCGACACGTGCGTCGGGCCCGTGCTCACGCCCACTGAGGCAGCAGCCGAGCTCGCCTGAGCGCGCCGTGCGCGTGCCACGCGCCGAGCGCGACGACGAACACGGCCCCGGCCGCCATCAACAGGCCCTGCGCCGCGATCCCGAACGCCACCGCGTCATCCGCACGCATCCCGGAGGCCACGAGTATCGCGGCCCCCGCACCTGCCTGCACCGCGGCGCCAGCCGGCGCCACAGGCAGAACGGCCGACGCAGACGCTGCACAGACAAAGGCGATCGCGAGCGCGAAGTCCGTCCCGAGTCCGAGCGCAGCCAGGAGGACGAAGACCGCCACAGCACGCAGCACCCACGACAGCGCGACGCCGATCCAGGCCCAGCCTGCATCGCGCGGGGAGGCTGCGTGGTCGCCGACCCAACCCGCGACACGGAACCGCGCCAGGCGGCCGCGGCGAACGAGGCGCGGCAAGAGCAGGACAACCGCCGCCGCCAGCACCCCGGCCACGGCGACGACGACGAGGCCCACTTCGAGCCAGCCGCTCACGCGCGAGATCCCGAGGGAAACCGAAGCGAGCGGCGTCATGGCGGCGCTGTCGAGCAGCCCGAGCAGGACCAACGAGAGAACGACCGCGCGAATGCTTGCACGGCCCCGACGGCATCGGCGGACGACCGCAACGCGGATCACGTCGTCGCACCGGCCGGGCAGCGCGAGTCCGCCGACCGACGCCGCGCCTCCCGCCGCCGCGAGCGTCAGCATCGCCGGCCGCTCTTCATGTTTGAAGAGCCGCTGCCACCCCCACGCCTTCGCCGCGAACGCTCCGAGCATCACGACGCACGCGAGCGCGACGAGCCACGGGTTCGCGCGATGCAGCGGCCAACCCGCGTGCGCGAAATGGCGCACGACCAGCGCCGACACGCCGAGCGCGCAGAGAACGAATGCCGCATTGAGGACGCGTGAGGACGGAAGCCGCAAGGCCTCACTATTGCCCTACGTCTGGCTCGAGTCCTCCCCCGGACGAGGGAGCATTCGCTCGGAGATCCCGCCGAGCGCGCGCGTCAGCTCGCTCGGGATGACCCACACCTTGTTCGCGTCGCCCTGCGCGATCTGCGGCAGCACCTGCAGGTACTGATACGCGAGCAGCTGCGGATCCGGATCGCCTTCGTGGATCGCCTTGAAGACGGTCTCGATCGCCTTCGACTGACCCTCGGCAGAGAGGATCGCCGCCTGCTTCTGCCCTTCGGCGCGCAGGATCGCCGACTGTTTCTCCCCCTCGGCGGCGAGGATCGCCGCCTGCTTGATTCCCTCCGCCTGCAGGATCGCGGCGCGCTTCTCGCGATCGGCACGCATCTGCTTCTCCATCGTGTCCTTCACTGACGCCGGCGGGTCGACCGCCTTTAGCTCGACGCGATGCACGCGGATGCCCCACTTGCCGGTTGCGTCGTCGAGGATCCCGCGCAGCTGGTCATTGATTGAGTCGCGCGAAGTGAGCGTCTGCTCGAGGGTCATCCCACCGATCACGTTCCGGAGCGTCGTGACGGTGAGCATGTCGATCGCGTCGACCGGGTTCGCGATCTCGTAGGTGGCCGCCTTCGGGTCTGTGATCTGGAAGTAGATGACCGAGTCGATGTTCACGACGAGGTTGTCCTGCGTGATCACCGGCTGCGGATCGAACGACATCACCTGCTCGCGCAAGTCGGCGAGCGGCCGCACGCGGTCGACGAAAGGCACGACGATCGCAAGGCCGGGCGTCAGCGTGCGCGAGTAGCGGCCGAGACGCTCGACGACGCCTGCGCGTGCCTGCGGAATCACCCGCACGGTCCTCGCGAGCACGACGAGAACGAAGAGCACGACCACGGCGAGGACGATCAGAGCAACCACGAGCCCTCCTTCATTCGGACACGAGGGCGGTTGCCCCCTGGATCTCGATCACGTCGACCGACGAGCCCTCTTCGTACACCTGCCCGTCCAGGTACGCGCGCGCGGACCACTCCTCGCCGCCGATGCGGACTCGGCCGCCGACGGAGTCCACGCGCCGGGTGACCACGGCTCGACGACCGATGAGAGCGGCGGTCCCGGTGCGCGCGAGCGCCGGGAGCCGCACGTGCCGGCGTGCGATCGGTCGCAGGAACGCGAGCGACAGGAGCGCCCCGGCGAGAAACACGATCAGGCTGCCGACCGTTCCCGCGCCGAGCAGCTCGGCGAGCGCGGCTGCCCCCGCGGCAAGCGCCACCGGCCCGAGGAAGAAGAGGCCCGGCGTCAGCACTTCGCCGATCGCGAGCGCGATCGCCGCCACGACCCACGCGAGGAAGCCCACGTCGCGACTCTAGATCAGCGCAGCGACGGCCCGCAGGTCGGGGAGCGACTCGCGCTCGGGAAACCTGCCGTCGCGATCGACGAGGACCGCGCGCATCCCTACGGCGAGTGCGCCCTCGACGTCGTCGTCGGGCGTGTCGCCGACCATCATCGCCTCATCGGCCTGCACCGCGAGCAGCTCGAGCATTCGCAGGAAGATGCCCTGGTGCGGCTTCGTCTTCCCGTGCGTGCGCGAGGTCAGCACCGCATCGACGCGAAGGCCGTGGTGCTCGACGAACGCGTCGAGATCGCGCGCGCTGTTCGATAGCAGTCCGAGCTTCAGCCCGCGCAAGCGGAGGGACGCTAGCGTCGAGATCGCGTCGTCGTAGAGCTCGAAGTAATGCGCGTGGCTCCACGCGCCCTCCATCTCCACGGCGGCGGCATACGTCGCGGTGCCGGAGCCGCCCATTCCACGGATGATGCGCTCGGTGAAGCGGATCCAGATCTCCTCGTCGTGGTCGAGCTCCGGATGCCGCTCGAGATCCGTGATCGCCGCACGCCGCGCCTCGTCGTAGCGCTCAGGGTCGAGCACGAGACCGTGACGCTCGCCGAGCCGCCGGTAGCCCTCCGGCCCGAGATCGGGTCCCGGTTTCGCGAGCGTGTAGTCGACGTCGAAGACGATCGCCTTCAGCACAGCGTCGAACGGTAACCCGACGTCAGGGCAAGCGGGCGTTCGACACCAGAACGGCGATCGCGTAGGGCTCGCAGATCGGATACGGCCCGTCGAAAAGCCCGGGCGGGTCCGTCTGCACCCAGTGCTGAACGCAGTCGGCCTCGGGCGAGATGTCGCACGTCAGGACGTACGAGGTGACGTAGACGAACGGGGCCCACGAAAGAACGGTCTCCGAGAAAAGCGCGACCGCGGGCACCGCGCCCGCGTAGGCCGGGTCGGACGAGGGCTGACCCGCCGCGAGATCGACCGCGAGCCCCCAGGTGCCGTCCGCCCGCAGCGCCGGGTGCCCGGCCGGCATGCAGTAGAGAACACGGTCGACCTGCGCCGTGCCGGACGCGACGAGCCCGAGTCCGAGCCCGGCAACGGCGGCCGAGACGAGCGCGAGCCTGCGCAGAAAGGACGAGAACGACCGCAGGGGCCCAACGTAGAGCCTGCGCGGAAACCGCGTCAAGCGGCCTACGACGCACGAAAGCCCGCGCGAGGGCGGGCTTTCGCCTAATCGGGGTGCCCAGATTTGAACTGGGGGCCTCTCCGACCCGAACGGAGCGCGCTACCAGGCTGCGCCACACCCCGAAACGCGCTACAGCCTAGCGAGCGGCGCAGATCCCCGGCCGGGCCGCGAGGTCTGTCGCGTCTGTCACGAGGATCGATTATCCTGAGGGTGCATGAGCCGCCACACCGACAGGACGGGCAGGTGAGGAATTTGCCCGTCCTGCGCCCGCAGAGCTCGAACTCTCGCCCGCCTGCGCGTTCCGCGCGGCGGGCTTTTTCGTTCATGGCCCTGGTTGGAACGGAAGGAGCGACATGGCAAACCACCTGACGCCGGAAGAGCTGTCGAAGGAAGTGGGGATCGACCGCGACGAGGTGATCCGCATCTGTCTCGAGGAGCACGTCCCGATCTACCACGGCAAGATCGACAAGTTCCTCTTCCAGGCGCAGCTGCAGGCGCTGGACGCGGTTCCCGCCGCGCACTAGCGCCGCCGCGCGAGCAGGTTACTTGGAGGCGGCGGCGCGCTTGCGCGGCGCCGCCTTCTTCTTCTCTGCGTTCTTCTCTGCGGCCGGCTTCTTCGACGACGCCGCGGCCACGGATGCCTTGAGGGCTTCCATCAGGTCGACGACCGGCGCGACCTCGGGTGCCTCCGGCAGCTCGAACGGCTGGCCGGCGAGCTTCGCCTCGAGCAGCTCGCGCAACGACTCGCGGTACTCGCTCCGGAGCTCCTCCGGCTCGAACGGCCCGGCGAGCGACGCGATGATCTGCTTCGCCAGGTCGAGCTCGGGACCCCGCACCTCGGCCGACCCGACCGCCTCGTCGATCTCGGCATGGTCCTTCACGTCCTCGTGTACGAACAGCGTCTCGAGCGCGAGCGCGTCGCCCATCGGGCGAATCAGACAGAGCTTCTCCTTGCCCGCAAGCACGAAGCGGCCGAGCGCCGCGACGCTCGCCTCCTTCATCGCCTCGAGCAGGAGCACGTAGGGCCGCCGCGCCGCCTCCGCACCCGCCGGGACCAGGAAGTACGTCCGGTCGAAGTAGACGGGATCGACCTCCTCGAGCCTGACGAATCGACCAATCTCAATAGAACGGCTTTGGTCGTGCTGCTCGATCGCCTCTAAGTCGGCGTCCTCGACCGTGACGAACTGACCCTTCGCGACCTCCCAGCCGCGCACGAGCTCGTCGGACTCGACGTCGCGCTCGTGCACCGGACACCAGCGCTTCTGCTTGATCGGCGTCCCGCACTCCCGGTGGAGCATCCGGAAGGAGACGTCCGACTGGCGCGCAGCCGGCTTCGTCGCGGGCGCGAGCCCGACGGGGATGTTCACGAGACCGAAGCTGACGGAGCCGTTCCAAGTCGTACGCATCATGGGAATTCTACGCGGGACGCACAGGTTTCGCCCTCGCGCGGCCCGTTCCTCCGGGATATCGTCAAGCCCGGTGGAGCGCAAACGCACGATCGCGAGCCTCTGGCGGGACGCGATCGCCGCAGGTCACGACGATCCCGCGTATCTCCACGAGGTCGACGGCGGCTGGCGGGAAGTCACCTGGGCCGAGGCGGCCACCACGGTCGACGAGCTCGCGAACGGGCTGCTCGAGCTCGGCGTTCGCCGCGGGCAGGCGTTCGGGCTGCTCGGGCGCACGACCCTCGAGTGGGCGCTCTTCGACTTCGCGCTCGCGCTCGTCGGCGCAGTCGGCGCCCCGATCTATTCGTCGAGCTCGGCGCGTGACGTGCAGTACGTGCTCGAGCACTCCGAAGCGGTCGGCGTCCTCGTCGAGGACGACGAGCAGCGAGCGAAAGTCGCGGGCTTCGCCGGCCAAGTGATCGGATTCGCCGACCTCGACGCGCTGCGCGAACGGGGACGCGCCTTCAAAGCGGCGAGCCCGTCCGCGCTCGACGAGCGCGTCGACTCGATCGACGAGGACGACCTCTTCACGTTCATCTACACGTCCGGTACGACCGGGCCGCCGAAGGCGTGCATGATCCGCCACCGCAACTATTACGCGATGGTCCAGAAGGGCGACGAGATGGAGGGCAGGCTCACCCAGCCCGGCGACGTCATGCTCCTGTACCTGCCGCTCGCGCACAACTACGGACGGCTGCTGCACCTCTCCGCAGCGTACATCGGGTTCACGATCGCGTTCCTGCCGGACCCCCTGCGTGCGGCGGCGGAGCTGCGCCGCGTCCGCCCCACGCTCTTTCCCAGTGTCCCGCGGGTCTACGAAAAGATCCACGCCGCGGTCGTCGCCGAGTTCGACCGGCAATCCGGGCTCAAGCGGCGCATCGTCGACTGGGCGCTCGCGACAGGTCGCCGGGTCTCGCGGCTACGCCAGGCCGGCGAGCCCGTTCCGGCGAGCCTCGCGTTTCGCCACCGCATCGCCGACCGGCTCGTCTACTCCAAGGTCAAGGAGCGGCTGGGCGGGCGCCTGCGCGTCGCAAACGCCGGCGGCGCGCCGCTCTCGCGCGAGATCGCCGAGTTCTTCCACTCGATCGACATCCTGATCCTCGAGGGCTACGGCCTCTCCGAGGTCACGACGGCGGCCACCGTCAACCGACGAGAGGCGTTCCGCTTCGGAACGGTCGGCAAGGCGCTGCCCGGCGTCGAGATCCGGATCGCCGAGGACGGCGAGATCCTGCTCCGGTCGAACACCGTCTTCGCCGGCTACTACCACGACGACGAGGCGACGCGCGCGACGCTCGACGAGGAGGGGTTCGTACACACTGGAGACGTCGGGCACGTCGACGAGGACGGCTTCCTCGTGATCACGGACCGCAAGAAGGACATCATCGTCACCGCGGGCGGCAAGAACGTGGCGCCGCAGAACCTCGAGAACGAGCTGAAGGTGCACGCGATCGTGTCGCAGGCGATCGTCGTCGGCGACCGGCGGCCGTACATCGCAGCCCTCGTGACGGTCGACCCGGAACGCGCGGACGGGCTCGCACCGGCCGGAGTCGAGGCGCTCGTGCAGAAGGCCGTCGATGCCGTGAACGCCGACCGGTCGCGATTCGAGCAGATCAAGCGCTTCACCGTGCTCCCCCGCGAGTTCGCCCTCGAGCAGGACGAGGTCACACCGACGCTCAAGCTGCGCCGCAAGGTGATCCTCGAGCACTTCGCGGACGAGCTCGCCGCGCTCTACGACTGACGAGACTTAAAGGATGCGGCGCGCGCCGACGTACGTCGCTGCGTACCAGCCCTCGCTGAGGCTGGAGATCTTCACCACGTCACCGGTGTGCGGCGCCTCGATGAACTCGCCGTTTCCGATGTAAAGGCCCACGTGGCCGAGCGAGTCGAAGAACACGATGTCACCCGGTGCGAGCTGGTCTTCCGACACCGGAACGCCGTAGTCCCACATCGCGTACGACGAGTGCGGCAGTGACACGCCCACCTGCGCATACGCCCACATGACGAGCCCCGAGCAGTCGAAGCCGACGCCGGGGGTCGCGCCGCCCCACACGTACGGCACGCCGAGCTGTGACATCGCGTACTGCACGACGTTCCCATGCGTCGGCGGCGGTGCGACGACCGTGTCCGACTGTGGCGTCGCAGCCGAGATGCCGACGACGGTCGTGTTCTCCTGCTGCGCCTGCGCGGCCTGCTCTTCCTGCAGGCGCTGCTGCGCCTCCGCTGCGAGCTGCAGCTGGCGCGCATGCTGTTGGGCGACGAGACGCTTGATCTCACCCTGGATCGACGAGTACAGCTGCTGCTGCTCGACGATCTTCGACTCGATCTCGTGCTTCGCGTAGGCGCGCTCTGCGACGACACGCACCTGCGCATCGTGCGCGTGTCTCAGCAGCGTGCCCGTGCGCTTCACCGTCGCGCGGAACTGCTTCACCTGCTGCAACACCGCGGCATCGCCGTTCGACACGGACTTCGCGTTGTCGACCCGCGTGATCACGTCGTCGAGGCTGCGCGCACCGAGGATCACCTCGAGCGTCGACTCCTGATCGGACGTGTACAGATCGACCACGCGCTGCTCGATCGTGCGCTCGCTCACTGCGAGGTTGTGCTTTGCGATCCGAAACTCGCTTCGATTCTCGCGCAAGCTCGCCTGGATCTTCGCGAGCTGCTGCGTGGCGGAGTCGTACTGCGAGCGGGCGCGTTCCAGCTGGTCGGACAGCGTCTGCAACTGGCCCATGACCTGTACCGCCTCCGCTCGTTTCGACGAGACCGAGGGGTCGGCGAACGCCGGGACTGCGACCAGGAGAGCCACGCAGATCCCCGCGACTAGGTAGGGCGCCTGTCCCAGTTTACGAATGACAAGCCCCGGTTCGGGGGCGGGACGGGCGCACCGGTAGGGGCCGGTACGTCACGAGACGAGGAGGTTAGCAATGTGTTCGGACAAGCGTCAACCGGGGAACTGCTCGAAATGCTCGCAAAACATGTTTCTTTCTGCACGAACGCGACGGCTCCTCCATTCCACTGTGGTACGGTCCGCCGGTGCTTGGGCAGGCACAACCGTCGCGACGGCGTGCGCTTCCGGTCATAGCCGTCGCCTTCGCCGTGATGCTGATCCCCGCGATCGGCTGGGCGAGCGAGTCACACGGTATCGGGGCGCTCCGGGCGCGTGACGCGGCGATCGAGGCGAAATCGCGCAACGCGGTGCTCGGCCTGTACTCGCTCGACCAGCATATAGCGCTCGCCGATGCTCGTCTCGCCGCGCTTCGCCGTCAGTCGCACGCGTTGATCGCGGAGCGCCTGACGCTCGGGCGCGAGCTCGCGGTTGCGCGCCGCAGCACCCGAATCGGCGAGCGGGAGCTCGCCGTGCGCATTCGCCAGATGTACGAACAGGGAAGCGTCGAGCCACTCGAGATCCTGCTCGGTGCGAAGAGCCTCGACGAGGCGCTGACGAGCATCGACAACCTCGATCGCATTTCCGGCGAGAATGAAGACCTGTTGCATCAGCTGCAGTCTGCGCGTGTGCGACTCGCCGGCGCATCGAAGAGACTGGCGACGCGACAATCCGCACTCGCTGCGGCGACGCGCGCGGCAGCCGAGACCGCAGCGTCACTGCACACCGCGCGTGACGCGCGCGCGTCGTATATCGCATCGCTCTCACGCGAGCGGCGCCTGACGCGCAACCAGATCGATGCGCTCGTAGCGGAGGCGCATGCGGCCGCGCTGCAAAGCAGGACGATCACGGCCGCGCCCGTTGAGAGCATAGCGCTGACAACTTCGTCCGCCGCAATTCCCGGCGGACGCGCGCTGACGGTGAGCGCGACGGGCTACTCGCTGCCGGGCAGGACCGCGTCCGGCCTGCCCGTAGGTTTCGGGGTCGTTGCAGTCGATCCGTCGGTGATCCCGCTCGGCACGCACATGACCGTGCCCGGCTACGGCGAAGCGGTCGCAGCAGATACGGGAAGCGGTGTCGTGGGCGACACGATCGACCTGTGGTTCCCGACCGTCGCGCAGGCCGACGCCTGGGGCCGGCGGACGGTCACCATCGTTCTCCACTGACGGCGATACACTGGCGGTCGTCTGACCGACGTACCCGACATCTCGCGTCGCCCAGAACCGCGCGTCCTGCTCGTGGACGACCACGACCTTTTCCGCACGGGCCTGCGCAACCTGCTCGAAGAACAGGGAGTGCACGTCGCGGGCGAATGTGACAACGGCAGCGATGCCCTGCGCGCAGTACGCGAGCTCGCACCCGACGTCGTCGTGATGGATCTCAACATGCCGGGCATCAGCGGCGTCGAGGCAACTCGCCAGATCTCGATGATCGCTCCGCTGACGCGTGTGCTCGTGCTCACGATTTCCGACCAGGACAACGACGTGATGGACGCGATCCTCGCCGGGGCTTGCGGCTATCTCCTCAAGGATGCGTCGATCAGTGAGCTGATGAGCGGGATCGAGGCAGCATCGGTCGGCGAGTCGCTCGTATCGCCGACGATCGCGGCGAAGGTGCTTCAGCGCGTTCGGGCAGCCGGCACGTCGCACCGCGAGGCTGAGCTCATCCACTCCGAGCTTTCGGACCGCGAGATCGAAGTGCTCAAGCTGATCGCGAACGGGAAGGACAATGCGGTGATCGCCGGCGAGCTGCACATCAGCCCGAAGACCGTGAAGAACCACATCTCGAACATCCTGATGAAGCTCCAGATCGAGAACCGGATCCAGGCCGCCGTCTACGCGGTCCGCTCCGGGATCGTCTGAGCTACGCCGCCGAGCGCACCGCGTCGGCGACGCGCCGAAGTGATGCGAGCAGGCTGCGCAGGCGCTCCAGCTCGGCCCGGTTCGCGTCGAGGCGCCGCGCGAGGTCCGCGACCTCGTCGAGCTGCACGGTCGAGCCCTCCCTGCCGAGCTCGCGCGTCGCGTCGGCCAGGCGGCGCTCGATGCGGTGGGCCTCCGCCTCGAGCGAGAGCGCGTGCGCATACCCGTCGGTGAGCGTGTGCTCGAGGCGATCGATGTCGCCGGACGGCGCCGCGATCAATTCGTTGATGGCGTCGATCAGCTCGGTCATCGCTGGGACCATCGTCGGGTCGCCGGGCGTCGGCAAGGGCCCGACGGCCCATCTTGCGCTCGGACCGGACCCAGCCCGCCGCCGCCTCCGCAACAATGGCCGCCGTGCGTAGGGCGCTCCTCGTCGTCGTGCTCGCGCTCGCTGTGGTGCCGCACGCGGCGAGCGGGCCGCTTCCGCTCCCGACGCGACTCGCGAACGCGCTGGCCGTCAGTGGAAACTCCCCCGCAGCCGGCGGAGCCGTTGCAATCGACCTGCAGAACAGCCAGGTGCTCTTCGCACGTCATGCGGGGCTCTCCCTCGAGCCCGCCTCGAACGAGAAGCTGACGGTCACCTTTGCCGCTCTGAAGGACCTCGGGGCCGCGTATCGCTTCCGCACCGAGGTGCTCGGACGCGGCCGGCAGGAAGGAACGGTCTGGCACGGCGACATCTTCCTGAAGGGCTTCGGCGACCCGACGCTCACGAGCTCCGGGCTTGACCGGCTCGCAACGCAGCTCGCACAGCTCGGAATAACGCACGTCGACGGCCGGCTCCTTGCCGACGAGTCGTGGTTCGACGACGACCGGACTGCGCCGGGCTGGAAAGCCGACTTCTTCATCGAAGAGTGCCCGCCGCTCTCCGCGCTCGTAGCCAACCGCGCCGTCTACGACAACCATGTTGCGCTCGACCCCGCGATCGCCGCGGCGGGCCGCTTCCGGCTATTGCTGCGCAAGCACGGCATCGTGACCGGGCCCGTGGGACACGGACGCGCGCCCGCGAAGGCGGTAACGCTCGCGCAGGTCGACTCGAGAGAGCTGTGGCGCGTCGTCGACGCGATGGATCATTCGAGCGACAACTTCGTCGCCGAGATGCTGCTCAAGGATCTCGGTGCCGAGCGAGGACTCGGCGGCACGACCGCCGCAGGCGCGCTCGTCGTCACGCAGACGCTGCAGGCGGCCGGCGTCCCGCTGGCCGGCGTTCGGGTCGTCGACGGCTCCGGGCTCTCGCTCCTCGACCGGCTGACGGCCGAAGCCGTTGCCGCCATCCTCGTCGCTGCGTGGAACGAACCGAATCTGCACGCCGACTTCTGGAACGCGCTGCCGGTCGCGGGCGCGCCGGGCACGCTCGAGCACCGGATGCTGCAGCCGCCCGCAGTCGGCGAGGTGCGCGCCAAGACCGGCACGACCGACGAGGCGTCGGCGCTCTCGGGCTACGCCGGTGAGCGTTACGCCTTCGCCGTACTGCAGAACGGGAGCCCGGTCTCATGGACAGCCGCGCGCAAGGCGCAGGACCGCTTCGCGACCGCGCTCGCGTCAGCCGCTTCCCAGTAGCTCCCGCAGCGCGGTCTCGTCGAGGAGCGGCACGCCGGCCGCCTCGGCCTTGCGCACTTTGCTGCCCGGGCTCTCCCCGACGAACACGCCCGCCGTCTTCTTCGACACGTTGTCCGACACCTTGGCGCCGAGCGCCTCCAGCGCCGCCTTCGCCTCCTCGCGCGACATCGACTCGAGCGTGCCGGTGATCACGTACTGGCTGCCGGTGAGCGGGCCCTCGACCGGCCGGTCCTCATCGCCCGATTCGAAGCGGAGACCAAGCCCGCGCAGCTCGTCGACGAGTCGGCGGTTGTCCGCGTCCGCGAACCACTCGGCAATCGCCTCGGCGCGCTCCGGGCCGATCCCCTCGCACTCCATGATCTCCTCCTGCGAGGCGGCCGCGAGCCGGTCGACGCCGCCGAAATGGCGCGCGAGGTTCTGCGCAGTCACCCAGCCGACGTCCGGGATGTTCAAGCCGACGAGCACACGCCGGAACGGCACCGCTTTCGAGGCCTCGATCGATGCGATCGCGGCCGACGCCGAGATCTCTGCGTAGCCGTCGAGCTCGAGCAGTTGTTCCTTGGTAAGTCGGTAGAGATCAGGGAGCGAGCGCACGAGCCCGAGCTCCCAGAACCGGCGGATCGCCTGTTCGCCCACACCGTCGATGTCGGCCGCACCCTGGACCCAGTTGATGAGCACCTCGAGGCCGCGCGACGGGCACGCGCGGTTCGGGCAGCGGTGCATCGCCTCGCCTTCGGGTTTGACGATCGCGGTGCCGCACAGCGGGCAATGCGTCGGCATCTTGAAACGCTTCGTGCCGGACCGGTGCTTGCCCGCCGGTCCGACGATCTGAGGGATCACGTCGCCGGCGCGTTGAACGATCACGTCGTCTCCCGCGCGAATCTCCTTGCGATTGATGTCGTCCTCGTTGTGCAGCGTTGCGCGCGACACGGTGACGCCGCCCACTTCGACCGGCTCGAGAACCGCCCATGGATTCAGTGCACCCGTGCGCCCGACACGGATACGAATCTCGTTCAGTCTCGTCGTCGCGGTCATCGGCGCCCACTTGAAGGCACGCGACCAGCGCGGGCGGCCGTGGAGCGCACCGAGCCTCCGCTGCTGCTCGAGGTCGTCGACCTTGATCACGATCCCGTCGATCTCGTAGTCGAGGTCGGCCCGGCGGCGCTCCCAGTCGACGCAGGCCTTCGCGACCGCCTCGACGGACTCGAGCCGCTCCGCGAAGGGGTTGATCGGGAAGCCGTGTGTCTTCAGCCACGCGAGCGTGTCCGAGTGCGAGGCGAGCGACGCTCCCCCATCGAGCACACCGACTCCGTACGCCCAGAACGAGAGTGGCCGGCGCGCGGTGACCTGCGGGTCCTTCTGGCGCAGCGAGCCCGCCGCCGCGTTGCGCGGGTTCGGCGTCGGCTTCTTTCCCTCCGCGACGAGGCGCTCGTTCAGCTCGCGAAAACCGGACAGGGGCATGTACACCTCGCCGCGCACCTCGATCAGGGCCGGCGCGTCGTCGCCGAGCATGCGCAGCGGGATCGCATTGATGGTGCGCAGGTTGACGGTGACGTCTTCACCGGTCTCGCCGTCGCCGCGGGTCGCCCCGCGCATGAGCACGCCGTTCTCATACGTCAAGTTAATCGCGAGCCCGTCGATCTTCGGCTCGAGCACGTACGCGACCGGCTCGTCGTCGTCGAGCCGCTTGCGCACGTCGGCCGCCCACTTTTCGAGCGCCTCCTCGGTCGTCACCTTCTCGAGCGAGCCCATCGCGAGCCGGTGCCGCACCTTCTGGAAGCGGTCCGAGGCGGGCGCGCCGACCCGCTGCGTGGGCGAGTCGGCCGTCGCGAACTCGGGATGCTTCTCCTCGAGCTCGACGAGCTCGTCGTAGTGGCGGTCGTAAGTGGCGTCGTCGACCGACGGGTCGTCGAGCACGTGGTACTCGTAGAGCCAGCGGTTGAGCAGCGAGCGCAGCTCTTCTGCGCGCGTCGCGGCCTTAGACAAGCTCGAGCAGCTCCTGCGCGTCGTGGATGACGACGTCGGCGTCGACGAGCGCCTCCGGCGGATGGATCCGTCCCCACGCAACGCCGATCGCGTACACGCTGGCCGCCTTCGCGGCCTGCATGTCGAACGGCGAGTCGCCGACGTACGCCGTGTCCGACGGTTGCACCCCTAGACGATCGAGCGCGAGCAGAAGCGGCGCCGGGTGCGGCTTGTGCTGCGTCGTCTCGTCACCGCCGACGACGACCTCGAAGAGGTGCTCGATCGGCACGCGCGCAAATGCAAGCTCGACGGTCGCGAGGCGCTTCGCCGTGACGACGCCGAGCCGGTGGCCGCGGTCTTTCAGCTCGTCGAGCACGGCATCCATTCCGGCGCAGACGGAGATCGTCTCGTGCAGTGGCTCGTTGTGCGCCCGGTAGACGGTGACGAGCTCCTCCACGCGGTGCGGGTCGAGCGCGTGCATCTGCGCCTCGAGCCCCGGCCCTCCGACCGCGGCAAGCAGCTGTTCGTCGCTGTAGCTGCCGCCGAGCACGGTCTCGGCGGCGTGCCGCATCGACGCGAGGATGATCGCGCCGGTGTCGACGACGGTGCCGTCGAGGTCGAAGAGGACGACCGGGTAGCGCACGCGGCCGATCGTAGCGACCGCGCTTGCGGCTACAGCCGAAGCGTGTCGCGGAGTTGGTCGAGCAACTGGCGCCGCGCGTGCGGGCGCGGCGAGAGGAATGCTGCGACCCGCGCAGCCTCCTCGTCGGAGAGCGACACGGCCGCTTCGGCCGCGTCGACGTTCCAGATGCTGAAGCGAACCTGCGGCGCCGTCTCGTCGTCACCGAGGTAGCGCGAGACGCGCAGCGCCTTCGCGGCGTCGGCTTCGATCCCGGGATGCGGCGCGAAGAACTCGACGAGCTTCCGCCGCTGGGGCGCGGCGCACCATGGGCAGTAGCGAAACCTGTCCTCGACGTTGTTTCCGCAATCGCGGCACGTCCTCACGTGCGCATTCTCTGCCCAGGGCGCGTCCCGTTCAACCACCTGTGGAGCGAAAGCGCGCCTTTCGTCACGGTGGCTGCCACCCCGCCGGCGGCGCGCGAAGTGCCTGCACCAGCCGCACGGGAGCACACTTTCGTCTCACTCCCGTTCCACTCTGGGCACGGTGGCAGCCACCAGACTGGTCTCAGTACGACACGTGCGTGAGGTACAGGCCGTGCGGCGGGGCGGTTGGGCCGGCCTCGCTGCGCGGGCGGCCGTCGAGGAGCGCCGCGAGCTCGCGTCCGGCGAGCATCGTCCCTACGAGCGTTCGCACCATGTGGCGCAGGTACGAGTCCGCGGTCACCTCGAACACCAGCAGGTTCCCGTCCAGCTCGAGCCAGCGCGCGCTCTCGACGACGCGCACGAACACCTCGTGCTGTGTATCGGTGGGCGTAAACGCCCGGAAGTCGTGCTCCCCGACGAGCGCGGCGGCGTTCTCGTTCAGCGCGTCGAGATCGAGGCCGTGCGGCCACCAGAGCGCGCGGGTCGCCTCGAGCGCCGAGCGCTCGCGACGCCGCCACACCCGGTAGCGATACGAGCGCGAGCGTGCGTCGAAGCGGGCATGGAAGCCCGCCGGCGCCGACTCGGCCGTCACGACGGCTACGTCGCCGGGCAGCTCCGCATTCAACGCCGCTGCGGCGCGCTCAGCGGGCGGCCCGCCCTCCACGTCGACCGACACGACGTTGGCGAGCGCGTGCACGCCCGTGTCGGTCCGCCCTGCGACCGCGAGCTCGTCCGCACCACCGTAGAGACTCTCCAAGGCACGACGCACCTCGCCCTCCACCGTCCGCTCACCGGGCTGCCGGGCCCAGCCGCGAAACGCGGTCCCGTCGTATTCCACGGTCAGCTTCAGGCGCACGTCAGGGCCGCCTGCCGTTTGCTGTAAGGAGTGCCTGATGCTCTATTCACTTGGCGAACGTCTGATACACTCTAGTCAGTAATGAGCGAGGAGCACAGCTTCCTGCTGCAGCGCGTGCAGCCGGCGATGGTGGGGCTGATCGACGGCTCGCTCTCCACGCTTGCGCCGATCTTCTCGGTCGCGATCGTGAGCCACAAGCCGCTCTACGCTTTCGCAGCCGGGCTCGCGACGTCGATCGGCGCGGCGATCTCGATGGCGTTCTCCGAGGGGCTCTCCGACACCGGCGAGCTCACAGGGCGCGGCAGCCCGGCGCGGCGTGGCGCAATCACCGGCGTGGGGACGTTCCTCGGCGGGATCCTGCACACGCTCCCGTTCCTCTGGAACGACTACCACGGCGCGCTCGTCACGGCCGCGATCGTCGTCGCGTTCGAGCTCGTCGGGCTGGCGTGGATCAGGTGGCGGTTCTTCGGGACGAGCTTCGTGAAGTCACTCGGGCTTGTCAGCGTCGCCGGCGCCGTCATCGCCCTCGTCGGCGCCCTCGTCGGCGCCGGCGTCTAGCTCCTCCGGCACCTCCGGCTCTTCGGCCGGAGCCTGCTCGAGCTCCTCCGGCACCTCCGGCGCGACGTGCGTCTCCGCGACCGGCGTCCGAGTCTCCCGCGCGACGAGCTCCTCGCCGACGAGCTCGAGGTAGGCCATCTCGGCGGAATCCCCCGCGCGCGGGCCGATCTTCACGATGCGCGTGTAGCCGCCCGGCCGGTCCTTGAAGCCCGGCGCGACTTCGGCGAACAGCTTGTGCACGACGTCGCGTGAACGCAGGAACGACGTGGCCTGCCGGCGCGCGTGCAAGTCGCCGCGGCGCCCGAGCGTGATCATCTGCTCGGCGAGCGGCTTCACCGCCTTCGCCTTCGTGACCGTCGTCTTGATGCGGCCGTGCTCGATCAGCGCACCGGCAAGGTTCGAGTAGAGCGCCTTGCGATGCGCCGAGTCGCGGCCGAGCTTCTTTCCTGCGCGCGCGTGCCTCACGGTGACTGCCTAGGCCTCGATGCCGTTCGAGAGGCCGCCGCCGCGGAGCGTCAGCCCGTGCTGCGCGAGCGTTTCCTTGACCTCTTCGATCGACTTCTTCCCGAAGTTCGGGATCGCGGCGAGCTCGGACTCCGTCTTCGTGACGAGATCGCCGATCGTCTCGATGCCGACGCGCTTCAAGCAGTTGTACGAGCGCACGCCGAGCTCGAGCTCCTCGATCGGGAAGTTCTCCATCCCGCCCGCGAGCGACACAGCGGTTGACTCGCCGATGCCGTCGATCCCGCCGGTCGCGGACTCCCCGAAGCCTTCGATGCGATCGAGGTCGGTAAAGATCGCGAGCTGACGGATCAGGATCTCTGCGCCCTGCGCGATCGCGTCCTTGGGGTCGATCGACCCGTTGGTCGTCACATCGAGGATCAGCTTGTCATAGTCGGTCCGCTGACCGACGCGCGCGGCCTCGACGTCGTACGCGACGCGATTGATCGGAGAGAACATCGAGTCGACCGGGATGACGCCGATCGTGTGCGCCTGCCCGCGGTTTCCCTCGGCGGGCACGTAGCCGCGACCGCGACCGATCGTGAGCGTGACCTCGAGCCGGCCCTTCGACGAGAGGTTCGCGATCTCGAGGTCCGGGTTCAAGATCTCGAGGTCGGCGGGAGCCTCGATGTCGCTGGCGGTCACGATGCCCTCGCCGCGCTTCGTCAGCCGCACCTCGACCTCCGGCGACTCGCCGTGCAGGATGCACACGAGCTGCTTGAGGTTGAGGATGATGTCGGTGACGTCCTCGCGGACGCCGGGCAGCGTCGTGAACTCGTGCGCGACGCCCTCGATCTTCACCGAAGTGACTGCGGCGCCCTCCAGCGAGGAGAGCAGCACGCGGCGCAGCGAGTTGCCGAACGTGTAGCCGAAGCCGCGGTCGAGCGGCTCGATGACGAAGACACCGCGATTCTCGGTCACTTCCTCGTGGGTGATCTTCGGCACCTGGAAATCTGAAGCACGTACTGCCACGTGTGTCCTTTCTCTGGTTCGAGCGCTACTTGGAGTAGAGCTCGACGATCAACTGTTCGGAGACCGGCGTGTCGATCTCCGCGCGCTCCGGCCACTTGAGGACGGTGCCGGAGAGACCGTCGTGGTCGGCCTGGAGCCAGGGAGCGACGGCGGCGGTCAAATCGGTTGCGTCGCGAACGATGCCCTCGGCGCCTGAGCCGGTCTTCAGCGCGACGGTGTCGTCGGGCTTCACCTGGTAGCTCGGGATGTTCACGCGGCGGCCGTTCACGGCGAAGTGCCCGTGGCGCACGAGCTGGCGAGCCTGAGCGCGAGAGGCCGCGAAGCCAAGGCGGTAGACGACGTTGTCGAGGCGTGTCTCGAGCATGCGCAGCAGGTTGTCGCCGGTGATGCCACCCTGCTTGTTGGCCTTCTCGTAGTACGTATGGAACTGCGTCTCCAAGAGGCCGTAGTAGCGGCGCGCCTTCTGCTTCTCACGCAGCTGCAGCAGGTACTCGCTCTGCTTGATGCGGCCGCGGCCGTGCTCGCCCGGCGGATACGACCGGCGCTCGATCGCGCACTTCTCGGTGAGGCAGCGCTCGCCCTTCAGGAAGAGCTTCATGCCTTCGCGGCGGCACTGCTTGCACTTCGGTGAGGTGTCGCGAGCCACTAAACGCGCCTCCGCTTCTTCTGGCGGACGCCGTTATGTGCCTGCGGCGAGACGTCCTTCACACCGAGGATCTCGAGCCCGGCAGCCTGGAGCGAACGAATCGCCGTCTCGCGGCCGGAGCCGGGGCCCTTGACGAACACCTCGACCTTCTGCAGGCCGTGCTCCATGCCCTTGCGCGCGGCGGCGTCGGCGGTGACCTGCGCTGCGAACGGTGTCGACTTGCGCGAGCCCTTGAAGCCCGCGGAGCCGGCCGACTCCCACACGATGACGTTGCCGTCCTTGTCGGTCAGCGCGACGATCGTGTTGTTGAACGACGTCTTGATGTGCGCCTGGCCGATCGCGATGTTCTTGCGGACGCGGCGGCGTGTGCGGCCGCGCGTAGCCGCTGCTCTACGGGGCGGGGCCACTACTTGGCCTTCTTCCCGCGCCCGACGGTCTTCTTCGGGCCCTTGCGCGTGCGCGCGTTCGTCTTCGTGCGCTGGCCGCGCGCCGGCAGGTTGCGCCGGTGCCGCAGGCCGCGGTAGGCGCCGATCTCCGAGAGGCGCTTGATCGCCTGCGTGCGCTCGCGGCGGAGGTCGCCCTCGACGCTGTATTGCGCATCGATCAAATCGCGGAGCTTTGCGACTTCGTCTTCGGTCAGGTCGCGTACCTTCGTGTCACGCGAGAGGCCGAGTGCGTCGCAGATCTGCTGCGCCGTCGGCTGCCCGATCCCGTAGATGTAGGTCAGGCCGATCTCGAGCCGCTTCTGATTCGGCAGGTTGACGCCTGCGATGCGAGCCACGTGCCTCCTTTACCCCTGACGCTGCTTGTGGCGCGGATTCGTGCAGATCACCATGGTGCGCCCATGCCGCTTGATCACGCGGCAGCGCTCGCACATGGGCTTGACGGACGGTCTGACTTTCATGACTGGAAAAGGACGCGGACGGGCAGGCGCCTCGTCACGCGAGCGGTCATGGTACCAGGACTCCTGTTCCCGTGAGGACTCTCGGGCCGGCGGCCGTGACCGCCACGGTGTGCTCGAAATGCGCGGCCAGAGAACCGTCCGTGGTCGAGATCGACCACTCGTCAGCGTGCAGGTAGACGTCGGGGCCGCCGGCCGTGATCATCGGCTCGATCGCGATCGTCATCCCTTCTCGGAGCTCCGGGCCCGGGTAGGCGGACACGAAGTTCGGCACCTGCGGCTCCTCGTGCATCGACCGGCCGACACCATGCCCGACGAGGCTCCGGATCACGCTGAAGCCGGCCGCCTCAGTGACCGACTGCACGGCCACCGAGATGTCGCCCACCTGGTTCCCGACCTTCGCCTCGGCGATCCCGGCCTCGAGCGCGGCACGGCACGTGTCGAGCAGTCGCTGCGCCTCGGTCGAGATCGATCCGACCGGGAACGTCCAGGCCGAGTCGGCGACGAAGCCTTCGAGCGTGACGCCGACATCGACGGAGAGCACGTCGCCGTTCTGCAGCTTCGTCTTGCCAGGGATGCCGTGCACGACCATCGCGTTCGGCGACAGGCAGGTCGCCGCGGGGTAACCCTTGTAGCCCTTGAACGTCGGCTCGCCCCCATGGGAGCGGATGAACTCCTCGGCGATCGCATCGAGCTCGCCGGTCGTGATGCCCGGCTGGGTGTGCTCCTCGAGGAGCGCGAGCGTGTCGGCAACGACCGCGCCCGCCCGCGCCATCGTCTCGATCTCCGCCGCGGACTTCCGGATGATCATGCGGGAACCACGGTTTGGAGCGCACCCTCGATCTCGTCCCACACCTCGTCAATGCTCCGCTCTGCGTGGAGCGGCACGAGCTTGCCGGTCGCGCGGTAGTGCTCGACGATCGGCTCGGTCTGCTCGTGGTAAACGGCGAGACGCGTGGCGATCGCCTCCGGCGTATCGTCCGACCGGCTCTCGAGCTTCGCCCGCTTCAGCGCGCGCTCCATGCCGACCGAGTCCGGAACATCGAAGAACAGGATCGCGTCGAGGCTGCGGCCGATGCCGCTCAGCATCTCGTCGAGAGCCTCTGCCTGAGCAAGGTTCCGCGGAAACCCGTCGAGCGCGAAGCCCGCGTCGGCGTCCGGCTGCGCCAGCCGTTCCCTGATCATCGCGACGGTGATCTCATCGGGGACGAGCGTCCCCTCGTCCATGATCGCCTTCACCTTGCGTCCCAGCTCGGTGCTCGTGTCCAGGGCGCGGAACATGTCGCCGGTCGCGATGTGCGGGATGCCGTACTCCGCGGAGATCCGCGACGACTGTGTGCCCTTGCCGGCGCCCTGCGGGCCCAGCAGCAGCAGGTTCACCGCAGGAAGCCTTCGTAGGAGCGCATCATCATCTGCGACTCCATCTGGCGCATCGTGTCGAGGGCGACGCCGACGACGATCAGCACCGAGGTGCCGCCGAGCGCGCGCGAGGTGTTCTGCGAGAACCCGAAGTGGTTGATGAAGATCGACGGCAGCACTGCGACGACTGCGAGGAAGAGCGAACCCGGCAGCGTCAGATGCCGCAGCACGCGGTCGAGGTACTGCGCGGTCGGGGGACCCGGGCGAATGCCGGGGATGTATCCGCCGTACTTCCGCAAGTTGTCCGCCTGGTCGACCGGATTGAACTGGACCGCGGTGTAGAAGTAGGTGAAGACGATGATCAGCACCGCCTCGACGATCAGGTACGTGTACGAGCTCGGCGAGAAGTGTGTGTTGATGAACGTCTGCGTGTTCGGCGCGAACGAGCTCACCGTTTGCGGCAGCGCGAGCAGAGCTGCCGCGAAGATGACGGGGATGACGCCGGCCATGTTCACGCGCAGCGGCATGTAGGTCGAGCCGCCCGACGTCTGCCGGCGGCCGACCATGCGCTTCGCGTACTGAATCGGGATGCGCCGCTGGCCTTCCTGCACGAACACGACGGCCACGATCACGCCAAGCGCGATCAGCGGGAAGAAGAGCTTCTCCATCGGGCCCCCGTTGATCCACGCGCTGATCCCGGCCGGTGCCGACGTGAGGATCGAGGCGAAGATCAGCAGCGAGATGCCGTTGCCGATCCCGCGCTTCGTGATCAGCTCGCCCATCCACATGAGAAGGACGGTGCCCGCGGTGAGCGTGACGATGATCAGAACGAGGCGCCCGGGATTCGACGGCAGCGCGCCCTCGTGATGGAACAGGTACGCATAGCCCGCCGACTGCGCCGCGGCGAGGCACACGGTGAGATACCGCGTGTACTGGTTGATCTTCGCGTAGCCCGCCTCGCCTTCTTTCTGCAGCTGCTCGAGGGTCGGGATGACCACGGTCATCAGCTGGATGATGATCGAGGCCGTGACGTACGGCATGATCCCGAGCGCGAAGATCGAGAAGCGCGAGAGCGCCGACCCTGAGAACAGGTTCAGCAGCCCGAGCAGCGAGCCGCCCTTGCCGTTGAAGAACGCCTGGATCTGCGCCGAGTCGACCCCCGGGGCGGGCATCCACGAGCCGAGCCGGTAGCAGGCGAGGACCGCGGCGGTGAACAGGATCCGGCGCCGAAGCTCCGGGACCCGCCACGCGTTGGCGAGCCAGGAGAGCATTACTCTTCGGCGCCCTCTGCTGAGTCGGTCGCGTCGGCGGTCCGGGTGCGCCCTTCGGGGCGGCGCTTCAGGTTCTTCGGCTTGCGCACTTTCGGCTCGCGCAGGAGCGTCAGGCTGCCACCCGCCGCCTCGACCTTCTCGCGCGCGGTCGCCGAGGCGCCGTGCACGCTGATCGTGAGCTTCTTCGTGAGGTCGCCGACGCCGAGCAGCTTCACGTCCTTCCGGATCGAGCGGATCAAGCCCTTGGCTTTCAGCGTCTCGGGGGTGACCTCCTCCCCGGCGTCGTAGCGGAGCTCGAGGTCGCGCAGGTTCACGGGCTGCGAGTACGTGCGGAAGGGGCCGATCGGCATCGCGTCGGCGGAGGTGTTGCCGCGCAGCTTGGCGGTGCGCATGTAGAGCGGCATCTGGCCGCCCTCGAAGCCGGCGCGCATTGCATGCGAGCCCGCACGCGACTTCTGGCCCTTGATCCCGCGGCCCGAATACCGGCCCTTGCCGGAGCCAAGCCCGCGACCGACACGCTTCCGATCCTTGCGCGGCTGCGCAGGCTGCAGGTTCGAGAGGTTCAGCTCTTCCGACATGACTAGGCGTTCTCGACCTTCACGAGATGGCGAACCTTCCTCAGCATGCCTGCGATCACAGGGGTGTCGTCGTGCTCTGCCGTGCGGCCGATCTTCCCGAGGCCGAGCGCGCGCAGCGTACCGCGGTGGCGCTCGGACTGGCCGATCTGGCTACGCACCTGCGTCAGCCGGAGCTTCGCCATCGGTCGCCACCTCCTCCGTCGCCACGGGGGGCTTGTACGGCAGCACCTCGCTGATCAGCTTGCCGCGCGCCTTCGCGACCTCTTCCGGCCGGCGCAGCTGGCGCAGCGCGACCTCGGCCGCCTTGAGCATGTTGATCGGGTTGGTCGTGCCGAGCGACTTCGCGAGCACGTCGCGGATGCCGCCGAGCTCGAGCACCGCGCGCACGCCGCCGCCGGCGATGACGCCGGTGCCGGGCGAGGCCGGACGGAGCAGCACGCGCGCCGCATCGAACCGGCCGAGCGTCTCGTGCGTGATTGTCTGACCGTGCTTAGGCACGGTGAACATGTTCTTCTTCGCGTCGTCGACCGCCTTCGAGATGGCGAGCGGAACTTCGCGCGCCTTCCCGTAGCCGACGCCGACGCGATCGACTTCGTCGCCGATCACGACGAGCGCGGTGAACGAAAACCGCCGGCCGCCCTTGACGACCTTCGCAACGCGGTTGATCTCGACCACGCGCTCTTTGAGCTCCCTGGTCTCCTGGACGTCGATCGCCATCAGAACTGCAAGCCTCCTTCGCGTGCGCCGTCGGCGAGCGCCTTGACGCGACCGTGGTACAGGTAGCCGCCGCGGTCGAACACGACGCCTTCGACGCCTGCCTTCTTGGCCGCAGCGGCGAGTCGCTTGCCAACCTCGGACGCCTGCTCCGTCTTGTCGCCCTTGAAGGCCTTCGGCAGGTCGAGCCATGACGCGGCGGCGAGCGTGCGCCCGGCGTCGTCGTCGACGAGCTGCGCAAAGATGCCGCGGTTCGAGCGGAACACCAGCAGGCGCGGACGCTCGGCGCTGCCGCGGATCTTGCCGCGCACCCGGCGATGCCGCCGCAGGCGCGCTTCGCGTGTCGTCACGTTAGGCACGCTTGCCCACCTTTCTGCGGACGTGCTCGCCCTCGTAGCGGATGCCCTTGCCCTTGTACGGCTCCGGCGGGCGAACCTTCCGGATCTCGGCGGCCGTCTGACCGACGATTTGCTTGTCGATGCCGCGCACGACGATCTGCGTCGGGATCGGAACCTCGAACGAGATCCCCTCGCGCGGCGTGACGCGCACCGGATGGGAGTATCCGACCTGCAACTCGAGGTTGGTTCCGGCAAGCACCGCGCGATAGCCGACGCCCTGGATCTCGAGCCGCTTCTCGAAGCCTGTGGTGACACCCTCGACCATGTTCGCGATCAGCGTCCGCGTCAATCCGTGGAGCGCGCGATCGTCACCGCGCTCCGTTGGGCGCGCGACGGTGATCGTCCCGTCGTCGTTCGAGATCTGCATGCGCTGGGGCACCTGCTGACGGAGCTCGCCCTTCGGCCCGGACACCGTGACGCGCCCAGGGTCGATCGAGACGATCACGCCGGCAGGGACTTCGATGGGACGCTTTCCGATACGGGACATGGGCTCGCTGTCGTTACCAGACGTAGCACAGGACTTCGCCGCCGATGCCTTGAGCCTCGGCGGTGCGGCTCGTGATGACGCCGCGGGAGGTGGACATGATCGCGATGCCCATGCCGCCGAGCACGCGCTGGCGGCGAGACTTGCCGGCATAGATCCGCCGGCCAGGCTTGGACACGCGGCGCAGGCCGCTGAGGACGCGCTCGCGGCCGCGACCGTACTTCAGCTCGACGACGAGCGTCGGGTGCGTCCCTTCTTCGGAGACGTGGAAGTCGCGGATGTAGCCCTCCTCCTTGAGGATCCGGGCGATCTCGACCTTCAGCTTCGAGCTCGGCATCTCCGCGCTGTCGTGCAGCGCCTTGTTGGCGTTGCGGATGCGCGTGAGCATGTCGGCGACGGGATCGGTCAGCATCTTCTCTTTCTCCTACCAGGAGCTCTTCGTCATGCCGGGGATCACGCCCTGGTGGGCGAGCTCGCGCAGGCAGATCCGACAGAGCCCGAACTTCTTAAACACGGCACGCGGGCGGCCGCAGCGGTTGCAGCGGGTGTAGTTGCGCACCTTGAACTTCGCGGGGCGGGCTGCCTTCACCCGCAACGACGTCTTCGCCACTTCTACTGCCTCCCGTCCGCGGCGAACGGCAGCCCGAGCGCGTTCAGCAAGGCGCGCGCCTGCGTGTCGTCCACAGCGGTCGTCGTGATCGCGACGTCGAGGCCGCGAATCTGGTTGATGCTGTCGTAGTCGATCTCGGGGAAGATGATCTGCTCGCGAATGCCGAGCGAGTAGTTGCCGCGCCCGTCGAACGAGTCGGGGCTCAAGCCGCGGAAGTCGCGGATGCGCGGAAGCGCGATCGATACCAGGCGGTCGAGGAACTCCCACATGCGGTCGCCCCGCAGGGTGACCTTCACGCCGATGGGCATCCCCTCGCGGATCTTGAACTGCGCGATCGACTTGCGAGCGCGGCGTACCTGCGCGCGCTGGCCGGCGATGGTCGTCAGCTCGTCGAGTGCAGCGTCGATCTGCTTCGCATCGGTCTTGCCCTCACCGACGCCCATGTTGAGCGTGATCTTCGCGATCGTCGGCGACTGCATGATCGAGCTCAACTCGAGCTCGTCCTTGAGGCGCGGGCGGATCTCCGCGTTGTAGCGCTCCTTCAGGCGCGGCACGTACGTCCCTCTCTCCGCAACCGCAGCCATTACTTGTCGATCTCCTGGCCGCAGCCGTCGCGCTTGCAGACGCGCACCTTGACCTGCTCGCCGCCCTTCGCTTCCTTGAAGCGGTAGCCGATGCGCGTGGGCAGCTTGCAGGTGGGACAGACGAGCATCACGTTCGACACGGAAACCGCGGACGGGCGGTCGACGATCCCACCCGGCGACATCTGCGTGCCGCCCATGCGCGAGGAGTCGCGCAACGGACGCGGCTTCTGATGCCGCTTCATCAGGTTCAGGTTCTCGACGATCACCTTGCGCTCGCGCGGGCGCGACTCGAGGACGCGGCCCTGCTTGCCGCGGTCCTTGCCCGTGAGCATCTGCACGGTGTCGCCTGCCTTGATCTTCAACGTCGCTGACATCTCTCTAAAGCACCTCGGGAGCCAAGCTCACGATCTTCATGAAGTTCTTCTCGCGCAGCTCGCGGGCGACGGGCCCGAAGATGCGCGTCCCACGGGGGTTGCGCTGTGCGTCGATGATCACCGCCGCGTTCTCGTCGAACGCGATCAGCGTTCCGTCGTCGCGGCCGAACGGCTTCTTCGTCCGCACGACGACGGCCTTCACCACATCGCCCTTCTTGACCGTCCCCTGCGGGGCAGCGGCCTTGACGGTGGCCGTGATGATGTCGCCGACACGCGCGTAGCGGCGCCTCGAGCCGCCGGCAACGCGAATGCAGAGTAGCTCACGCGCACCCGTGTTGTCGGCCACCTTCAGGCGTGTCTCCTGCTGGATCATCGCTCGTTACCTGGCCTTCTCCACCACTTCGGCGAGGCGCCAGCGCTTCGTCTTCGAGAGCGGGCGCGTCTCGACGATCCGCACCGTGTCGCCAATCCCGGCCGTGTTGCCCTCATCGTGCGCGTGGAACTTGACCGACCTGCGGACGACCTTCTTGTACTTCGGATGGCTCTTGATCACATCGACCTTGACGACGATCGTCTTGTCGCCCTTGTCGGAGACAACGACGCCTCGGCGCTCCTGGCGCCGGCCCGGCTCGGACTCGGGCTTCTCGGTGCGCGTGATCGGCTTGCGCGCCTTCGGCTTCTCGCGCACCGGCTTCGAGCGCTGCCTGCGCTCGGAGCGCGGGACGTGGCGGCGCGAGCGCTGCGGCTTCGCGGGAGCGGCGGGCTCTGCCTCTTCGGCCGGCGCCTCCTCGGGCGCAGGAGTGTCAGAAACCTCCGCCGGTGCGGGTGTCTCGTCAACCGTCTCGGTGGTGTCCGACGCCTCGGTGTCTGACACGTCTTCGATCTTCTCGTCGTCGGCCATCTAGCTCTGCACTTTCTGGGTGGTGGATTCTCGTTCGAGCCGCACAGTGAGGATGCGGGCGATCTCGCGCTTCGCGAGCTTCAGGCGCGCGGTGTTCTCGAGCGCGCCGGTCGCCGCTTGGAAGCGCAGGTTGAAGAGCTCCTGCCGCGTGTCGTGGAGCCGATGCTCGAGCTCGTCGTCCGTGAGGTCGCGCAGGTCTCTAGCCCGCAAAGAGATCACCGCCCTCGCGCTTGACGAACTTCGACTTGATCGGCAGCTTCTGCGCGGCGAGGCGCAGCGCTTCCTTCGCGAGGGGCTCGGGAACGCCGGCGAGCTCGAACATGACGCGGCCCGGTTTCACGACGGCGACCCAGCCCTCGGGCGAGCCCTTGCCCTTGCCCATACGTGTCTCGGCCGGCTTCTTGGTGAACGGCTTGTCGGGGAAGACGTTGATCCACACCTTCCCGCCGCGCTTGATCTTGCGTGTCATCGCGATACGCGCGGCCTCGATCTGCCGGTTCGTCACCCAGCCGTTCTCGAGCGCCTTGATGCCGTACTCGCCGAAGTGCACCGAGGTCTGGCCGGTGGACTCGCCACGCCGGTGGCCGCGATGCATCTTGCGGAACTTCGTCTTCTTCGGCAGCAGCATCTAGCTCTCAGCCTCCGGCGCCTGGTCCGGCTTCGGCGCGGCGTCTTCCTTCTTCGCGCGCGGCTTGCGCGGGGCGGGCTTCGGCTTCTCGGCGGCCGGCGGCGTCGTCTCGACCTGCGGCTCGATCACCGGCTGCTCGCGACCCTCGGCGGACACCGCGTTCTCGTCGGTGCGGGGCTGCTCGACGCGGTCGCCCTGCGGGCGCGGGCGACCCGAGCCGCCGCGGGTGCGCGGAGCGCCGGGCCGGTTGCCCTGGCCGCCGCCGCCGGGGCGGTTCTGGCCGCCGCGCTGGCCGGGGCGCCCGCGGCGCACCGGGCCGAGACCTTCGCGGTCCTGGTTTCTGTTGCGACCCTGCTCGCGCGAGGCGCCGAGGCCCTCGGTGACGCCGCCGCGGCGGCGCGCCGTGTCCTGGTCGCCGAGGCGCGTCTCGCGACCGCCGCCGGGAATCCCGCCGTAGCCCTCCGGCATGATCTCGCCCTTGTTGATCCAGACCTTGACGCCGATGCGGCCGGTCGGGGTCTTCGCCTCGACGAAGCCGTAGTCGATGTCGGCACGAATCGTGTGCAAGGGCACCCGGCCCTCGGAGTACTGCTCTGAGCGGCTCATTTCGGAGCCGCCGAGGCGGCCGGAACACTGCACCTTCACGCCTGCTGCACCGCTTCTGATCGCCGAGGCGAGGCTGCGCTTCATCGCGCGCCTGAACGACACGCGGTTCTGCAGCTGCTCGGCGATCGACTGCGCGACGAGCTTCGCGTCGAGCTCGGGACGCTTGATCTCGTTGATGTTGATGTGAACGTTCTTCTGCGTCATCGCGTGCACTTCTTTGCGCAGCGCGTCGACCTCGACACCGGACTTGCCGATGACGATGCCGGGACGCGCTGTGTAGATGTCGATGGTGATCCGCTGCTTGTCCTTGCGGATCAGGATGTCCGACAGCCCCGCATGCGACAGCTTGCGGAGGATGTGCTCGCGGATCTTGATGTCCTCGATCAGCGCGCCTGCGAACTCCTTCTTGCCGACCATCCAGTTCGACTTCCAGTCGTGGATGACGCCGACGCGCAGGCCGCCGGGATGAACCTTCTGTCCCATCAGCTCTCCTTCGGTTTGCGCGCGCGGCGCTTCGGCTTGGGCTCCTCGACCGTCGCAACCGCGGCGGGCATCTGCGCGACTTGAATCGTGATGTGGCATGTGCGCTTGTGAATGCGGGCGACGCGGCCGCGCGCGCGGGCGCGCCAGCGCTTCAGCGTCGGTCCTTCGTCGACGTAGACCGCCGAGACGAAGAGGTCGTCGCCGCTCCAGTGGAGCGCGGGATTCGACTCGGCGTTCGCAACGGCGGAGCGCAGCACCTTCTCGACGTCCACCGCTGCGGCGCGCTCTGTGAACGTGAGGATCGTGCGCGCCTCCGGCACGGACCGGCCGCGAATGTGATCGGCGACGAGGCGCGCCTTGCGCGGCGACACGCGCACGAACTTCGCGGTTGCCTGGACCGTCCTTGCTTCGGCGCCGGCAAAGCCGGCACCTGCGCGGCTGCGCGACTCCGTCGAGCGTACGTCGCGGGCTGGTGCAGTCATTACCGCTTCTTCACCTGGGTCTTCTGGTCGCCGGCGTGGCCGCGGAAGTGCCGCGTCGGCGCGAACTCGCCGAGCTTGTGCCCGACCATCTGCTCGGAGATGAACACCGGCACGTGCTTGCGGCCGTCGTGGACCGCGATCGTGTGCCCCACCATCTCGGGGAAGACCGTCGAGGTGCGCGACCAGGTGCGCACCATCTGCTTGGAGCCCGACGTGTTCATCGCGGTGATCCGCCCGAGCAGGCGCTCCTCCACGAACGGCCCCTTCTTCGATGATCTGCTCATCTAGTTACCGCTTGTCCTTCCCGCGGCGGCGGCCGCGAACGATCAACTTGTCCGATTCCTTGTGCTTCGAGCGGGTGCGCTTGCCGAGTGTCGGCACGCCCCACGGGGTCACCGGATGGCGACCGCCTTTCGACTTGCCCTCGCCGCCGCCGTGCGGGTGGTCGACGGGGTTCATCGCCGAGCCGCGCACGGCCGGGCGCTTGCCGAGCCAGCGGCTGCGGCCCGCCTTGCCGATCGTCACGTTGCCGTGCTCGACGTTCCCGACCTGGCCGACGGTCGCGCGGCAGGTGAGGAGCACGCGGCGCATCTCGCCCGACGGCAGGCGCAGCGTGGCATGGCCCCCGTCCTTCGCGACGAGCTGCACGCCCGAGCCGGCGGAGCGCGCCATCTGCCCGCCCTTGCCCGGCTTCAGCTCGACGTTGTGTACGAGCGTGCCGGTGGGGATGTTCTCGAGCGGCAGCGCATTGCCCGGCTTGATGTCGGAGCCGACACCGGACTGAACGACCGAGCCGACGCGCACGCCGGCAGGCGCGAGGATGTAGCTCTTGAAGCCGTCCGCGTAATGGAGAAGCGCGATGCGAGCCGACCGGTTCGGGTCGTACTCGATCGCAGCGACCTTCGCGGGAACGCCGTCCTTGGTGCGCTTGAAGTCGACGATGCGGTAGCGGCGCTTGTGCCCACCACCCTGGTGCCGCGTCGTGATGCGCCCGGTGTTGTTCCGGCCGCCCTTCTTCGTCAGCTTCTCGGTGAGCGACTTCTCCGGCGTCGACTTCGTGATCTCCGCGAAATCGGAGACCGACATGTGGCGGCGGCCCGGGCTGGTCGGCTTGAAACGACGAACCGGCATTAAATTTGCGCTCCTTCGAAGATCTCGATCGTGTCGCCGGCGCGCAGCTGCACGACGGCCTTCTTCCAGCCGGGGCGCGTGCCCCGGTGGAGGCCGCGGCGCTTCGGCTTTGCCGGCATCGAGATGACGTTGACGCCCGTCACCTTGACGTCGAACAGCTCCTCGATCGCCTGCCGGATCTGCGTCTTGTGCGCGTCGCCGTGAACCTTGAACGTGTAGCGGCTGCGCGTCGAGCCCTCGTACGACTTCTCCGAGACGATCGGCGCGAGGATGACCTGGCTCGCGTGCATCAGCTCGCTCTCCCCTGGACGAGCGGCAGTGCGGCCTCGCTCACGATCAGCGAGCGCGCCCAGACGACGGCCCCGACCTCGAGTTCGCCCGGCGCAACGACTGCGACGCGCTCGATGTTGCGGAAGCTCTTCACGAGGTTCTCCTCCTCGTGCAGCGCAACGACGACGAGCGGCGCTTGCTTGCCCCACGACTCGAGGAGCGCGCGCGCCGACTTCGTCGACGGCGTGCCGAAGTGCCCGGCATCGACGACCGCGAGCGTTCCCTCGTTGGCATGCGCCGCGAGCGCCGAGCGCAGAGCTGCGCGGTGCGCCTTGCGGTTCACCTTCTGGTCGAAGGTGCGCGGCGTCTTCGCGAACGCGTGACCTCCGCCGCTGAACTGCGGAGCGCGCACCGTGCCCTGGCGGGCACGGCCGGTGCCCTTCTGGCGCCACGGCTTGGAGCGGCCGCCTGACACGAGCCCGCGGCTCTTCGACGCGGCGGTGCCCGAGCGGCGCGCGTTCAGCTCGGCGCGCACGGCCTCGTGTACGAGATGCGGCTTCACCTCGGCGCCGAACACGGCCTCCTCGAGCGCGACGGTGCCCCCCTTGCCCAAGACGGTTGCTTTCGGCGCAGCCACTATCCACGCACCTCGACGAGCCCGTTCTTCGGGCCGGGGATCGCGCCCTTCACGAGCAGCAGGTTCTTGTCGGCGTCGATGTCGAACACGGTGAGGCCGAGTTGCGTGACGCGCTTGCCGCCCATGCGGCCGGCCATCTTGATGCCCTTGAAGACGCGCGACGGTGTTGCGGAGGCACCGATCGAGCCCGGCTTGCGGATGTTGTGCGAGCCGTGCGCGCGCGGGCCGGAGCTGAAGTTGTGCCGCTTGATCGTGCCCTGAAAGCCCTTGCCGATGCCGATGCCCGCGACCTTGATCTTGTCGCCGGCCTCGAACGTCGACACCGTGACCGTCTCGCCTTCGACCGCGCCGTCAATGCCGCCGCGGAACTCGACGAGCCTTCGGTGCGCGCCGACGCCGAACTTCGCGAGATGACCGAGCTCCGGTTTCGTGAGCTTGCGCTCGGCGACGGCGTCGAACGCGAGCTGCACGGCGTCGTAGCCGTCGACATCGTGCGTCTTCACCTGCACGACCGGGCACGGGCCGGCCTCGATCACCGTGACGGGCGTCACCGCGCCCGTCTCCGGATCGAAGACCTGCGTCATGCCGAGCTTGCGTCCGAGAATGCCTTTGGCCATCAAAGTTTGATCTCGATGTCGACCCCGGCCGGCAGGTCGAGCCGCATCAGCTGGTCGATCGTCTTCGGCGTGGGGCTCAGAATGTCGATGAGGCGCTTGTGCGTGCGCACCTCGAAGTGCTCGCGCGAGTCCTTGTCCTTGAACGGGCTGCGGATGACGCAGTACACGTTCTTCTCGGTCGGCAGAGGGACCGGCCCAGTGATCGTCGCACCGCTTCGCTGTGCGGTGTCGACGATCTGCTGGGCCGACCGGTCGAGCTGCTGGTGGTCGTACCCCTTCAGGCGGATCCGGATTTTTCCCTGTGCCATCTGTCTCTCGTTTCTCGAACTACTTGACTACTTCGGTGACGACGCCGGCGCCGACGGTGCGGCCGCCCTCGCGGATCGCGAAACGCAGGCCCGGATCCATGGCGATCGGCTGGATCAGCTCGATGTCCATGTTCGTGTTGTCGCCCGGCATGACCATCTCCTGGCCCTCGGGAAGCTTCACCGCGCCCGTCACGTCCGTCGTGCGGAAGTAGAACTGCGGGCGGTAGTTGTTGAAGAACGGAGTGTGGCGGCCGCCTTCGTCCTTCGACAGCACGTACACCTCGGCCTTGAACTGCGTGTGGGGCGTGATCGAGCCCGGCTTCGCGAGCACCTGTCCGCGCTCGACCTCCTCGCGCTTCACGCCGCGCAGAAGGGCGCCGGCGTTGTCGCCGGCCTGCGCGAAGTCGAGCGACTTCTGGAACATCTCGAGACCGGTGACCACGGTCTTCTCGACCTTCTCGTGGATGCCGACGATCTCGATCTCGTTTCCGACCTCGATCTTGCCCTGCTCGACGCGCCCGGTCACGACGGTGCCGCGGCCGGTGATCGTGAAAACGTCCTCGATCGGCATCAGGAACGGCTTGTCAGCATCGCGCACCGGCTCCGGGATGTAGGAGTCGACCGCTTCCATCAGCTCGACGATCTTCGCCTCCCACTCCTCGTCGCCCTCGAGCGCCTTCAGCGCCGAGACGCGGACGATCGGGATGTCGTCGCCGGGGAACTCGTACTTCGAGAGCAGCTCGCGAACCTCGAGCTCGACGAGCTCGAGCAGCTCCTCGTCGTCGACCATGTCGGCCTTGTTGAGCGCGACGACGATGTACGGAACCTCGACCTGGCGCGCAAGCAGGATGTGCTCCCGCGTCTGCGGCATCGGGCCGTCGGCCGCCGAGACCACGAGGATCGCGCCGTCCATCTGCGCGGCGCCCGTGATCATGTTCTTGATGTAGTCGGCGTGACCAGGGCAGTCGACGTGCGCGTAGTGACGGTTCTCCGTCTCGTACTCGACGTGCGACGTGTTGATCGTGATGCCGCGCTGGCGCTCTTCCGGAGCGTTGTCGATCTCGGCGAAGCTCTTCACCTGGCCGCCGCCGCCGCGCTTGTGGAGCACGGACGAGATGGCGGCAGTGAGCGTCGTCTTCCCGTGGTCGATGTGCCCGATCGTGCCGACGTTGAGGTGCGGCTTGGTGCGCTCGAACTTCTGCTTTGCCATATCCCTTTCTTCCTTCGGTTAGGACCCGGAACCCTGTTCCGTGATCTCGCTCGCGATCGAAGCCGGCACTTCCTCGTACCGGTCGAACTGCATGGTGAAATCGGCGCGGCCCTGCGTCATCGAACGCAGGTCGGTGGCGTAGCCGAACATCTCGCTCAGCGGGACGAGGGCCTTGATCACCTGCGCGTTGCCGACGGGCGCCATGTTCTCGATGCGACCGCGGCGGGAGTTGAGGTTGCCCATCACGTCGCCCAGGTAGTCCTCGGGCGTCGTGACCTCGACAGCCATCATCGGCTCGAGGAGCTTGGGCTTGGCGCGCTTCATCGCTTCTTTGAACGCCATCGAGCCGGCGATCTTGAACGCGCGCTCCGAGGAGTCGACGTCGTGGTACGAGCCGTCGATCAGCTCGACCTTCACGTCGACCACGGGGTAGCCGGCGAGGATGCCGCTGCCCATGGCCTCCTGGATGCCTTCGTCGATCGGCTTGATGTACTCCTTCGGGATCTTGCCGCCGACGATCTTGTCGACGAACTCGTAACCGGCGCCCGGCTCCTGCGGCAGGAGGTTGATGACCGCGTCGCCGTACTGGCCCGAGCCGCCCGTCTGGCGCACGAACTTGCCCTGGATGCGCTCGGCCGGCCTGCCGACGGTCTCGCGGTACGCGACCTGCGGACGGCCGACGTTCGCCTCGACGCTGAACTCGCGCTTGAGGCGGTCGACGATGATCTCGAGGTGCAGCTCGCCCATGCCGGAGATGATCGTCTGGCCCGTCTCGTCGTCGGTTTCGACGCGGAAGGTCGGGTCCTCCTCGGCGAGACGCGCTAGGCCGTTGCCCAGCTTGTCCTGGTCGGCCTTCGACTTCGGCTCGACCGCGACCGAGATGACCGGGTCGGGGAACGTCATCGACTCGAGCACGATCGGTGCGTTCTCGGCGGCGAGCGTGTCGCCCGTCGTCGTGTTCTTGAGGCCGACGCCGGCGGCGATCTCGCCCGCGCCGATCTCCTCGCGCTCCTCGCGGTGGTTCGCGTGCATCTGGAGGATGCGGCCGACGCGCTCGGTCTTGCCGGTCGTCGTGTTGAGGACGCGGTCGCCGGCCTTGATCTTCCCGGAGTAGACGCGGAAATAGGTGAGCTTGCCGACGTACGGGTCGGACATCACCTTGAAGGCGAGCGCGCTGAACGGCTCGTCCTCGGACGCCTTGCGCTCCAGCGTCTCCTCCGACTTCGGGTCGGTGCCCGACACCGGCGGCACGTCGAGCGGGCTCGGCAGGTAGTCGATGACCGCGTCGAGCAGCGGCTGCACGCCCTTGTTCTTGAACGCGGAGCCGAGCAGGACCGGCGTGATCTCGTCGGCCAGGGTACCCGCGCGCACGGCGCGGCGGATCATCTCGGGCGCCACCGACGACTCGTCTTCGAGGTACGCCTCGAGCACCTCGTCGTCGAAGTGAGAGATCGCGTCGATCAGCTGGTGGTGGTACTCGGTCGCCTGCTCCTGCAACTCGGCCGGAATGTCGGTGACCTCGAACTCGGAGCCCAGGTCGTCCTTGTAGATGATCGCCTTCATCTCGACCAGGTCGACGACGCCCTGGAAGGCGTCCTCCTGCCCGATCGGGATCTGCACCGGCACCGGGTTCGCGCCGAGGCGGTCCTTCATCGACTGCACGGCTGCGAAGAAGTTCGCGCCGGTGCGGTCCATCTTGTTGATGAACGCGATCCGCGGGACCTTGTACTTGTCGGCTTGGCGCCACACGGTCTCGGACTGCGGCTGGACGCCGGCGACCGAGTCGAACACGGCGACCGCGCCGTCGAGCACGCGCAGGCTCCGCTCCACCTCGACGGTGAAGTCCACGTGCCCGGGCGTATCGATGATGTTGATGCGATGGTCGCGCCAGAACGCGGTCGTCGCCGCCGACGTGATCGTGATGCCGCGCTCCTGCTCCTGCGCCATCCAGTCCATC
>DASRGQ010000083.1:0-76038 GCA_035650975.1 Gaiellaceae bacterium
GCACGGACGCGAGCCAAGAAACAGCGAGATCGCGGCGGCGCTCGGCATCACGCCTTCGAGCGTCTCGGCGATGCGCCGCCAGCTCGCGCGCGAAGCCGCTGCACCCGACGTCGACCCTCTGACCTGTCCCTCGACGGGGCCATAGCGCGCGGGTCCAGAGGCATGGCGCGCAGAAGCAAGAACAGCCGGCAGACGGCCGCCGAAGTCCATGACGAGGCGATGGCGCCCCAGAGTGGCGGCATGTCCGAAGGCCCTCGTGCCGACGGGTCGCCGAGTCGCCGCCTACGCTGGGGTGCTCTGCCAGAACCGCCCCAGGGCGATGTCCCGTGGGCGAAGCGCCGCCTTGAGCTGGCCGGCGTCCAGGAGGCCGAGCACGCCCTGCTTGTTCAGCGCTCCCGCGCCTGGCAGGACGTGATGGTTCCGGTCTGCGCTGCGATCGACGCCGACCGCTCGAGCCGCGGCCAGAAGTTCCTCTACACGAGCGAGGAGCTCGAGCTTGCACTCCTCTTCGGCCGCGCCTGCGGTCTCGGGTCGTACAAGGAGACCCGCGCCGTGCTCGCCGGCGACGACCCGCGGGCGCGACAACTCCTCGGCTTTGACGTCCCTCGGAACCGACCGGAAACGACGCGCAGGATGCGGCTCAGAGATGGCGTGCCGTCAGAGGCGACGATGTCGCGACATAACCGCCGCATCACCGAAACACGCCGGCGCGAGCTTTGGCTTGAGATTGAACGGCTGCTTCGCGCCGAGCATCTCGCGGACGAGGACCTCCAGGCCGAGTCGGCCGTCATCAACCTCGACGGCTCGTCGATGCTGACGCACTACACGTGCCCGGCCAGGCGCGACAGCGACGAGGGTCCGTACGGGACACGCATCACCTGCCCTGACGGTGGCTTCGTCAGCAGCAAGAACGCGCCCGACGACAAGCGCGGACACGGCTGGACGCTGATGATGTACTCGAGCGCCAGCGGGGTGCCCCTCTCCTGGCGGCTCGTCCCGCTCGGGGCGTCAGAGAAGAACACGGCGCTCGACCTGTTGCGAGAGGACTTCGCGCGCGACGTCTCCCCCATTCTCGCCGGTCGACTCAAGGTGCTCGTCGCCGACGGCGCCTTCCACAAGCCCGAGCTTCGGTCAGAGCTCCATAAGCACGGGATGATCGAGAGCATCCACCTTTGCAGCCACACCAAGAAGGCCGAGGGTCGCGCCAGGCAGCTAACCGACGCGCGGTACCCCATCGAGGGGTACGAGAACTGGTTCGGCAACGGGCACCGCGAAGTCGTCTGCAAGTGCGGGCGCGTCGCCACCAAGAAAGTCGGGCTCGACGATCGCGGTCGCGCGATCGTGCGCGTACAAGGCAAGTGCGGCAACTGCGGCACGATCACCGTCACGGCCGGCGACTGGCGCCACACCGAGGACAACCGTTTCGTCCGCACCCATCCCGCCGACACGGTCGATAAGCGCGACTGGGCGTTCGGCAACCCCTTGTCCTTCAACGACCCGGCGGCGAACGTCTACGGCAACCGCCGCTTCGGTCACAACGAGGGCCTCCACGGGACGCTCTCAACTCGCTACGGGCTGATCCGCAACAAGCGCTGGTTCCGCCGCAAGGCCCAGGCCGAGGTCGCGACGGCGATGACGTTCGCCCTCATCCACGCGATCTCGATGGAGCAGCGCCGCCGCGTCCGTCAGGCCGCCGCTCCACCCGGCGCTCTCGCGGCCTAGGCCGCCGCCGCTTCTCTAGACGCAGCGCCTGAGGCGTAGGCCCCTGCCGCAATCTGCGCGCCGGGCTGCGAGTTAGCCAACCGGCGGCCCAGTATCAGGAATATCGGGCGGTTTTCCGACTTTCAAGTCGGAATCTGTCATGCGTCGAGACAACTGACCAGCCGAAAAATCCCTGCTCAAACTGAAATCGGCTCGAGCTGGCTAACTGAAATCGCACCCACGAGCTCCTGGTAGTCGAACGGCCTGGGGACGTAGTCGTCGCAGCCGCGCTTGAACGCGCGCACCCGATCGACCGCGTCCGCCTCCACGGGCCCGAGCACGATCACCGCGGCGCGCGAGGACCAGCGATCGACGGCGTCGATGTCTCCCGCCAGCACCAGGTCGAACGGCGCATGCGCCGGCACGAGCTCGAACCCGTCCTCCGGCAAATGCCGCTCGAGAAACCCGCGCGTCTCGGGCTCAGCATCGGCGAGGAGAAGCGCGGCAGTCATGCAACGACCGTAGCCACCGCACCGCCTCCCAGCTACTCGTCCTTTCGCACGATTGTGCGTCGATCGATCCTCAGCCGTCGGCGTCAGAGACGTCCCGAGCGGACGACGCCCCAGAGAAGCCACACCCCGAGCACCGCAGAGAGAAAGAACCCGAACGCGGCGACGATGTGCAGCCCGAGAATATGCGGGCCGCTCTTCGCAAAGATGCCGATCAGGCTCGAGCCGATCAAGCCGCCCGTGACCACGAGCGCGATCACGAGCCGGTTGAACAGCGTGTCGAGCTTCGCGAGCAGATCGTCGAGCCCCTTGTGCACGAAACCGACCTCGATCTGCCCGTCCCGCACTTGCTCGAGCGTCTCGTGGATCTGGTACGGCAGCTCCGCCGCCATCTGCGTGAGCCGCCACGACTCGCGGCGCGCGCGCGCGATCACCCGCTTCGGCGTGAAGCGCTCGAGCATCAAGTCACGTGCGTACGGCTTCGCAACCTCGAACACGTTGAAGTCGGGGTACAGCTCGACCCCGACGCCCCCGAGCGTCGCGATCGCCTTGTCGAGCATCACGAAGCGCGTAGGCAGCCGCAGATTCATCGCGTAGATGAGCGCAAAACCCTCGCGGATCACCTGGATCGGATCGATCTCCTGCAGGCTCGCGCCGTAGTAGCGGTAATAGAGCTCGCGCAACTCGCCGACGAACTCCTCCTCGCGCTCCTTCGGATACTTGACGCCGAGGTCGGCGAGCCGTTTCGGAAGCATGTCGATGTTCTCCGACGCGGCGTCGATGAAGAGCCGCGTCAGCTTCGACATGTCGTCGTCGGTGAGCTTGCCGGTGAGCCCGAAGTCGACGAGCCCGATCCGCTCGGGCGTCAGCACGAGGATGTTCGCCGGATGCGGGTCGCCGTGGAAGAAGCCGTTGCGGAAGATCATCGTCATCCACGTCTCGGTCACGAGATATGCAAGGCGCCGCCGCTGGTCGAGCGACCACAGCTCGAAGTCGAGGTCGGCGAGCTGCACGCCGTCCAACCGCTCCAGGGTGAGCACGCGGGAGCGCGTGTACGTCCAGTACACGCGCGGCACGGCGACGTGCGGATGGCCGGCGAAGTCGTGATGGAAGGCCATCGCGTTGCGCCCTTCGAGCCGGTAGTCGAGCTCCTGTCGGATCGACCGCGCGAACTCGTCGACGATGTCGTTCGTGTCGATGAAGTCGAGCGCGCGGATGCGTTCCTTCGCAAGGCGCGCCGCCTGATAGAGCAGCGAGAGGTCGGCGTCGATCTGCTTCGGTGCGTTCGGGCGCTGCACCTTGACGACCACGCGCCGGCCGTTCGGAAGCACGGCGGCGTGCACCTGGCCGATCGACGCAGCGGCGAGCGGCTCCCTGTCGAACTCGAGAAAGAGGCGCTCGACCGGCTGCCCGAGCTCGTCCCTGATCGTGCGCTCCACGTCCGCGTACGGGAACGGACGCACGTCGTCCTGCAGACCGCGCAGCTCGGCGATGATGTCCGGTGGGACGACGTCCGGCCGCGTCGAGAGGAGCTGCCCGAACTTGACGAACGTCGGACCGAGCTCGTCCAGCATCTCGCGGAGGTGGCGGCCGCGCGCGGAGCCCTCGAGCACGTCGTCGTGGCGCCGACGGCCCTCGACGATGTAGCCGAAGCCGTGCTTGACCGCGACCTGCGCGATCTCGCTCAGGCGGCCGAGGTTGCGCTGCTTGGGCCGGGTGGCCACCGCCTCAGTGTGACACGGCGGCGGACGCCGCAACACGATCTCGCGTCTAGTGGATGCCGGCGACCGTCGCCCGCCAGGCACCCTTCGGTGCCTGCACGTTCACGCTCTCGCCGATCCGCTTGCCGAGAAGCGCCGAACCGAGCGGTGACGTCGGCGACACGGTGCCCGCGCCGCCGACCGCACTGATCTCGACGGTCAGCTTCTGCCCGCCGTCGCCTTCCACGTCGACGACGGAGCCGACGCCCACCGTGTCGGCGGCAGCCGCCCCGACGATCTCCGCGCCGTCGAGCCGCGCGCGCAGCGTGCGGATGCGAGCCTCGAGGAGCCCCTGCTCGTTCTTCGCGGCGTGATATTCGAAGTTCTCGGAGAGGTCGCCGAACTCGCGAGCCTTCGCGATCGCCGCGACGACCTCGGTGCGCCGCGGCCCCTCGAGCTCGGCGAGCTCCCCGCGCAACGCCGCCGCCTGCTTCTCGGTCAGTTGCTCGTGCTCTACCACTTCGAGCGTCCTCCCCGGCGACGCGAGGAGTACACGAGCTTCGGCTTCGCGAGCATCAGCCCGGCCTCCTCGTATGCCTCGACCTGCCCCTGCAGGCGCGCAACGCGCGAAACGTCCGCCTGCTGCTCAGGCAGGACGAGAGTGATGCCGATGCCCCCGCGGCCGGCGCGGCCGGTGCGGCCGACACGATGCGTGTAGACGTCTGGCTCCTCGGGCGGGTCGAAGTTGATCACGTGCGTGATGTCGTCCACGTCAAGCCCTCGCGCAGCGACGTCCGTGGCGACGAGCGTCTTCACACGGCCCGCGTCGAAGCGGGCGAGTGCACGCTCGCGCTGGGCCTGGCCCTTGTCGCCGTGGATGGCGACCGCGTCGACCTCGTGCCTGCGGAGCTTCTCGACGAGCCGGTCGGCGCCCGCCTTCGTGCGCACGAAGACGAGTGCGAGGCCGCGGTCGCCGTCGTTCAGCAGGTCGACGAGCGTGGAGACCTTGTTGTCGGGGGTCACCGAGACGAAACGATGGTCGATCTCGCCCGTGCGACGGTCCGCCGGCAGCTCGCCTTCGAACCGAGCCGGGAAGTGCGTGTACCGGCGTGCCAGCTCACCGACCTCGCCGTCGAGCGTCGCGGAGAAGAACATGGTCTGGCGCTCGTCTCTCAACCGGCGCACGAGCCGGTCGACCTGCGGCTTGAAGCCCATGTCCAGCATGCGGTCGGCCTCGTCGAGCACGAGCACCGTCACGGCATCGAGGGACAAGAGTCCGCGGTCGACGAGATCCTGCAGGCGGCCCGGCGTCGCGACGATCACGTGCGCTTTCTTCGCCTCGTTCGCCTGGGCCTTCAACGGCACCCCACCATAGACAGACGCGACGACGACTCGGTCGCCGGCGATCAACCCGAACTCCTCGGTGACCTGCGCGCACAGCTCGCGCGTCGGCACGAGCACGAGCGCCGCCGGCCGGGGGTCGGCGGTGTTCAGGCGCTGGACGATCGGGATCGCGAACGCCAGGGTCTTCCCCGACCCGGTCGGGCTCTTGGCGAGGACGTCGCCGCCCTGGAGTGCTTCGGGGATGACGAGCGTCTGGATCTGGAAAGGAACGACGATGTCGCGCCCTTCGAGCACATCGGCAATGGCCTCGGACACCCCGAGGGAACGAAAATCGGTCACTTGACTCAACTCCTTCGGACTCGAGATCGCGTCCGATGAGGAATCTGGAGCGATCTCACGGGAGCGCGGCCCATCCGCGCTCCGTGCAACCCACGGTAGCAGGCGTTACGGCTGGTTCTTCGACGCGGGCGGCTCCGCGTCCTCCAGCAGGCGCAGACGGTGCTCGAGCTGGGCGACGCGGAGCTCGAGCTCGTCCCACTCCTCGCGCGTGACGATCCCGAGCTCGCGTGCGAGCGACTGCACACGCCGGCGCGATCCCTCACCGACGCGCATCGCGTCACCGCGCCAGCGGCCGCCGACGTCGTCCAGCAGCGACCGAACCTCGTCGAGACGCGGCCCGAGCAGCGCCAGGAGCCTCTCCAGCTCGCTGCTACCGGGCGCGGCCATGTGGACGTGACTTGCGCCGTTGGCGGCGCCGCTCGAGCTTTGCGGCGGCGTCGGCGCCGTCGGCGACGGCGGCTTGGACGACGTCGACAGGTGTGGCCGGCGCCGGCTCGTCGGCGGCGGCCTTCTCGGCGCGCTCGAGGAGCTGCTGCGAGGCGAAGCCGTCGAGTGTCGTGCGGTCTTTGCGGCGTGCGTACTCGGGCTCGCGTTGCTTCCAGAGGTTCAAGAGCGGTGCGGCAATGAAGATCGACGAGTAGGCGCCGGAGGTGACGCCGACCAGCAGCGCGAACGCGAAGTCTTTCAGGGTCGCGCCGCCGAAGAAGAACAGCGCGCCGACCGGCAGCAGCGTGATGAACGTCGTCGCCAGCGAGCGGCGGATCGTCTCCCAGAGCGAGACGTTGACGATCGTCGCAAGCGGCGCACGCCGCATGATCGGGATGTTCTCGCGCACACGGTCGAAGATGATGATCGTGTCGTAGATCGAGTAGCCCAAGACGGTCAGCACCGCGGCCACCGTCGACTCGGTCACCTCCCGCCCTGTCACCGAGTAGACGCCGACGGTGATCACGACGTCGTGCAGCATCGCCGCGATCACCGGCACCGCGAACGCGAGGCCGTGGAAACGGATCGTGATGTACAGCGTGATCACGAGCAGCGAGAAGAGGATCGCGATGATCGCCGAGCGTGCGATCTGGCGGCCGAAGCTCGAGGACACGTTCTTGACTCCTTGCGCTTGTGCATGCACCTTCGAGGTCAGGAGATCCTGGAGCTTGTTCTGCTCGCCCTGCTTCAGCTTCTTCAAGCGGATCTGGAAGCTCTTGTAGTCCTCGCCCCCGTTGGTCGACTTGCCGCGGCCCTGCACGACGGCGTCGCCGCGTCCGATCGCAGCGGTCTGCCCTCGCACCGTCGACAGCGACGTATAGGTCGGCGTCTTGAAGGTGATCTGCACGCCGCCCTTGAAGTCGATGCCCAGGTTCAGCCCGCGGACGGCGAGCGAGCCGATCCCGATCAGGATCACCACACCGGAGACAGCGAACCAGAGCATCGTCCGCTTCATGAAGTCGATCTGCAGGAACGCGCCGCGCTGCGAGTGGTGTGCGCCCATGAAGCGCGTGTTCTCGAACCAGCGGAACCCGGCCAGCAAACCGAGCATCGCCCGCGTCGCCGCCACCGCGGTCACCAGCGAGACGGCGGTGCCGATCAAAAGCATCAGCGCGAAGCCCTTCACCTCCGCCGTCGCAACCGCGAACAGGATCAACGCCGTGATCGCAGTCACCACGTTCGCATCGACGATCGTCCGGAACCCCTTCGCATACCCGGTCGCGATCGCGGCGCGCACCGACTTCCCGGCGCGCGCCTCCTCTTTGATGCGTTCGAAGATGACCACGTTCGCATCCGCCGCCACACCGATCGTCAGGATCAAGCCCGCGAACCCCGGCAGCGTCAACGTCACATTGAAAAGCAGGATCGCCGCGTACATGAAGCACGCGTAGATCCCCAGCCCGAGCACCGCAACCAGGCCGAGGAACCGATACAGAAACAGCAGGAAGAGCGCGACGATGATCAGGCCGCCGATCGCCGCGTTCTGCGCCTGCTTCAACGAGTCCTTACCCAGCGTCGCCGACACATCCGTCTGCTCCACCGTGTTGAAACGCACAGGCAACGCACCCGTCTGCAAAACGAGCGCCAGCTGCTGCGCCTCCTTCAGGCTGCCGATGTTGTTGATCTCGGCGCCCGTTCCGCGCGGGTCGATCCCGTTCGGGTTCTGCGTCGGGTCGATCGCCGGCCACGAGCGGATCTCGTTGTCGAGCACGATCGCGAACGCGCACGGCGCGCCGCACTGGCTCCCGAGCTGGAGGATCTTGCCGCGCGTTGCCTCGTTCTTCGTGACCTGCAGGAAGGTCTTGTCGCCCTTGCCCTTGAACGAGAGGAGCACGATCGGGTCGTTCGTCGTCGGGTCGAAGTCCTGGCGCACGCCCGACAGGTTCAGCTCGGCGCCCGTCATGTTCGGGTACTGGCCGTCCGTCGCGTAGCGGTCGCCCGGATAGCTTCCGTGCTTGAACAGGTAGTAGTCGACGTTGTTCCCCGGCGGCAGCCCCTGCGCGTGCGTGTCGCCCGGGCAGACCGACGTCGTCAGCTTCGAGCACGTGACAACGGTCGTCTTCGCCGGCACGTTCAGCACCTTCCAGCCGGCCGGAATCTTCCCGCCGTGCGCATCCAACAGCCCAGGGTTGCCGGTCGTCGGATCGCGATGCAGCGTCGGTGTCGGCCCGCCGTTCCGCGCCACGACATACACCGTCTTCGTCGTCGTCTTCTTCTTCTTGCCCGTGCCGGTCGTCGAGATGACCTTGACCGGCTTGAACAGGACGTAGCCGCTCGGGTTCGTCTTCGCCCTGCTCTGAACGGCATCCAACAGGTCGTAGAGATTCGTGAACGGCACGGCGTTCACCCCGCGCGCATCGACCGACGGCGACTCCAGCGCCGGCGTCATGTCATACAACTCCAGCTGCGCGGTCTTCCCGATGATCGCCGCCGCCTGCGCCGGGTCATGCACACCCGCCAGCTCGATCACGATCTCGTTCGGCGACTGCTCGCGAATCTCCGGCGAGGAGACACCAAGCTTGTCGACCCGGTTCCGCATGATCGCAACCGACCGATCGAGATCCGACTTCACCAGCTTGTGACCCTTCGGCGGCTGCGCCTTCAACACGACCTCGAGGCCACCCTGCAGATCAAGGCCCTTCTTCACGCCCCGGTGCCACGGCGACCCCTTCACCGCAAGCGAGGCAACCCCCGCGAGCGCCACCAGGATCAGCAGGACCAGCGTCAGGTTGGAGCGACGAGAAGACACGCGCGCCTCAGGTTAGCGGGGTTCCGGGGCGTTTTCGGGCTCCGGGACGGGTTCCGGCTCATCGTCCGGCTCGACCTCGACTTCTGTAGCGACTGCCGCAATCGCCCGCCGATCGAGCTTGACAACGACCGCCGGGGCGATCTCGAGCTCGACGAGCTCGTCCTCGACCGTCTTCACGACGCCGTGGAGGCCGCCCGCGGTGATCACCTCGTCGCCCACGTCGACCCCGTCCTGCATTGCGGCATGCGCCGCGCGGCGCCGCCGGGACGGCACGACCAGCAGCAGCCAGCCGGCGGCGAGCAGGATGATGATGATCAGGAAGTCGCCCACTACGTTTCCAACCGTTCCAGGAGTTCGCGTTTGTACGCCGCGAACCCTCCACGCTCGATCGCGGCGCGCGCGCCGGCCGCGAGGTCGCAGGTGAAGCGTAGATTGTGCAGGGAGAGCAGCCGCAGCCCGAACAGCTCGTTCTGGTTTACGAGGTGGCGGATGTAGGCGCGGGTGAACCGCGTGCAGGCGGGGCACTCGCAGCCGTCCTCGAGCGGAGCCTGGTCGCGTGCGAAGCGCGCGTTCCGCAGGTTGAGGCGTCCCTGTCTCGTGAGTGCGCTGCCGGTGCGGGCAGTGCGTGTGGGCAGCACGCAGTCGAACATGTCGACGCCCGCTTCGATCACGCGCAGGATGCCCTCCGCATCGCCGATCCCCATGAAGTAGCGCGGCTTGTCGATCGGCAGGAGCGCGGCGACCCACGAGGTCGTCTCGAACGTCGCCTCGCGGTCCTCGCCGATTGCGAGGCCGCCGATCGCGTTGCCGTTGAAATCGAGCGCGGCGATCTCCTCGGTGGAGCGCCGGCGGAGGTCTCGGTCGGTCCCGCCCTGGCCGATGCCGAAGCGGAGCTGGCCGTCGGCGCGGGGCGCGTGGCGCTGGCGCTCCGCCCACAGGGTGGTGCGTCGAACCGCGTCCTCGAGCTCGCGGCGGCTGATTCCCGGCGGCGGCACCTGGTCGAGGCACATCGCGATGTCGCTCCCGAGGTTTTGTTGGATGCGGGCGGCGAGCTCGGGCGTGAAGCGCGTCTCGTGACCGTCGTAGACGTTGCGGAACGTGACGCCGTCGTCGTCGACGCGCGCGATCGTGTCGCGCAGGGAGAAGACCTGGAAGCCGCCGGAGTCGGTGAGGATCGGCCCGTCCCACGCCATGAAGCGATGCAGCCCGCCGAGCTCGTGGATCAGCTCGTCGCCGGGCCGGAAGTGCAGGTGGTAGGTGTTGCCGAGGAGGATCTCGGCGCCGGCGGCGCGCACCTCGACGGGATCGACGGTCTTCACGGTGCCTTTCGTCCCAACGGGCATGAACGCGGGGGTGCGCACCTCGCCGTGTCCCGTTCGGAGGATTCCGGCCCGCGCCGCGCCGTCGGTCGCGTGTACTTCGAAGACGGGTCTCGCTTCGACTCCCGTTCCCAAGCAAGGGGTACAGCTTTGCAACGCGGGATCCACAGGGTTCACGGACTCGGTCCTGAACAGGGATTTTTGCCCGCGCGCTCCTGCCGCCGTTCCCAAGCAAGGGTTACAGAAGTGGAACGCACGATCCACAGGGTCACAGGACGAGCATCGCATCGCCGAAGGAGTAGAAGCGGTAGCGCTCCTCGATTGCGAGCGCATAGAGACGACGCGTCTCCTCCACGCCCGCGAAGGCCATCACGAGTGCGAGCAGCGTCGAGCGAGGGAGGTGGAAGTTCGTCAGCAGATGGTCGACGCGCCGGAACTCGAAACCCGGCGTGATGAAGAGTTCCGTGCGCCCGGCGAGCGGGCCGCCGACGGCGAGCGTCTCGAGGACGCGCACGGTCGTCGTGCCGACGGCGAGCACTTTCGGCGCCGCGCGGATCCGCAACCAGGCGCTCTCCTCGACGCGGTAGCGCTCGCCGTGGATGCGATGCCGCTCGACGACCTCCTCGTGCAGCGGCCGGAACGTGTCGAGCCCGACGTGCAGCGTGACGCGCTCGACGTTGAGCTGCGCAAGAAGCTCCGGCGTGAAGTGCAGGCCGGCTGTCGGCGCCGCGGCGGACCCGCTCTCGCGTGCGTACACCGTCTGGTAGCGCGCCTCGTCGTCCAGCGCCTCGGTGATGTACGGCGGCAGCGGCGTGGAGCCGTGCGGCTCCCCGTCGAGCCTGACGCGCCAGCGGCCCTCGCCGAGCTGCTCGAGCAGCTCCACCTCGCCGAAGCGCTGCCCCGCACGCAGCTTGCGGGACGGCTTCGCGAGCGCCTCCCATTCGCCGCCGCCGAGGCTCTCCAGGAGCAGCACCTCTCCGCGCGGCCGTTCGATCGGGATCCGCGCCGGCACCACACGCGTGTCGTTGACCACCGCCAGCGCGTCGACCAGCGACGGCAGCTCGTCCACCCGGCGATGTGCGACGGCGCACGACCCACGGTCGTAGACGAGGAGCCGCGAGGCGTCCCGGCGCTCGAGCGGCCGCTGCGCGATCAGCTCCTCCGGCAGGTCGTAGTCGAGCTCGGCCGCGTCCATCCGATGCGGACGCTAGCGTCGCGTCGAATGGATGACGTCCGTGATGCCCTTCGCGAAGGGCTCCGCGAGGAGGCGGCGCCGATCGCGCGCCGGCTCGCCGAGGTCAAGGGTCTCTCGTGGAACACCGTCGGCCGCCTCGAGCGCATCGAGCAGACGGTGCTCTCCGAGCGCGACGCCCGCGTCGACGACCTCGCCCTGCTCGTCGAGCTGCTGACCGAAGGCTGGCGCTCGCTGAACGCACGCCTCGACCGGATCGAGGCCGCGCTCGAGCCGTCGAACATCGTGCATCTGCCTCCGAAGAGCAGCGCCGCCTAGTTACGCGCCGCCCGCGGGCAGCACGAGCTCGAAGCGCGACCCTTTTCCGACCTCGGACTCGAGGTCGAGCCGCCCTCCGAGGGCAGTCGAGAGCTCTTTCGCGATCGCGAGCCCGAGCCCGGTGCCGCCGCCGGTCGCGGAGACGAAGGGCCGGAAGAGCCGCTCGCGGATCTCGGCCGGAATGCCGGGCCCGTTGTCCTCGACCGCGACGTGCACGGTCCCGTTCTGCTGGGCGAGCTCGAGCGAGATCTCGCCGCCGTCGGGCGTCGCGCGGAACGCGTTCGAAAGCAGGTTGCCGACCACCTGCAGCACGCGATCGCCGTCCGACACGATCACGGGCCGCGCACCGACCTCCTGCCGGTAGTCGATCGACCGGCGCCTCGCTTCCTCGCGGAACCGCTCGTACGCGTGGTCGACGAGCTGCGCCATGTCGACCTCTTCCTTCGTCACCGTGAACCGGTGCGTGTCGAGCTTCGCCAGGTCGAGGATGTCGCCGACGAGCCGCTCGAGACGTTGCGCCTCCGCCTCCACCGTCTCGAGTGAGCTCTCGCGCTGCGACGGATCGACGACGACACCTTCGAGAAGCGCCGACACGTGTCCGCGGATCGCGGTGAGCGGAGTGCGCAACTCGTGCGACACGGACATCAGGAAGTTGCGCTCCATCGCCTCGACCTCGGCGAGCCTCGACGTCATCTCGCCGAACCGCTCGCTCAAATGTCCGAGCTCGCCGGGTGCGTTCGCCGGGACGGGCGCGGTGTAGTCGCCGCTCGCAACCGCGTCGGCCGCGTCGGAGAGCTGGAGAATCGGGCGAACGATCCGCCGCGACAGGTACCACGCGAGCAAGCCGGCGACGAGGAGCCCGAGGATGCCCGCGAGCGCGAGACGCCTGATCAGCGAATACACGCGCTTGCTCACGTCGGTTTTCGGCGTCGCGACGACTATGCCGCCGACGGTCTGCGCGGCCTTCGAACCGGGGCCCGCGACGACCGGGTTGATCGCCGCGTAGTAGACCTGGTGGGCGCCGGGCGGCGTGAACTCGAAGGTGAGCGACTTGCCCGAGATCCAGTCGATCGTCGTCGGCGGCAGTCGCTTCAATCCGACGATCTGCCCGGGGAACAGGCGATTCGGACCAATGAAGAACACCTTGTCGCCGGTCGCCGTCTCGAGCGATTTGGCGGTGATCGCCGCGGGCGCGCGCCGGTCGCGCTTGTTGCCGTAGCTCGCCGGCAGGGCCTGTGAGTACAGCGCTGCGATGCCATGCGCTTCGCGGCTGATCTTCGAAAGCGCCTGATCGTGTGCGATGTCCTGGAACAGCCGGACAGCGATCAGCGTCGTCACGAGCCCGGCGAGGATCAGCCCCGCGAGGAAGACGAGCGGCAGCCGGACGCGAAGCGACCCGAGCACAGTGGGCTACGTCTTCGCCGTGTCCTTGCTCGCGTCCTTCGCGGGCGACACCTTGTACCCGACGCCCCACACCGTGACGATCGGCGATGCGTCACCGAGCTTCCGGCGCAGCTGCCGTACGTGCACGTCGACCGTGCGCGTGTCGCCGGCGAAGGTGTAGCCCCACACGCGTTCGAGCAGCTGGTCGCGCGTCAGGACGAGACCCCTATGGTCGAGCAGTTCCCAGAGCAGGTCGAACTCCTTCGGCGCGAGCTGGATCTCCTCGTCTCCGACCCGCACCTCGCGCCTGCCCGCGTCGACGTGGAGATAGCCGTGGTCGATCGTCTCGCTCTCGAGCTGGCGCCGGTCGGGTGTGGAGCGGCGCAGGATCGACTTCACGCGCGCGACGAGCTCGCGCGGGTTGAACGGCTTCGTCAAGTAGTCGTCGGCTCCGACCTCGAGTCCGATGATCTTGTCGACGTCTTCGTCGCGCGCGGTGAGCATCAGGATCGGCACGTCGCTCGTCTGGCGGATCCGCTTCGTGACCTCGATGCCGTCGATGTCGGGAAGCATCAGGTCGAGGACGATCAGGCTCGGCATCTCCTGGGCGACCTGGTTCAGCGCGTCCCTGCCGGTCGACGCGGTGCGCACGCCGTACCCGGCGTTCTTCATGTACAGCGCGACGAACGAGGCGATCGAGCTCTCGTCCTCGACCACCAGGATGTTGGGGGTCGGCGAGGAGCTCATCCGCTACGGAGTCTGAGTCGGCGTCTGGGTCGCGGTCGGGTCGCCGAACTGAACCGTGCGCGAGACGAACGGCACCGCAATCCACTTGCCGCCGTTCAGCGCATAGTCACCCGGATCGTCCGCCAGTAGGTCGCCGGTCAGCTGAGCCGTGCCGACGCCGACCGCGGTCACGTCGATGCCCGACCCCTTGAGCACGAGCCTGTACTTGCCCCCGGTCACGCGAAAATGGAGATCCGTGCCCGTGTAGGTCGTCTGCAACGGGTAGTCGGTGCTGACCGACTTGCTGTCGTAGCCGCTCACGAACACCTGGCCGTCACCGGGGAGTGGGTCGTAGACGCGGAGCGAGCCCTTGTCCATCTGTCCCCACAGCGCACCTTTCGCGGGCTGCGCGAGCGTTCCGATCACGACCGTGCCGGAGACCGAGTCGAGCTCGAAAACACCGTCGCCGACCGAGCGCGAGGCGGCGTAGGCCGCAGGAGCGACCACCAGAACCGCGAGCAGGGTGAAGAAGAACCGGCGCATCGGCGTACGGAAGTGTTTCCCGCTGAATTATGCCGCCAATGATCGAAAGGTAAGGATTTTTTTCCGCGGCGGACGGGCAGGTTTTTCACGCCACGCGCTTCACGTGCTGGATGAGGCCGGTGACGCGCACGCGCTCATACGCATCGACCACCCGCACCGCGCCGTCCGCGCGCACGACCGGCTCGCAGACGACGCAGACCGTCCGGTCGCGCCGCCCCCACCGCCAGGTGCGAAACCGCTCGCCCGCGAGCAGCGTCCGCCGGCATACGTGGCACATCGCCATCGCGACTCACGCTAGGCGTGCCTCCGGACGGCGCGCTCAGAGCGCGCTCAGAGGCGCTCGACGACGCCCGCGATCGCCATGCCGAAGCCGACGCACATCGAGGCGATCCCGTAACGCGCGCGCCGTCGCTCGAGCTCGGACACGAGCGTGGCGGTGATGCGCGCACCCGTCGCTCCGAGCGGATGGCCGAGCGAGATGCCGCCGCCGTTCGGGTTCACGTCGTCCATGCGCTCGCCGAGTGACAGATCGGCGGCGGTCTGCAGCACGACCGAGGCGAACGCCTCGTTGACCTCGATCACGTCGATGTCGTCGAGCGTCAGGCCGGCACGCGCGAGCGCCTTGGTCATCGCTTCGGGATTTCCATGGAGCATGCGCGTCGGGTCGACGCCCGCGAGGCCGAAGGAAACGAAGCGCGCGCGGGGCTCGAGACCGAGCCGCGCGACGGCGTCGTCGCTTGCAATCAGCACCGCCGCGGCGCCGTCGACGATCTGCGACGAGTTGCCCGCGGTGACCACGCCGTCCGGGCGAAACGCAGGCGGCAACGCCGCGAGCGCCTCGGCCGACGTGTCGCGCCGCGGAGCCTCGTCTGCCGAGAACAGCGAGGAGCCGACGGCGATCGGCACGAGCTCGCGGTCGAAGCGGTTGTCGTCGGCCGCCGTCACCGCACGCCGGTGCGACTCGAGTGAGTACGCGTCGAGCGACTCGCGGTCGAGCCGCCACTCCTCCGCGAGGAGCTCCGCCGAGGTTCCCTGCATCACGATCTCGTGTCTTGCCGTCACCTGCTCCGAGATCGAGCCTCCGTTCGACCCCATTGGCACGCGCGACATCGACTCGACGCCGGCAGAGACGACGAGGTCGAGCTGTCCCGCGAGGACGGCCGCCGCCGCGTTGAAGTTCGTCTGCATCGACGACCCGCACTGCCGGTCGACCGTCGTCGCCGCCACGGTGACCGGCCAGCCGGCGGCGAGCACGGCCATCCGTCCCACGTTCCAGCCCTGCTCGCCGACCTGCGTGACGCACCCCATTTGCACGTCCTCGATCTCGGCCGGGTCGACGCCGTTGCGCGTGACGAGCGCGTTCAGAACCTGCGCCGCGAGGTCGTCGCCGCGCGTTCCCGCCAGTGCACCGTTTCGGCGTCCGATTGGTGACCGCAGCGCGTCGACGATGTAGGCGGTCAATCCCAGCTCGGCACCCAGGGGTGCTCGTGATGCGCGAGGTACACGCGGTCCGGCCGAAGCGCGTGAACGCGAAGGATGGACGCGGTGGCGCCGTCGATCAGCTCGCGCATCGAGTACGTCACGTCGCCGCCGAGCACGACGAGCCCGTCCGCGTTCTCGACGACGACCGACTGATGGCCCTGCGAATGGCCCGGTGTCGAAAGCACGGAGATGCCGTCGAAGAGCTCCGCGTCACCGTCGAGCTCGACGTACGTGCTGCCCGGGAAGCGCACCCACTCCTCGAGGTAGTCGGGCGCTCGCGCGGCGGCGAGCTCGGCCCGCTGGACGTACATCGGGGTTCCGGCGAAGCGGCGGTTGCCGCCGCAGTGGTCGAAGTGGAGATGCGTGTTGATCACGGCTGCGATGTCGAGCTCGGGCCACGGATGCAGCACCGGTCCCCACTCCTCGTCGAGCTCGGGCGTCGAGTCGATCATGCCCGTGTCGACGAGCACGGTCCCCGAGGCGCTCTCGATCGCGTACGAGTACACCGGCCACCGCTCGCCCTCCACGGTGACCTCGCAGAGTAGGAGCGGTGTGATCTCGTTCAATCGACGAGCACCGGCTCGAACCGCGCGGCGCGCTCTGCGCGTCGGGCGAAGGCGCGCTCGACGAGGACGAACGTCGCCCCCGCGTAGATCCAGCCCGCAATGCAGTCGACGACGAAGTGCTCTCCGCCGTAGACGAGCGCGAAGGCCATCGCCGGTGGATACAGGGCGAGCAGCGGGCGCGTCCACCGCGGTACTAGGCGCCAGAGGAAGAGCACGAGCAGGAGCGAGTACGCCGCGTGGAGCGACGGCATCGCCGCGACATTGTTGGAGTAGCGCTCACCCGTGTCGAAGAGCGAGTCGAATTGCGCGATCGGAATGTGCGGCCAGACGATCTTCATCGTGCGGTTCGCCTCGCCGATCGAGCCGTGCCGGGCCGCCAGCCATGGCGGGTCGGCCGGGTAGAGGACGTACGTCGCGAAACCCGCGAGCGCGAGCACGCAGACCATTGTCGCGAACCGGGCGAAGTGGTCGTGTGCCCAGGTCCACAACACCGCAGCGACGATCAGCGTCCCGATGAAGTACGTCAGGTAGACGAACCACGCCGCGTAGTCCCACCAGCGCAGGTCGTGTGCACCGTGCCACAGGTGAGATTGCAGCCAGACCGTTGGAATCGGCTTGCCGAAGAGCGCGGCCTCGAGACGGATTTGCGGCAATGAGCGCGCGTGGACGAGCGCGCCGTCCGCATACCCGCGCAGCCGGTCGTACAGCACGAGGACACCCATGAACGGCGACCATTCGGCGATGAAGCGCGGCAGCTTGCGCGGCAGCTCCGTGATTGCCGCCGCCGCCACGCCCGAGCCGACCCATGCGAAGACGAGCAGGCGCGACGTCGGGACTCCGACCGTCGCGACCATTGCCGCGGAAAGGAACAGCCAGAGCACCGGCGCACCGATCTTCAGCGCCCGCCGAGTGACCACGCACGAACACTAAAGTGCAGCGCATGGCGACTGCTACGGCAGACCGCGCCCTCTTGATCGGCGGAGAGCGGGTCGAGACGGGCGAGTGGACGGACGTCCGCTCTCCCTACTCGGGCAACCTCGTCGGCCGCATCGCGAAGGGCGGCGCCGCCGAGACGAGGCGCGCGCTCGACGCGGCGGAGGCTGCGCTCCGCGCACCGCTCCCCGCGCACCGGCGCGCCGAGATCCTCGACGCGACAGCGCGCCTGCTCGAAGAGCGGCAGGACGAAGCCGCTCGCATCATCAGCGCAGAGGCGGGAAAGCCGATGAAAGCAGCCCGGGTCGAGGCGAGTCGCGCCGTATCGACCTACACGTTCGCTGCGGTCGAAGCGCGGCGGCTCGCGGGCGAAATGGTGCCGATGGACGCGTCGCCGGCCGGTGAAGGGAAGCTCGCGCTGACCCTGCGTGTCCCGATCGGAATCGTCGGCGCGATCGCGCCGTTCAACTTCCCGCTCAACCTCGTGGCACACAAGATCGCACCGGCGCTCGCCGCCGGTTGTCCAGTCGTGCTGAAGCCCGCGGCGACGACTCCGCTCTCCGCGATCTTCCTCGCCGAGCTCGAAGAGGAAGCCGGCCTGCCGCGCGGCTGGCTCAACGTCGTCTCCGGCGACGCCTCCGAGATCGGCGACGTGCTCGTCGACGACGATCGCGTGAAGCTGATCACGTTCACCGGCTCCGGTGAGGTCGGATGGGGCATCGCGGAACGCGCACACCGCAAGCGGGTCAAGCTCGAGCTCGGGAACGCCACGCCGGCGATCGTCTGTGAAGATGCCGCGCCGGGTACTGCGGCGCAGCTCGCCGCGAACGCGTTCTCGTTCGCCGGCCAAAGCTGCATCTCGGTCCAACGCATCTTCGTCGTCGGCGAGGCGTGGGACGCGTTCGTCGCCGAGTTCGTTCCGAAGGTCGAAGCCCTCGTCGTCGGCGACCCGGCGGACGAGAGCACCGATGTCGGGCCCGTGATCGCCGACAAGGATCGCGAGCGGATCCTCGAGTGGGTGCGCGAGTCGAACGGCGAGGTGCTGACCGGAGGTGACACGACGAGCGACGGCGTGATTCGGCCGACGGTGATCGCGGGGCCCGCGCCCGGCGACAAGGTGCAGTGCGAAGAGGTCTTCGGCCCGGTCGTCACGCTGACGCGCGTCGACTCGCTGGACGACGCGATCGAACAGGCGAACGCAACGCGTTTCGGGCTCCAGGCCGCGATTTTCAGCGCAGACCTCACCACGTGTCTCGACGCCGCGAGACGGCTCGAGTTCGGCGGCGTGACGATCAACGAGGCGCCGACGTTCCGCGCCGACCAGATGCCGTACGGCGGCGTCAAGGCCTCCGGCAACACGAAAGAGGGCCCCGCTTGGTCCGTGCGCGAGATGACGGAAGAACGCCTCGTCATCGTGCAGTTGTCCTGAGAGCCGGTCGTTAGACTCGGGCCAATGGCCCAGCTCTTCCGCCGCGCGGCCACCGACGCGGGTGTGACACCGCGACGCTCCCACGCCGGAGTCCTGCGCCGCGAGCGGCGCGCGCTTGTGAAGGCGCGGGAGGACGTCGTCAAGGATCTCGGCGGGCTGCTCGTCGAGATGTACCGCCGCGGCGGCTTCCGTGACGACCTGCTCGCCGAGCGCGCCGCCTCGGTCGTCGGCATCGACGCGCGGCTCGCCGAGATCGACGAGCTGCTGCATCGCAGCAGGCACGTCCCGCGTTGCGAATGCGGCACGCCGATCCTGCGCGGCTCGCGGTTCTGCCCCGGTTGCGGCCGCGAGCTCGGAAAGGACGCGAACGGGGCGTCGATCCACGAGACGATCGTCGACCCCGCACCGAAGCCTTGACGGCGACGGGCGCCGCCGGCCGCCTCGCGGTGATCGCGGCCGCCGACGGAACCTGCCCGCGCTGCGGCACCGCGCGCGCCGAGACCGATCGCTACTGCCTCGATTGCGGGCTCGCCCTCCCCGAGGTCACCGGCCGTCTCCCCGCATGGCGCCGGCGCTGGATCCGCCGCTTCGGCTGGTATCCGGGCGACTGGGTGTGGCTCGCGCTCCCGACCCTCTTGGTCGCGATCGCAGGCGCCGCTGCGGCGATCGCGGTCAGCGAGCATCGGACCGGCGCGCCGCCGGTGGTCACCGCTGCGACACGGGGCTTCGCGGTCTCGCCCGGCGTGCCGTCCGTGCTCCCGACGACACCCGCCGCCGGAAGCACGGCGACCCTTCCGATACCGCCCGAGCCGGGCACGAAAGCCGAGCACAACGGGCGCCTCACCTGGCCCGTCGCCGAGGCCGGCTGGACGATCGTGCTCGTGTCGTATCCGCGGACGACGGGACACGACCCCGCGCTCGCGACGGCCACGCGCGCGGCGAAGGCCGGCCTCCCACAGGTCGGCGTCCTCGATTCGAGCGGCTTCGCCAGCCTGCAGCCGGGCTACGACGTGGTGTTCACCGGGATCTACGGCTCGAAGGCCGACGCCGACGCGGCGGTCGCGACCGCCCGCCAGGCAGGGTTCGCCGGCGCCTATTCGCGCCAGATCGCCCGCTGACGGATCCCTCGTTCCAGAGGTGTAGTGCTCGGCGTGCGGGGGAAATGTCGCTCGTGGGCCGAAGCGAGCGTTGACAGGAATGAAAACATTTGTGACAACCCCGGGAGCCGTGTTAGAGTCCCCTCACGGGTCGAGCCGGATGGCGACTTTTACCGGTTCTTAAAGGGCTTGCGGCTACAGTCGAAGGAGAAAGAGCGCAGCCGATGGACGAACAGATCCTGCACATTCAGCACTGCATGTATCAGTACTCGCGGGCCATCTACCGCTCGATCAAGGATCTGGTCGATCCGTACGTCGGAGCCGACGAGCAGCTCGAGTACCGGCGCGAAGTGCTGGCGGCGTGCGAGGGGACGATGGAGCGGCTGGCGCAGGACCCGCACTACTTCGCGAAGCCGGACAAGGCGCTCTTCCAGGACATCCGCCGCTACTTCCCGATCACCGTGCAGGCGCAGGTCGCGTGGGCGGTGTCGCAGGGCGTCGACGCAGCGGTCGGCTTCGTCGAGGAGCAGATCGAGGCCGGCGCGTTCGACGGCGGTGTTGCACGCTGCCGCGCGACGACGCGCAAGGGCAAGGCGTGCCAGCGCACGCCGCTTCCGAATCGCGACTACTGCCCGAGCCACCAGCACCTCGAGCGCAGCAAGGCCGCGGCGTAACTCGGTTGCTGGCGAAGCCGGAACTGTCTTTGACAGTCCGAAACGCTTCAGACGTCCATCCTGGTTCCGTCCTCACGGACGGGAACCAGGATAAGCTCGCCACCAGGTGAGCCATGACACCGACAAGCTGATCCGTCAGCTCTCGCTCGTCGCGTTCCTGATGGCGGAGCGGCGACCGCTCACTGCGCGCGACATCAAGTCGAATGTCGAGGGCTACCAGGAGATGAGCGACGAGGCGTTCGCGCGCCGCTTCTACTCGGATCGCGCCGAGCTCGTGTCGCTCGGAGTGCCGCTCGACTCGCAACGCGACGAGTTCACTGGTGAGGAGCTGTACACGCTCCGCTCCGAGCGCTACTTCCTGCCCGAGCTCGAGCTCGACGACGAGGAGCTCGCAGCGCTCCAGACCTGCTTCTACCTCCTCGAGGGCCGCTTCGCGTACGCCGAGCCGCTGCGCCTCGCGCTGCAGAACCTCGCACTCGGCCGCTCGGCCGGCGCGCTCGCGGCTGCGCCCACCGGCACCGCGGTGCGCGTCGAGGTGCGCGACCCCGACTACTCGCCCGAGCTCCAAGGCCGGCTCGGGAAGCTCGAGGGCGCGATCTCGAAGCAGCGCACGGTCAAGTTCCGCTACTGGTCGATCTACCGCGACGAAGAGGAGGAGCGCACGCTCAACCCGTACGCGCTCCTGCCGGAGAACGGCTCGTGGTACGTGATCGGCCACGATCTCGAGCGCGATGACATCAGGACGTTCCGTGTCTCTCGCATCCGTTCCGACATTCGCTTCGCGACGCGCCGCGAGCGCGACTTCAGGCTGCCGCCGGAGTTCGACGTCGAGAACTACCGCGGCCGCGCCGAGTGGCAGTTCGGCGACATCGTCGGCGAGGCACGCATCGAGGTCGCGCCCGACACCGCATGGTGGGTCGAGCGTGCGTACGGAGGCGAGCGGAATCACGTGGAGGGTGACGTGTTCGTCACGCAGTACGCGTCGTCGAGCCTGCTCGCGCGCTGGATCCTGCGCCAGGACGGGCGGGCCGTCCCGCTCGAGCCCTCCGAGCTTCGCCGGCTCGTGGTCGAAGGCGCACGTGGCGCGCGCGGCGCGCACGAAGGCGCACCGCCGACGCCGGCCGGCGAGCTGGCGCTCGGAACAGCCGAGACAGGCAGCGAGCGGCCCGCCGGCCCGGTTGCGCCCGAGCGCTTCGGCGTGCTGCAGGCGCTGCTCGCCTACCTGCTCGCCGCCTGCGGCGATGAGCGTGAGGCGACGATCCCCGCACACGAGGTCGTGGAGCGGTTCTCGATCCCGGCCGAGGCGCTCGAAGAGCACCTGTCGCTGCTCAACCTCGTCAACTTTGGCGGCGGCTGCTACGCCGTCTACGCCGAGCTCTCGGGCGACGAGGTGCACGTCGACAAGGAGCTCTTCGGCGACACGTTCCGGCGGCCGCCCCGGCTGACGCCGCTCGAGGCGCGCGCGATTCGCCTGGCGCTCGAGTTCGTCGGTCCGATGGTCGCGGCTGGTGCGCACTCGCCGCTCGACCGCGTACGCGCGAAGCTCGAGGAGACGTTCGGCGCATTTGAGCTGACGCAGACTCCTGCTCCGCACGCGGGTGAGGAAGAAGGCCTCGTGGAGAAGCTGACGCAGGCGATCGACACGCACAGGCTGGTCTCGATCGAGTACCTGAAGCCCGAGGAGCAGGCGGTCGCGACTCGCGTCGTCGAGCCGTACTCGATCGAGCGCCGCTTGCCGCACTGGTACGTGCACACCTGGGACACCGAGCGCGACCAGCCGCGGTCGTACCGCCTCGACCGCATGCGCAGCGCCTCCGTCCTGGAGACAACGTTCGCGCCGCGCGAAGGATTCGATCCCGCCGAGCTGCACTCGGCGACGATCGCGCGCATCTGGTACTCGCCCGAGGTGGCGCGCTGGGAGGTCGAGAAGGGCGCGCGACCGCTCGTCGACGGCGCCGCGATCGCCGAGAAGTGGGTCGGCAGCCCCGAATGGTTCGTCGGCGAGGTCGTCTCCTACCGCGGCGAGGCGATCGTGCTCGAGCCGCAGGAGCTGCGCAGCCGCGTTGCGCTGCGCGCGCGTGAGCTCGCGAGCGAGCTTCGGCCCGCCCGCGCGAAAGCCTGACGGTAGAGGCTCTCACTCGACCGGCAGCGCGAGGGTGAACGTCGAGCCGCGCCCGAGCCCGGATGCAACCGTCAGCGCACCACCGTGCGCCTCGGTGATCGAGCGCGCGATGTAGAGGCCGAGCCCTGTGCCGGGCTTCGCGCCCGGCCCTGCGACCCGCCCGAACTTCTCGAAGATCAGGTGCTGGTCATCGGGCCCGATGCCGGGCCCACGATCCGCGACCGAGATCCGCACCTCCCTCGGGCCGGGCACGATCCGCACCTCGACGGGACGGCCCGCAGGCGAGTACTTGACCGCGTTGTCGATGAGGTTCGCGAGCACTTGCCTGAGGCGCTCCGCATCGCCGCGCACAGCCGGCACCGACCCGCCCACGTGGGTCACCACGGGCACCTCGTCCTGGCCGAGCATCGCGGCCGCGACGGAGTCGGAGACGAGCGCAGTGAGATCGACGTCCGAGAAGCGATACGTGAAGGTGCCCGCGTCGATGCGCGAGGTATCGAGCACGTCGCCGATCAATGCAGCAAGCCTCGTCGTCTCGTCGGCGATCAGCGCGAGGAACGCTTCGCGCTGATCGACCTGCAGGTCACGCCATCGTTGTTGCAAGGTGCGCGCAGCGCCGATCACCGCGGCCATCGGGCTGCGCAGCTCGTGCGAGACGAGTGACACGAAGTCGGCACGCAGCGCCGACAGCCGCCGCAGCTCTTCGACCGTGCGACGCTCGCCGGCGTAGGCGCGCAGATTCTGCACGGCGGTCGCGACGAGTCGGCCGAGCAGTGTGACGAGCTCCACCTCGTGCGCGTCGAAGGCATCCGCCTCCCGCCGGCCGAGAGAGAGCAGCCCGATCGAGCGCGCACCGACGAGGAGCGGCGCCGCCACGCGGCACCGAACGCCGACGTCGAGCAGCCGCGACTCCTCGGCGTACTGGGGCTCGCTCATGTCGCGCCGGTACACCGTTTGACCGTTCGCGACGACCTCGGCGAGCAGGTTGTTCTCCAGCCCGATCAGCGAGCCCGGCGGCATGACCTCGTCGGCCAGCGAGCCGGAGGTCGCGATCACACGCGCGAACCCCTCCTCCTCGAGCACGATCGCCATCCGTTCGAACGGCACGAGGCCGCGCAGCTCGCGAATAAACGCGCCGAATGCCTCGTCGAGGTCGAGGGACGAGCCGAGAGCCCGAGCGCAGCGATTCGCCGCATCGAGGAGATCGGCGCGGCGGCCGAGCTCGTCGCGCAGCTGCTCTGCTTCGCTCGCCCGCTGCTCCGCCGTCTGCCGCTGCTCGTCGACGCGGGCGTACAGCCAGCCGACGAGCAGCGCCAGCAGCACGCCGATGCCGGCCTGGAACGTGACGAAGTCGGTGCGGTAGCGAACGTGGAAGAAGTGCGAGCGCCGCTGCTCGAACCAGGCCGAGACGGGCACCACCGCGACGGCGATCAGAAGCCCGCCTCTGAGCCCGAACCGCGCCGCGCCGACAACGATCGCGAAGAGAAGGAGCTGTCGCGTCGGCGTTCCCGGCTCGAACGCGAAGAGGATCGTGAACGCCGTGATGATCCCGAAGTCGAACGCCATCGCGAGCTTCTGCAGCAGCGGTGCCGGTGCGAGCCCCCGTTGGACGGCGATGTAAAGGGCAACAGCGCCGATCGCAAGGACGGCGGTGAGTGCCCACGCGATCGCCTTGTCGGAGGCGGGATAGTCCTGCGTCAAGGAGACCTGCAGCACCGCGAACGGAATCGCGAGCAGCCGCACCCGCGCGATCCACCACTCCAAAGACCGAATGCTCAAGGTGTTCTCATTGCGATCCGCGTGAGCGCCCACTCCGCGTGCTCGGCGACGAGCTCGTCGCCGCCCGCTGCGGCACGCTCCAGCACGGGGACGTGCTCGGGGCCGCCGACGTTCCCCAATGCAACCGCCGCGTTCCGCCGCAGCCAGCGCGCGTTGTTGCGCGGCACGTACAGCCGGTCGAGATCGGCGACGAGCTCGCGCCCGTCTCGCTCGAGCCAGGCGACGAGATCGACGTCGGCTCGCTGCTCGGGCAGGTCCGAGCGGCGGCGCTCCACTCCGCGGTTCCACGGGCACACGTCCTGGCAGATGTCGCAGCCGTATGCCTGCGCGCCCAGCTCGCTCCGCATCTCCACCGGAATGGGATGCGGCGCCTGCGTCCAGTACGAGAGGCAGCGCGTCGCGTCGAGCGTGCCGGGCTCGTCGAGCGCGCCCGTCGGGCATGCGTCGATGCAGAGCGTGCAGGCGCCGCAGTCCGTGCCGAGGGCGGGCGTGGCGTCGAGCTCGACATCCGTGACGAGCGTGCCGAGCACGACCCAAGAGCCGTGCCGGCGTGTGATCAGCATCGTGTTCTTGCCGTAGAAGCCGACGCCGCTCCGCGCCGCGGCTTCGCGATCGACGTGCTGGTTCGCGTCGACGAGCACCCGATAAGCGCCGCCGAGCTCGCGGCCGAGCGCGTCGAGCCGCTCGCGCAGCACGGCGTAGGCATCTGCGCGCGTGTAGCGCGCAAGCCGACCGTGACCGCGACGGAGCGGCGCCTCCGGCTGCCAGTAGGAGAGCGCCGCAGAGACCACGCTTCGGGCGTTCGGGAGCAAACGCTCCGGGTGGCACGACTCCTCGGGGCGCGCCATCGTGAACCGCATGTCGGCAAACAGGCCGCGCTCCCGCCGCTCGTTGATGTGCCGCTCGGTCGCCTCGTAGGCCGCCGCGCGCGCCACACCGACCGCGTCGATCCCCAGTCGTTCCGCGAACCGGCGAACGTCGTCGGCGGTCATGCAAGGATTCTGCCGCGTGAAAGCCGTCCGCATACACGAGGACGGAGGGCCGGAAGTCCTTCGCTACGAGGATGCCCCGGACCCGGAGCCCGCCGACGGCGAGGTGCTCATCGAGCTGCGCGCCGCCTCGCTCAACCATCTGGACGTGTGGATCCGCAAAGGCCTGCCCTCCGTGCCGAAGCCGCGCATCCTCGGCGCGGACGGCGCGGGTTTGATCGCCGGAACCGACGAGCGCGTCGTGATCAACCCCGGGATCGTCTCGGGCGGGAAGATGCACATCGTCGGCGAGACGATGGACGGGACGCATGCCGAGCTGATCGCCGTGCCGCGCGACTATGTCCACCCCATTCCGGACGATCTCAGCTTCGAGGAGGCCGCTGCCTTCCCGCTCGTCTTCGAGACCGCCTACCGGATGCTCGTCACCCGCGCGCATCTGCAACCCGGCGAATGGGTTCTCGTCTGGGGCATCGGCGGCGGTGTCGCAACCGCCGCGCTCGCGATTGCAAAGGCGCTCGGCGCACGAGTGGTCGTCACCTCGTCGAGCGACGCGAAGCTCGAGCGGGCACGCGAGCTCGGCGCCGACGCCGGCGTGAACCACGCGACCGACGACGTCGTCAAGGCGGTGAAGGAGACGACCGGCGGCGGCGCACACGTCGTGGTCGACGCCGTGGGTGAGGCAACGTGGAAGCGCACGCTCGACGCTGCGAGGCCCGAAGGCCGCGTCGTCGTCTGCGGCGCGACGACCGGGCCGAACCCTCCCGCAGGGCTCCACCGGATCTGGTGGAAGCAGCTCTCGGTCCTCGGCTCGACGATGGGCGGCCCCGAGGACTTCCAGGGCGCCTACGACCTGATCGCGGCCGGGCGGGCCCGGCCGGTCGTCGACCGGATCTATCCGCTGCAGGCCGCCCGCGACGCGCACGAGCGCCTCGAGGCGGGCGAGCAGCTCGGGAAGATCGTGCTCGCGATTCCCGGGTCCTGAACGTCGACCACCCCCACTTGTAAGTGGTAACCGCGCCGGGTAGGTTCGGCTCGGTGTCCACGGAACCGGACGAGACGACGAGCGAGCGCGACCTGACCCGGCGGCTGCGCCGGCGCGGCGTCACGATGCGCTGCCCGGCCTGCAACTGGACGCTCGACGGGCCGCTCGGCGACTACGTCCTCCGGCCGGCCGGCGAAGCCGACCTCGGCCTGGACATCCCGCTCGGTGTGAAGGTGCGGGTCTTCGCGTGCCGCAATTGCGGCTACATCCGCCTGCACTCCGCGAACGTCCTTCGCGACATTTAGAGGCGACGCCGCCGGTAACGTGCGCGCGATGGCAGTCGTGTGGCGCAAGGCGCCCTTCGTCTTGCGCCACCACCCTGCCGTCCTCGCAGCGGTCGTGATCCTCTCGGCGCTCGTGGCGCTCTCCGCATCGTCGCCGCCGCTCGTGCGAGCGGGCGTTGCGAGCGACGCGCTGAAGCAGCGCCTGCAGGACTTCTCACCGCTCGCCGCCGGGCTCGAAGTGACGGTGCCGGCCGCGCCGACGAAGGGCGACGACGCACGCCGCCGCGCAGCGGTGCGGTTCGGAGCGTCGCTACCCGAGCTCGGGCCGCCGGTGCTGTCGTCGATGTTCGACGAGGTGGTGAACGAGGGCGGCGGCAACGTCGTCCTGCTCGCGCGGACCGACGCTCTTGCTCACGTGCACGTCGAGCAGCACGTTGCGGGCGGCGGCGTCTGGATCGCCGATTCCACCGCCATCCCCGGGCATATAAAGCCGGGCGACACGATCACCTTCGGCAGTCCGGACGAGCCGCATGCGCATGTTCGTGTCGCCGGCATCTACCGCAGGCTGACGACGGTCGATGCGGGCACCGCGTATTGGGCGAACTGGGTGCAGGACATCCGCTCGGTGAACCCGGACAGCATTCCGCCGCCACCCTTCGTGCTCGTCTCGCCCGCGCTCTTCGAGCAGCTCGCGCGAAAGCTCACACCCGCTGTCGAAAACCGCTTCGAGTATCCGGTCGACCCGCACGGGATCACGCTGACCGGCGCGAAGCGGCTGTTGCAGCGCTTCGACCGGGTGGACGCCGAGCTCTATACCCCAGCGGGCATCCCGCTCGGCTGCGGACGGTTCGTGCCCTGCACGACGAGCTCTCTCCTTCGGTCGACGCTGACGCTGACCGCCGTGGACGTGGCGGGAGTCTCCCCGACCATCTCGCTGCTCGCCGACTGCGGGCTCGCGATCGCGATCGCGCTCGCGTGCGCCGCAGGCGTGTTCCTCGTGCGTCGGCGGCGGGACGAGGCGCACGTGCACTTCGTGCGCGGCGAGGCTGCGCCGGTGTTTGCCGCGCGCACGGCGCTCGAGGCGTTCCTGCCGGCAGTCGTGGGCGGTGCCCTCGGGCTCGGCATCGCGCTTGCGGTGCTGACGGCGGTCGCGCCGGGCGGGGCGATCGCGGGCGACACGGTCTCGGCGGCTACCTGGCGCGCCGCCGCAGGCGCCGGCGGGGCCCTGCTCGCAATCGCGATCGGCGCCGGCGCATCGTTCCCTCGTCGAGCCACGATCCGCTCGCGCGTCTCCACGCTGCTGCCGTGGGAGCTCGCGCCGCTCGCGGGTGCAGCCGCTCTGCTTGCAGTCGTGCTGGCCGGCGGCGGGCTGGTACACGACTCGACGGGCATTCCCCACCCGCGCCTCGAGGTCTTCGTCGTTCCCGTTCTCGCGGTCGTCGGCATTGCAGGACTCGTCGTGCGCGGTGCCCGCCGACTGCTCCGCCGCACGGGCGCGCCGCGCGCGTCGGTTCTGTTCCTGGCGCTGCGTCGGCTCGGCGCCGCCCGCGGCCTGCTCGTCGCGGTGTTCGTCTCCACAGCTGCTGCCGCAGGCACGTTCGCGTATGTGGCGACGCTCTCGGCGTCCATCTCGCGGAGCACCAACGAGAAGGCGTACGTCGCGAACGGGAGCGACGTGCAGGGCTTCGTCGATCCGCACTTCAAGCTGCTCGGGCCGCTGCCGTTTCCGATTGCGCTCGTCGAGATCGACACGTCGGACGCAACACTCCCGTCCGGGCAGCCGATCGACTTGATCGCCGGCAACGGCCAAGCCCTCGCGCGCGTGCTTCACGGCTGGTCGAGCGACCCGCGTCCGCTGCTGCGCCGCCTGACCGGCTCGAACGCAATCGGCACACCCGGCTTTCCGTCGACCGATGCGATTGTCGATCAAGGCGTGCGGATACCCGTTCAGCTGATCGGCCGCACCGTGCTGCCGGGCGCCACGGCCGGCCGGCCCGCATTGCTCATTTCGCGCACGCTGCTCGAGCGACAGCCGAACATCACCGAGCCGGTGCCCAGTGCGACCGGGCTCGTGTGGGCGCGCGGCCCGTCGCGGTTCGTCGAGCAGCAGCTGCTCGCATCGTCGCTCCTACCGGTCTACCTGACGACGCCTTCGCACATCCTCGACGACCCGTCCGTCGCTGCCGCTGAGCGAAGTTATCGCTACATCAAGGTGATCGCGATCGCAGCTGCGGTGCTCTCCCTCCTCGCGCTCGTGCTCTATTTGCAGGCGCGGCAGCAAGGCCAGTTGATCGCCAGTGCGCTGACCCGGCGCATGGGCCTGAAGCGGCGCGACGACCTGCTGGCTCTCGCGCTCGAAGCAGCGTGCATCGTCGGCGTCGCGGCGGTGGTGGGCTGTGCGGTTGCTGCCTCGACCGCACGCCCGATCGTGCATCGCGTCGATCCGCTGGCGCTGTACGCACCTGCTGCGCAGTACGTCGTTCCCTGGACAACGCTCGTCGTCGGCATCGCAGTGGGGATGGCGGTCGCATCGCTCCTCGGCGCCCTCGCGGTGGCCGCCGCCTCGCGCAGCGACGTCGCGAAGGCCCTGCGCGTTGCCTGAGTCGGTCGTCTGCCGCGGAGTTTCACGGCGCTACAGCACGCCGGCCGGCTGGGTCGACGCGTTCACAGACCTTGACGCCACGTTCGCGTCCGGCGCGATCTCGGCCGCCATCGGCCCGTCGGGCTCGGGGAAGTCGACCTTGCTGCGCGTCATCGCCGGGATCGACCCCGCCGACGCAGGCGAGGTCGTCGTCGCCGGCGTGGACATCACGAAGCTCAGCCCTCGGGCGCTCCGGCGGCATCGCCGAGAGGTCGTGACGTACCTCGCGCAGCGCGCGGCTTCGAACCTCGTTCCTCACCTGACGGTGCGCGAGCAGCTCGGAGTGGATGCGGGGCCGCTGCTCGGCCTCGAGCCGCGTCTCGATGCCGTAGCGGGAACGCTGTCCGGCGGCGAGCAGGCCCGGGCGTCGCTCGCGGTCGGCTTGTCGCGCGGAGCACCGGTCGTCCTCGTCGACGAGCCCACGGCCGAGCTCGACCGTGCCACCGCGACGCTGGTTCTCGAAGCGCTCCGCGCGGCTGCCGACGCCGGCACCGCGATCATCGTCGCGACCCACGACGACGACTTGATCGCCCTCGCCGACGAACGCGTCGACCTCACCGGCTTGGCGCCGCCCGCACCCGCGATTCCGCGGCTGCGCTCGGCGGGCGAGATCGTGATCGCCGTCAAAGCCCTCTCGAAGGTCCTCGGTGGCACACGGATTCTCGACGGTGCGACGTTCGAGATCGGCTCCGGTGAGGTCGGCGCGCTGATCGGCCGCTCCGGCTCGGGCAAGTCCACGCTCCTCATGATCATGGCGGGCTTCCTCGACGCGGACGCGGGGACGGCGTCGCTGCCGGGCACGAGCTGGGTGCAGACGTCGTATCTCCCTCAGCGCTTCGGGTTGCTGCCCGAGCTCTCGATCGCCGAGAACGTGGCGCTGCCGCGTCGCCTCGGCGGCCGGACGGAGGACGTGTCCGAGCTCCTCGAGCGCCTCGGGCTGAGCGAGCTCGCGGACCGGCTGCCGAACGAGACGTCGATCGGGCAGCAGCAGCGGGCCGCGCTTGCGCGCGCACTCGCAATCCGACCCGCCGCGCTGCTCGCCGACGAGCCCACGTCACATCAGGATGCGGGCTCGGCGCAGCGTGTCTGGGCTGCGCTCACCGATGCCGCAGCAGACGGCACCGCGTGTCTCGTCGCCACGCATGACGCGAGCGCCGCCGCGCGGGCCGACCGCGTGTGGCACATCGTCGACGGCCGCGTCGGCTAGCTCGCGATCGCGTCTAACCGAACCCGAGGATGAACTTGGCGTCGTCGGACATCTTGTCCGGCGTCCACGGCGGGTCGAACGTGAGCTCGCTCTCCACGTCCTCCACGCCGGGGATCTGGCGGATCACGCGCTCGATGTCTTCCTGGATCATCGGACCCGCGGGGCAGCCCATCGACGTGAGCGTGTACTGCACGCGCACTTTCGGCCCCTCGACCTCCGCGCCGTAGAAGAGCCCGAGCTCGACGATGTCCATGCCGAGCTCCGGGTCTTCGACCTCGCGGAGCGCTTCGACGACGTCTTGCTCGGTTGCCATGACCCGACGTTAGCTCAAGCGGACTTCCTCGCGCCGCTCGCGCGCGAAGTAGTGGATGCCGTCGACGAAGCGAACCCAGTTGCACCGTGTGCACATGACGAGCGAATGCGTGCGCGCCGAGTCGGCCAGGAACCGAACGCCGCGCAAAAGATCTCCGTTCGACACGCCTGTCGCGGCGACGATCATCTCCTGCGGCGCGAGGTCGTCGATCGTGAAGATGCGATCCGGGTCGTCGATGCCGTGGACGCGAGCCTCCTCGATCTCTGCCCGCCGGGTCGGCCAGAGCTGCGCCTGCAGCTCCCCGCCGAGACACCGCAGAGCGGCCGCGGCCAGCACCGCTTGGCGCGTCCCGCCGATCCCGATCGCGAGGTGGTCGTTCGTGCCGCGCACGGCGGCACTGATCGACGCGGTTACGTCGCCGTCCTGAATGAGCTTGATGCGCGCGCCCGCCGTCCTGATTTCCTCGATGAGATCGTGGTGGCGCGGTCGGTCGAGCACGATTGCCGTGACGTCGTTCACCATGCGCCCGAAGGCGCTCGCGATCGACGCGATGTTGTCGCCGACGGGCCGCGACAACGAGATGTGCCCTCGCGCGCGCGGACCGACCGCCATCTTGCGCATGTACATGTCGGGCAGCGAGGGGAGCGATCCCCGCGGAGCCGCCGCGATCATGGAAATCGCGTTCGTCCCGCCCCGCGCAACGACGGCGCGGCCCTCGAGCGGATCGAGCGCGAGATCGAACTCCTCGCCGCCGGCGCCGATGTCGGTGCCTGCCGCGAGCTGATCGGCGTCCTCGTGCGCGCCGATCACGATGCGCCCGCGTATCGACAGGCGTTCGAGCGCCAAGCGCGCGCCCGAGAAGGCGGCGTCCTCCGCCGCCTGCTTGTCGTCGCGGCCGAGCCAGCGCGCGCCGGCGAGCGCAGCCCGCTCGGTCACGCGCGCGAACGTCTCGCACTGACACTGCGGTGTCCGCTCATCGTTCACCGAGCCGTTCGCGCGATTTTCCTCGACCTGCGTCACACCGGCTCCGTCTCGCGCAGACGCTCCGCCGCGTCCATCACGAGCCCGATCACCTGGTCGATCGATCGCTCCACGTTGGCATTCTCGACGACGGGAACGCCTTCACGCCGCGAGCGGCCGGACACGTACGACTGCACGCGGCGGATGTCGTCCAGCCGGTCGAGGTAGCGGCTCATCGGGCGCACGCCGCCGGTCGCGCTGTCGCGCACGTGGAAGTGGAGCCGGTGGACGTCCTCGTCGGCGATCTCGAGCACGATGTGCACGAGCAGCACGCCGTCGACCTCGGCCGGCAGCAGCCCCGGCACGAGGTGGACGCCCTCGAGCACCATCGACCAGCCCTCGGTCAGTGCACGCCGGATCGCGGCGTCAACGCCGACGCAGACGTGACGGCACTGGTCGAGGAAGCCGAGGATCGTCGGATCGCCGGTCACGTCGTCGTCGACGAGCGCGCGTCCCGCCTCGAAGCTCGAGTAGTGGATCGTGGGCATGAACTCCGGCGAGAAGAACGCGCGCATCGTTTGACGGATGAAGTCGGTCGACGCGACGCGCGTGATCCCGAGCCGGTGCGCGACCTCGGCGGCCACCGTCGACTTGCCCGTCCCCGTGGAGCCACCGATCAGGACGATCAGCGGCACGTCGAGTTGCTGCAGGTCGGCAAGGCGGCGGAGCCTGCGCACTGCGCGCGCCCCCTCGTCCTCACCGAGCACCTCGAACGCGAGCACCTCGAGCCGCTCCACGTCGATCGCCGGCTCGCCCGCCTCCGCGAGGTCGAGCTCGATGCGTCGCGCGAGCCCGTAAGCCTGGTCGGCCGGGACGCCGGTCGCGATCAGCGCGCGCGCCATCAGCCCCTTCGAGTACGGCAGGCCGGTGTTGCCGAGCGGCAGTGGCTCACCGTGCCGCCGCTGTGAGCTCATACCGCCACCGGCGACAGGCCGAGAAGCAGCGCGTCGTCGACACCCACAAGCTCGTTCGAGGCGAAGACGACGCGGATTCGGTGCGCAAGCGCATGCTCGACAACGACGTCGATCGCGGCGCCCTTCAGCTCGACGAGATACGTGTCTGCCGGAACGAGGTCGCCGGCGAGGGCCCGCCGGTGCGAGAGGTTCGGCGACACGTGCACGACGTCCGCGTCGAGGTGGGAGACGTGGGTCGCGCCTGCGGTGAACACGGCGACGCGCCCCTCGAGCGGCTCGCACGGCTGGAGCCTCAGCTCCGGTGCGTCCAGCACGAGGTCGGAGACGAGGCGGCGATAGGTGTCGAGGTACGGGTCGCGGCGGCGGCCGCGGCCGGTGACGAGCACCCGGCGGTCGGTCGCAACCGGCGGGATCGCCGAACCGCTCCCGTCGAAGAGCACGACGTCGGGCCCGAGCGCGGCCGCGAGCCGAGCGCCGTCGGCGACGTTGGAAACCGCGACACCGCCGGCGAGCCCGCCACCGGCGCGGCGGCAGCCAATCGTCGGCACGCCCGCGAGCGCGGCGATCTCCAGGTAGTCCGAGGCCGCGTGCTCACCGGCGCGCGAGCGCGCGACGAGATCCTCGAGCGTCGGCGGCGTCTCGACGAGCTCCGGCTCGCGCGGACCGCCGCGGCCCATCGTCACGACGACCACGTCGAGCTCGCGCGCAAGGAGCCGCGCGAGCCGCGTCGTGACCGCGGTCTTGCCCACGCGCTTGCCGGTGCCGATCACGGAGATCGACGGCAGCTCGAACGGCTCGAGCACCGGCGGGTCGAACCGAAAATCGGCGCCGACGTACGGCAACCCTGCTGCGAGCGTGCGGGCGATCCAGCGCATGCGTTCGAGCGGGTCGAGCACCGGATCGTCGGACAGATCGACGACGAGTTCCGCCTCGCCGAAGTCGTCGAGAATCGGCACCCCGTAGCTCTCGCCGTCGCGCCGCTTCTCGCCGCCGCCGACGAGAATCGCACCGACCCAGGTGTACGGCAGCTCACGCAGCGCTTCCCGCACGACGGGCGCGAGGTGCTCGCCGTCGATCAGCGCCACGGCGCGCGTCATCGCCGCGCGGTCACCTCGCTCTCGATGCGGCCCGTGTATTTCTCGTACTCCCCGGTCGCGACGTCGAACTGGATGATGCGCTCCTGTCCGTGGAACGGGTACCGGCGCCACACGGTGGCGTGCGAGCCTTCGATCTCGACGACGTTGTAACAGGGCCGCGTGTTTCCGCGAAGCCGCAGAGTGGAGACGGTCCCGGTGTTGACGACGAACAGGTTCTCGAGCTTCCACGCATACGGCACGTGCTTGTGTCCGGAGAGCACGAGATGCACGCCCGCACGCTGCAGGCACTCGATGGCGTCGCCGGCGTCGTAGACGACGTTTCGCTCACGGCCGGTGCCGGGGATTGGCAAGAGGTGGTGGTGCAGCACGAAGACGTTCAGCTCGGATGGGACGGCGGCGAACTGCTCCTCGATCCACCCGTAGCGCCCACGGCCGATCTGCCCGTGGTCGAGGTCGGGCTCCGTCGAATCGACGGCGACCACCGTCACGCCGCCGCGGCGGACGACCGAGCTTCGCTCGCCGATCAGCTGCTCGAAATGCAGGTAGCCGACGTTGCGCGAGTCGTGGTTTCCGGGCACGACGACGACGGCGTCGCACTCGATCTGCTCCAGGTAATGCTTCGCCTGGACGAATTCCTCCTTGAACCCGAAGGTGGTGAGGTCGCCGGAGCAGACGACGATCGCCGGGCCGAGCTCGTTGATCTCCGCGATCGCCCTTTCCATCAGGTCCGGCACGAAGTGCGGATCGCCGCAGTGAAGGTCGGAGAGGTGCGCAATCGTCGGCAAGAAGCAGGAAGTCTAGGAGGTCGAGGCGGGACGATGCTCGTCGATTCTGGGCGTGCCCGCGCAGCGCGGCCAGGCGGCAGAGTCGTCGTCTCGTCTCGGCCTCCTGGACTGTCCGGGGCGATTGGTACCCTGGAGGGAGTGCTGCTGGAAACGCCTGATTTCCAGGCATATCGAGGGTCCGAGCCGCCGCGTTTCGCAAACCCGGCAGAGCTCGAGTACGCCAAGATCCTCGACTGGTACGGGATCCCGTGGCTCTACGAGCCGACGACCTTCGTCCTCGAGCGGGACGACGAGGGACGCGTCACCGAGGCATTCGCGCCGGACTTCTACCTCCCGGAACAGGATCTCTACCTCGAGGTGACCGTGATGAAGCAGTCCCTCGTGACCCGCAAGAACCGGAAGCTCCGCAAGCTGCGGGCGCTGTACCCCGACATCAAGATCAAGCTGTTCTACGAGCGGGACTTCGAGCGGCTCGCTGCACGCTTCGGGCTGCGGAAGGCGTCCTGAGCACGCTGGCAGCACGCGACGAGCGCATCGGCGAGGTGTTCCTCGACGGCGCCGAGATCCGGGCCCGGGTGCACGAGCTCGGGCTGGAGCTGGCACGGGACTACCGCACGTCCGAGCCGCTCCTCGTCGGCTCGCTGAAGGCCTGCATCCCGTTCATCTGCGACCTTTCGCAGGCGCTTTCGATCCACCACGCTCTCGACTTCATCGAGCTGGCCGGCTACGGCGAGGGCGACGAAGGCATCCGCTTCCTCAAGGACCTCAACACGGAGATCGAGGGACGCGACGTCGTCCTCGTGGATGCCGTGATCGACACCGGCCTGACGATGCACTTCCTCGTCCGCTCGCTGTCGCTTCGCGCGCCTCGGTCTCTCCACGTCGCGACGCTCTTCGACCGCCCCTACCGGCGTCTCGTCGACGACCTGCCCGTCCGCTACGTCGGGTTCACGATCCCCGACGAGCTCTTCGTCGGCTACGGGTTCGAGCTCGGACAGCGCTACCGGAACCTGCCCGATCTGCGGCTCGTCCGCGACGGCACGTAGCGCGAGACTTTTAGGTCCGGCTAACATTCCCTCATGATCGGGACGCGCGATGCGCTTCCGACCGGCCTCCTGACCGTCGACGAGGCCCTACACCGCACGCGGTTCCGCATCCTGCCGTTCCTCGGCCCCGCCTTCATCGCCTGCGTGGCCTACATCGACCCGGGCAACTTCGCGACGAACGTCGCCGGCGGCTCGCAGTTCGGCTACCGCCTTGTCTGGGTGATCGTCGCGGCGAACCTGCTCGCGATGCTGATCCAGACGCTCTCGGCGAAGCTCGGGATCGCGACCGGCCGCAATCTGCCCGAGGTCTGCCGTGAGCGGCTCCCCCGCCGCGTCGTCGTCGGCCTGTGGGTGCAGGCGGAGGCAATCGCGATGGCTACCGACCTCGCCGAGTTTCTCGGCGCTGCGATCGGGATCCACCTGCTCTTCGGCTTCGGCCTCTTCCCGGCGGCGGTGGTCGCCGGGATTGGCGCGTTCGCAATCCTCGAGCTGCAGCGCTTCGGCTTCCGTCCGCTCGAGGCGGTGATCGCCGTGCTGATCGGCGTCATCGGTGCGTGCTACGTCGCCGAGCTCGCGTTCGCGCACCCGAGCTACGGCGCCGTCCTGCACCACGCGGTCGTCCCGCAATTCGGGAGCGGCGAGGCTGTGCTGCTCTCGGTCGGGATCCTCGGCGCGACCGTAATGCCGCACGTGATCTACCTGCACTCGGCACTCACGCAGGACCGCCTCGTGCCCGAGACGAACGAGGACGCGCGCACGCTTCTTCGCTACACACGCGTGGACGTCGTGATCGCGATGTCGATCGCCGGTGTGATCAACGTTGCGATGCTCGTGATGGCGGCGTCGACGTTCTTTCGCACCGGCCTCCATCACGTCGACTCGCTCGAGGTGGCGCACCGCACGCTCGAGCCCATTCTCGGCAGCGCGTCGGGCGCGCTGTTCGCACTCGCGCTGCTCGCGTCCGGGCTCTCGAGCTCGGCGGTCGGCACGCTTTCCGGGCAGGTCGTGATGCAAGGCTTCGTGCGCCGTCGGATCCCGCTACCGGTCCGCCGCCTCGTCACGATGATCCCGGCGTTCGTCGTGATCGCAGTCGGCGTCGACCCGTCGCGGACACTCGTCCTCTCGCAGGTCGCGCTGTCGTTCGGGATCCCGTTCGCCCTCGTGCCGCTCGTCTACTTCACCGCTCGCAAGGACGTGATGGGCACGCTCGTAAACCGGCCGCTCACGACCGCGGCGGCGACCCTCGTCGCGGGCACCATCGTCGCGCTGAACATCTTCCTGCTGGTGAGGACGGCCGGTTTGTAGCTGTGTTACAGGTTTGCCTGAAGTGGAAACGATGGGGTCTCACACAATCGAGCTGAAGGAGTCGCCGTGGGTCCACTCTTGCTTGCCCTTCTCGTCGTGATCATCCTCTTCGTACTCGGTTTCGCGGTCGTCAAGTTCTTGATCTGGGTCGCGATCGTGCTCGCGATCATCTGGCTGATCGGGTTCTTCGTGCGCGGGATCGAAGGAGCTCGCTGGTACCGCTGGTAACCGCCGCTCAGAGGTAGCCAAGCGGGTCGACGGGGTCGCCGTCGACCCGCACCTCGAAGTGGAGGTGCGGGCCTGTGCAATGGCCGGTGCAGCCGACGTAGCCGATCACCTGCCCCTGGTCGACGTGTTCGCCGCACGCGACCGCGAACGAGGGCGTCTGAGTCGGCGCGCCTGAGTCGTGGTACTGGGCGGCCCGGATGCGCGCGGCAAGCTGCGCACTCTCCGCCTGCAGCGCGTCGATCTCGCCCGCTTCGGCTCGCTCCGATGCGGTGAGTTTCGACAGGTCCGTGATCGTGCTCTGCCGGGAGGCGTCGAGGTCGTTGCGCGCACCGACGAGCGCATCCCATACGGTCCGAGTCTGCTGCGTGCGCGCGCGAATGACCGCCGTCTCGGCGAGCACGGAGCCTCGAAGTGCCTTCGTCTTCTGACGTGCTGCGGTCACCCGCAGCTTCACGTAGCGCATCTGCGCGGCGACCGAACGGTCGCGGGCGGAGATTTCGTTCAGGTACTCGACCTTGTCGAGGAGCGCATCCTGGAGATTCGCGGAGCCCAGAACCACATCGAGGGTCGATGGATCGTTCGACTCGTAGATCTCGACCACGCGGCGATCGAGGACAGCGACGGCATCCCGGTACTCGGTACGCAGCAGGGTGAGTCGCGCGCTCTGGCAGCGAGCAGCAGGACGAATGCGACGGCGAGCCCCCGCATGAACGGGGATTCGCCGTCCCGGGCCGCTACTCCTGCGGGATGCTCGGAATCGTCGCCTCGTCGGGCGGCGGGTAGGGCTCGGGCACCGTGGGCGGGGCGGGCGGCGTTCCTTCGTCGGGCGGGGGCGCAGGCTCCGGCGGCAGGTCGGGCGTCTCGGGCTCGGTCATCTGTGCACCGTAGCTCCGGTCCGCGTCGAGTGCGCGCAAAGCAGCCGCAGCCGACCTGCGCAGCGGCCCGACGAGGGCGAGGTAGTCGTCGTCGTCGACCTTCCCGGTGCGGTGGTCGAATTCGAGCTCTTTCAGCGCCGCGAGCGCCCGGTCGCGCTCCTCGACAAGTGCGAGCCGTCGTTCGTCGGCTGCCGTCGGTGCGTCGAGCCGGTCGTCTGCCGGCGCGGGCTCGCGCAGGAACGGCAGCGCGACCAGCACGACGACGCCCGCCGCGAGCAGCAGGCCGAGCACGATCGCGGTCATGCGCGCGCTGGCGCAAGCCTGGTTACCAGCCGCCGCTGCTCGCGTGCGTCGGGCCAGAGCGCGACGGCGGAGCCGAGCAGGAACACGAACCCGGCGATCCAGATCAGGTTCACGAGCGGCTTCACGAGCACCTTGACGTAGACGAGCCCGGTCTTCTGGTGCAGCTCGTCGGCGATCACGTAGAGATCTTGGGCGCGTGACCAGTCGGTCTTGATCGAGACCTCCTGCGCCGGCTCGGGTGGGATCGCGTACTCAGCCTGCGCAGGCTTGACAGTGCCGTTGAAGCGGCCGCTGACACGCAGGTCGACAAACGTGCGCGTGACGCTGGGCGACACGGTGTGATGGACGCCTTCGTTCGTGAGCGTGTAGCCGGCGACGGTCATGCTCTGCCCGAGCCTGAGCGGACGCTCCACCGTGTGCGAGTAGGCGCTCGAGCCTGCGATACCGAGCGCGAGCAAGACGATCGCAGCATGGACGACATAGCCGCCGTACCGTCGCCGGTTCCGCGACACGAGCGTGAACAGCGAGCCTGCGGCGCGTGTCCCGCGCACGAGCTCGACCAAGATCGTGGCGAGTACGAACGCGCAGAACGTGTACGCGATCAATCCGGGCCGCGACGAGCCGGCACCCGCGGCGACGAGCGCCGCGCCGCACGCGACCGAAGCTGCAATCGGCCACGCGAGCGTGCGCACGAGCGCGCGGGCACTCGTCTTGCGCCAGGCGATCAGTGGGCCGATGCCCATCAGGAGCAGAAGTGGCAGGCCGAAGACGCGCAGGAAGAAGTCGTAGTACGGCCGGCCGATCGTGCGCGTCTCGCCCTTCACGACCTGGGTGACGATCGGGAACAGAACGCCCCAGAGGACCGTGAGGCAGAGAGCCACGAGCAGCAGGTTGTTGTAGAGGAACGTCGCTTCACGTGAGAGCGCAGACTCGAGCTTCGTGCGCGCTTTCAGGAGCGGTAGCCGCCACATGATCAGCGTCAGCGAGAACAGCGAAGAGATGACGACGAAGGCGAGGAACCAGCCGCCGATCGGGCTTTTCGCGAACGAGTGGATCGAGTTCACGACACCAGAGCGTGTGAGGAACGTGCCGAACACGGAGAGCTCGAACGCAAGCGCGACGAGCACCATGTTCCAGACCTTCAGCATGCCCTTGCGTTCCTGGATCATCACCGAGTGCAGGAACGCAGTTGCTGCGAGCCACGGCATGAGCGCGGCGTTCTCGACAGGGTCCCACGCGTAGTAGCCGCCCCAGCCGACCTCGGTATAGGCCCAGTGGGCGCCGAGCAACTGGCCGAAGCCGAGGAACGCCCAGGCCGCGAGCGTCCAGCGCCGCGTCGCGACGATCCAGCGCTCGTCGGTGCGGCCGGAGAGAAGCGCGCCGGCGGCGAACGCGAACGGCACCGACAGCCCGACGTAGCCGAGGTAGAGCATCGGCGGGTGCGCAACCATGTACGGGTTGCGCAGGCTGTGGGTCAGCCCGGCACCGTCGAACGGCGCCGTCTGCGTGTCGAACGGGCTCGAGACCGCGACGAGCACGAACGCGAAGAATGCGGCGGTCCCGCCGAGAACCGGTACGACCCAGGCCGTCAGCTCGCGCAGCACTTTTCGATTGAGCCCGACGGCGAGTGCGCCGTACCCGGTGAGCACGAGCAGCCAGAGCAGGAGCGAGCCTTCCTGTCCGCCCCAGAACGCGCTCAGCGAGTACGACGTGGGCAGCGCACGGTTCGTGTGCTCGGCGACGTAGACGAATGAGAAGTCGTGCCGTACGAGCGCGGTTGCGAGGACGGCCGACGCGACTGCCGTCGACCCGAAGCAGCAGAAGAGCGCGTTACGCGCCGAGACCGCGAGGCGTCTGCGGTTGTCGCGCGCCGCGACCGTCCCGGCAACCGCGGCGTAGACCGCGAGGCCGAGTGAGACGACGAGGGCCGCGCGGCCGAGATCGGCCATCAGTCGGTCAGGCTTTCGGAGACGCGGTGGTGTATTTGGACGGGCACTTGGTCACGATGTCGTTGCCCGCCAGCCTGCCTGCTGCGTACGTCCCGCTCACGACCACGCTTCGGCCAACTGCGAACAGCGGCGGGGGCGCGGTGCCGCGGTAGACGACCCGCACGCGCGACGCGCTCGCGCCGGTCGGGTCCTTCAGGGTGAAGCGCAGACCGTTCGCGCCGTGCGAGTCGCCGCGCACCGGCCCGACGACGATCCCGACGATCGCGAGCTTGCCCGAGTGGGCCTGCAGCTGGCTCGGTGTCAGCGTCGGAGTCGACCCGCCGGCGATCGCCGTGTACACGAGGAACACGGCCAGCACCGCTGCGACGGCAAGGGCGACGACGAGCCGCGCGGGACTGCGCGTTGGCACGGCGTTAGGTTAGCTCGGCCTACCGGGCTACGCGTCGGCAGCGGCCGTCTGCGTGCGCGCAGGCACGCGATAGCCGTGATCGGCACAAAGTGAGCCGGGCGCGTCTTCGGTGAGCGCGTCGCAGTAGCCCTTGCCGTAGGCGGCGCGCATGAACGCCGCGACGACGTCGAGCGACCACTCGGTGATCCCGGCAGCCTCGCGCCAGAGGTCCGCCAGGCGAAGGTCGATGTCGAGCTCGAGGAGGTCGATCCGCGTGGGGTTCTGTGCCATGTACGCAGGGTAAAAATGCGGTCGGACGGACTCGCCTGCGCCGCGTCGTTACGCTGCTCGAACGGGTCGGTCACTGCGCTTTGGGCCCGCCGTCGAGTCCACTGCAGGCTCGCCGGCGGAGATCGTCGCCGCGCTCCTCGAGCGGGGCATGTCGGCGTGCGAGATCCCGCCGTCGGGGCCGCTCTGGAACGACTACGCGGCAGCGGCCGAGCTCGGCGCGCTCGCGGCCGGCGCGGACATCGCGCTTTCCCTGCATGCACCGATCGCGGGGTTCATGGGCCACGCCGAGCGTGGCAAGAAGCTGAACATGGCGTTCGGGATGCTCGACCACTCGGCGGGGATCGCGAAGGCGGCCGGCGCGGAGCTCGTCGTCTTCCATCCCGGCTTCCTGCTCGGCCGCACGCGCGAGGACGCGCTCGACGCGGTCGTCGAGCAGCTCGGCGAGTTGCGCATTCGGCTCGAGGGAAAGGATCGCGCGGTGCCGTTCGGCGTCGAGGTGATGGGTCGTGTGCGGGAGCTCGGTTCGCTGGAGGACGTGTGTGCGATCGCTGCACGCGTGCCGTGGGTGCGCCCGGTACTCGACTTCGCGCACATGCATGCGACGTCGGACGGTGCGTTCACCGGCGTCGACAGGTTCGCGTCGGCGCTCGAGCTCGCCGATGCGGTGATTGAGCCCGGTGCGCCGTTTCACATCCACTTTTCGGACATCCAGTACGCGAACCGCAACGAGACGCGTCACCTTCCGTACGGCGACGGGACGTTGCGCGCCGAGCCGCTCCGCGAGTCGCTCGCGCAATTTGAGCGGCCCGCGACCGTAATCTCGGAGTCACCCGACGACGCATCGACGGATGCGATCCGAGCCGTGCTTCTCGGATAGGTTCACGCAGTGCTCGATCCGAGTGTGTTCAAGGCGTACGACGTGCGCGGGCTGTTCCCGTCCCAGCTCGACGAGGAGGGCGCATACGCGATCGGCCGTGCGTACGTCGAGCAGTTCTCGACGGCCCGGATCGCCGTGGGCCGGGACATGCGCCTGTCGTCGCCCGCGATGGCCGAGGCCGTGCGGCGTGGCGCCGCCGACGGCGGGGCCGAGGTGCTCGATCTGGGGATGGTCGGCACGGAGATGGTCTACTTCGCCGTCGGCGAGCTCGGCCTCGACGGCGGCGTGGCCGTCACGGCGTCGCACAACCCAAAGGAGTACACGGGCATGAAGATCGTGCGCCGCGGAGCGCTTCCCGTGGGCGGCGAGTCGGGGCTGCTCGAGGTGCGGGATCGCGCGTTGGCGGCAAGCTGGCTCGAGACGGTGCCAGGCACCGTTCACCAGATTGACATCTGGGACGCGTTCGTCGAGCGTGTCTTGTCCTTTGTGGACATCGAGTCGCTGCGGCCGCTGAAGGTCGTCATCGACGCCGCGAACGGCATGGCCGGAGCGATGTTGCCGCCGGTGCTGGAGCGCCTGCCGATGCTCGAGGTCGTTCGCTGCTACTTCGAACCTGACGGCTCGTTCCCGAATCACGAGCCGAATCCCCTCCTGCCGGAGAACCGCGAGTTCATCGTCTCGAAGACGCGCGAGCAGCAGGCGGACTTCGGCGTCGCATTCGACGGCGACGCCGATCGCTGCTTCTTCGTCGACGACGGCGGCGGTTTCGTCCCCGGCGACTTCACGACCGCGCTGTTCGCGCAGTCGATCCTGGCGCGAGAGCCGGGCGGAAAAGTGATTTACGACGTGCGCGCCTCATGGGCCGTGCCGGAGGCGATCCGCGACGCCGGCGGCGTGCCGCTCGAGAACCGCGTCGGCCACGCGTTCATCAAGCAGCGAATGCGAGAGGACGACGCCGTCTTTGGCGGGGAGGTGTCGGCGCACTACTACTTCCGGGACTTCTCGCAGGCCGACTCCGGAACGATCCCGTTCCTACTGATGTGCGAGCTCGTCTCGAAGCGCGGCCGGCTACGCGATGTCCTCGCGCCTTACCGGGAGCGGTACTTCATCACCGGCGAGATCAACACGCCCGTCGCCGACGTCGACGCGAAGCTGCAGGAACTGGAGGAGCGGTTCGGGTCCGACGGCGCGGTGTCATATCTCGATGGGCTGTCAGTTGTCGCCGACGACTGGCACTTCAACGTCCGTCCGTCGAACACCGAGCCGCTCCTGCGCCTGAACCTCGAGGCGCGCTCGGAGGCGCTCATGGAAGCGAAGCGTGACGAGGTTCTCGCGGTCATCAGGGAGTCGTGAGCACGCGTGCGCCGGCACCGGCCTCGGCACCGCGAGCGTTCTCCCGATTCCGTCCTCGACGAAACGTTGGAACTGCGCACGCGCGCGTAGGCGTGTTGCTCCGAAGAGCTCGAGCAGACCATCCACGTCGACGCAAGGCGGTGACGGTGCTCGACCGACCGTAGCCGCGTAGCTCGCCCATCGCCAATTGCCGGGGTGACGAACAACCCGTGCCCGTACGGGATTGAGCAGCACATATCGGAGCGATTCGAACAAGTAGGCCTCGTCTTCGATCAGATGTGACCTGAAGCGCGCGCCGAACAGGTGATCCGATCGCTTGTTGACCCAGTTGCTGATGCGAGCAAAGCGCGCATTCAGCTCACACATCGCTTGGGAAAGCCTCTCGTCGATCTGCAAGACGAGGTGATAGTGGTTCCCCATCAGACAGTACGCAAGGATGCGCCAACTGTGGCGTCGGGTCGTCCGCTCGAGCTCACGGACGAAGAGCCTCCCGCTCCAGTTCCCGAAGTAGATCGGCCGGCGGTCGTTACCGCGTGTGTGGACGTGGTAGTAGCCCTCCGGCACCTCAATCCGCTGCGACCTGCCCATACGACAACCGTACGAACAGGAGCGCCGCACCGCCAGTGTCCGTGCAGTTTTGTCACAGTGTTGGTGCACTCCTGTGACGGTGCCTGGCACCGACGACGGGCACCGTTACGATCGGTCGATGATCGAACTCGGGCACGTCACGGATCGCAAGCCGCCCTACCGCTACTCGGCGCTCGCACGCGTCGGGTTCTCGGACACCGACGCACAGGGCGTCGTCTACTACGGGCGGTACATGCCGTACTTCGACCTCGCGCGGACGGAGTACCACCGCCACCTCGGCCGTCCATCGGCAGGCGAGGTCGACTTCGCCATGCGCGCCGTCACTGTCGAGTACGTCGCCGGCGCACGGTTCGACGATCTGCTCGAGATCTTCGTCCGCGTCGAGCGCATCGGAACGACGAGCATCACCTACGACCATGCTGCCTACCGCATCGACGACGAAGGCGGCGACACGCTGATGGCGTCGGCCAAGGCGACACTCGTCTGTATCGCACTTGACCGAAGAAGCGCCGTCCCGGTGCCTGGCACCTTCCGCGGGCTCGTCGAGGCGTTCGAGGGCTGAGCTTCCGGCGCCGGCGGCCCGCGCGCGGTCAGCTCGGCGTCACGCGATACGCGTCGAAGACGGCCTCAAGGTTTCGGAGCGCTGTCAGCAGCGACCGAAGGCTCTTCACGTCGCCGACCTCCGCCGTGTACCAGTTCTTCGCGAGCTGATCCTCGACCATCCCGCCGTAGCTGACGATGTTCGCGCCGTGCTCGGCGAACGTCCGCGCAACATCCTCCAAGAGGCGCGGACGATCCCACGAATCGACCGCGATCTGCACGCGGAAGCTCTTCGTCGCCGTCGCCCCGTCCCACTCGACCGGCGTGAACCGCTCCGGGCTTCGCCGCAGCGCCTTCACGTTCGGACAGTCCTCGCGATGGATCGTGATGCCGCGGCCGAGCGAGATATAGCCGACGATCGGGTCGCCCGGCACGGGCGTGCAGCACTTTGCGAGCCGAACGAGCACGTCGCTGACGCCCGGCACCACGACGCCCATGTCGGAGCCCGAGACGGGCTGCGTCTTCGGCGCCTTCGTGACGACCGGCGCCTCGGCCGCGACCTCCTCCGTCTTCAGCCGATGAACGACCTTGTTCACGATCACGCCCGGCTGCAGCTTCCCGCTGCCGAGCGCGAGGTAGAAGTCCTCCGCCTTCTTGAAGCCCGTCTCGCGGATCACCTGGGCGAGCGTCGCCGACCCACGCAGCTTCGTGTACGGCAGATGCTGCGCCTTCAGCGCCTGCTCGAGCGCCTCGCGACCCTTGTGCTCGGCGTCCTCACGCGTCTCACGCGAGTACCACTGCCGGATCTTGTTGCGCGCACGCGAGCTCTTCGCAAGCGACAACCAGTCGCGGGACGGGCCCCTCCCCTGCTTCGCCGTGAGGATCTCGACGAAGTCACCGTTCTGGAGTGTGTAGTGCAGAGGAACGATGCGACCGTTTACCTTCGCGCCGACCGTTCGGTGGCCGACGTCCGTGTGCACGGCGTACGCGAAGTCGATCGGCGTCGCGCCGGCCGGAAGCGTCTTCACCTGGCCCTTCGGCGTGAAGACGTGCACCTCTTCGTCGAAGAGATCGGTGCGGAACGTCTTCATGAACTCGCGGGGATCGGCTTCGTCGGTCGTGCCCTCGTCCATCAACTGCTTCACCCACGCAACCCACTCCGCGTCCTTCTGGTTCTTGCCGCGCTTGTACAGCCAGTGCGCAGCGACACCGAACTCGGCCGTCTCGTGCATCTCGCGCGTGCGCACCTGGATCTCGAGCGGACGGCCCTGCGGCCCGATCACGGTCGTGTGCAGCGCCCGGTAGCCGTTGAACTTCGGCATCGCGATGTAGTCCTTGAAACGGCCGGGCATCGGCTTCCACAACGAGTGGATCAGGCCGAGGCCGCCGTAGCAGTCGCGGGTTCCCTCGTCGGCTCCGCGCTCGACGATCACGCGCATCGCGGTCAGGTCGTAGATCTCGTTGAACTCGCGACCCTTCTTCGCCATCTTGTCGTAGATCGAGTAAAAGTGCTTGGCGCGCCCGGAGATCTCGGCCGGGATGTCGACCTTGTCGAGCTCCTTCTGCAGCACCATCGCCGCCTCGCGCACGTGCTCCTCGCGGTCGGCGCGCCGCTCGGCGACCATCTGCTTGATCTCCTCGTACTTGCGCGGATGCAGCGTCTGGAACGCGAGGTCCTCGAGCTCCCACTTGAGCGCATGGATGCCGAGACGGTGCGCAAGCGGTGCGTACACCTCGAGCGTCTCCCGCGCCTTCTGCAGCTGCTTCTGCTTGCCGAGGTACTCGATCGTGCGCAGATTGTGCAGCCGGTCTGCGAGCTTGATGAGGATGACGCGCAGATCCTCGGCCATCGCGACGATCAGCTTGCGGTAGTTCTCCGCTTCCGCGTGCTCGCGGCTCTGGAACTGAACGCGCGTCAGCTTCGTGACACCCTCGACAAGCTGCGCGATCTCGTCGCCGAACTCGGCGCGCACCTCGTCGAGCTCGACCGCGGTGTCCTCCACCACGTCGTGCAGAAGCGCAGCCGCGAGCGTCGCCTCGTCGAGCTGCAGCCCCGCGAGGATCTTCGCGGCGCCCCACGGGTGGTAGATGAACTCCTGCCCCGAGCGGCGCACCTGGCCCGCATGCGCACGGGCGGCGGCATCGAAGGCGCGCACGAGCAGCTCACGGTCGACGTCCGGCTTGTAGGCCTCGACCTCGGTGAGCAGCTCGTCGACGAGGTCCTGATGCCGCTCCAACACTGCCATGGATTCAGTGTAGCCCTGTCCCTCGTTCGGTTTCGCGCCCCGTCAAGAGGGAAATCGGGACTGCCGATGAACCTCTCAGGTCCCATGCTTCTGCGGCGGAGAGAGACCAGAAGGCTGCTGCGCGTCGCCCGCATGCTGCAGGCGCTCGATGCCGCGTCGACGCGGCCTACGCCGCCGCGGCGAGCGCGGGCGTCGCTTCGAGCAACATCCTGAACGTCGGCGACTCGAGCAGGCTGCGGCGTGCGCCGTCGACGAGCTCGAGCTCCGAGAAGATCGCGCGCGCCTCGCTGGACCAGGCGCTCTCACCGCCCTTCCACTCGTCGGCGAGCCAGAGACGCAGCTCGTCGAACCGATCGGGCGCGTCGAACACGCGACGCACCACGAGCTGCGGCGAGACGACGCCGTTCCACCTGTTCTCCTGCAGCCTGAACACGACGTCGTAGCGCTGGTCGCGGCGGAAGCGGTCGAGCTGTGCGCCGAGACCGAACGCGATCGCCGAGCCCGCGTCGCGGCCACGCTGCCGGACACGGAACCGCAGATGCTTCCCGTCGCCGACCGTCGACGGGTCGACGACCTCGCAGCCGTCGACGAGCAGCGTCACGCCGGGGTTGCCGAGACCGAACGGCGCGAGCCGGCCGAGCTCGGCGCAAAGCTCCAGTGTCAGCTTCGATCCTTCGACCACCGCGTCGACATGGGTGATCGGCTGCAGGTCGTCCTCGGCGAGAACCTTGTCGGCGTGCGCCGCGAAGGCCGCCGAGAACGACTCGATGCGTTCGGCGCGAATCGACAACCCGGCTGCGGCGCGATGACCTCCGAAACGCTCGAGGTGCGACGCACACGCACCGAGCCCGCCGTGCAGGTCGAACGCGGAGACCGACCGCCCCGACCCCTTCCACACGTCACCCTCGCCCGCCACGAGCACGACCGGCCGGTTGTAACGCTCGACGAGCCTCGAGGCGACGATGCCGATCACACCTTCGTGCCAGCCCTCTCCCGCGACGACGTAGCCACGCCGTCTTCGCCGCGGCTCCGGCCACGACTCGACCTCGTCGATCGCTTCGCGAAGGATTCGCTCCTCGATCGCCTGCCGCTCGCGATTCAAGCCCTCGAGCTCCTCGGCCAGCGCGTTCGCCTCGCGCTCGTCCTCGGTGACGAGAAGCGCGAGGGCCGCCTCGGGGCGGCAGAGCCGGCCGGACGCGTTGATCCTCGGCGCAAGCCGGAAGCCGATCGACGACTCGTCGACCGCGGCCGCGTCGACGCCCGCGACACGCATCAGCGCACGCAGCCCTGGCTTCTGCGTCTGTGCGAGTCGGCGCAGGCCCGCAAGCACGAGTGCGCGGTTCTCGTCGACGAGTGGGACGACGTCGGCCACCGTGGCGAGCGCGACGATGTCGAGGTGCCGATCGAGGAACGGATGCTCGTCACCGAGGAGCGCCTGCGCGAGCTTCCACACGACGCCGGTTCCACAGAGACCCGTGAAGGGGTAGTCGCCCTTGAGCGGCGCCACGACCGGGCACGGCGGAAACTCGCCGCCCGGCCGGTGGTGGTCCGTCACGACGACCTGCAGCCCGAGCGACTGCGCATGCTCGACCTCGGCGACGCCGGTGATGCCGCAGTCGACCGTGAGCACGAGCTCGAACCCGTCCTCGGCGAGCCGCGACAGCGTCGATGCGTTGAGGCCGTAGCCCTCTTCGAAGCGCGACGGAAGATGGCGGTCGACGTCCGCACCGGCCTCGCGCAGCAGCAGGACTGCGAGCGCGGTCGCGCAGATTCCGTCGGCGTCGTAGTCGCCGTGCACGCAGATCCGCGAGCCCGCGGCGATCGCGCTGCGAAGCGCCTCGACCGCCGCGCTCATGTCGCCGAGCGAGAACGGGTCGTGCCCGGGTAGCGCCCCGTCCAGGAAGCGCTGCGCTTCGGCGATGTCCGCATAGCCGCGCCGGACGAGAACGGACGCCGTCGTCTCGGAGACGGCGAGCTCGCGGACGAGCGCGCGGGCCTCCCCGAAGGCACAGGGATCGATCTGCCAGCTGCCGGACGCCATGCCGACGACGGTACGGAGCAGACCGGACGGCGTTCGCGAAAAGTCCCTGGAACGTGCTGTAATTCGGGGCCGTGCTGAGAACGCTCGCCGCGCTCTGTGCCGCCGCCGGCCTCGCGTGCGCCGCCGCCCCCGCGTCGACGCCGACGCGGGCCATCCCGGACGGGGTCTCGGTGGCCGGGATCCACGTCGGCGGTCTCACGTCGGAGCCGGCCCGGAGCAGGATCGACACCGCGTTCCAACAGCCGCTCTCCATCACCTACGCCGGCGAGAGCACGACGATCGCTCCCGCGACGCTCCGTGCGCGCGTCGACGTCGACGCCGCGGTCGGCTCGGCGCTCGCGGCGACTCCCGGCAGCGAAATCGCGGTGCCGGTCAGTTACTCGCGCTCGAACGCGGCCCGCATCGTCGCGCGGCTTGCGCGCCGCTACGACCGGCATCCGGTCGCCGCGCGCGTCACCGGTGCGACGGTCGCAGGCCCGACGTTCGCGCCCGCACGGTCCGGCCTCGCCGTCGACGCGCGGGCGATGCAGGCCGCGATCGCACGGCTCGTCGCGAGCGGCAATCGTGCGCCGCTTCGGCTGATCACGAACGCCATGCCCGCGAAGAAGACTGTCGCCGCGTTCGGTCCCGTGATCGTCGTCACGCGCGCGACCAACAGCCTTCGGCTCTACGAGGGCCGCAAGCTCGTCCGCACGTTCCCCGTCGCCACCGGGCAGGCGATCTACCCGACGCCTTCAGGGCTCTGGCACATCATGGACAAGCAGCGCGACCCGTGGTGGTATCCGCCGACGCAGGACGCATGGGCGAAGGGCCTGCAGCCCGTCCCGCCCGGCCCGGACAACCCGCTCGGCACGCGCTGGATGGGCCTGAACGCACCGGGCGTCGGCATTCACGGCACCAACGAGCCGACCTCGATCGGCTACAGCGCCTCGCACGGGTGCATCCGGATGCAGGTGCCTGACGCCGAGTGGCTGTTCGAGCACGTCCGCGTCGGGACGCCGGTCGTCATTCTCTAGGCAGCGTCACGCCGAGCCACGTCATGAGGACGACGGCGCCGATCACGAGCGCGACGCCGCCCATGATGAGCCGCGGATGCCCGGCCTCGCGCACGGTCGCGGCGAATGCGCGGCCGAGCAGCATGAAGACGCCGAGGACGAGCCCACCGCCGAAGACGACGGCCGGCAGCCATACGATGTCGCGCTCCCAGCGGATGCTCCCGAACACGTTCACTACCATGGGATCGTGCCTGACGCGCTGCCTTCGCCCGATGCGAACTACTCGTCGGGGAGCGACTACATCGTCGAGTTCCTCGGCTACCGCTTCTCGTTCGGCGCCGCCGATTTCGAAGGCCGCGTCGTCGCGGCGGCGGTCAAGCTCGGCGTCGTCGAGACGTCCGAGCTCGACGACGAGGAGACCGCCGATCTCGTCTCGCTCGCTGCGCAGGGCGTGATCGGCGAGCCGTCCTCCCGCCTCGGCCGCTACTTGTTGCGCAACTGGGAGCGCGTGTCGCTCGTCGACGGGGAGTCCCTCGTCTACTGGTTGCGCAAGCTCATCTTCCGCGGCGCTTGGCTCGACCACCAGGTGAAGCGCGGAGCACTGGAGGTCGTCTGGGACGAGGACGACGCGGAGTTCGCCTACCAGCACCCGGGCGGCGGCGGACGGCCGCTGCTCGAGCTCGCTCCGGTGCCGTCGTGGCACGAGCTGCAGTTCCGCCCCCAGTAGCGGTCGCCGCGGGCTGCGGCTACCTCGCCGGCCTGCTCGCGCTCGACCACTTCGCGAGCTACCACGAGCAGCTTGCGCTAGGTGTGCTCACCTGGCTCGTGCTCGCCGCCGCGCTCGCGCGCGTGCCGCTCGAGCGGCGCGTGCAGACCCTCGGCGTCGTCTGCTTCGCGACCGTCGGCGAGGTCACCGGCTCGCTCATCTGGGGCGTCTACCACTATCGGCTGCACAACCTGCCGCTCTTCATCCCACCGGCACACGGGCTCGTCTATCTGACCGGGCTCTCGCTGGCGGCGGCGCTGCGCCGCAGCGCGGTGGCGCTCGTCGCGACCGCGGCGGTCGTGTCGGCCGGCTGGGGCATCCTCGGGCTGACCGTGCTCCCGCGCCGCGACGTCGCAGGCGCGATCGGCGTGCCGCTGCTGCTCCTCTTCCTGTGGCGCGGGCGCAACCGCACGGTCTACGCCGGCGTGTTCCTCGTCGTCGCGTGCCTCGAGCTCTATGGGACCGCGATCGGCACGTGGCGCTGGGCGCCGACGCTGCCGGGCTTGGGCATCCCGGACGGCAATCCGCCAAGTGGAGTTGCGAGCGGCTACGTGTGGTTCGACGTGATGGCGCTCCTCGTCGCACCGATGATTCTTCGGCTGATCGCGAGTCTCACCAGACGGCACCACCAGCCGTATCCCGCAACCGAAGGAACACCGTGAAGCTGCTGCTCACCTCCGCCGGCATCAAGAACCCGAGCATCAATGCTGCGATGCTCGACCTGCTCGGCAAGCCGATCGCCGAGTGCGACGCCCTCTGCATTCCCACCGCCTCGTATGGGCACACGCCGGGCGGCTTTCGCGGGTCGTATCGGTTCATTACCGGACAGGCGACCACGCCCATGTGCGAGCTGGGCTGGAAGTCGCTCGGCGTGCTCGAGCTCGCCGCGCTTCCGACCCTCGACGAGAAGCTGTGGGCTCCGGCCGTCGAGGAGGCCGACGTCCTGCTCGTGAACGGCGGCGACTCGCTGTACCTCGCACACCACATGAGAGCGTCCGGCCTTGCCGACCTCCTGCCGTCGCTCAACCCGGTGTGGGTCGGCCTGAGCGGCGGGAGCATGGTGATGACGCCTCGGATCGGCGAGGACTTCAAGGTATGGGACCCGCCCGGAGGCGGCGACGACGCGCTCGGGATCGTCGGCTTCTCGATCTTCCCGCACGTCGATCACCCGAGCCTCCCGGAGAACACCATGGCGGCCGCAGAGCAGTGGGCCGCCGGCCTGGGCAACCCGTCGTACGCGATCGACGACGACACCGCGATCCGCGTCGTCGACGGCCAGGTCGACGTCGTCTCAGAAGGCCACTGGCAGCTGTTCGACTGAACCGCGTCAGGACGCGGGCAGCTGCTCGAACGCCTCGCGAAGCCGCGCGTCCTCTGCGCGGCACCACTCCCGCGTGAGCGCGACGCCGAGCTGCGCGGACGCGACTTCGGCAAGCCGCAGGCCGAGCCGGCGGCACAGGAGCGTGAAGCCGCGCGGCGCCGCGTCGGTGTGCGCGACGAACAGCACGCCGCGCGCGAGACCGTGCAGCTCGAGCAGGTAGTACGAGCGTATTCCCCGCTCCTCGTCGAGCGGCGTCGGCAGCGGCACGACGGAGGCGTCCTGCACGCAGTACGGAAAGCGCCCGTCGTCGAGCACGCTCTTCAGCGCAAACCCGACGTTCTCGGAACGCGCGTGGAGCTCCCAGCCGCGGTCGACGACGACGAGCCGGTTGCCCTCGGCCAGGTACAGCGCGCCGACCTCGCACGCGAGCGACTCCGCCGCGATCCGCGCCGTCGCCCGCATCGCTTCGTGGACGTCGTCGACGTCGACTGCAGCAGCGGCCTGCACCGCCTCGAGCTCTTCCAGCTCGTCGGCGAGCCGCTTCGCGGGCGTCACCTGTGTCACCGCGTCGGCGGCCATCGTGCCGGCGGACTGCAGCGCATCGTCGGTCGCGGCCGCGAGCTGGTCGCCGTCGTAGCCGAACACGACCACAACGTCGCCCGTCACCGGCACGAACGCCGCCGACGCCGCGTAGTACGGGCCGAAGACGAGCTTCTCCCCGCCCGTCGAGATGCGCGTCGGGACGCGGTCGGACAGGCTGCGCGCAAGCGCGTCGGACTCGCCCGTTTCGACCTGCACGAGCCCCGCCCAGCCGGCGCCGCGGCCGCTGCCTCCGAAATGCACGAACCGGTCGTCCCGCACGCGGCGTAGGACGAACAGGTCACACGCGCCGACCGACGCTGCCGCAGCGTCGGCGCGGGGTGAGCTCGTGCTCATCGGCGGGAGCCTAGAAGAGCGTACGGACGGACGGCTCGGGCAGCGAGCCGAGATGCGCGCGCCCCCGATCGGTGACGATGCGGCCGCGCGGCGTGCGCTGCAGGAAGCCCAGCTGCAGGAGGTACGGCTCGTAGACGTCCTCGAGCGTCTCCGCCTCTTCGCCGAGTGAGACAGCGAGCGTCGAGACGCCGACCGGGCCGCCGCCGAACTTCTCCACGATGCAGCGCAATAGCTCGCGGTCGAAGCGCTCGAGCCCGGCGCCGTCCACCTCCAAAAGCGTGAGCGCCTCCTCGGCGACGGCCGTCGTGACGATCCCCGCGTGGCGCACCTGCGCGACGTCGCGCACCCGGCGCAGGATGCGGTTCGCGATACGCGGCGTGCCGCGCGAGCGCGCGGCGACGAGCTCCGCCGCGTCGTCCGCGACCTCGACATCCAGGATGCGCGCCGAGCGGCGCACGATCGCCGCGAGCTCCGACGGGGCGTACAGCTCGAGGCGGAACGTGAGTCCGAACCGGTCGCGCAGGGGCGTCGTCAGGAGCCCCGTGCGGGTCGTCGCACCGACGAGCGTGAACGGCGGCAGGTCGAGCTGGAGCGTACGGGCCGCGGGCCCCTGCCCGACCACGATGTCGAGCCGGAAGTCCTCGAGCGCCGGATACAGGATCTCTTCGGCCGCGCGGCTCAAGCGGTGGATCTCGTCGACGAACAGAACGTCGCGCGGCTCGAGCGAGGTGAGGATCGCAGCCACGTCCTTGCGCTCGAGCCCGGGCCCGGCGACCTGGCGGATGCCGACGCCGAGCTCGTTGCGCACGATCTGGGCGAGCGACGTCTTGCCGAGCCCGGGCGGGCCTGCGAGCAGCACGTGGTCGAGCGCCTCGCCGCGCGCACGAGCCGCCGCGAGCGCGATCTCGAGCTGCTCCTTGACGCGATCCTGCGCGACAAAGTCGGCGAGCGTGCGCGGGCGGAGCGAGCGCTCGAGCTCCTCGTCCGCGTCGACGAGCTCCGGCGCGAGGAACTGGTCTGTGCTCACGCAGCCTGCCGGAGCGCGTGCCGCACCTGCTCCTCGACCGGAAGCTGCGGGTCGACGTCGACGAGCGCGCGCTCCGCGTCCACGAGCGTCCAACCGAGCTCGACGAGTGCGTCGCGCGCGGTCAGATCGCCGTCCGTGTCGAGGCCGTCGACGAGCGTCAGCTTCTCCTTCAGCTCGAGCACGACACGCTGCGCGGTCTTGAGACCGACGCCTGGGATCGCCTGGAAGCGCTTGACGTCGTCGCGCGCGATCGCGCGGCGAAGCTCGGACGGCGTCGAGCCGGAGACGATCGCCAATGCGACCTTCGGGCCGACGCCGTTCACTCCGAGCAGCAGCTCGAAGAGCTCCCGCTCGTCTGTCGAGGCGAAGCCGAAGAGCTGCAGCGCGTCCTCGCGGACGACGGTGTGGATCTCGACGGTGATCTCGCCTCCGCCGAGCCGATGCACGGACGGTGTTGCGTGGACGAGGTAGCCGACGCCGTTCACGTCGACGACGAGCCCCTGGCCGTGCCGGCCGACGACCTTCCCGCGAAGCCTCGCGATCACGGCCTCAGGGTACGGGCACGCCCGGACGTGGCGAATGCATGCGCCCACGCGTGCGGGTCGCGCTCCCGCGCCGTCCGTCCGAGGCGGAAGCCGCGTCGCACGAACTGCTCGTAGGGTGCGCTGTCAGCCGGACGGACGAGTGGCCGCGAGCGGCGCCGCGCCCTGAGAACTGCCGCGGCGACTGACGGCCGAGGCACGAACGCCGGCGGCTCGATGCGGCGGGTGACCGTGAGCTCGTGCCACGCGCTCCAGATCACCGTCTGAGCTGTGCTGGGCCAAAGGCGCGCGCGTTTCGCGGCGAAGTCCCATTCGACGATCAGGTCGGCCGAGACGAGCGGCACGGCCGGGTCGAAGAGGCGCCGGCAGATCTCGGCCGCGTGCACGAACGGCAGGTTCGCGACAACCTTGAACGGCTCGTCCGGCAACGGCCAGGCACGGGCGTCGGCGGCGATGACTCTCGCTCCGCTGCCGCGGAGGCGTGCCCCGAGCCTGCGGTCGGGCTCGATCGCGATGACGCGGGCCTGTGCCGCGAGCAATGCGCGCGTGAGCATGCCGGAGCCGGCGCCGATGTCGAGCACGAGATCGCCGGGACGGATTCCCGCGTCGGCAACGATTGCCGTGGCGAGCGCGCTACTGCGAAGAAGATGCCGACCGCCCGGGCGTGCCGGCGGCACGCGGGCGACGGACACGGACCATCACCATCGTCATCTCGGGCCCGACCCTAACGGACCACCCGGGGACGGTGCCAGGCACCGTTCACCAGTTCGAAACGCCTAGCCGGCCACTCGGAGAAGCGGCGGAGCGAGCGCATGGCAGATCGCAACGGCGAGCGCGTCGGCGGCGTGGTTCGGCGCAGGCACCGACGGGAGGCCGAGGATCGCCTTCACCATCTTCCCCACCTGATCCTTGTCGGCGCGCCCGTACCCGCACACCGCCTGCTTGACCGACGCCGGCGCGTATTCGGTGCACGCGACGCCGGCGGACGCCGCGGCGACGAGAACGGCTCCCCGCGCCTGACCGACGGAGAGCGCGATGCGGGCGTCTGCGCCGACGAACGACTCTTCCAGAGCGACGGCATCCGGCGCGTGCTCCTCGATCAGCTCCTGGACGCCCGTGAAGATCGTGAGCAGGCGATCCGCCGATGGTTGACGCGCGCGCGTCTGCCACCAACCGTGGCACGTGGCCCTGAGGCGCCCGCCGCTTTCGTGGACGATTCCGTACCCGCACGCCGCCGTCCCTGGGTCGATTCCGAGGACCTTCACGGAGACACGGTAGGTGCCTCCCCGGACGACGGTCAGCCGGCGACGGCCTCCAGCACCTGCTCGGGAATGTCGAAGTTCGCGTAGACGTCCTGGACGTCGTCGTTCTCCTCGAGCGCGTCGATCAGGCGCATCACCTGCCGCGCCTTCTGCTCGTCGTCCACCGACACCGTCGTCTTCGGGATCAGCATCAGCTCCGACGAGTCGACGGTGAAGCCGGCCTCTTCGACCGCTGCGCGGACTGCGGCGAGCTCCTCCGGCGCGGATGTGATCTGGAACACGCTCCCGTCCTGCTCGATGTCTTCCGCTCCGCCGTCGGCGGCGGCGAGAAAGAGCTCGTCCGCGTCGACGCCGTCCGTGGGGACGACGACCACACCTCGCCGCTCGAACTGCCACGCGACGGCGCCTGCGGTCCCGAGGTTGCCGCCGTGCTTCGCGAAAAGATGGCGCACGTCGGCCGCTGTGCGGTTTCGGTTGTCGGTGAGCGCCTCGACGATCACCGCGATTCCCTCCGGGCCGTAGCCCTCGTAGACGATCGACTCGAACGCGTCCGCGTCGGCATCGGCGCCCGACCCCTTCGCAATCGCGCGGTCGATGTTGTCACGCGGCATCGAGTACGAACGTGCCTTCTCGATCGCGTTCTGCAGCGCAAGGTTGTTCGTCGGGTCTCCCCCACCGTTCTTCGCAGCGACGATGATTGCTTTCGACAGCTTCGAGAAGAGCGCGCCGCGCTTCGCATCGGCTGCACCCTTCTTGTGCTTGATCGACGACCACTTGCTATGCCCTGACAAGTCCCGCCTCCCGTACCGATTCCAAGAACAGCCGATGAAGCCGCGTGTCGTCCGTCAGTTCGGGATGGAAGGACGCGACCAGGTAGCGGCCCTCGCGCGCAAGAACCGGATGCCCGTCGAGCTCGGCTAGCACCTCGACGCCGGCGCCGGCAGCGTCGATCCACGGCGCGCGGATGAACACCGCGTGCACAGGTTCGCTCTCGCCCGTCACGTGCAGCTCCGTCTCGAACGACGCAACCTGGCGGCCATACGCATTCCGCCGCACCGAGATGTCGACGAGCCCGAGATGGTCGCGATCGAGCACGATCATGCCGGCGCAGGTCCCGAACACCGGCCGCTCGAAGCGGCGGATCGCCTCGTCGAGCCCGTAGAGCTGCATCAGCCGCATGAACGTCGTCGACTCGCCTCCCGGAATGACCAGCCCGTCGAGCCCCGAGAGCTGCTCCGGCTTGCGCACCTCGACGCCATCCGCGCCGAGCCGGCGCAGCATCTGCACGTGCTCGCGGAAGTTCCCTTGCACGGCGAGAACGCCGATCCGAAGCGGCTTCATGGGTGAATCGTATCGGCGCGGCCCCGGTATCAGGCTTGGACGTAGCCGCCGTCGGCGCGCACCGCTCGGCCGTCGCCCACGAGCCGTTCGAGGTGCGCGAGGGCCTCGGCGGTCGCGAACCGGCGGAGCGTCGTCGAGAGGTTCTCCTCGAAGAGCGCGAGCGAGACTGCGTACGCCGACCGCGGGTCACCACCGAGCGCGGCTTCCGTGCAGTCGAGCCGATCCTCGTGGTGCGCGCGAATCTCGCCGGCGCGGCCGGCGGGGTCCGCGACCGCGTCTCGATGCCCCGCGTACGCGACGCGCGGGCCGAGCTCTTCGATGCGTGCGAGCGTCTCGAAGTAGTCCGCGAGCGGATCGGGGCGCGAGTTCGGGTACAGCCCAACCGTGGGCGTGATCCCCATCAGGATCGTGTCTCCTGCGATCAACACGTCGTCGCGGACGAGCACGATGTGCCCATCCGCGTGTCCGCGCAGCACCTCGACACCCCAACCGTCGACCGCGTCGCCGGGCTCGAGCAGGCGGTCGGGCCGCTCGACCCAGTGGACCGCCGACCGCATTCGGTCGGAGTCGGTGACGAGGTCGCCGACGGTCTCCGCGGGCATTCCCTGCTCGATCCAGAAGCGCGCGAACTTCTCGGGGTTGCGCTCACCCCAGGCCCGCGCACACTGAATGTGGTCCTCGCGGCCCTGGAAGACGGGCGCGCCGGTCAGGCCTGCGACGTCGCGCGCGCCGCCGACGTGATCCGGGTGCATGTGCGTGACGACGATCGCCTCGACCGGCCCGTCGAGCTCGTCGAGCACCGGCCGCCAGCGCGCCTCGGCGTCCCGCGTCCCGAGCCCCGTGTCGACCAGGATCCACCCGCCGCTCGACGAGCGAAGGAAGTAACAGTGGACGTGGTCGATCCCGAGCGGCAGCGCGAAGGTGACGCGGCGGATGCCGGGCTCGAGCTCGTCCATCGTGCGGACGCTAGACGAGGGCGGCGCGCAGCGCGCGCCGCCCTCGATCGAATCGCCTCAGCGGGCCTTCGAGAAGATGTGGCCGAACGGGTGCCAGGCACCGCTCTTCCACTGCTCGAGGATCTGCTGGTCGATCGGGAACCGCTCCGTCGGCGTCGTCTGCAGCTTGACGCCCGGGTAGAGGAACGGGTTCGTCGCGTTCAGGCTCGTCAGCGCAGTCATGAGGCTCTTGCGCGTCGGGTTCTGACCGGCGTTCTTCAACGCGTCGACGAACGTCCATGCGCTTGCAACGCCGTAGAGATTGTTCGCATCGGTCGGGTCCGCGCCCTTGTCGTACTTGGCGAGGATCGAGTCGAACAGCTTCGTCGTCGACGCGGTCGGGTTGTTGATCGTGTCGAAGAGGTACGTCGCCGAGATGTCGTTGTCGACGTTCGCACCGCTCTTGACCGCAAGCCCCATGAAGAGCGGTGACGCCGACACGTTGTTGATGAACGTCACCGGGGTCCAGCCGATCTTCGTGGCGACGACCAGCGCATCGATCGTCTGCGTCGGCAGAGCGAAGAGCGCGAACACGTTCGCACCCGCCGCTTTCAGCTTGATGACCTGCTGGCTGACGTCGGTCTGCGTCGCGTCGTACTTCTCGACGTCGACGATCTTCGACTTCGCGGCGCCGAGGCCCTGGAGCAGTCCGTTGTAGTAGTTCTGCCCGTAGGGATCGTCCTGCATGAGGACGCCGATCTTGGCCTGCGGAACCTTGTTGCGGATGAACTGCCCGTACACGCGCGACTCGCCCGGGTAGTCGGGCTGGAAGCCGATCGTCCACGGATACTTCTTGTACTGCGCTCCCCAGTACGAGTCGCCTGTTGCGACCAGCACCTGCGGAACGCCGAGCTTGTTCAGGTAGTCGCGTGTCGCGAGCGTCGGCGCCGTGCCGAGGCTGCCGTAGTCCGCGAAGACATGATCCTGCTCGACGAGTTTCTTCGTCAGCGGGACGGTGTTCGCGGGGTTGTAGGCATCGTCGTAGTACTTGAAGATGATCTTGCGGCCGTTCACGCCGCCGTGCGCGTTCACGTAGTCGAAGTACGCCGCCTCCGCCTTGGGGATCACGCCGTACAGCGCGGCGGCTCCGGTCAGCGGGAAGGTGCCTCCGATTGTGATCGAGTTCTTCGTGACGCCGGGGGTCGCCGCCGGCGACGCGAGTGCCGCTGAGACGACTGCCGCCGCCACCGCGAGCGCCGCGAGGACGAGCGCTCCCTTCATCCGTCTGGTCATCTGCCCTCCGTGCCTAGGGGTGTGTCGGGGGTCTTGGGATGTTGACCGGTCTTGGATCCGAAAAGCAATACCGGGCGCAGGAGATTCGCCGCACCCAGCGGGAGCAGGGCCATGACCACGATGACGACTGCTCCGAAGATCACCGGCACCGATTGAGACGAGCCGATGCTGTTCGAGGTTAGGCCGAGTGGCAGCAGCTGCACGAACGCCGCGCCGATCAGAACGCCCCACAGGGATCCGAGGCCGCCCACCACCGCGCCAATCAGGATGTAGAGCGAGAGCGTCAACCCGAAGACGTCCGGGTTGACGAAGTTGTTCACGAGCACGTAGATCGAGCCGGCGACGGCTGCCATCGCCGCCGAGACGCCGAACGCGACGGTCTTGTAGACGGCGAGCGTCACACCCGAGGAGGCGGCCGCGACTTCGCTGTCGCGGACCGCTCGGAACGCGCGGCCGGTCCGCCCTCGCAAGAGCAGCCAGGCGACGACGAACATCACGCCGGCGACCGCCCACCCGACGTCGTACAGCCAGAGGCCGGTGTGCGTCGGCAGAGCGAGCCCTTGGGTGCCGCCGGTGAAGCCCGGATAGTTCTTCGCGAGCTGCGGCACCGCCAGCGCGACCGCGAATGTCGTCAGCGCGAGGTAGACGCCGTGCAGACGGAGCGCCGGCAGTCCGACGACGACACCGGCGGCGAAGCCGACGGCCGCGGCGACGGGCAGCGTCGCGATGTCGTTCCAGCCGTGGCTGTGCGTCAGGATCGCCGTCGCGTAGCCCCCGAGCGCCATGAATGCGCCGTGACCGATCGAGATCTGCCCGGTGTACCCGGTGACGATGTTGAGAGCGAGGATCGCGACGAAGTAGACGGCCACCGTCGCCCCGGTCGAGCGGTTGTAGTCCGACAGCGTGTACGGGATGAGGGCGATCGCGATCGCGACGGCGAGCGTCACGGCGATCCCGAAGCTCGTCGAGCGGCTCGGCCTCATACCTTCCGCACCCTCGTGCGTCCGAAGAGCCCGGACGGTTTGACGAGCAGCACGACGAGCATGACCACGAACGCCGCAGGCAAGAGCAGCTGCGGGGTCACCCAGCTCACGTAGCTGCCGAGCAGGTTCAAGAGCACCCCGATCAGGAGCGCGCCGATCACGGCCCCGGCCGCACTCTCGAGCCCGCCGATGACCGCGGCCGCGAACGCGTAGATGAGGATGCCGTCCATCATCGACGGCTGCAGCAGGACGCTCGGGCTGGCGGCGGCCATCATCCCGGCGACTGCCCCGAGCACCGCCGCGAGGCCCCAGCCGAGCGAGAGCATCCAGCTGACGCGAACGCCGACGAGACGCGCCGCCTCCGGTCGCACCGCCGCGGCGCGCATCGCCAGACCGACCTTCGTGAACTGGAAGAACGCCCAGAGCAGCACGACCGACGCGATCGAGATCGCGATCGTGCTCAGGTCCTGGCGCGAGAACGCGACTCCACCCAAGTAGTAGATGTGCGAAGGGAACGGCGCGGGCATGAACTTCACGCCGTTGCCCCAGATCCAGCCGACCGAGCCCTCGACGAGGATCAGGAGACCGATCGCGGCGATCACGACCGTGAGCTGCGAGCCACGGCGCTCGACGGGCCTGATCGCAACGAGCTCGAGCGCGAAGCCGCCCACGAACGCGATCCCGAGCGTCAGCGCGAACGCCGGCCAGTACGAGAGGCCCCAGTCGATCAACTGCCATGCGACATACGTGGTGAAGGTCGCGATTGCGCCCTGCGCGAAGTTGATCACCTCGGTCGCGCGATAGATGAGGACGAGCGCGACCGCGAGGCTCGCGTAGATCCCGCCGTTCGCAAGCCCGGAGATCACCTGCTGCGCGAAGAGCGCGCTTTGCAGCGAGCCGACGACGAGGAACACGCACACGCCGACGAGAGCGAGCGGCACGATCCACGACGTGCTCGGGCGGATCGGCACGCGGCGCGCGGTTTCGGCGAGCGCAGTCATCAGTAGCCGAGGTAGCTCTTCCTGATCGTGTCACGCGACGCGAGCTCCTCGCTCGCCCCGGCGAACGCAACACGCCCGACCTCGAGGACGTACGCACGTGCTGCGGTTGCCAGCGATGTGCGCGCGTTCTGCTCGACGAGCAGCACTGCCGTTCCGTGCTGTTCGTTCAGCTCGCGCAGGATGCGGAAGATCTCCGCGACGACGAGTGGCGCGAGCCCGAGCGACGGCTCGTCGAGCAGCAGGAGCCGCGGCCGCTGCATGACCGCGCGGGCGAGAGCGAGCATCTGCTGCTCGCCGCCGGACAGCGTTCCCGCCTGCTGGTTGCGGCGCGCCTCGAGCCACGGGAAGAACTCGCCGACGCGCTTGAAGTCCGCCTGCAGCGAACCGCGCCGCACGTGTGCGCCGAGGCGCAGGTTCTCCCAGACCGTGAGCTCCGAGAACGTCCCGCGCCCTTCGGGAACGTGCGCGACGCCGAGGCGCGCGGTCGCCTCGGGCCCGCGCCGCCCGAGGGACTTGCCCGCGAGCTCGATCCGGCCGCTGCGCCGGACGGTTCCGGAGACGGCGCGCAGCGTCGTCGTCTTGCCGGCCCCGTTTGCGCCGAGGATCGCGACGATCTCGCTCTCGTCGACGGTGAGGCTCACGCCTCGCAGCGCCTGCACCTGGCCGTACCGCGCGTCCACGTCCTCCAGTGCGAGCAGCACGGCCATCCGGGCGGTCAGTCAAGCGGCATTCGACGGATCAGTCAATATGGAGCGATGCCGGAAGCCGTGATCGTCGCCTCTGCGCGCACCCCGATCGGGCGCGCCGCCAAGGGGTCGCTCGTCGACGCCCGCCCCGACGACCTCGCCGCGTTCGCCGTGCGCGCCGCTCTCGACAAGGTGCCCGAGCTGCCACGCGAGGAGATCGTCGACGTCATCGTGGGCTGCGGCTTCCCGCAGGAAAAGCAGGGCATGAACCTCGGCCGGCGGGTCGCGCTGCTCGCCGGGCTCCCCGAGACGGTGCCCGGCACGACCGTCAACCGCTTTTGCGCCTCGTCGCTGCAGACGATCCGGATGGCGTACCACGCGATCAAGGCCGGCGAGGGCGAGGCGTTCGTCGCGGGCGGCGTCGAGTCGATCACGCAGGTGAACGGCTATCCGAAGTCGGAGGACGAGCTCCACCCCGCGCTCTTCGGCGACGACGCGCCGATCGCGAACGTGTACATCCCGATGGGGCTCACCGCCGAGAACGTGGCCGAGCGCTGGGACGTCTCGCGCGAGGAAATGGATCGCTTCGCGCAGCAGTCTCAGGAGCGCGCGGTCGCAGCGCAGCAGTCCGGCTTCTTCGCGCGCGAGATCACGCCGTACGAAGGTGTTGCGGCGGACGACGGCCCGCGCGCGTCGTCGACGCTCGAGAAGCTGGCCACGCTGGAGCCGGCGTTCAAGCCGGGCGGCAAGGTGACGGCCGGCAACTCGTGCCCGCTGAACGACGGCGCCGCCGCGGTCGTCGTCATGTCGGAGACGCGGGCGCGCGAGCTCGGCATCGCGCCGCGCGCGCGGATCATCGCGTCGAGCGTCACGGGCGTCGAACCGGAGATCATGGGCGTCGGCCCCATCGAGGCCGTGCGCACCGTGCTCGGGTACGCGGGCATGACGATCGACGACGTCGACGTGATGGAGCTGAACGAGGCGTTCGCGGCGCAGGTGCTGCCGGTCTGCCGCGAGGTCGGCGTCGATCCGTTCAGCGACAAGCTGAACCCGCACGGCGGCGCGATCGCGCTCGGCCATCCGTACGGGATGACGGGCGCCCGGATCATGAACACGCTTCTGAACGATCTCGACACGCTCGACCGCACGATCGGCCTCGAGACGATGTGCGTGGGCGGCGGGCAGGGCATGGCCATGCTCGTAGAGCGACTCAGCTGAGCCTGCTCGCGCTCGCGCTCGCCCTCGGCTCGTCCGTCGCGTGGGGCACTGCGGATTTCGCGGGTGGGTCGCTGACGAAACAGCTGCCGACGTTCGCGGTCACGGTGTGGTCGCAGTCGGCTGGGCTCGTCGCGCTCGTCGTCGTCGTCGCGGCGCGGGAGCACGTCGGGACGCGCGCGTTCCTGCTCGGTCTCGCGGCGGGAGCCGGCGGCGGTGCGGGCCTCGCGGCGTTCTACAAGGCACTGTCGCTCGGCACGATGAGCGTCGTCTCGCCGCTCGTCGCGTGCGGCGCGCTCGTCCCATTCGTGGTGTCGATCGCGACGGGCGAGCGCCCGTCGACGGTCGCGCTCGTCGGGGCGCTGCTCGCCCTCGGGGGCGCAGTGCTCGCATCGATGGAGGAGCGGCGGGCCGAGTCGCCCGCGCGCTCGCAGGCGCTCGTGCTCGCCGTCCTTGCGGCGGGCGCGCTCGGGCTCTTTGTGTACTTCCTCGGGCTCGGAAGCCGCGAGGGCGACGCGCTCTCGGCGTTGTTCGGCGCACGGGTCGGGTCGCTCACGTTGCTGGTTGCGCTTGCCGTGGGTCGGCGCGCGCCGCTTCGCGTAGCGCCGCGCATGCTCGCGCCCGTCGCAGCGGTCGGTCTCGGCGACGTCGGTGCGAACGCGCTCTTTGCGTTCGCGAGCGGGCACGGGCTGCTGTCGATCGTCTCGCTGCTGGGCTCGCTCTATCCGGTCGTGACGGTGCTGCTCGCGCACGTGCTGCTCGGCGAGCGCCTGACACGTGCGCAGCAAGCGGGCGTCGCCGTCGCGCTCGCGGGTGTGGCAGCAATAGCAACGGCCTGAGACACACCCCCGGCACACAACGGTTGCCCTTTCGTCACGGTGGCAGCCACCGGACCGGTCCCAAGCGTCGTCGCTCCGAGCAGCGACTTCACGATCCTGTTTCGAACGCGCCGCACTTTTGACACGGTGGCAGCCACTGGACTGGTCTCGGAGCGGCATCGCCGTAAGCGGACACTGGCGCGTAGGCTCCGGGCGTGTTGCCGCCGCTGATCGACGAACAGCGCATCGAGGCGTTCCTCGACGCGCACGGTCTCGGCGGCGGGCCGCTCACGGCCCGGCGCATCGGCGACGGCGGCGGCTCGAACTTCACGTTCCTGCTCGAGCGTGGTGACGCGGTGTACGTGCTTCGTCGGCCGCCGCGGCCGCCGCTCCCGCCGTCGGCACACGACATGGTCCGCGAGGCGGCGCTGCAGAACGCGATCCGCGCCGCCGGCTTCGCACGGCTGCCGGAGATCGTCGCGGTCTGCGAGGACGAGAGCGTGATCGGCGTCCCGTTCTACGTGATGCGGTTCCTGGCCGGCTACGTGATCACGCAGCAGCTGCCGCCGGGCCTCGACAGCGCCGACTCGCGCCAAGCGCTCGGCCTCGACCTCGTGGACACGCTCGTCGAGATCCACGCCTGCGACCCAATGCGCGGCGAGCTCGCCGCGTTCGTGCGACCAGGGAGCTATCTCGAGCGCCAAGTGCGCCGCTTCTCGCAGCTCTGGGAGATCAACAAGACGCGTCAGCTTCCCGACGTCGACGACGTGGCGCGCCTCCTGGCCGCGAACCTCCCCGAGCCGCTTCCGAGCACCGTCGTACATGGCGACTACCGCCTCGGCAACATGATGGTCGCTCCGAGCGAGCCGACGCGCATCCTCGCGGTGCTCGACTGGGAGATGGGCGCGATCGGCGACCCGCGTGCGGACGTCGGCTACCTGCTGTCGACCTACAGCGAGCCCGGCGGCCGCAGCGCCGCGCTCGGCTCGACGCCCGTCACCGCGGAGCCCGGGTTCCCGAGCCGCATGGAGCTCGTCGACCGCTACGTGGAACGGAGCGGACGCGACGTCGAGCCGCTCGGCTGGTTCGAAGCGCTCGCTCTCTGGAAGGCCGCCGTCTTCTGCGAGGCGATCTACGGACGCTTCAAACGCGGCGAGCTCGGCGCTGAGGACACGCGCGCGGCGATCTTCGAGCACGCGGTGCCGCGGCTCGCGGAAACCGCACTCGAGGCGCTCAGCTAGAGGCATCAGCGACGATGCGCAGCGTCGCGACGTCGCGCGTCGAGACGAGCAGCGTCGTCGCGCCGCTCTCGCGGAACGCGTCGAGTCGCTCGCGGATGCGTTCGACACCGCCGACGAGCGCGACCTGGTCGACGAACGCGTCCGGCACCTTGGCCGCCGCCTCGCCCTGCTTTCCCTCGAGGAAGAGGTCCTGGATCTCATGCGCCTCCGCCTCGTAGCCGTAGCGCACGAAGAGATCGTTGTAGAAGTTCTTCGAGCGCGCGCCCATGCCGCCGACGTAGAACGAGTAGTACTGCTTCAGAGCGTCGCGCGCGTTCGCGACGTCGTCGGTGGCGACCGCGGGCGCGCATGGTGCGACCTCGAAGCCGTCCCGCGTGCGCTCGAGCGGGAACACGGCTCGCGCCTTCTCCGGCGACCAGAAGATCGGCAGCCAGCCGTCCGCGATCGCGAACGCCTGCTCGACCGCCTTCGGCGCGATCGCCGCGAGGTAGATCGGAACGTCGGCGCGGAGCGGACGTGCCATCAGCTTCAACGGCTTCCCGAGCCCGGTGCCGTCCCGCACCGGGATGTCGTAGTGCGTGCCGTGGTGCTCGAGCCGCTCGCGCCGTAGGACCGAACGCACGATCTCCACGTACTCGCGCGTCTTCTCGAGCGGCTTCCCCCACTCTTCCCCGTGCCAGCCTTCGACGACTTGCGGGCCCGACGTGCCGAGCCCCATCCGGAATCGCCCGCCCGAGAGCAGGTCCAGCGTCACCGCGGTCATCGCCGCGTTCGCCGGCGACCGCCCGGGCAGCTGCATGATCGCGGTGCCGAGCCCGATCGACGTCGTGGTTGCCCCGAGCCACGCGAGCGGCGTGATCGCATCGACGCCCCACGCCTCTGCCGCCCACGCCGACTCGTAGCCGAGTCGCTCCGCCTCCTGCGCGAGCTCGATCAGCTCCAGTGGGTTCGTGCCGGGCTGCGCGTAGCCCATGTAGAACCCGAGCTTCATCGCGTGCGATGCTACGGCAATGGCCGCGACGGCATGGGCGCCCACCGAGAAGCTCGGGCAGGTGCGCGCGTTCATGGACGAGCGGGTGCTGCCGAACGAGCAGGCGATCGAGCGCGAGGACGACGAGTCCGATGCGCTCGTCGCGAGACTGCGTGAAGAGGTGAAGGACGCCGGGCTGTGGGCGCCGCACGTTCCGCCCGCGGCGGGCGGGACGGGCACCGGGTTCCTCGACTACGCGTACCTGAACGAGCAGATCGGGCGCACCGCGTACGGGCAGCTCGTCTTCGGGTGCCAGGCACCGGATGCCGGCAACGCCGAGATCCTGCACATGTTCGGCACCGACGAGCAGAAAGAGCGATGGCTCTATCCGCTCGTTGCGGGCGAGATCCGCTCCTTCTTCTCGATGACCGAGCCGGAGGTGCCCGGCTCCGATCCGACGACGCTGCGCACGCGCGCGGTGCGCGACGGCGACGAGTGGGTGATCGACGGTCACAAGTGGTTCTCGTCGGGGGCCGAGGGCGCCGCGTTCGGGATCGTGATGGCGGTCACGGATCCTGATGCCGAGCCGCACCGGCGGGCGTCGCAGATCGTCGTCCCGGCCGACACGCCGGGCGTGGAGATCGTGCGCGCGATCCCGACGATGGGACACCGCGGCCGCAACTGGTCGACACACTGCGAGGTTCGCTACACCGCAGTCCGTGTTCCGGAGACGAACCTGCTCGGCGGCGAGGGCGACGGCTTCGTGATCGCGCAGAAGCGCCTCGGGCCGGGACGCATCCATCACGTGATGCGCTGGCTCGGACAGATGGAACGTGCCTTCGAGCTCATGTGCGCCTACTCGCTGACGCGCGAGGCGTTCGGCGAGCCGCTCTCGCGCAAGCAGACGGTGCAGAACTGGGTCGCGGACAGCTATGCGGAGATCCAGGCCTGCCGGCTGATGACGCTCGACGCCGCGCACAAGATCGACGCCGGTGACGAGGCGCGTGTCGAGATCTCGGCGATCAAGTTCTTCGCAGCGCGCGTGCTGCAGGAGGTGATCGACCGTGCGATCCAGGTGCACGGCGCGCGCGGGCTCACCGACGAGACGCCGCTCGCGCACATGGCGATGACGGCGCGCGCGGGGCGCATCTACGACGGCCCCGACGAGGTGCATCGCCAGGTCGTCGCGAGGCGGATCCTGAAGGCGTTTGCTTCCGGCGACGCGTGGCACTTCTCTTAGAAGGTGCATTCGCTCCAGGGGAAGCTGCTCGTCTCGTCGCCGGCGCTCGTCGACCCGAACTTCCGGAAAACGGTCGTGCTCGTCGCGCACCACGACGAGGACGGAGCGATGGGGCTCGTGCTGAGCCGGCCGTCCGATGTGCCGGCGGCGGCCGCTGTGCCGATCCTCGCGGGAATGCCGGGCGCCGGCGACCCCGTGTTCGTCGGCGGGCCGGTGCAGCCGGAGGCGTTCATGGTGCTCGCCGAGTTCGACGACGTCGAGCAGGCCGCGGCGCCGATCCTCGGGCGGCTCGGCTTCATGCCGGCGGACTCCGACCCCGACGAGCTGACGATTCTCCGGCTACGCCTCTTCGCGGGCTACTCGGGGTGGGGCAGCGGCCAGCTCGAGGCGGAGCTCTCCGAAGAGTCGTGGCTCGTTGTCGACGCGGTCGCGGACGACGCGTTCGCCGACGACCCGGACGAGCTGTGGCGAACGGTGCTGCACCGCCAGGGCGGAGTGTTCTCCCTGATGGAGAACATGCCGTTCGACCCGGGCCTGAATTAAGCGCTTCCGTCCGTGTCCCCAACTGCGTATTGACCAGCCGAACCCGCGCAGGCACCGTTTCAACGTGGGCGGGACGCCCACTGTGGGCGGGATGCCCACGATCGGTGCCAGGCACCGGCCAAGCGAAGCTCTGCCGCGGCCTGCGAAACGGGCGGCCGCTGCATGCCCTCACATCGGAGGGGCGCCCACACGCTCGCCGGCCACACGCGGGCCGGGGAGGCTCGGGAAGCGAAACGGCGCCGGCTCGCGGCCCGGCTGCACGAACCAGCACTCCCCCGTCCCCTCGCTCGTCGCCGCACGCCACATCGCTTCCGCGACCTCGTCGGGCGCAAGCAGTGGAAACCCGGCGGCGGCGAACACCTCGCGCTGCTGGTCGATCATCGGCGTGTCGGCGATGCCGGGGCAGACGGCGTTCAAGTGGATCGGCGCGAGGCGCGGCGCCATCGAACGCACGAACCCGACGACGGCATGCTTCGTCAGCGAATAGACCGGGTCGCTCGGCATACCCGTCAACCCGGCGAGCGACGCGGTGGCGACGATCGCCCCACCGCGCATCGCCTGCGCGAGCTGCAGGACGCCGAGCACGATCCCGTCGACGTTGACGGACACCGCGCGGCGATAGTTCTCGTACGTCAGCTCCCCCGTCAGCACACCCGCGTTGAGGCACGCGAGGTCGACGGGGCCGACACGCTCCCACGCAGCGGGATCCGAGACGTCGAACCCGCGCACGAGATCCAGCGACTCGACGTCGTATCCCTCCCGCTCGAGGCGCGCACGCATGGCCCGGCCGAGCCCACCCTCGCCGCCCGTGACGAGCGCCTTCACGGCTCGAGGATCACCTTGCCGACGTGCCGACGCGTCTCGATCAACGCGTGAGCATCGCCCGCGGCTGCAAGCGGGAACCTCGCGCCGACCGGGGGATCGATGTCGCCGCGCCGCCACAGCTCGAGCAGCTCGTCCAACGCACTCCGAACGAGGTCGGGACGGAGGCGCATCAACCGGCCGAGATACATGCCCACCACCGACACGTTGCGCCCGACGAGCCATTGCACAGCCGGGTCCTGCCAGAGACCCCCCGCGAAGCCGATGGCAACGATCGCGCCGAGCGGGCGCAGCAGCCCGAGCGAGCGCGTGAAGAGCTCGCCGCCGACCGTGTCGAGTACGACGTCGACTTGCACGCCGTCGAGGTCGTCGTAGCCACGCGCCTCGTCGGCGCCCATCTGCAGCGCGAAGGCGCGCTTCTCCTCCGAGCTCGCCGTCGCGATCACCCGCGCACCGCGAAGCTTCGCAAGCTGGATCGCCGCTGCGCCAACGCCGCCGGCGCCCGCGTGCACGAGCACGTCGGTGCCGTCACCAACGTGGAGCTGCCGTGTGAGCGGGACGTGCGCGGTGAGGTACGCGGTCATGAACGACGCTCCCGCGGCATACGACGCGCCGTCCGGGAGGTCGTACACCCACTCAGGGTCGATCTCGACGCGTTCCGCGTACCCGCCGGCGGCACGTGAGTACGCCATCACTCGCCGGCCGTCGAGATCGCCCGCGACCTCGCTCCCGAGCACATGCGGGAGCTCGGGCATCTGCGGGTAGCGCCCACGCCTGATCAGGATGTCGGCGAAGTTGACGCCCGCCGCGCGCACATCGAGCACCATGCCGCTCGGCTCATCCCAGTCTTCGAGCGTGAGCGGCCCGCCGACCTCGCGCAGGACGACCGCTTTCACCTGCCGGTCCAGCGTGGCTCGCGCTTCTCGAGGAACGCTGCGACGCCCTCCTGCCCGTCCTCCGACTCGAGGCACGCCGCGAACGCCCACACCTCACGCTCGTCGCTGCGCTCGTCGCGCGTCTCGCGCAGCAGGTGCTTGATCTGGCGGAGCGCATGCGGGCTCTGCCGACCGAGCGGCGCGACGTGGCGCTCGATCCCCTCGTCGAGGTCGTCGACGAGGAACTCGACCAGGCCCCACCTCTCGGCGACCTCCGCGGGAATCCGCTCACCACTCATCACGAGCCAGCGCGCACGGCCGGGCGAGATGAGCCGCGGCGCGCGCTGCGTTCCGCCGCCGCCGGGCAGCAGGCCGAGGTTCACCTCCGGGAAGCCGAGCTGCGCGTCGCGTGTCGCGATGCGGAAGTCACAGGCGAGGGCGATCTCGAGACCGCCGCCGAGGCAGTAGCCGTGGATCGCCGCGACGACGGGGACCGGCGCCTGCTCGATCAGGTTCGCTACCGGCTGGATGCCGGCCGGGCGCTCGTTCTCGCCGAGTCCGCCGACGAACCCGCCGATGTCCGCCCCCGCGGAGAACGCCCGCTCGCCGCGGCCGCGCAGCACGACGGCTCGCGTCTCGTCACCGAGGTTCTCGAACGCATCCCAGAGCGTCTCGATGATCGAGGAGTTCACGGCGTTGACGGGCGGGTTGTCGAGCCAGACGGTGCGGATCACTGTGCGGTCACCGCGGGAGCGTTCGCGAACTGCGCGCGCAGCTCCGTCTTCTTGAACTTGCCGACGCTCGTCTTCGGGATCTCGGCGACGAACTCGAAGCGGTCGGGGAGCCACCACTTCGCGAAGTCGGGCTCGAGGAACGCCCGCAACTCCTCTGGCGTGGCGGAAGCGCCTTTGCGCAGGACGATCGCAGCGAGCGGCCGCTCGTCCCACTTCGGGTCCGGCACCGCGATCACTGCGGCCTCGGCGATCGCCGGGTGCGCCATCAGCGCGTTCTCGAGCTCGACGGACGAGATCCATTCGCCGCCCGACTTGATCACGTCCTTGGAGCGGTCCTTGATCTGGATGAAGCCACGCGGATGAATCGAGACCACGTCGCCGGTCTTGAACCAACCGTCGTCCGTCCAGCGCACCGACTGATCCTCTGCGCCGTAATACGCAGCGGCGACCCACGGGCCGCGAACCTCGAGTTCGCCCATCGACTCCCCGTCCCAGGGCAGCACATTGCCGTCTTCGTCGCGGTTGCGCAGCTCGACGAGCGGCAAAGGCAGCCCCTGCATCGCGACGTAGTCGAACTGCGTCTCCTCGTCTGCGGTCGCGAGATCGCCGACGAGCTGCGCGGTCGAGGCGACCGGCGACGTCTCGGTCATCCCCCACCCGTGGACGACGTCGAGCCCGTGCCGCTGCTTGAACCCGGCGATCAGCGAGCGCGGTGCGGCGGAGCCACCGACCAGCATCCCTTTCATGCCGGAGAGGTCCCAGCGGCCGGGATTCGCGTCGAGCAGGCCGAGGATGCCGAGCCAGATCGTCGGCACACCCGCCGTCCACGTCACGCCTTCCTGCACGAAGTCGTCCAGCAGGCTCTCGGGGTCGAGGTGCGGGCCCGGGTAGACGAGCTTCGCGCCGATCGCTGCGGCAAGGTACGGGTAGCCCCATGCGTTCGCATGGAACATCGGAACGACGGGGAGAATCGAGTCGCGCTCCGAGATGCCGAGGCCGAGCGGATTCCCCGCGGCGACGCCGAGCGTGTGCAAAAGCGTCGAGCGATGGGAGTACAGGACGCCCTTCGGCATCCCGGTCGTACCGCTCGTGTAACACATCGCGGCCGCTTCGTGTTCGTCGAGCTCGGGGTCGCTCCACGCATCGGGATCGGCGCTCCCGATCAGCTCCTCGTACGAATCCTCCACGACGAGCACGTGCTCGATCGACGTGCGGCCGACGAACTGGTCGAGCAGCGGGACGAGTGATTTGTCGACGATCACCGCGCGGTCGCCCGCGTGACTTGCGATGTACGCGAGGTCGTTCGGGTGCAGGCGCAGGTTCAGCGTGTGCAGGACGAACCCGCCGCACGGAATGCCGAGGTACGCCTCGTGGTGCTGGTGGTGGTTCCAGCAGAGCGTGGCGACACGGTCGCCGCGCTCGAGGCCTAGCTCGGCGAGAGCGACTGCAAGCGCGCGAGCACGGCGGCACGTCTCGCCGTGCGTCGTGCGATGAAAGCTCTTGTCGGGTAGGCGGGTAACGATCTCCTTGTCGCCGTAGTAGGTCTCCGCGCGGCGCAGGATCGTCGGCAGCGTCAGCTGGTAGTCCATCATCAGCCCGTCCATCAGTACTCCCCTCGCGCCATCGCCTGCCGCTTGCGCAGGTCCTCGTCGCTGACGACGTGGCCGTCCCGCTCGACGTAGCCGTCCTTGCCGCCGACGACGAGCACGACGAGATCCTCGTCGGTGCGGTTGGCGACCATGCGCGGCGTCGTCGACTCGACGTGGACGAGCCCGCCCGCCGGCACCACGTGTTCCTTGCCGTCGATCGTGAACGTCGCGGTCCCGCGATGGACGAAGTACAGCTCGTCCTGCGTGTCGTGAAAGTGGTTCGGACCTTCGTAGTGCGGTGGAAACACGAGCCCGTTGACGCCGAAGGCGGTGACGCCGAGCGCGGCGCGCACCTTGCGGAATCCGTATCCCTCCCCCAGCTCGTCGAGGGAGCCCAGGTGGTAGCCCATGGACGGATCCTACGAGCCGAACAGGAACCGCGTGAGCACACGGTCCCGCAGCCGGTCCGGCAGCTTCTCCACCGCCGCGCGCCGCCGAGCATCCGGGCCGACGACGTAGCGGGAACGAGGATGCGGAGCCGTCAGCGCCCGCTCGACGACCTTCGCCACCGCGTCGGCGGGAACGCCGGCCGAGGACGAGCGTTTCGCCGCCAGTCGCCGGAACCGTTCGCCGCGCTCGCCGTAGAGCTCGGCCGATTGCGGCGATATTTCCTCGAGCGACCGCTGGGGCTTCGTCCACATCGGCGTCGCGATCGTGGCGGGCTCGACGATCGACACCTGCATGTCCCAGGGCGCGAGCTCGACACGCAGGACATCGGCCATCGCCTCGAGCGCGAACTTCGACATCGCGTACGCACCGAGGAAGGGCAGCGCCGAACGGCCGCCGATCGATCCCATCAAGACGATGCGCCCGCCCGCACGACGCAGGGCGGGCATGAACGCCTGCACGACGCGGAGCTGCCCGACGACGTTCACGTCGAGTTGCCGCGTGAGCTCGTCGACCGGCAGGAACTCGAGCGGCGCCGCGATCGCGATCCCCGCGTTCGCGACGAGCCCGTCCAGCGTCTCGATGCCCTCGGCCGCGTGTGCGATCGCGGCGCCGTCCGTCACGTCGAACACGAGCTCGCGTGTCCCGGCCGGAGCTTGCCCAGCAACGCGGACAGACGCGTACACGTCGAAGCCGCGCGCAGCGAGATGACGCGACGTGACTTCGCCGATTCCGGTCGACGCGCCGGTTACGAGGACAGAAGCGATGCGGCGATCTCCGCGCGGTGCTCGCGGCCGTAGCCCAGTGCGCCCTCGAGCCGGAGGGCCCGCTTGTAGTAGCGGTGGAGCGGATGCTCCCAAGTGAAGCCGATGCCGCCGTGCACCTGGATCGACGTCTCGCATGCGCGCACCGCAGCCTCTGCGGCCTGCGACTTCGCGGCGGCCGCCGCGCGCGCGGCGTCGGGGTCGTGCTCCGCAACGCACCACGCGGCCCAGTACGCGAGCGAGCGGGCGAGCTCGACGGCGACGTACGCGTCGACCACCGGATGCGACACGGCCTGGTACGTACCGATCTTCTTGCCGAACTGCTCACGCTCGGAGACGTATGCGACTGCGAGCTCCACTGCGTGCGAGCCGATGCCGACCGCCTCGAGTGCGTATGCGGTGAGCAGCGCGTTGCGGTCGTCGCGGACTTCGTTCTCGACGAACGACCCGTCGTACAACACACGGCCGAGCTCTTCGAACAGCACCGCCGCGTCCAGGAACGTGAAGTCGTCGGACGAGAGCAGGCCGACCCAGCCGAGCTGCTCGAGCTGCTCCTGTGTCGGCGAGGGGTTCGCCTCGAGGAACGTGCGCGCCTCGCGGCGAAGGTCCTCTTGTTCCTGCGTGAACGAGAAGTCCATCAGCGCGACCTCGGCAGGCCGAGCACACGCTCGCCGACGATGTTGCGCAGGATCTCGCTCGTGCCGGCCTCGATCGTGTTGCCCCGAGAGCGGAGCTGCTGATACGTCCAGTACTCGTCGACCTCCGAGCCGCCGAGGATCTCGAGCGCGAGCTTCGTCAGCCGCTGGTTTGCCTCCGACCACACGAGCTTCGACGCCGAGCCCTCAGGGCCCGGGATGCCGGTCTTCGTGAGCGTCGTCAGCGCGCGGTAGTTCGTGTACTTGAGGGCTTGCAGCTCGATCCACTCCCGCGCGATGCGGTCGAGCAGGATCGGATCGGTCACGTTGCGCTCCTTCGCGAGCGCGATCAGCTTGCGCACCGCGACGTCGAGCGTCGCGGCGAGCGCGAACCCGAGTGTGCCGCGCTCGTGCAGCAGCGTCGTCATCGCGACCTGCCAGCCCCCGCCGACCTCGCCGAGCAGGTTCTCCTTAGGCACCTCGACGTCCGTGAAGAAGATCTCGTTGAACTCCGGGTGGCCGGTGATCTGCACGAGGGGGCGCACTTCGACGCCGGGCGCGTGCATGTCGGCGATCACGTACGTGAGGTTCTTGTAGCGCGGCTCGTCCGGAAGCCCGAGGCCGACGAGGATGCAGAAGTCGGCGATGTGCGCGAACGACGACCACACCTTCTGACCGTTCACGACGAAGCGGTCGCCGCGGTCCTCGATGCGCGTGCGCGCCGCCGCGAGGTCGCTGCCGGCGTCGGGCTCCGAGAAGCCCTGGCACCAGATCTCGCCGGCGTCGAGGATCTTCGCGAGGTAACGCTCCTTCTGCGCGTCCGTGCCCCACGCGATGATCGTCGGGCCCGCCATGCCGAGACCGATCACGCCGAGATGCGTCGGCGCCTCGGCCCTCGCCGACTCCTCGAGGAAGATCGCCTGGTGGCTATACGGCGCGCCCGCGCCGCCGAACTCCTTCGGCCAGGTGAGCCCGGCGTAGCCCGCCTCGCCGAGCTTGCGGCTCCACTCGCGGTCGGCGTCTTCGAACCGCCGGCCGCCACGCTGCCTCGACTCCTCCGGAAGGTTCGCAGCGATGAACGCGCGCACCTCGGCGCGGAAGGCGGCCTCGTCCGGGGTGTCGCGCAGGTCCACGCGCCGATCCTATGCGGTCAGCGGCCTTCTGCCACAGGGCCGCGAAGGGTCATCTGTGTCGACGTCGCGTAGGCAACGAGCGAGCCACCTTCGTCTGTGACGCGGCATTCGCAGAGCGTCAGCGTTCGGCCCGCCTTGATCACCACTCCGACCGCGGTCAGGCGTCCCTCCCACACCGGCTTCAAGAAATTGATCTTCAACTCGACCGTCGCGAACGTCTCGCCTTCGTCGAGCAGCGAGAGCGTCGCGCAGCCCATCGCGGCGTCGGCGAGGTCGCAGAGGATCCCGCCGTGCAGCGTGCCCGGTGGGCTCGAGTGTTGCGGGCCTGCGTCGAGCTCGAACGTGACACGGCCGCGCTCGGCGGCGACCATCCGCATGCCGATCAGCTCGGCGACCTTCGCACCCTCCTCTTCGCCGGCCACGATGCGCTGAAGCAACTCGAGCGTCAAGGCGTCAGCACCGTCCTGATCACCACGCCGTCCTTCATCGCAGCGAGCGCCGACGACCAGTCGTCGAGCGGTGCTGTGTGCGTGACCATCCCGGCGAGATCGAGCGTGCCGTCGAGCGCCCAGCCGGCGAGCCGCGGGAAGTCGGCCTGCGGCAGGTGGTCGCCGCCGTGCGACACGAGGATGCGCGCGCGCCGTGAGAACAGGCGTGGCAGATCGAGCTCGGCCCGCTCGCCCGCCGGCGAAAGGCCGATCAGGACGACGGTGCCCCCCGTCGCGATCATCCCGAGCGCCTGCTCGAAGGTCTCGCGGCGCCCGACGACGTCGAAGACGAAGTCCACCGGGCCAACGTCCTCGTGCGTTGCGCCGAAGCTACGTGCCTGCTCGCGCTTGCGCGGATCCAGATCGACCGCGCGGATCTCGGAGGCACCGGCGATGCGCGCACCCTGGACGACGGACAGCCCGACGGCGCCGCAGCCGATCACCGCGACGCGTGCGCCGGGCCAGACCTTCGCCGTCTCGAGCACCGACATCACTCCCGTTGCGACCGCGCAGCCGATGAGGCAAGCCTGCTCCGAAGGAAGCTCGCGTGGGATCTTCACTGCTGCAACCGACGGGACGATCGTGTGCGTCGCAAACGTTCCGGTGCGAAGGACCGGCGTGAGCTCCGCGCCGTCCCGGCGGAAGAGCCGCCCGGTCGCAGCCGGTGGGCGCGAGCATTGCCGCGGCTCGCCGCGCGCACAGCTGCGACAGCCGCCGCACGCGGTCTTCCAGCCGAGCACGACGCGATCGCCCGGCCGCAGGTCGCGGACGCCCTCGCCCACC
>DASRGQ010000084.1:0-23544 GCA_035650975.1 Gaiellaceae bacterium
CTCGCACCTGCGCTTCGAGCCGTCGGGCCCCACGAACGACGCCGACATCCGCACTGCGAAGTCGATCGTCGACTACATCTTCCGCTGGTTCGGCAAGAAGTTCCTCGACGTCGACCAGCAGGAGGAGGCGGGCATCCTGTCGACTGAAGTGCGCGCGAACCTGGCGGCGCGCTACGCGGGCGAAGCGACTCCCGCTTCCGCCGAGCCGCCGGCGCCGGGCCAGACGGCGCTCTTCAACTCGTTCGAGGACGCGATCGAGTGCAACCGCTGCGGCGGCCGCATGGTGCGCGCAGGCACGTGCTACACGTGCCGCGACTGCGGCACCTCGACCGGCTGCGGCTAAATCGAGCTAGTGGTGGTGTCAGGCACCTTCGAGGTGCCTGACACCACCGTTCAACCTCCGACTACTTCTTTTTCGGCTTCGCCTTGGTCGCGCTCCACGAGCCGCCGCCTTCCGGGCTCTTCCACGTGCCCGACATCGATGTGCTTGTGGCAGTCCCCGCGTAGGTGGCCCCCACGCCGACGGCCCCGAAGTGGATCGCCTTGCCCTTGACACTGCCGCTGATGTCGTAGGTGCCGTTCGGGTTCGAGAGCGTGATCTTCCCGCTGAGCCTCGCCCCGGACTGCGTCCACTTCAAGGTGAACGATCCAGAGACTGCGCCGCCGTAGTGACCCGACCACGTCCCGGCGAGCTGCAGCGGCTTCGCCGCGCCGCGGGCGCCGGCGGCAGCGAGCAGGACGACCAATCCCAACAGAGCAATCCCGGCTGGGACCCTGCGAAAAGCCGAGTCGACGCGCATGACTGACGCCCCTTGTTCGAATGCGGTGCCGCGACCATGGCACAGCCGACGCGCGGGATCAATCGCTCAATAAAGCCCTTCGCGACGCGCGTACCGCTCCGCGCGTGCCCTTTCATACTCCTTGACATCGAGATTCGCGTCGCTGACGGCACGCAGCACCTCTCCGGTCGACGGCAGCTCGGAACGGTCGACGTGGCGCTCGGGGTTCCAGAGGTCGGAGCGGATGAGCGCCTTCGAGCACTGCGTGTACGCCTCCTCGACCGAGACGAGGATGCCGAGCTTCGGGACCTTGCCGTCGACGACGCTCCTCGCAAGCAGCTCCGCATCGTCGACGACGACGGCGGTGCCGTTGATACGGAACGAATCGCCGACGCCCGGGATCAGGAAGAGCAGCGCAATCCGCGGGTCGACGAGCAGGTTCGTGAGCGTGTCCGCGATCTTGTTGCCCGGGCGCTCCGGAAGCAGCACGGTGCGGTCGTCGAGTATGCGGACGAAGCCCGCAGGATCGCCGCGCGGCGAAACGTCGAGACCACCGTCAGGAGACGCGGTCGCGATGCAGACGAACGGCGACCGCTCGACGAACTGACGCGTCAGGTGGTTCAGCCGGTCGGCGATCTTGCCGGCGACGAGCTCGGTCGGGCTGCCGATGATCGAGCGCAGCTCGCGCTCGTCGCCGACCTTCCCCGAAGCCACGCGACGCTACTTCGACTCGAGCTCGCGCGTCCGCGCGGCCATCGCCTCGAGCAGCGGCCAGGCGATCTCCGCATGCGTCTCGACGAGTGGCCGGAACTCCCACATCGTCAAGCCGTACGCAACGCCGTCGGAGGTGGCGGTGATCGTCGCAGTGCGCAGTCCGCCGTCGAGCAGCGCGATCTCACCGAAGTAGTCGCCGGCACTGAGCGTCCGGCGCTCGACTCCGTCGACCGTGACGACGGCATCACCCGACTCGATCACGAAGAAGCCCGCCCCGCCGCTTCCTTCCGCCGTCAGCTCCTGCCCGGCGCTGAAGCGGCGCTCGTTGAACGACGTGGCGATCGTCTTCAGCTGCTTCTCGGGGACTCCCTTGAAGAGCGGAACGCGCTTGAGCAGCTCGATTGGTGCAGCCATGGCGCCTACCCTAGTCGAGCTACAGCTCGAAATCCATGCCTTCGGTCGCGATCTCGACCTGGACTCCGCCGCTTTGCTCCCGTACTTCGGCCAGCATCCGTTCGAGCTCGCGCGAGCCGTGCGTCGGGTCATGGTGGAACATCAGCGCACGGCCGGGCCGAGCTCGCTGGACATAGCCGGAGAAGTCGTCGAGCGCGCTGTGCCCCCAGCCGACGCGCGCGTCGTACTCCTGCCGGGTGTACTGGGCGTCGTGCAGGAGGACGTCAGCGCCTTGCGCAAGGTCGGCGCCGGCGTCTGCCCTCAGGCCGAGCTCGTTGTCGGGGATATAGACGAGCGAGCGCCCTTCTTCCTCGAGCCGGTAGCCGACCGTCGGGCCCGGATGCTCCACGGGCGCGCTGCTGATCCGCACGCCGTCCAGCGACCACGTGTCGTCCCAGACCTCGTTGAACTCGAAGCCTTTCCCGAACCGCTCGAACGGCAGCGGGAAGAACGGCGGCGAGAGATAGATCGCGACCTGCTCGGCGAGCGTGTGCTCGCCCGGGCGCGGGCCCCAGAAGCGAATCGTCCTGCCCTCGTCGAACAGCGGCGCGAAGAACCCGAGTCCCTCGACATGGTCGAGATGCATGTGAGTGAGCAGGACATCGATCTCGTGCACGTCGTCGTCGAGCGCGAGCCCCAATGGCCGGATCCCGGTGCCTGCATCGAGCACGATCGTGCGGCCGCTTGCGGTGCGGAGCTCGACGCAGCTCGTGTTGCCGCCGTAACCGGCCGCAGCCTCACCCGGTGTGGCGAGCGAGCCGCGGCAGCCCCATATCCGAACCTGCATCGCCGGAACCCTAGATGAGCGCTCGGCTCAGCCTGTTGCTGCTCCGAGCCGCGCGCCGACGACATCGTCGGCCCGAGCGCGCGCACGCGCCTGCCCGGTGACCGCCGCCAGGAAGTCCTGCCGCTCGAGCGCCGTCAGCTGCGCGTCCTCGACAACACGCACGGTCGCCGTGCGCGGCACGTCGTGAAGCAGGGCGATCTCGCCGACATACGCCGGCGCCTCGAGCCGCTTGTCGCCCGCGTCTAGCTCGACCGCAAGCACGCCCTCACGCAGGACGTAGAAGCGATCGCCGTGATCGCCGCGGCGAAACAGCTCCTCGCCGGCCCGGAGCGACACGTCGGCGACACGCTCGGCGAGGTACTCGATCGTCTGCAGCGGCAGAACCGCCAGGAACGGCACGGTGCGAAGGGCGGCCACTTGCGCCTCGGGCACGTGCGCGCCGGCGTCGATGCGTCCAAGCTGCCGCCACGAGAGCACGGCGAGGACGGGCAGGAACGAGCCGGCGACGATCAGCGTCGTGCGTAGACCGGCTGCGGAGATGAGCGCAGGCGCGGCGAGCGCGCCGAGCGCCAGCGATGCGACCAGCGCTCCTTCGAGCACGCCGAACACACGGCCTGCGACTTCGGTCACCGCGGTGCGCTGAATCAGCGTGATCGCAGTGATGTCGACCATCGTGTTGCCGATGCCGAGCACGCCGAGTGCGATCGCAGTGACCGCTGTGTTCACGACGAGCCCGACCGCGACGAGCGGAAGCCCCCACGCCACCAGGCCGAGCGCGAAGTCACCCGCGAGACGCTTGCGGCCGACGAGCGAGAGCGTCACTCCGGCTCCCACGACGGCACCGACGCCGCACGCCGCCTGTAGCAGGCCGACCCCGGCGTTCCCGAGCCCCAGCCGGTCGATCGCCGTGGCAACGACGAGCACGGTGAGCGCGCCGGCCGCGAGGCACTGCGCGCTGTAGAGGCCGATCAGCAGTCGCAGCCGCGGCTCGCCGGCGATCGCGCGGAAGCCGCCGACGAGCGCGCCGAACCCCTCCTCCGGCAGCGCGTCGTCCACGCGCGGCTCGGGCGTGGCGGGAATCCGGAGCACGTTGAGGCTGCTCCAGAGGAACGTCACCGCGACGAGAGCGAACCCGCTGGTTGCTCCTCCGAGCGCGAACAGGAACGCGGCGAGCGCCGGGCCGGCAAAAATGCCGACACTGTCGAACGTGCTCGAGGCGACATTCGCGGCGGTCAGCTCCTCCGGCGAGACGGCGAGCACGGGCAGGAGCGACGCTTCCGCCGGACGAAAGACGGTCCCGAACACCGAGCCGGCGACCGCGAGCACGTAGACCGCGAGGCGCGGGCCACCGTCCGCGACGATGGCTGCGATAGCGGCCACGCAGCACAACCGGCCGAGATCGGACGCGAGCATCACACGGCGGCGCGGATAGCGGTCGGACAGCGTCGCTGCAAACGGTGCAATCACTCCGGAGACCGCGTACCTGATCGCCGCCACGACCCCGACCGCGGTCGCCCCGCCGTGGTGGAAGGCGTAGATCGCGACGCTCAGAGAGAACGCGTACTTTCCGATCGCGGCTCCCGCGAACGCGAGCTCGACCCGGCGGAGCCCCGGATTTGCGAAGACGCCACGGAGGGCGGCCGCCGACTCGGCGAGCCGGGCGCGAATCCCAGGCATCGGTGCAGGATCGCACCGTTTGACAGCAGAGGGAAGGGACCGGGAAGATTTCGACGGTCTCGCCCGTCTAGTGGGTCGTTATTCCCGCGAAGCGGGTGCGAAGCACCCAAAGCAAGGAGGAGCACGGTGTCTGACGAGCGCAACCGGCTTGACAAGAACGACGAGAACGAGCAGGAGAACGACGACGTCGAGGCGCATCGCCTGGACGCGAACCTCGAGGGTGACAGCGACGAGAGCGACGACGTCGAGGCGCACCGGCTCGACTGAGCCGCATCGACTTCAAGCTTCTCGAGGGGCCCGCGCGAGCGGGCCCCTCGTCATTTCCGGATGAGATCGCGCAGCGCGCGGACGAGAGCCTCGGCCGCGGGGCGCCGGTCGTCGTCGAGCGCCTCGAGCGCGGCGGCCAGCTCTGCGAGCTCACCGGCGCGGCCGTCGCCGTCGAGCGCCGCCCGCGCGCGCCGTGCCGAGGCAAGCAGCGAGAGCGCGAGCGCCGCCTGGGAGGCGAAGAGCCCGAGCAGCTCGATCTCCTGCAGCGAGAAGCGCGAGTTGTCCGGCCGGTCGAGCACTTGCAGCACGCCGAGCACCTGCTCCTCCTCGAGCAGCGGGACGGCCATCAAGCCGTTCGGCACGTAACCCGTTCCCTCGGCGACGTCACGGGCGAAGCGCGGGTCGTTGCGCACGTCCTCGAGGACGAGCGGCGTTCGCGAGGAAGCGACCCACCCAGCGATCCCGTTCGCCGCCGGGAACCGCCGCCCGACGAGGAACTGCTCCTCCTCGCTCGCGACCGCTGCGAAGACGAGCTCGTCCGTGTCCTCGTCGAGGAGCAGAATCGACGAGGCTCTCGCGCCGAAGATCGACCGCGCGACCTCGACGATCGCCCGCAGCAGGCGGCCGAACGTCTCCTCCGCCGGCAGGACGCCGGCAGCGACGATCGCCCGCAACCGGTCTTCACCCATCCTCGCGCCTCACGTTGTTCGAGGTGAGATGCAGCACCGTCTTCAGCTCGAAGGGACGGAGCGCAGGATGCTTGCCGAGGATCAACGCGGCGATGCCGGCGATGCACGGCGCGGCGAAGCTGTTGCCGGTCGCGCGGATCGTGCTGCCTCCGACCCACGCGACGTCCACGTCGACACCGCGCGCAAAGAACTCGACCGGTGGCTCGGGGTTCGCGTAGTAGACGAACGGATCGGCCTCCTCGTGACTGCCGACGGAGATCACAGAGGAGAACCGCCAGGGGAACGACTCGACCGGCATGTTGTGCGCGGCTGCCACGAGCACCGTGCGACGAAAGTACGCGCTGTCGGCGACCTCGCGCAACAGGTCGCCGAACTGCTTCTTCGTCGTCGAGAGGCTCATGTTGATCACGTCGAAGCCCTCCTGCACCGCCCAGCGCAGCCCGGCGAGCAGCACCTTCCCCGAGCCGGAGAAGTTCGCGCCGAGCACACGCGCGGAGTGGATCTCGGCCTCGGGCGCGAGCGCGCGGATGACGCCCGCGCAGGCGGTTCCGTGCCCGCAGAGATCACCTTCCTCGTCCGGGGCTGCGACGGGCTCGCCCTCCTCGTCGATCGAGATCGCGACGGCTCCCGCGAGCTCGCCGACGGCAGGATGGCCGTCCTCGACGCCGCTGTCGAGCACGCAGACGCGCACGCCGCGCCCGGTCGACCCGCCGTAGGCCCACTCGCGGTCGACGCGCTCGGGCAGCGGGTTCGTAAAGCCGATCGCGTCGGCGTCGCCGGCTCGAAGCGACCATGCGGGACGCGGGCCCGCGTCGGAGTCTGCGTGCGCGGCGACCGACGACATGTGCGCGATGCTAGAGACTTGATGCGGGTTGGGGTGTGCGCGGGGATGCATCTGACCAAGCGGCTGGGACGTGGCGGGTGCAGCCCGTAGCGGTGGCTACGGGCAAGACCGACGCGGCACAGACGCGCCGAGTCAGGCGCACCAGCCGCGTGCCCACAGAGAAACCCGCATCAAGCCCCTAAATGGTCGCGGCGCGGGCCGACTCCGCGGCAGCGCGCGCACGGCGCAGGTCGTCGTCACCGTCGTGCACCGCGAGGTTCACGCTGACGAGATGCGCCGCCGCCGCCGCCGCGCCGGCGGCGAGCAAGCCTGCGGCCGTCGCATCGGCGCGGAGATCAGGCACGACCTCGTTCGCCTCCCCGGCGGCGAGCTGGGCGAGGTCGGCGCAGGCCTCGGCGATCTCGCGCGGCACGGCCGACGCATGCCGAAGCACCCGGCCGAGCGCGAAGTCGCGCTGCTCACTCTCGCCCTCTCCCGTCACCGACAACGCTGCGCGGGCCGCACCAAGCACCTCCGAGTCGGCCGCCGCGAGCCGGGCGAGCCGTTCGCGCAGCGCCGCGGCCTGCGCCGCCTCGCCCTTCCGGCCGGACGCTGCTGCTGCCTTGCCCACGACGGCTGCCGCGGCAGCGCCGGCCAGCGCGGCTGCCGAGCCGGCCGCCGCAGACGTCTGCGGCGAGGCGAGCAGGGCGAGAGCCGGCCCGAGCTCGAAGTCGGGCCGGCCGCCCCCGGTGTCCATCACGATCCCGTCACGCGCCGAGACGCCGGCGGGCCTCGTCGAGTGCGCTCGGAGACGGTTCGAGCCCGACCTCCGCGAACGCCGCCTCGAGATCCGCGACGAGCCTCTTGCGCACCTCCGCGTCCTGCTCCGCCCGGGCGACCAGCTCGTCGATCCCGGCGCGAAGCTGCGGCAGCCGCTGCGCCGCTTCGACCCACCCGGTCGGCGCCGGCGGCAGAACGGACAGAAGGCGTGCGATCTCTTCGATCTCGTAGCTCATCTTCGAATCACCCGTCTACAGGACGGCCGGCGGCGTGCGGATCTTCCATGATCGACTTCAATTTCTCGAGGCATCGCGAAATCCGGCTCGCGATCGTCCCGGCCGGCAGCCCGAGCTCGTCGCCGATCGTCCGATAGCTCTCGTCGCGGGCGAAGAACCGGTCGAGGATCTCCCGGCACGACTCGGGGAGCGCTCCGAGCGCGTTGCGCACGTCGAGCGCCCGGTCGATCTCCGCGAGCTCGTCGACCGCTGTGTCCTCGACGTCCGCCACTGCGGTCTCGCGGTCGGCGCGCAAACGGTCGATGCACGCGCGGCGTGTGAGCTGCGCGAGCCACGGCCTGATCGCTCCGTCGTCGCGCAGCCGGTGGAGCTGTTCGAAGGTCTTCGCGAAGACCTCCTGAAAGACGTCCTCCGCGTCGGGCTCCGCGAGACGAAAGCCGCGCACGGAGATCGCGTAGACGAAACGCGAGAATCGTTCCACGAGCAGGTGCCACGCAGCGTCGTCGCCGGCGCGGCAGCGCGCGACGAGCTCGAGGTCGGTGACGGCCGCGGGCTCCAACCGTCGCAGTTTAAGGCGACTGCGGCGTCCCGGCTGAGACGCCGCAGTCGCCGGAGGTCAGACGTTCTCGGTGGCGGGCTCGGGCCGCGGCTCCCGGATGAAGAGCACGGTCCGCGTCCAGTCGGGCAGCCACCAGTTCGCGGGCCCGAGCAGCCGCATCAGGGCGGGCACGAGCAGGGCGCGGATCACGGTGGCGTCGAAGATGATCCCCGCGGCGAGGCCGATCGCGAACTCCTTGATCTCGAAGCCCGGGCTCGAAGAAAGAACGAGGAACGCGAACATCAGGATCAGCGCCGCGCTCGTCACGAGCTTGCCGGTGCGGGCGAGCCCGAGCTCGATCGCACGCTCTGTCGAGCCTGTCTCGTCGTACGCCTCACGCATGCGCGTGAGCATGAACACCTCGTAGTCCATCGACAGGCCGAACAGGAACGCGAAGATCATCAACGGGATCCAGGCGGTGATCGCCTGCGTCGCCGTGATGTTCCAGAGGCCCGACCCGTGACCCTCCTGGAAGATGAAGACGACGATCCCGAACGCAGCGCCGAGCGACACGAGGTTCAGGATCGCTGCCTTGATCGGCAGCACGATCGACCGGAAGGCGCGCGCGAGCAGGATCAGCGTGAGGATGACGACGAACGCCAGCACGTACGGGAAGTTTCCGTAGACGGCATGCACGAAGTCGCGGTCCTCGGCCGCAGTGCCGCCGAGCGTGCCGTTCGTCCCGTCGAGCACGTTGTTGACGCGGTTGATGATCCCCTGGATCTTCGGTGCGGCGCCGTCGACGGCCGGGAACGCCTCGACGAGCGAGTCCGCGCCGGAGTGCCAGCCGGGCGGCACGGTCGCCCCGACGATCCCGTTGACGTTCGACACGTCCTTGGCGATCGCATTTGCGTTGCCGTGGTGCTCCACGAGCACGATGAACGGCTTCATCACGCCGGGCGAGATGCCGGCGTCGGCGAGCATCTGGCGCCCCTGGATGGCGGTGCCGCTGCCGGGGAAGTTCTTCAGCTGTGACTCGTTCGGGTTCAGGCGCGTGCCGATCACGGCGAGGACGACGACGATCGTCAGGCCGACGACGGCAACCGGGATCGGACGGCGCAGCACGAACCGCGCCCAGCGTCCCCACAAGCCGTCCTCGGGGTGCCCGTGGTCGACGAGCCGCTTCGGCATCACACGCAGGCTGTTGATCCGCTCGCCGAGCACGGCCAGGAGCGCAGGCAGCAGCGTGATTGCAGTGAGCACCGAGACGGCCGGAATCAGCATGCCGCCGAGGCCCATCGAGCGAATGAACGGCAGCGGCAGCACGAGCATCGAGAGCAGCCCGACCGCAACCGTCGATCCGGAGACGATCACAGACCGTCCGGCGTGCGTCATCGTCTCGACGAGCGCCGTTTCGACATCCGACCCTTCACGCAGCTCGTCGCGGAAGCGGAAGATCATCAGGAGCGCGTAGTCGATGCCGACGCCGAGCCCGACGAGTGCGATCAAGAACTGCACGATGATCGACACGTTCGTGATGTAGGTGAGGCCCCACACGAGCGTGAACGTGTTGAGGATCGCCGCCACGGCAACGACGATCGGCATCAACACCGCGGGCAGCGTCCCGAAGACGAAGAAGAGGATGACGAGCGCGCCGAGTCCGCCGATCATCGCCTCGACGAGCACGCTCGGGCCACCGCTCGACCCCGCCGTGCTCGCTTCGTCGAGCGGGTCGTGCCCGGTCACGTTCACCGTGATGTTCGATGGCAGCCCCGCGGCCGCTTCCGCGCGCATCTGCTTCGCACCGCTCGTCGTCGAGAACTTCGGCTGCCCGGCCGGGTACACCTCCATGAACGTCGTGTGCTTGTCGCGCGAGACGTACATCGAGTTGTGCGTCGAGAAGTACGAGCTCGTCCGCGCCGCCGGATTCGCTCCGATCACGCGCTGCATCGACTGCTTGATGGCATCGCTCTTCGTCGCATCGCCGTCGACGTGGTAGACGACGACGTTCGGGGGCCGCACACCGGTGCCGAACGCCTTGAACGTCCGCTGATCCGCTTCGTAGGCCGACTTGCCGGGGATCGAGAAGCTCTGGTACCAGCGCTTCGACACCTGCCCGGCCGAGAACGCACCGAACACGGTGAGGACGATCCAGACGCCGATCACGATCCAGCGCCTCCGGGCGATCAGATGAGCGAGACGAGCGAGCAAACGGTCTCCTTCCGTTCGACGGCGTGCGGTCCAACGAAGTTACACACACTGAAAACTTTCCGCAACTGAAATATTCAGGTTACAGTTGTCCCAGTGGGCCTGCGGGAGACGAAGAAGCTCGCGACGCGGCAGCAGATCGCCGATGTCGCCATGCGCCTCTTCGCGACGCGGGGCTTCGACGACGTTACCGTCGCCGAGGTGGCCGCCGCCGCCGGCGTCTCGCAGAAGACGGTCTTCAACTACTTCCCGACGAAGGAAGACCTGTTTTACGACGAGGTGCCGGAGCGGACGCGCGCTCTCACCCAAGCGGTCCACGGGCGTCCTGAAGGCGAGTCGATCATCCAGGCGCTGCGTCGGCTCCAGGTGAGCGAGTGCAGGCGCCTCTGCAGCCCGTCCTTCGCAGTATTCGCGCGCATCATCGAGGAGTCGCCAGCGCTCCGGGCGAAGGAGCTCGAGGTGATGTCCCAGTTCGCACAGGCGCTCGCGGAGACGCTCGAGGCCGAAGGCGTCGACGAGCGGGACGCGAGAATCGCCGCGGGCCTACTCGTGAGCGTGCACCGCCAGTTCTTCCGCGGCGCCCGCTCGCAGGCACTTGCCGGACGCCACGGGCCCGCTGCCGTGCGCCGCCTGCGTAGCGATCTCGAGCGGGCCTACGCGCTCCTCGAGCACGGTCTCGCGGAGCTCGGGCGGACAGGCGCAGCCCGTTCCGCATAGAGTCCGCGCCGTGGCGCGGAGGCTCACGATGCCCGACGGGCGTGCGCTCGAGGTGCACGAGCTCGGCGACCCGAACGGCTTCCCGATCGTCATGCACCACGGCACGCCCGGCTCGGGGAGGGTCTACGACCGCCTGGCCATGCCGGGGGTACGCCTCATCGGGTACGACCGCGCAGGTTATGGCGGCTCCGACCGCAACCGTGGGCGCACCATCGCCTCGATCGCGGCGGACATGCTCGCGCTCGGAGACGCCCTCGGCCTCGAGCGATTCGCGACGTGGGGCATCTCGGGCGGCGGCCCGCACGCCCTTGCCTGCGCCGCCCTCTGCGGCGGCCGGCTGACCGCAGCTGCGAGCCTCGCCGGCATCGCGCCCTTCGGGGCCGAGGGCCTCGACTGGCTGGCCGGGATGGGCGAGGACAACGTCGAGGAATTCGGCCTCGTGCTCCAGGGCGAAGAGACGCTCGCGCCGTCGCTCGCCGAACAGCGCGAGGGGATGCTCGCAGCCACGCCCGAGGAGCTCTTCGCAGCCGTCGAGACGCTGCTCGGCGCGGCCGATCGCGCCGCGCTCACCGGGGCGCTCGCCGAGTTCATACACTCGAACACCTCCCACGGCCTCGAGCGTGGCGTCGACGGCTGGATCGACGACGATCTCGCGTTCGCGGCGGACTGGGGCTTCGACCTCGCCGGGATCACCACTCCGGTGCTGGTCGTGCAGGGAGGCGACGACCGGTTCGTCCCCAAGTCGCACGGAGAGTGGCTCGCCGCCCACGTCCCTGGCTGCGAAGCATGGATCGACGACGAGAACGGTCATTTGACGCTGCTCGAAAACCGCGTCGCCGAAGTGCACGAGTGGCTGTTGTCGCACAACTGAGCTCCGTCGCGAACGCGAGCATGCGCAAGGCGATCCTCGCGGCCGCGGACAGCTCGCGCGTGCAGTCGCTCGTGCGGCGCTACGGCATGCAACTCGGCGCCGGCCGGTTCGTCGCCGGCGAGACGCTCGACGAGTGCATCGCCGTCTTGCGGGGGCTGAACGACCTCGGCTTCGCCGCGAACACGACGCTTCTCGGCGAGGGCGTGCTCGAGCCGTCGCAGACCGAGCCGGTCGTTGCCGCCTACGACGCGATCATCGATCGCATCGACGCCGAGAAGCTGCGGGCAAACGTCGCATTGAAGCTCACGCACCTCGGTCTCGAAGTCGACGAAGAGCTCGCGTACACAAACCTCGGGAAGCTGCTCGACAAGGGCTCGTTCATCCGCATCGACATGGAGCAGTCGGCGTACGTCGACGCGACGCTGCGCATCTTTCGGCGGCTGCGCGAAGAGGGCCGTGAGAACGTCGGCACGGTACTTCAGTCCTACCTCTACCGCACGCCCGCGGACCTCGAAGCGCTGCTGCCACTCGCACCCAACCTGCGGCTCGTGAAGGGCGCCTACCTCGAGCCACCGTCCGTTGCCTACCCGCAAAAGGCCGACGTGGATGCGATGTACAAACGACTGCTCGAGCAGATGCTCTCGGGCGGCGGCTACACCGCAGTCGCGACACACGACCGCGCACTCGTCGAACACACCATCACATACGCCGACGCGCATGGCATCGGCCGCGACCGTTTCGAGTTCCAGATGATCTACGGCGTCCGTCCCCACTTGCAGCAGGAGCTGCTCCAGCGGGGTTACAGAGTGCTCGTCGCGACGCCGTACGGGCCGGAGTGGTACCCGTACCTGATGCGGCGGCTCGGGGAGCGTCCGGCGAACCTGTTTTTCCTGTTGAAGAACACCGTGCGCGGATAGCACGCCGCGTGGCGCTACTCAGCCGAGTCACGATCAACGGCTATCGCGGCGCACGCGACGTCGAGCTCGCGCCACGCGCTGTGTGCGTGCTCGTCGGCGAGTCGTCCTCGGGCAAGTCCACGGTCCTGACCGCGATCTGGTCGCTGCTCGAAGCGGCGGCGCCGATGCCGACGGCGGCAGACGTCTCACACGGCCACACGCGCGTGCACGTCGAGGCGGTGGCCGGCGAGCGGACGCTCTTTCTCGACGCGCGGCCGCCGGGCACCCTGAACCTGAATCGCGAAGGTGCACCGCCTGCGCTGTTCTTTCCCGCCAGCCTGCGGGCGACGACGCTCGTCGCGACGGGCGCGGTCGACCACCTGCCAGCGGAAGACGGCGGTCTCGCTCTCGTTCGCTCGGTCGCGGCGCTCGTCGAGCGGCGGGCCCGCGGGCTCGTCGTCCTGATCGAGGAGCCCGAGCTCTTCCTCAGCCCGCCCGCCCAGCGCCACCTCCATCGGCTACTGCGACAGCTCGCAGCGCGCGGCAGAAACCAAGTGCTGTACTCGACTCACTCGCCGGTCTTCCTCGGCGTCGATCGCATCGAGGAGCTCGTGCTGGTACGGCACGACGCGCGGGCCGGGACCTCACTGCTGCAGCCGGACGCAGTGCCGCGCGCACAGGCGTTCCGGCTGCTCGCCGAGCTCGACGCGGAGCGAGCTGAGATCTTCCTCTCGCGCGCCGTGCTGCTCGTCGAAGGCCGCACCGAGAAGCTCGCCTTCCCGTTCATCCTGCGGGCGCTCGGCTACGACGCCGACCAGGAGGCGATCGCCGTCATCGATTGCGCGGGCAAGGGCAACATCCCGCTGTTCGCCGAGATCTGCAACGCATGTGACGTGCCGTACGTCGTCGTGCACGACCGCGACGCCCCGCGCGGCGCGCAGCCGGCCGAGGCGGAGCAGATCGCAAACGACGCGATCCTGCGCGCCGCCGGCAAGCGGCGCACGATCGCACTGGTGCCCGATTTCGAGGCCGTCGCAGGGCTTTCGGCCCGACGCGGCAAGCCTGCGGCCGCCTTCCAGCGCTTCCAGAGCGGAAACGGCGCCGTTCCGCCCGCACTGCGAAACGCGGCGGAGCGGATCGTGGCTGCGGCGCGACGCGCCCCGCGGACGACGCGCGGAGCCTGAGTACCATTCCGGGGTGCGGAAGCTCCTCGACTGGGTGATCACGTTCGCACTCGCGATCGGCTTCGTCCTCGTCTTCGAGGCCGAGGTCGCGAAGCCCTATCGCATCCCGTCCGCGTCGATGGAACCGACACTCCACTGCGCGAAGCCCGGCCTCGACTGCGAGGGATCGTTCAACGATCGCGTAATCGCGAACCGGCTCGCCTACCGCTTCGGCAACCCGTCGCGCGGCCAGGTCGTGGTCTTCACTGCGCCCAAAGACGCGTGCGGGATCGGCGGCACGTTCGTGAAGCGCTTGATCGGGCTGCCGGGCGACACGATCGTCGAGCGAAACGGCTTCATCTGGGTCAACGGCAAGAAGCTGAACGACTCGTACGTCACACCGAGCCTCCGCGACCACATGTCCGGCACGTGGCACGTGCCGAAGGGCCGGTACTTCTTCATGGGCGACGACCGCGCCAACTCGTGCGACTCGCGCACGTGGGGCACGGTGCCCCGCTCGAGCCTCATCGGGCCGGTGCTCTTCATCTACTGGCCGCCTACTCGCTGGTTCTAGCGGCGGGCTCCATGACCGCGTCGACGAGGCCGTACTCGACCGCCTCCTCGGGCGTCATGAACCGGTCACGGTCGATGTCGCGCAGCACCTGATCGACGTCCTGGCCGGAATGGCGCGAGATGATCTCCGCCATCCGCTTCGTCATGTCGAGGATCTCGCGGGCCGCGATCTGGATGTCCGCCGGCGTGCCGCGAAAGCCGCCCGAGCCCTGGTGGATCATGATCTTCGCGTTCGGCAGCGCGAAGCGCTTGCCCGGCGCCCCGCCGCAGAGGATCATCGCCGCCGCGCTCATCCCCATCCCGAGGCAGACGGTCGAGACATCGGACTTCACGTACTGCATCGCGTCGTAGATCGCCATGCCGGCGTACGCCGAGCCACCGGGTGAGTTGACGTACAGGGAGATGTCGCGGCCCGGATCCTGCGCGTCGAGGTGCAGGAGCTGCGCGGCGACCAGGTTGGCGATGTCGTCGTTCACCTCCTGCCCGAGGAACACGATTCGCTCGCGCAGGAGGCGCGAGTAGATGTCGAACGAGCGCTCCCAGCGCCCGTCCTGCTCCACCACCATCGGTACGACGGATCCGACCAGCATCTCGACCTCCTGTAACGTGCAACTCGTCAGTTGCCTGAGTTATAGCAACCCGGAGGTTGCGCATGATTCGCAAGGAGATCGTCCTGCCCGCCACCCGCGACGACGTCTGGGAGGCACTGACCGACCCCGACCGCCTCGAGGACTGGTTCGCAAACGACGTCGACCTCGACCTGCGGCCCGGCGGCGGCGCGAGCTTTCGCTGGTCGAACGGCGAGGAGCGAAACGCGACCGTGACGGAGGTCGAGCCCGAGCGCCGGCTGGCATTCGACTGGGACGACGAGGGGACGGTCGAGTTCACGCTCGACGACGACCCCGATGGCACGCGGCTCGTCGTCGTCGAGTCGTCGCCCGCCTGGAGCACCGCGCTCGAGCTTCAAGCCTCCGCGCTCGTGCGTGTCTGACCCGCTCGGACTCGTCTTCGGAGCGCTCGCCGACCCGTCACGGAGGCAGGTGATCGGGTATCTCTCCGAGCGTGGAACCGCGACTGCGACCGAGCTCACGGGTGAGCTGCCGATGACACGCCAAGCCGTGTCGAAGCACCTGGCCGCGCTCGCCGGCGCGGGCCTCGTCGCCGCCGAGCGGCGCGGCCGCGAGACGCGCTACCGCCTCACCGAGACCGGCGAAGAATGGGACGGCCGTCTCGACGCGCTGCGCGCGCACCTCGAAAGGCGTCACACGTGAGCCGGTACTACGACGCGGTCCGCGAACTGTCGCTGCATATCGACGGCTATTACCTGGAGCCGCTCGAGCGGGAGGTGGCCCGCGACTTCGTCCTCCGCCGCACGGTGGTCGTGCTGCACGGTCGCGGCGAAGAGGGGCGCGGCGAGGAGGTCGACTACGACCCGCGCGCACAGCAGGTGTTCCAGGCCGACGACGGCAAGCTGCCGTTTCCCGGAGAGCACACGCTCGAGTCGTTCTCGCTCCTTCAGTCGGGACAGACCGAGTACCGGCGCTGGGCATTCGAGTCGGCCGCTCTCGACCTCGCGCTCCGCCAAGCCGGCATGACGCTCGGCGAGGCGCTCGACCGCTCGCCGAAGCCGCTGCGCTTCGTCGTCTCGACGCGCACGGCGAACGTGCCCGGCTGGCTCGAGCTGTACCCGGAGCTCCACTTCAAGCTCGATCCCGACCGCAACTGGACGGACGACGTGATCGCCACGCTCGCGAATGTCGAGACGGTCGACTTCAAGGGCATCTACCGCGGCGCGTTCGGCTCGCCGCCCGACGCCGAGCTCTACGCCCGCGTTGCCGACGCGTTCCCCGACGCGTGGATCGAGGATCCCGCGCTGACGTCGGAGACCGTTGCAGCGCTCGAGCGGCACCGCACGCGCATCACGTGGGACGCGGCGATCCACGAGTGGAGCGACGTCGAGGCGCTGCCGTTCATGCCGCACTGCCTGAACTGCAAGCCGTCGCGGTTCGGCTCGGTGAAGCGGCTCTTCGACTTCTACGACGGCTGCGAGCGGGAGGGCATCGCGCTGTACGGCGGCGGCCAGTACGAGCTCGGTGTCGGCCGCGACCAGATCCAGTCGCTCGCATCCCTCTTCCACGCCGATGCGCCGAACGACGTCGCACCCCGCGAGTACAACGCGGCCACGCCGGTCGCAGGGCTGCCGGAGAGCCCGCTGCCGGCGCGGTCGCCCGTCGGCTTCCGCTAGAGCTTCGCTGCTTTCGCGGCAAGGCGCGCGACGGATACGTCGCCTGCCTCGCCGAGGACGTACCACGCGGCGCCTTCGCACGGCTCGCCGCGGCCGACGAGCAGGTACCGCACGTCGAGATGGAAGTGCGCGGGCTCCCCGGGGCGCTCGGGGATCAGGTGGATGTCGAGATCGAACGGGCGCGGCGCGGTCGGATGCGGCTCGAGCTGCAGCGCCGTCTCCTCGAATGCCTCGCGCAGCGCCGCGGCCTCGAGCGAGACGTCGGTGGGCTCGACGTGCCCGCCGGGCTGCAGCAGCCGGCCCAGCTTCGCGTGCGCGACGAGACACGTACGCGCGCAGCCGTCGTCGACGACGAACGCCGAAGCGGTGAAGTGCGCGCGCGCCTGATCGCGCGATGTCGGCCGCTCGAGCTCTCCGGCCAGCCGGAGCATCGCGCAACGATCCGCCTCCTCGCGCTCGTCGGCTGCGACGTAGGCGCGCAGAAGGCCGGGGAGGTTCACTCGTACTGCAGCGCTTGCAGCACGTTGAGACGTGCCGCGCGGCGTGCGGGGAAGATCGCTGCGATCAAGCCGGCGATGATCGCCGCGATCACGAACACGATCAGCGTGCCCCACGGGATCGCGATCGTGAACGATCCGAGCGCCTCGCCGACGAGAATCGCGAGGCCGACGCCGAGCGGAATGCCGAGCGCCGCGCCGATCAGCGCAGTGACAACGCTTTCGTGGCGGATCATCCGGCGCGTCTGGCGGCGCGTCATCCCGACCGCGCGCAACATGCCGAGCTCGCGCGTGCGCTCGAACACCGAGAGCACCAGCGTGTTCACGATTCCGAAGAGGCTCACGACGATCGAGAGCGAGAGAAGCACGTACAGCAGGTTCAGGAACACGTTGATGCCGGACTCCTGCTGCTTCTTGAACTGCGACTCGGTCTGCAGCTTGGCATCCGGGAAGGACGCGAGCGCGTTGTTCAGCTTCGCCGTGTTCGCGGGTGTAACGCCGCCGGTCATGTCGACGAACGCATAGACGTTCTGCGGCGCCTGGTACACGCGATCGAACAGGGAGGTGGAGATCGTGACGTTGCCGAACGGCGAGCCGCCGCTCGGCGCCTTGAAGATGCCCTTCACCGTCAGCGGAATGACCGCGCCGGTCGGCACTTCGAGCGGGAACTGCGAGCCGACAGCGAGGTTGTGATCCTTGGCGTAGCTCGTGCTGATGAACGCGCCGTTCGCGCCAAGGGCTGCAGGCACGGACGGACCGCCCTTCTTCCAGGTGATCGCGATTACCTTGCCGACGTTCGGCTCGACGCCCGTGACGCTGACGTGGCTGCCCCGCACGCGCCCGTCCCCAGCGCGCACGCCCGAGACGTCGACGACGCCGGACACGTGCTTCACGGCGTTCTCGGACGCGACGCCCGTCGGCGTGAAGCCGTTCTGCGAGGTCAGCGCGTAGTTGCCGAGGAACTGCGAGTCCACCGCGTGCTCGAACGTGGTCTTGATCCCGGAGGCGAGCACCCCGACTGCGGTGACGAGGGCGAGGCCGATCATGAGCGCGGCGGCAGTCGATGCCGTACGCGCCGGGTTCCGCATCGCGTTGTCGCGCGCGAGACGACCGGAGACACCGCCGGTGCGGGCGCCGACCCAGCCGAGCCATGACGCGAGCCACGGCACGAGGTGCGGCGCGGCGAACGCCATGCCGATGAAGCTGGCGATCACGCCGACGCCGATCGCGAGCAGGCGCTGGCCGCCGGACAGGCTCGTGTCGAGCCCGCCGACGAGCAGCAGGACGAGCGCGACCGCGAGCACCGCCACCGCGACCGGGACGCCAAAGCGCGCGAGGCGCGACGGCGGAAGCACGCCTTCGCGAACCGCGGCGATCGGCTCGACGCGTGTCGCACGCATGGCGGGCATGAGGCTCGCGAGCACCGTCACGATCGTGCCGACGAGCAGCGAGACGATGATCGTGCGCGTCGCGAAGATCGTGTTCCCGTGCGGCAGGTCGATGCCGAACGACGTGAACAGCGCCTCGAGGCCCTTGGCGAGACCGAGCCCGAGGAAGAGCCCGATCACCGAGGCGACCACCCCGATCACGAAGCCCTCGAGGATGACGGAGACGCGGACCTGCCGTCTCGTCGCACCGAGCGTGCGCAACGTTCCGAACTCGCGCGCACGCTGCGCGATGGTGATCGAGAGCGTGTTTGCGATCACGAAGATGCCGACGAAGAGCGCGATGCCACCGAAGGCGAGCAGGAACTTCTGGAGGACGCCCGTGAAGTCGCTCGCGTCCTTCACCTGGCTCGCGGCCTGCCCCGCGCCGCTCCGGACCTGCGTCGCGGGCGGCAGGATCGGCTTGATCTCCGAGACGAGCTTCGCCGGCGACACGCCTGGCTTTGCGGCGACATCGATCTCGTCGTAGCGGCCGACCTTGTTGAAGAGCTTCTGCGCGGTCGGCAGGTCGAAGATCGCCATCGTCGCCCCACCGATCGAGCTGACGCTGCCGAGCTTCACGATGCCGCTGATCGTGTACTGCTGTACCGGCCCCCGCGCGACGGCCCCGATCGTCTGCCCGACGGAGTAGTGCTTCTTGTCGGCCGTCGACTTGTCGATCGCGATCTGATGCGGGCCGTTCGGCCACGTGCCCGCCGTGAGGACGAGCGGGTTGAAGTGCTGGTCGCCGTTCGGATGGACGCTGAACGCGAGCCCGGGCGAGAACCCGTTCGAGATCACCTTGCCGTTGCGGCCGACCAGCTGCGCCTGGTCGGCGACGCCGCCGTCCGCCTCGGCGACGCCGGGCAGCTTCTCGACCTTCGAGAGCAACGACTCGGAGAACGACGGCGCGTTGTTGCCGTTGTTGCCGTTTCCGACCGCGCTCTTGCCGGTGATGACGGCGTCGGTCGACTTGTAGACGCTCGTGAAGATCTGGTTGAAGCCCGCCTTCAGCGTGTCGGTGAGCACGTAGGTGCCGCTCACCATCGCGACGCCGAGCACGATCGCAAGCCCGGTCAGAAGCGCCCGGAGCTTCCGTCCGGCGAGGCCTTTGAGCGCGACCCTCAGCATCAGCTGTCGAGCGACTGCATCAGCGACACTACGTCCGCCGCCGTGATGTCCTTCCGCTGCTCGACGATCAAGCCGTCGGCGAGGAAGAGCACGCGATCCGCGATCGCGGCAGCCCGCGGGTCGTGCGTGACCATCACCGTCGTCTGCCCGAACGCGTCGACGGAGTCGCGCATCAGCTCGAGGATCTCGCCGCTCGTCTTCGAGTCGAGGTTGCCCGTCGGCTCGTCGGCGAACACGATCGCGGGGCGCGACACGAGCGCGCGCGCGATCGCCACACGCTGCTGCTGTCCCCCGGAGAGCTCGGACGGACGGTGCTTGCGGCGGTCCTTGAGACCGGTCTTCCCGAGCAGCTCGTCCATCCACCCCTTGTCGGGGTCTTCGCCGGCGATCGAGAGCGGAAGGACGACGTTCTCCTCGGCCGTCAGCATCGGCAGCAGGTTGAAGAACTGGAAGACGAAGCCGACGTGCCGGCGGCGCAGCTTCGTCAGGTCGGAGTCGTCCATCTTTCCGATGTTCTCGCCCGCGATCTCGACGTCGCCGCTCGTCGGCTTGTCGAGCCCGGCGAGGATGTGCATCAGCGTCGACTTGCCCGAGCCGGATGGGCCCATCACGGCGACGAGCTCGCGCGGTTGTACCTCGAGCGACACGCCGCGGAGCGCATCGACTGCCGCTTCGCCTTCTCCGTAGCGGCGCATCAGGTCCACGGCGCGAACAACTGCCCCGTTCGCGTTCACGCCCTCACCGTAGCGATCTCAGACGGATGCTGTCGCGAACTGCGGAATGATGCGCTCGCCGTACGCCTGCAGCGTCGCTTCCTGGCCGTGGGTCATCAGGTAGATGTTGAACTGGTCGACGCCGATGCTCTCGAGCTCGCGAAGTTTGTCCAGGCAACGATCGACGTCGCCGATCACGCAAAACCGGTCGCAGATCTCGTCGGTGACGAACTCGCCGTGCTTCGCACCGACGCGGGAGTGCTCGTTGTAGTCGTAGAACTTGCGCGCGAGCACGTATTCGGTGAGTGCAGTCGGCACCGTGCTGCCGTCGGCGCCGTAACGGTCGATCAAGTCCTGGACGTGATTCGACACCATGGCCGGGAACCAGCGCACCTGTTCGCGCGCGTCGGCGAGATCGTCGCTGACGTGGCTCGGCGCGCTGACGATGCACTTGAGCGCTGACGGGTCGCGGCCCGCTTCTTCGGCTGCCTTGCGCGCCGTTTCCATGATCCACTGGATGATGTCGGGGTCGGCGAGCTGAATGATCACGCCGTCGCCCTGCCGGCCCGCAACCGCGAGCGCCTTCGGGCCGTACCCGGCGACATGCATCTCGATCTCCGGCAGCTCTTCGCGGACCCATTTGAGCTGCAGCTCCTTGCCGTTCCAGGTGACCTCCTCGCCGTTCATGAACGGCTTGATCATGCGAAGCGATTGTTCGAACTCGGCGACTTTGACGGGCTGCTGGCCGATGTAGCGCCGCGCGGAGTCGCCGCGCCCGATGCCCATGATCATGCGGCCGTTCGAAATGTCGTGGAGGGTCGCGTAGGCGCTGGCGAGCACGGTCGGCTCGCGCGTGCCGGGGTTCGTGACCATGTGCCCGAGCTTGATCTTCGAGGTGCGGTCGGCGGCGAGCGCGAGCGTCGGGATCGACTCCTGCCACAGGACGTGCGAGTCGTACGTCCACGCGTATTCGAACCCTTGCCCCTCGGCGAACTGCATCAGCTCGATCATGCGCGTGTACGGCGGATCCGGCAGGACGGTGACGCCGAAGCTCAGAGCCATCGAGGACCTCCTCGTCGCGGTGTTCAAGCGTAGTCCAATATCCGTGACGTGAAAATCATCTGCGTCGGACGGAACTACGCCGAGCATGCCGCGGAGCTGGGCGACGATCCGCCGACCGAGCCGCTCCTGTTCGGCAAGTTCGAGAACACGTTGATCGGGCCCGGCGAGGCGATCGTGCTACCGCCGGAGGCTACGCATGTGGACGCCGAGGCGGAGCTGTGCGTCGAGATCGGCGTCGGCGCCAGCCGCATCCCGGAGGCGCGTGCGCTCGAGCACGTGCGGGGCTACCGCTGCGCGAACGATGTGTCGGCGCGGAACATCCAGTACTCGGAGAGCCAGTGGACGCGTGCCAAAGGCTTCGACACCTTCTGCCCGCTCGGCGACCGCCTCGTGCCGGTGTCGGAGCTCGGCGACGGGAGCGGGCTGCGCGTAGTGCAGCGGCTGAACGGCGAGGTGCTGCAGGACGGCTCGACGGACGACTTGATCTTCAGCGTCCCGTTCCTCGTCGCGTTCTGCTCGAACGTGTTCACGCTCGAGCCGGGCGACCTGATCTTGACGGGCACGCCCCCCGGGATCGGCTGGGCGCGCGACCCGAAGGTGTCGCTGAAGGCAGGCGACACTGTGGAGGTGGAAGTCGAGGGCATCGGCGTGCTCGCGAACCCGGTTCGCTGACGTGCACTCGCACGAGCCGGCCGACTACGACTGCCCGTTTTGCCGCGTCGTCCGTGGAGACGAGGGCCGCTGGAACGTTCAGGCCGACGTCGTCTGGCGCGGCGAGCGCACGACCGCCTTCGTCTCACCGGAGTGGTGGCCGGGAAACGCGGGACATGTGATCGTTATCCCGAACGAACACGTCGAGAACCTGTACGGCATCGACGACGACCTCCTCGGCGAGGTCTACGCCACGGTAAAGCGCGTCGCGATCGCACTGCGCGAGTGCCACAGCTGCGCCGGAACGTCGACGCGGCAGCACAATGAGCCGGCCGGATACCAGGACGTGTGGCACCTGCATGTCCACGTCTTCCCGCGCTTCGAGGGCGACGGCCTGTACGCCAGGCACAACGAGGCTCGCTGGGTCGAGAGGGACGAGCGAGCAGCACATGCCGAACGGCTGCGGGCCGTGCTCGCAGCCTCTCGACCAAGCTTGTGACAAGTCGTTACTTGCTCGCCGAGCCGTGACGATCAGTGTGTGCACGGTGCTGGCACCTTCCCGCAAGGGCTCCCCAGCTTGTAACAATCTGTTACTAGCAAAAAGAGTGGCCCTTGGATCGACACGCGCGTCAGCTTGTAACAGTCTGTTACTTGCTACTCGAACTGGTTAACGGTGCCTGGCACCTTCCCGCGGCTAGCCCGAGGCGCCTCGGGCCAGGGTTTGGAGCGTTCGCACGACGGCGTCTTTCGAGAGGCCGGCGCCGCGGCGCAGTTCCAGATAGCTCTCGAAGCTCGTGGCGACAGCCAGCGCGGCGAAACGCTCGCCGCCCCACTCCCCGAGCACCCGGCGGAGCTCGCCGTAGCGGTCGCGGCGCTGGCGCTCGACGAAGTCTCGGGCCGCCGGGTCGACCGCCGCTGCGTGGTAGAGCTGGACGAGGATCTGCTCCTCGCTCGCCCAGAACTCGACGAGCGCCGAAACGAGCTCGCCGAGGTCGCTCGTCCGCCGGACCGGCGCCAGCACCGGATTCGCGTCCATCGCATCGCAAATCGCGTCGACGAGGCCGGCCCGGGAGCCGAAATGCTGGTAGAGCGTCGCCCGCGCGACGCCCGCCCGCGCGGCGACCTCTTCCACGGTGGTTTCATGGAACGAGCCCTCCTCGAGCAGCGTCTGCGCCGTCTCGAGGATCCGGGCCCGCGCGGCGGAGGTGCGAGGGAGCCGTCGCGTCGCGTACATCGACACCAAATCTAGACACCGCGTCTGACGGCACGGCAACATGGCAGCCGATCGTCGGACGCGGTGTCCAGACGGCGTGTCGGTAGCTAGGCGGAGAGCCGCGTGAGCGTCTTCGAAGCGAGCGTGTCGAGTGCCCGCACCGACAGCTCGAGATGCTCACGCTTCGTGTCCTCGAGCTTCGTGTGCGAGAGGCCGCGCAGGCTCTGGACGAAGAGCATCACCGTCGGAATGCCTGCTCGAGAGACTTCGGCGGCGTCGTGGAGCGGGCCCGAGGGCAACTTGTGCGAGGTGCCCGCCACCTCCTGCACCGCCTCGTCCGCGAGGGCGATCAGTCCTTCGTCGAACAGGATCGGCTCGATGCTCCAGATCCGCTCCCACTCCACGTCGACGTTCTCCTCGGCGGCGAAGCGCTCCGC
>DASRGQ010000085.1:0-4390 GCA_035650975.1 Gaiellaceae bacterium
CGACGGGAGGGCACGCCTCCATTCAAGGAAGCGTGGTGTTACCACCACGTATCCGGTTTTCGATATGCGGACGAAACGCGCCGGCTCTAGCATCGGAGCATGCGCGTGCTGGTGGTCGAGGACGAGCCCTACATGGCGGAAGCGATCCGCGACGGACTGCGCCTGGAAGCCATCGCTGCAGACATCGCGGGTGACGGCGACACTGCGCTGGAGCTGCTGAGCGTCAACGCCTACGACATCGCCGTCCTCGACCGCGACGTCCCGGGGCCGACCGGCGACGAGCTTGCCGAACGCATCGTCGCCTCGGGCAGCGGCATGCCGATCCTCATGCTCACCGCCGCCGACCGACTCGACGACAAGGCCTCCGGGTTCGAGCTCGGCGCCGACGACTACCTCACGAAGCCGTTCGCGCTTCGAGAGCTCGTGCTGCGACTTCGAGCGCTCGACCGCAGGCGCGCCCACTCGCGGCCGCCCGTGCGGGAGATCGCAGGACTGCGGCTGGACCCGTTCCGGCGAGAGGTCCACCGCGACGACCGCTACGTCGCGCTGACCCGGAAGCAGTTCGCAGTGCTCGAAGTCCTCGTCGCCGCCGAGGGCGGCGTCGTCAGCGCCGAAGAGCTTCTGGCGCGAGCGTGGGACGAGAACGCCGACCCGTTCACCAACGCGGTGCGCATCACCGTCTCGGGACTGCGCAAACGGCTCGGCGAGCCGTGGATCATCGCCACCTTGTCCGGAGTCGGCTACCGCATCGAAACGCAACCAGACATCCGCCGCGAGGGAGCAGACCGTGGATAGACGCCCCGGGTTGAGCGTCCGCCTCAAGCTGACGCTCAGCTATGCCGGCTTCCTGATGCTCGCCGGCACCGTGCTGCTCGCCGTCGGATACATATCCCTTTCGCGCGGCGTGCACCCCGGGGTGATCTTCATGGTGCGGAGCCACAGCGATCTCCTCCGCGACTTCGCTCCGACCGCAGCCATCCTGCTGGCGTTCCTCCTGGTGTTCGGTCTCGCGGGAGGGTGGCTGCTCGCCGGCCGCATGCTCGCACCGCTGACGCGCATCACCGAGGCGACACGCATCGCCGCGACCGGGTCGCTCTCGCACCGGATCGAATTGGAAGGCCGCAGAGACGAGTTCCGCGAGCTCGCCGACGCCTTCGACACGATGCTCGCGCGGCTCGACGCACACGTCGCCGAGCAGCAGCGATTCGCAGCGAACGCCTCTCACGAGCTCCGCACCCCACTCGCGATCACGCAGACGCTTCTCGACGTCGCCCGCAACGATCTGAACCGCGACACGGACGAGCTCGTCGACCGCCTCCACGCCGTCAACACCCGAGCGATCGATCTCACCGAAGCATTGCTCTTGCTCAGCCGCGCCGACCAACGCTCGTTCACGCGCGAGCAGGTCGACCTGTCGCTGATCGCGGAAGAAGCCACCGAGACGCTCCTCCCGCTCGCCGAAAGACGCGGCATCACCATCGAGACTTCCGGCGACGCGACGCGCGCCGTCGGCTCGCATGCGCTCCTCCTGCAGCTGAGCACGAACCTCGTGCACAACGCGATCGTCCACAACGTGCCCGAGCACGGCACCGTCTGGGTGCAGACCAGCGTTCGGCCGGGGAGCGCGGTGCTCACCGTCGAGAACACCGGCGAGAAGCTCACCCCGCAGGTCGCGGCGACGCTCGCGGAGCCGTTTCTTCGCGGCAGCGAACGCAGACGCACCGACCACGCCGGTGTCGGGCTCGGCCTGGCGATCGTCAAGAGGATCGCCGAGGCGCACGACGGAACCCTCACCCTCGTCGCCCGGGACGCGGGCGGGCTCCGCGTCACCGTGCAGCTCCCCGCCGCGCCGCTGCACCGACGAGGCGTTTCCCGGCGGGCGACGGGTCCCGCTACTGTCCGGTCGGCGCGTGAGGGCGCCTCCGGGTCCGCGGGCAGGACAGAGTCCACCTCTCGAGCAAGGACGGCAGGGCCGTGACGATCTCCTGAGGCCTGGCACGCGGACCGCAGGCCGGAAACGGAGACGTCATGCCGACACTCCCTCCCCACCCCGACCTCGCCCAGCTCAAGCGCCGGGCGAAGGATCTGTTGCGCGCCGCACAGGCCGGGGACGCCGACGCGGTCGACCGCATCCGGGCGGTCTCCGAGGCCACCACGCTCGCGGCCGCGCAGCTCGCGATCGCGCGCGAGTACGGGTTCGCGAGCTGGCCGCGGCTGAAAGACGAGGTGAACGCCCGCACGCTCGCGCTCGACGAGCTGGCCGATGCGTTCAGCAGGGCGAGCATCGGCGGCGACATGCGCCGTGCCGCCCGACTGCTTCGAGAGACGCCGAACCTCGCCGACTCCAGCATCGCGGCCGCCGTCGTGCTCGGAGACGCCGACCGGGTGCGCGCGGCGCTTCGACGTGACCCGACGCTCACGGCGCGCACCGACCCGCGCACCGGCTGGACCGCTCTCCACGCCGCCTGCTCGTCACGGTGGCACCAGCTCGAGCCCGATCGAGCCGACGGCCTCGCCTCGGTCGCGCGGTTGCTGCTCGACGCCGGCGCCGACCCGACGAGCCCGACGCCCCGGCTTCCCGGCGGGCGCGGGGGCTGGATACCACTGCGCTGTGCGATCGCAGTGTCGAACAGCGGTCCGAGCAACAGAGCGATCGTCGAGCTCCTGCTCGAGCGCGGTGCCATGCCGGACGACCACGACCTCTACCTGGCCGGATTCGCGCACGACCGTCGACAGCTGCTCCCGCTGCTCATCGCCAGGGCCCCGAAGCTCGCCGAGATCGCGGAACAGGCGCTCGCCGCACCGATCAGCAACGACGACAGCGAGAGCGCGCGGTTGCTGCTCGAGGCAGGAGCCGACCCTCGCCGCTATCGCGACGACGACGGCCGCCGGACGTCGATCGTCTGGGCGGCGCTTGCAGCAGGCGACGGGAGCGAGATGGTCGAGCTGCTCCTCGACCACGGAGCCGACCCCGACGCCGCCGGGCCCGACGGACGGGCGCCGTACCGGCTCGCGACCGCAGCCGGCCGAACCGAGCTCGCCGATCTGCTGCGACGGCGCGGCGCTGCCGACACCGCAACCGCTGCAGACCGGTTCCTCTCCGCCTGTCGCCGCGCCGACCGCACCGAAGCACACGCGTTGCTCGAGGACGACTCCGGACTGGTCGAACGGCTGGCGGACGACGAGCGTGCGGCGATCGTGCACGCAGCCCGGGCCGGCCACACCGCCGCCGTCGACCTGATGCTCGACCTCGGGTTCCCGCCCGAGACGCGAGGGGACGGCGGCGGCACCGCGCTTCACGAGGCTGCCTACAGCGGCAGCGCGCGAACCGTCCGTCTGCTGATCGACCGCGGCGCCGACATCGAGGCGCGCGACGACACGTGGAACGACACCCCGCTCGGCTGGGCGTCGGTCGGAAGCGGCGAGGGACCACGGCACAACACCGACGCCGACTGGGTGGACACCGTCCGGGCACTCCTCGACCACGGTGCCTCGACCGGCGAGATCACGCTCGACCCGGACGACCCGAAACCGCCGAGCCACGACGTCGCCGAGCTGCTCCGCGCGCACATCGAACGGCCGCCCTCGTGAGCTACGAAGTAAAAGGAGGCGCGCCGCGGCGCAGACCGACGAGGCGAGGGAAGGCCCGCAGGCCCAGGCCGGCAGTCTCGCGGATCCGGGCCGGGAGGGCCGGCTCGGGCACGGCAGGAAGCTCGATCGGGAGGTCGCCGAGCTCCACGAAGTAGAGGGGCATCCTGCCGAGCCCCTCCAGGTCCTGCTCGACGCGAACCGCGCGGTCGCGGAGCTCCGGCTCGAGACTCTCGAAGAGCTGCTCGGACATGAGAACGTACTCGGATGCCGGCACGGTGTTCTTCAGCATCCGATGCACGGCGATCACGTCGACCCCGACGAGCTTCTCGGTGTCACGGATCCGCTGGTGCACGACGTCGCCGACGTGCGCCACGAACTTGACGTGCAGCTTTCCGATCTGGCGGCACGCGTCGCAGGCGCAGAGGTTGTGCGCGACCATCCACTGCTGTCGCGTGTGAAATGCCTGGTACATGGCGAGCGCCGACGGCAGCCAGCCGGTCGAGCTCTGCGGTTTCTCCAGCTCGGAGTGTGGAGCCGACAGGAAGAGCGCATCGCCCTCGACCTCCACCAGCCGGAGCGCGGGGACTGCGTCGAGCATCGACTCGAGCAGCCGCCGCGTGATCTCCTGCGAGTGAGCGAGGCTCAGCCGGTGAAGTCGCATGAACTCCGTGTAGCCGGCGATGTCTGCAAGCAGAAGAAGCGCACGCTCAGGCATGTTCACGGCCGAGTCTAGGAGGTCCCTCGCGAAACGAAGGAGAGAAATGGAGATCACGAGAAACAGCCTCGCGACGAATCCGGG
>DASRGQ010000086.1:0-43028 GCA_035650975.1 Gaiellaceae bacterium
GTCTTGTAGATCTCAGGTGACTCCGCCCGCAGGTACTCGCGCAACTCTTCCTGGAAGCGCGAGATCTCGCTCGTCGGGATGTCGTCGAGGTAGCCGTTGACGCCCGCGTAGAGCGCGACGACCTGCTCCTCCATCGGCCACGGCTGGTACTGCGGCTGGTTGAGCGTCGCGACCATCTTCTCGCCGCGGTTGAGCGACTGCTGCGTCGCCTGATCGAGCTCCGAGCCGAACTGTGCGAAGGCCTCGAGCTCGCGGTACTGGGCGAGGTCGAGGCGCAGGCGACCGGCGACCTTCTTCATCGCCTTCGTCTGCGCCGACGTGCCGACCCGCGACACGCTCGTGCCGACATTCACAGCCGGGCGGACGCCCGAGAAGAAGAGGTCCGACTGCAAGAAGATCTGCCCGTCGGTGATCGAGATCACGTTGGTCGGGATGTAGGCCGAGATGTCGCCGGCCTGCGTCTCGATGATCGGCAGGGCCGTCAGCGAGCCGCCGCCGCGCGCGTCGGACAGCTTGCATGCGCGCTCGAGCAGCCGGGAGTGCAGATAGAAGACGTCGCCGGGGAACGCCTCGCGACCCGGCGGGCGCCTCAGGAGGAGCGACAGCTGCCTGTACGCATCCGCCTGCTTCGTGAGGTCGTCGTAGATGATCAGCGCGTGCTCGCCCTTGTAGAGGAAGTACTCCGCCATCGCGCAGCCGGCGAACGGCGCCATCCACTTGATCGGCGCAGCCTCCGCCGCGCCCGCGGTCACGACGATCGTGTACTCCATCGCGCCCGCCTCGCGTAGACGCTCGACCACCTGCGCCACGGTCGACGCCTTCTGGCCGATCGCGACGTAGACGCACTTCACGTTCTGGTCGTGCTGGTTCAGGATGGTGTCGATCGCGATCGCGGTCTTGCCGGTCGAGCGGTCGCCGATGATCAGCTCGCGCTGGCCGCGGCCGACGTTCGTCATCGAGTCGATCGCCTTGATGCCGGTCTGGAGCGGCTCCTTCACCGGCTGGCGCTCGATCACGCCCGGTGCCTTGAACTCGACCGGCCGCGTCTCGGACGTCTCGATCGGTCCCTGCCCGTCGAGCGGGTTTCCGAGCGGGTCGACGACGCGCCCGAGGAGCGCCTCGCCGACCGGCACCGACGCCACCTTCCCCGTGCGGCGGACCGGCTGGCCTTCCTTCACCTTGTCCCACTCGCCGAACAGCGCGGCGCCGACGTTGTCCTCTTCGAGGTTGAACGCGAGCCCGGTCACGCCGTGCTCCAGCTCGAGCATCTCGAGCGCGAGGCAGTTTTCGAGCCCGTGGATACGGGCGATGCCGTCGCCGACCTGCAGGACCGAGCCGACCTCCGCGAGGTTCGTCTCGACGTCGAAGTTCTCGATCCGCTCCTTGAGGATCGACGTGATCTCTTCAGGGCGCAGCTTCAAGTCTGGCTCCTTCTTGAGGTGAGTTGCAAAGACGTCTCCTTGCGCAGCCGGAGCCGGGCTTCGCCCGGCGGGAGGCTCATCCCGGCGCGCTGTTCGCTGCGATAAAGGAGGGCGCGACTGGGGGAACCATGGGTTCCCCCAGTTGAGTCTTCAGGGCGCAGCTTCATCTCGTGTCAGCTCCTTGCGTGCGTCAGGTCGTGGCGTAGTCGTTCGAGCCGGCCGCGCACGCTCGCGTCGAGCCTCATCGATCCGGCCTGGAGGACGATGCCTCCGATCAGGTCAGGGTCCACCTTGCGCGTCGCCTGCACTTCGCGGCCCGACGCGTCGGCGATGCGCTGTGTGAGCCGCTGGAACGACTCGCTCGACAGCTCCATCGCGGTCGTGATCTCGACGTCAAGGATGCGCTCCTCCGCGGCGACCAGCGCATCGAGCTCGTCGACGATCTCCGTCAGCTCGCCGGCACGGCCCTTCTCGGCGATCAGGCGCAGGAAGTTGACGACTTCGTCGTCGGCGCCCTGCGCGATCTGCGCGAGCACGTCGCCCTTCACCCGCGAGTCGACCTCGGGGTTCTCGAGCAGCGACCGCAGGTCGGCGGCGTTCGCGACCGCGTCACGCAACTCCTGCAGCTGCGTGTGCACCGTCGCGAGCACGTCCTTGTCCTGCGCTGCCTCGAAGAGCGCACGCGCATAGATGCGGTGTGCGGTGGCTACGACCTGCTCCCTTCGAGTTGGCCGAAGTCGATTTCGCCGAGCGCCTCGTCGATCAGCCGCTCCTGATCGGACGCGGTCAGGGACTTGCGCGTGATCTTCTCGGCCGCGAGCAGGCTGAGCTTCCCGACCTCGTCGCGAATCTGGCCGAGCGCCTGCACGGTTGCCTGGTCGATCTGGCGGCGCGTCTCGTCAAGCCTGCGTGCACGGTCCTCGTCGGTCTCCTGCCGGACGCGCTCCCGCTGCGCGTCGGCGACGCGGCGGGCCTCGGCGAGGATCTCCTCGGACTCCGACTTCGCCTGGCCGATCAGCTTGCGGTGTTCCTCGAGCAGGTTGCGAGCTTCCTCGCGTGCCGCATCCGCCTCGTTGACGGCGTTCAGGATCCGCTCGCGGCGATCGTCGATTGCCTTCTGGATCGGGCCGAACGCGTAGCGCTTGAGCACGAAGAGCACGATCGCGAAGAAGATGATCGTCCAGATCATCAGCCCCGGGATGACCTTGGTCAGGGGGCTCGACGTCGCGAGCGGTGTGAGGTAGGCCAGGCTCACGACACGAGCACGTAGCCGAGGAAGCCGCCGACGAGGCCGTAGAACACGACCGCCTCGGTGAGGGCGAACCCGAGCCACATGATCCCCTGGAGCTCGCCGCGGAGCTCGGGCTGGCGGGCGACGGACTGGATCATCGATCCGAACACCGTGCCGATGCCGATGCCGGCGCCGAGCGACCCGAGGCCCATGCCGAGCCCGAAGCCGAGCGCCTTTGCGGCCTTGAGCGTTTCCGTTGCTGCGAGTACGAGATGCACGAAATCCTCCTTAGTGCTCGAGCTCGATCGCCGAGCCGATGTAGATGGCGGTCAAGATCGCGAAGATAAAGGCCTGGATGGTGACCACGATGACGACTTCGAAGACGTAGAAGACGATGCCGATCGGCAGCGAGACGACAGCCGCGACCCAGAACGTGACGCCGCTCAGGATGAAGAGCAAGCCGATCGACACCAGGATCAGCATGTGGCCCGCGAGCATGTTCGCGTAGAGACGGACGCTCAGGCTCACGATGCGGAACACGTGGGAGATCGTCTCGAGGAACGCCATGAACGGGACCATGAACTTCGGCACGCCGGCGGGCACGAACGACTTGACGTACTTCGGCCCGTTCCAGCGAAAGCCCTCGACGTGCGTGAAGACGACGCTAAAGATCGCGAGGACGAGTGTGACCGAGAGCTGCGACGTGACGGCGTAGATGCCCCATGTCGGGACGCCGTGCCACTTTTCACCCGTCAACGGCAGCGGGATGAAGCCGAGCAGGTTCATGACGAGCACGAACAGGAAGAGCGACGCCACATACGGGAACCAGAGCCCGATCGCCTTCGACGGCAGGCCCTGCTCGGCGATCTGCGCCTGCGTGATCTCGTAGAGTGCCTCGCCGACCGTCTGGCGCTTGCTCGGGAGCAGCGCGAGGCGCGTACGCATCAGCACGATTCCGAGGAGCATCGTGAGGAGCGCGCTCAACGCGAGGTACGCCACCGCCTTGTTGATCGACATGTCGATCGGCCCGAGGTGGATCGAGACCCACTGCTTGAGCTCGAACTCGCGCGACGGGTCGAAGGTGCCTGCCGACGCGGGCTGCGCGAAGACGAGCAGCGCGGTGCCGAGCAGCGCCGGCAGCCCGAGGCGCTTCATGCCTGGCTCCCGGCTTTCGGCCCCGTGAAGTAGTCGGTCAACGAGAGCCCGAGCGCGATCGAGTAGCCGGCGGCATAGGTCAATGCGGCGGCCAGACCGACTGTTTTGTCGGACACGGCGACGGCGAAGACGACCACCATCACGGCAATCGCGCGAAAGAACATTCCGAAAGCGACCACGCCTGCGGCCGCGAGGTTACCCGCGTCCGCCCGCTTGCGCGCGAGCAACCGTCCGAGTGTCTCGGAGGCGGCCCAGAGCACCGCTCCGATCGCCCAGCCGGTGACCGGCCAGCCGGCGAGCAGGAAGAGCGGCAGGCCTGCGGCGATCACGAGCACGCCCGCTGCGGTCGGGATCGACGTGCGCGGTGCGCGGCGAGGTTGTGTCCAGGACGGCGGCATCAGAGGTTGCGGTACTTCATCACGGTCGCTGCGATCCCGCCCGGCACTCCGACCATCGCACCGAGCGCACACCCGTAGCCGACGCTGCCCGCCAGGTAGCCGATGAGCGCGCCCACGGCGATGCACGCGGCTGTGAACCCGATGAGCACGCTGCCGGCGCCGGCGAGGGAGAACGTCGGTCGAGGCTCCACCGCGCGGGAGCATAGCACTGTTTGTGACACCCGTTTTCCGCTTAACAAGCCACGATAGGCTGGTGTTTGTGACGCGTCTCGTCCTGCTCCACGGCAGTCTGACCGGGAGCGCCCGCTCGTGGGGCGCGCAGCGTGAGCTCGCGGCACGCTTCGAGCTCGTCGCCCCGGACCGGCCGGGCTTCTATCCGGGGCCGCCGGTCGCGCGCGTCGACTTCGAGGCCGACGTCCGGTGGCTCCGCGACGTCGTCCGCGCCGGCGACCACCTGGTCGCGCACTCCTACGGCGCCGTCATCGCGCTCGTCGCTGCACCGTCCCTACCGCTCGCGTCGCTCGTCGTGATCGAGCCGCCGGCATTCTCGATCGCACGCGGCGAGCCCGTCGTCGAGTCCTGGCTGGCCCGCGCCGAAGCCCTCCCCCGGACCGACCCGCGCACGCATGCCGCGGCGTTCCTGCGTCTCGTCGGTGCGCCGTTCCTCCTGCCCCAGGAGCTCCCGCCCGATCTCGAGCAGGGCGTCGAAGCGCTCTTCCGCGAGCGCCACCCCGTCGACGCCGACGTGCCGCTCGCGCCGCTCCCCTACCCCGTGCTCGTCGTCACCGGCGACCACGAGCCCGCGTTCGACGCAGTCGGCGACGTGCTCGAGCGTGAGCTCGGCGCGGAGCGGATCGTGCTGTCGGGCGGCGGCCACGCCGTCCAGAGCGCGCCGGGCTTCAACGAGGCGCTGCTCGCGTTCCTACGCCGCGCGTGACGACGACGCGTCGCGCCGGCGCGGCCGCCGGTTCGCGAGCTTCACGAGCTCGAGCACGTAGACGACGTACGCCGAGAACGCGATCGCGAGCGCTCCGGCCACCAGGTCGATCACAACGTGGCCGACGCTCCAGTCGCCGTGAGGATGCGGCGGCGCGAAATGGGTCGCGAGCGCGGCGAGCGCGAGGGTCGCGCACCACGTCCAGAGGTGCACGACGGCACGGCGCTCGGAGAAGCCGATGCGCATGAAGCGGTGATGGAGGTGGCGCGCGTCGGCGACGTAGATCGGTTGGCCGCTGCGCAATCGCTTCGCGACGACGAACGACGTGTCGAGCACGGGAACCGCGAGCACGAGCAGCGGCAGCACGAGCGTTGCCAGCGCGGCGGTCTTCAGAAGCCCCTGCACGGAGATCGTCGCCAGGGTGTAGCCGAGAAGCAGTGCGCCGGAGTCACCCATGAAGATCCGCGCGGGATAGAAGTTGTGGCGCAGGAAGCCGAGGCACGCGCCGAAGACGATCGCCGCCAGCACCGCGGCGCCGATGCGGCCGAGCGAGAGCTCGATCACCGCGAACGAGAAGCCCGAGATCGCACACACCCCCGCAGCGAGCCCGTCGAGGCCGTCGAGGAAGTTGACCATGTTCATCACGGCGACGATGCCGACGACGGTCACGCCCGCTCCGAGCCACATCGGCACGTCCTGGCGGCCAAGCGCCGGGAACGTGAAGGTGTGCAGGTACACGCCGAAGCTCACCGGGATCGCGGCGGCGAGCACCTGGCCGCCGAGCTTCTGCCACCACGAGAGCCCGCGAAAGTCGTCGATCGCCCCAACCGTCGTCGCGACCGCAGCGCCGAGCACGACACCGCGCATCCCGCCGCCGAACGGCAGGAACGCGACCGACGAGACGATCACTCCGAGAAAGAGCGCGAGGCCGCCGAAGCGCGGCACGCTCGAGCGGACGCGCTCGCCCTCGGGCCTGCGTTCGATCAGGCGCAGGTAGCGGGCCGCCGACCCGACGGCGGGCGTGAGCACGACCACGATCCCGAGCGCGGCAACGGCCGCGTAGAGGACTTCGGGGTGATCGGTCAGCTGATCCCAGACCACGGCGCCTACTTCGTCCCGTAGAGGCGATCTCCCGCGTCACCGAGACCCGGGACGATGTAGCCCTTCTCGTTCAGGCCGCGGTCGATCGCCGCCACGACGATCTGCACCTCGGGATGGCTTCGCTCGATGTTCGCGACGCCTTCGGGCGCCGCAATGATCGCGATCAGGCGCACGCTCGTCGCGCCCGCCTCCTTGACGAGCTGCACGGCGTGCGCGGTCGAGTTGCCGGTCGCGAGCATGGGGTCGAGCAGGATCACGTCGCGGTCCGCAACGTCCTGCGGCAGCTTGACGTAGTACTCGACAGGCTGAAGCGTTTCCTCGTTGCGGTAGAGCCCGATGAAGCCGACGCGCGCGCCGGAGATCAGCGTCAGCACGCCGTCGAGCATTCCGAGCCCGGCGCGCAGGATCGGGCAGACGGCGACCTTCTTCCCGGAGATGCGAGGCATCGGCGCGACCTCGAGCGGCGTCTCGATGTCGCGAAGCTCGGTCGGCAGATCCTTCGTCGCCTCGTAGGTGAGCAGAAGCGTCACCTCCTCGACGAGCTTGCGGAAGTGAACCGTCGGCGTGTCCTTGTCGCGCAGGTAGGACAGCTTGTGCTGCACGAGCGGGTGCTTGACCTCTACGACGGGCATCAGTGCTCCGGCGCCGGCAAAGCCGGTGCCTGCGCGGGCTGACCGGCTCCGTCGAGCCTACGCCGGCGGTGGATCTCCCGAGTCATGCCACGTAACTGGTGTAGCCGCGGAAGCCCGGGTAGAGCGGCCGCTTGTCGCAGAGCGCGAGCGCGCGGCTGCGCAGCGCCTCGACGTCGGCCTCGTCGTGCAGCGCGTCGCAGATGATCGACGCCACCTCGCGGAAGTCGTCGTCGTCGAAGCCGCGGATCGTGGCAGCGGGTGTCCCGAGCCGGACGCCGGAAGCGACCATCGGCGGGCGCTCGTCGAACGGCACGGTGTTCCGGTTCGCGGTCAGCCGGCATTCCTCGAGCCGCTCCTGCGCGGCGAGGCCGGTCCACTCCGTCGTGCGCAGGTCGAGCTGCACGAGGTGGGTGTCGGTGCCGCCGGTCAACACGTCGTGCCCGCCGTCGAGCAGGCCCTGCGCGAGCGCGTCGGCGTTCACGCGTACCTGCTGCTGGTACTCGCGGAACGCCTCCGTCTGCGCAACGCCGAAGCAGACCGCCTTGGCGGCGATCGCGTGCATCAGCGGGCCGCCCTGCATACCCGGGAAGTTCGCGCGGTCGAGCTTCGACGCGTGCTCTTCGCGCGAGAGCACGAAGCCGCCACGCGGGCCGGCGAGCGTCTTGTGGCTCGTCGATGTGACGAAGTCGCAGTGCGGAACCGGATTCGGGTGCAAGCCCGCGGCGACGAGGCCTGCGAAGTGCGCCATGTCGCACATGAGGAGCGCACCGACCTCGTCGGCGATCTCCCGGAAGCGGTCGGCTTCGACCGTGCGCGGGTACGCGGAGCCGCCGCAGACGATCAGCTTCGGGCGCACCTCCTTCGCGCGTACGAGCACCTCGTCGTAGTCGACGCGCATCGTCTCGCGCGACACGCCGTAGTGATGGAACTCGTAGAGCTTCCCGGAAAAGTTGACCTTCAGCCCGTGGGTCAGGTGGCCGCCGTGGTCGAGCGACAGCCCGAGAACGCGGTCGCCGGGGGCCAGCACGGCGAAGTACACGGCCATGTTCGCCTGCGCGCCCGCGTGGGGCTGCACGTTCGCGTGATCGGCGGCGAACAGCTCCTTCGCGCGCGATCGCGCGAGCTCCTCGATCTCGTCGACGACCTCGCACCCACCGTAGTAGCGCTTGCCGGGATAGCCCTCGGCGTACTTGTTCGTCGGCACGGAACCGACCGCCTCGAGCACGCTCGGCCAGGTGAAGTTCTCCGACGCGATCAACTCGATTTGGCCACGCTGCCGTTCGAGCTCGCGGCCAAGGACGTCGGCGATTTCGGGGTCGACGTCCGCGAGCCCCGCAGCACGAAGCTGCTCGAAGGTCTGCTGCGCGACCGCCACAGACGCAGTCTAGAGCCGCTCCTCCCCGGCCCGCGCGGCCCGCACCCGTTCGATCGCCTCCTGCGCGGAAGCAGCGCCCTCGCGGATCACGTACGGCTCGCGGCCCGTGAAGTCGATCACCGTCGAGGGCGTCCCCGGCAGCGGCCCGACATCGAGCTCGGCCGCGCACGCGCTGCGGATGCGCTCCGGGACGTCCGACAGCGCGACGGGGCTCGGCTCACCCGGCTCGTTGGCGCTCGTCGCGAGCACGGCACCGATCGACTCGACAGCGAGCCGCGCGGGCTCGGGCAAAACCGGCACCCGCACACCGATCGCATCGGTTCGCGTGCCGGCGAGCCAGCGGTAGCGGCGCGTCGGATTCGGCAAGACGAGCGTGTACGGCCCGGGCAGGAGCACGCGAACCGCGAGGCCGGCGTCGCCGCGCAGGTCGGGCAGGGCCGCGTACAGCGCGTCGACGGAGGCGGCGAGGAGCGCGGTCGGCTGGGTCTCCGAGCGGCCCTTCAGCCGGTAGACGCCGAGTGCCGCCTCCTCCTGGCCCGCGGCGGCGCAAAGCCCGTAGACGGTGTCGGTCGGCAGCAATACGGGCAGGCCGGAGCGAATCGCCGCTACGACCCCTGCGATCGTCCGCTCGGTCCCCACCGTGCCTCCACCACTCGCTCGCGTTCCGCGAGATCACGGACGACACTAACGTCCTCGTAGGCTCGAGTCTTCATTGCCGACGCGATTGCCCTCGCTCTCGCCTCGTGCACCTCGAGGACGAGGTGACCGTCGAGCACTCTTCGCGCGTCCTCGATCAGGCGCTTCGTCTGACCGTCGTCGACGAGGGCCGTGCGCGGCTCCCAGTCGCGAACCTCCGGGGCGAGCGAGTCGAGCTCCCCCGTGAGCACGTACGGCGGGTTCGAGACGACGAGCGCGAATGGGCCCTCGAGCCCGTCGAGCAGGTCCGTTTCGACGAGCTCGACGTCGAGCCCGGTCGCGGCCGCGTTCTCGCCCGCGAGCGCAAGCGCCTCGGCCGACACATCCGTCGCGAGGACGTGCGCGTCGGGGCGCTCCTGCTTGAGCGCGAGCGCGATCGCACCCGTCCCCGTTCCAACGTCGACGACGCGCGGCGCCGCGATTCCGTCGAGCAGCGCGAGACAGCGCTCGACGACGATCTCCGTCTCGGGACGCGGGACGAGCGCGCGTGCGTCCGTCTTCAACGTCAATCGTCGGAAGTCCCAGTCACCGAGGACGTAGGCAAGCGGCTCGCGCGCGCCGCGACGCTGCACGAGCGCGCGCGCAGCCACGCGCTCGGCCTCCGTGAGGGGCCGATCGTGCTGCGTGTACAGCTCGATCCGCTGCAACCCGAGCGCGCGTGCGAGCAGCAGCTCGGCATCCACGCGCGGGCTCTCGACACCGCGCGCCGCGAGGTACTCCGTCGCGCCGCGCAGAACCTCTGCGAGCGTCAAGCCTCGAGGGCGCGGCGGCGCTCGTCGGCGGTCAGCGCGTCGGTGTACTCGTCGAGATCCCCCTGAAGCACCTGGTCGAGCCGGTGCGTCGTCAACTTGATCCGGTGATCGGTCACCCGGTTCTCGGGAAAGTTGTACGTGCGTATCTTCTCGGCGCGGGCGCCGGTCCCGACCTGCGCGCTCCGTGCGGCGGCCTGCTCGGCCGCCCGGCGCTCCCGCTCGGCCTCGAAGAGCCGCGCGCGCAGGACGCGCATGGCTTTTTCGCGGTTCTGCAGCTGCGAGCGCTCGTCCTGCATCGCAACGACGATCCCCGAAGGCAGATGCGTGATGCGGACCGCCGAGTCGGTCGTGTTCACCGACTGGCCCCCGGGACCCGACGAGCGGAACACGTCGATCTTCAGGTCGGTCTCGTCGATCTCGACGTCGACGTCCTCGGCCTCCGGCATCACTGCGACCGTCGCGGTCGAGGTGTGGATCCGGCCCGCCGACTCGGTCTCGGGCACGCGCTGAACGCGGTGCGTTCCGCCTTCGAACTTGAACACGGAGTACGCGCCGTCGCCTTTGATCGCGAAGACGCCTTCCTTCAACCCGCCGCCGTCAGTCGCGTTCACCTCGAGTTGCTCGAAGGCGAAGCCGCGGTGCTCGGCGTAGCGTTGCAGCATCCGCTGCAGCTCGGCCGCCCACAGCGCCGCCTCGTCGCCGCCGACTCCCTGCCGGATCTCGACGATCACGTCCTTCTCGTCCGCGGGATCGCGCTCGGTGAGCGCGAGCTTCAGCTCCTCTTCGAGCCGGGCAACGTCGCTCTCGTAGTCGCCTGTCATCTCGGCGAGCTCGGGATCGCTGCGTGCCGCGTCGAGGTCGGCCCTCGCCTGCCGCCACGCCTGCGCGAGAGCGTACGGGGCTTCGAGCTGCTTCAACCTGCGACCGACCGTTGCAGCCTCGCGATGGTCGTTGTACACCGCGGGGTCGGACATGCGGTCGCGCGTCTCAGTGTACGAACGCTCCAGCTCGGAGATCAGGTCGTCGAGCCCTGCCACTTACGCGAGCGAGGCGTCGAGCGCGACCTCGGGAATCCCCGCGAGCGCCTTCGAGACCGGGCAGTTCTCCTTCGCGTTGGTCGCCGCCTCGCGAAACGCATCGTCGCTCATCCCGGCGACCGTGCCGCGGACCGTGAGCGCGCCCTTGACGATCCCCTCGCCGGGCTGGAACGTGACAGTCGCCGAGGTCTCGAGCTTCTCCGGCGGATTGCCGCCCTGCGCAAGCCCGTGCGCGAGCGCCATCGCGAAGCACGCCGCCCACGCCGATGCGATCAGCTCCTCGGGGCTCGTCTTCCCGTTCGGCTCCTCTGCGCGGGAGGGCCACGACACGTCGAGTGGGCCGAACGCGCCGCTTCCCACCTCGCCGATCGTGCCGCTGCCGTTCATCAGGTCTCCCTGCCAGACGACGTCTGCTGTGCGTTCGGTTGCCACTACGCCATCACCTCCACTCGTCGGTCTGCCGGTTGCAATGCGCCTTCGCGCTCGAGCACTTCCCGCAGCGCGCGAATCGAGACTTCGAGCTGGTCGAGCGTTGGCTCACGCGTCGTCAGGCGCTGCAGCCAGAGCCCCGGCGCAAGCACGGTCATGAGCACGCGGTTCTCGGAGTGCTTTCCCGCAAAGCGGATCAGCTCGTACGCGATGCCGGCGATCACCGGCAGCAGCACGATGCGGCTGACGATCAGCCAGTACCAAGCCGGGCGACCGAGCAGCGCGTACACGAAGACACTGACGACCATCACCCAGAGCAGGAATGCGGTACCGCACCGCGGGTGGATGAGCGAGTAGCGCTGAGTCACCTCGGGCGTCAGCTCCTCCCCCGCTTCGTAGGCGTTGATCGCCTTGTGCTCGGCCGCGTGATACTGGAAGACGCGGCGAAGCGACGGGATGAAGCTGAGCACGGTCAGATAGAGGACGAACACGGTGACGCGGATGCCGCCCTCGGCGAGGACGAACCAGACGCCGTTCTTGATCGGAAGGAGATCAGCGATCAGCGCGGGGCCGACCTTGAACACCATCACTGCGAACCCGATCGCGACGAGGAACGCGAACGCGAGCGCCCACTTGCCGAGCTCGTACGGCTCCTCGTCGCCTTCCTGCTCCTCCTGCGCGGCGTAGTTCGCGGACACGCCGAGTGCGCGGAACCCGATCGAGAGGCTCTCGCCGAGCGCGACGACACCGCGCACGACCGGCAGCCGGAGCGCCCAGTGGCGAGCGGCGAGCGGGTCGATCGCATTCGCAACGTGCGCGATCTCGCCGTCGGGCTTGCGAACCGCAACCGCCCAGTTGCGCGGACCGCGCATCATGACGCCCTCGAGGACGGCCTGTCCTCCGATGGCCTGCGCCACGGTTACGACCTACGCGGACGCGCGCTGAGCGCGCTCGGCCTTCTCGAGGCGCCGCTGGAAGCGCTCGACGCGGCCGCCCGTGTCGACGAGCTTCTGCTTGCCGGTGTAGAACGGGTGGCAGGCCGAGCAGATCTCGACGTGCAGCTCGGGCTTCGTCGAGCGAGTCGTGAACGTGTTGCCGCAACCGCAGTGAACGGTTGTCAGCTGGTACTCGGGATGGATCTCGGCCTTCATCGCCGGGCCAGAATAGCAGCGGCCGTTTGGGCGGCGACGTTGCCGCCCGAGACGAGGAGCACCGGGTTTCTCGCGTCGATCTTGCCGGCGAGCCACGCAGCGGTCGCAGCCGCGCCGGCCGGCTCGCAGGCGAGCTTCGCGCGCTCGTACAACACGCGGAACGCGTGCTCGATCTCATCCTCGGTGACGAGCACGTGCTCGAGATTGCGGCAGATCTCGAGCGGCAGCGCGCCCGCGAACGGTGCGTTCAGACCGTCGGCGACGCTCGTCGGCTGCACGTGCACGGGCTCGCCCGCGTCCAGCGCGCTGAGCAGAGCGGTGCTCGTCTCGGGCTCGACCGCGATCACGCGTGTGCGGTCGCCGATCGCGGTCTGTATGCCGCCGATCAGGCCGCCGCCACCCACAGGGACGACGACCGCGTCGGCGTCGGGTGCGTCCTCCTCGAGCTCGAGGCCGACCGTTCCTGCTCCCGCGAGCACGAGCGGGTCGTCGAACGGATGAACGAGCGTGCGGCCGGTCTTCTCGATCAGGACGTCGAGCCTCGCGAACGCGGCGCCGGGATCGCGCGCCTCGAGATCGACCGTTGCGCCGTAGCCGCGCGTCGCTTCGATCTTCTGCTCGGAAGCGCCCTGCCACATGACGACGAGCGCGTCGATCTGTTCGGCGGCGGCTGCGAACGCGACGGCCTGAGCGTGGTTGCCGGCGCTGATCGCGATCACCCCACGTGCTTTCTCTTCCGCGGACAGACTGCTGATCTTGTTCAGCGCGCCGCGAACCTTGAACGAGCCCGTGCGCTGAAACAGCTCGCATTTGAGGCGCGCGCCGATCGTGCGGCTCGAGAGGAGCGGCGTGCGTTGCAGGCGGTCGCCGATCGTCTCGCGAGCGTGGACGACGTCTTCTCGCGTCGGGCGGTGCATGGCAGGAACCGTAGTCACGCGCGGCGTTGGCGCTCGGCCTCGTACAGCAGGATCGCGGCGGCTGCGCTCGCGTTCAGCGAGTCGACGGTCTGGCCGCGCAGAGGGATCTCGACCTGCGCTTCGGCGAGCGCGCGGTAGTCGTCGGGCAGGCCGTCGTCCTCGGCGCCGATCAGGATCGCGGTCGGCCGCGTGTAGTCGACGTCGGTGTGGGCCGTGCGGGCGCCGAGCACCGCCGCGATCTTCTGCTGCGGGAGGCGCTCGACGTCCGCCCGTGACGCTTCGACGATCGACAACGTGAACACGGCGCCGGTCGATGCGCGGATCGCGTTCGGGTTCCAAGGGTCGCAGTTCCCGTCTGCGACGAGCAGCGCGTCGGCGCCTGCCGCGTCGGCGGTGCGCGCCATCGCACCGAGGTTTCCCGGCTTCTCGACGCCGACGGCGACGAGGATCAGCGTCGCGTCCCCGGGGATCTCGCGGTGCGGGATCTCGACGACGGCGAGCACGCCTTCCGGCTCTGCGCGGTAGCTCATCTTGCGGATGACGCGCTCGTCGACCTCCTCGCCAGTGTCCCAGTGGAGGAGCGCAGGCGCGAAGTACGTCGCGCGCATGACGAGCCCGGCCTCGCGCGCGCGCGCGACCTCGCGGGGCCCTTCGACGACGAACAATCCGCTGCGCGCCCGCTCGCGCGCCTTCCGCAGCCGGAGCACGTCCTTGACGCGCGGATTCTCGAGCGACGTGATCACGGGGACACGGCGAATCTAGACCCGTCCGGTGGCTGCCACCGTGACAAGTTTGTGCCGACAATGCACCGAAAGTCCATCAGGCACGGTCCCGTGACGAATGTCTGCGTACCGTCCGAAGCGTGTCGACCCCGATTCGCAATGATGGTCCCGGTCTTCATCACGTCGTCACGCGAGGCAACAACAAGAGAGACATCTTTCTTACCGATGCGGATCGGCTCTTCTTCTGCTTCACCGTAGATCGGCTTGCTCGTGCGCACGGGTGGAAGGTTCTGGCATACGTCCTCATGCGCAACCACTACCACCTGCTCCTGAGCGTCGGCGACGAAGGGTTGAGCCGCGGAATGTGCCGGCTCAATTCGGGGTATGCGCGGCATTACAACGGCTGGCATGGTCGAATCAACCATCTGTTCGGCAAGCGCTACTGGAGCCGGTATCTCGAGACGGAAAGCTCCGTGCAGTACGCAGCCCGGTACATCGTTCAGAACCCGCGGCGGGCCGGAATGCCGGGCCTGCTCGAGGGGCATCCGTGGTCGAGCTATGCCGCAACGATCGGGTACGAGTTTCCCGAGATTCCGCTCGCGTCGGACGAGTTACTTCCGTTCTTCGGCCGAACCCCAACGACCGCGATGGCCGAGTTCACCGCGTTCTGCGCGGAGGAGCCGAAGGCCGACGAGCTGGCGCAAGTCAAAGTGGCAGCCACCGTGACCTAAGGTGCGCCCCCGAGTCACGTAAGTGTGTACTCGGGACCGCTGCCGCCCTCCGGGGGCGTGAGGCGCCCGCCTTTGGCGGTGATTGCACCGCACTGCACGCAGTTCGACGGGGCGAGGCGCACTTCGACCAGGCCATCGTCGCCGTCGGCCTCCCCCACCTCGTACACCTGCGCCGGGCACATGTGCGCCCACAGCTCCGCCAGCTCGCGCGGCACCCTCGTCCGAACGCGCAGGTGATTCGGCTGGTCGTCGCGCGTGCGGTTGCCCGATGCAAAGACGCTCGACAGCTTGTCGAACGTCAGCTTCCCGTCCGGCGCCGGATACGACGATGCGCGAGACGTCCGCAGCAGCGACTGGTCCGCATCGAGCTCCGTCGCGCTGTCGCCCGGCGGGAACCGTCCCTTCGACGCCGTCATCGCACCAGCCAGCGCACCGCCGACGTAGAAGCCGCGCCCGAATGCCTGGCGCATGTTTCTCACCTCGCGGAGATCGCGCCAGATGAACGACGAGCGCAGGGCGTCGTCGTAGGTCGCGAGTGCCGTACGCGCAGATACGCCACGTTCGAGCGTGCGCCACGCGGCCTCGGCGGCAAGCCGCCCCGACTCGATCGCGTAGTGAATCCCCTTCAGCGCCGGCACGTTGACGAGACCGACGCCGTCGCCGCACAAGAGCAACCCCGGCGCGTGGAATCGCTTCGGCAGCGCGACGAAGCCGCCCTCGGGGATTGTCTTCGCGCCCCATTGCACGCGCTCGCCGCCCTCGAGGATGCGGCGCATGCGCGGATGCGTCTTCAGCTCCTGCAGCAGATCGTGAACCGAGAGCTCGGTGTCGCGGTAGTCGAGCCCGACGACCATCCCGATCGTGACGAGCTCATCGCCCATCGGATAGACGAACGATCCGCCGAACTCGCGGTAGCGCTTGCCGGGGCGCAGCGGCCACCCCATCGTGTGCACGACGCGGTCGAGCGGCTTCGGGACCTTCCACACCTCCTTCACGCCGAGCGCCCACACCTGCGGGTGCTCGCCGCGCAGCCCGAACCGCTCGAGTGCAGCGCCCGTGAGATGACCCTGCGTGCCCTCCGCGAGAATCGTCACGCGCGCAGCGATGTCGGACCCCGGCTCGAAGTTCCCGAGCTCCTCCCCCGCCCGGCCGCGGCCGCGATCGCCCGTGCGCACGCCGACGACGCGGCCGCCGTCGACGAGCAGCGTCTCCGCGGTCGTCTCCGGCAGGAGCGTGACGCCGAGCTCCTCGGCCTCTTCCGCAAGAAACCGCCCGAGCTGCGACACCGACGCGATCAGGTTCCGATGGTTGACCATCGTCGGCGGCGTCGGGATCCGCAGCGCATGGCGACGCGTCAGGAAGAGCACCGACTCCGCCCCGACCGGCCCGTAGAACGGCAACTCGTCGAGCGACCTGCGCCCACGGAAGAGACGCTGCAGGGCCCGCGGGTTCACGACGGCTCCCGACAGCAGATGCGAGCCCGGCGCCTTGCCCTTCTCGAGGAGCGCGACCGGAACGTCGCCGAGCCGCTCTCCGACCTCCGGCTGCTCCTCGATCAGCTGCCCGAGGCGAATCGCCGCAGCGAGCCCCGCAGGACCGGCGCCGACGATCAGGAACCCGACGTCGATCCGCTCGTCGACGGGATCCGACGGAGCGGAGACCGCCTCCGACGGCGACCACGGGGGCGGATAGTCCGACGGCCGAATGCTCACGAGCGGCGCGCGCGAACGAGCTCGGTCAGCTTCGGCACGATCTCGTGCAGGTCACCGACGACGCCCAGATCCGCGAACTCGAAGATGGGCGCGTTCGGGTCCTTGTTGATCGCGACGATCACGTTCGAGCCCTGCATGCCGACCTTGTGCTGGATCGCGCCGGAGATGCCGAGCGCGACGTAGAGCTTTGGCGCAACCGTCTTTCCCGTCTGCCCGACCTGCGCCGAGTACGGGTACCAGCCCGCGTCGACGACCGCGCGTGTCGCAGCGACCGCGCCGCCGAGTGCCTTCGCGAGCTCCTCGGCGAGCGAGAAGTTCTCCGGCTGCCCGAGCCCGCGACCGCCGGCGACGATCACGTCTGCCTCTTCGATCGACGGCCCCTGCTGCTCTGCGTGCGCCTGCTCGACCATCGTCGCGAGAGACGAGAACGACTCCAACTCGACCGCCGCATCGCGCACGTCGCTCGGCCCGCCGAGCTCACCGGCGTCGAGCGCGCCGGCCCGGAAGATGCCGATGCGCACGTCGCTCGTCCAGCCGACGTCGACGACGACGGTGTCCTGCAGTGCGGGCGCGCGGCCGTTCTCCCCGTCGAAGTCGACGAGCCCCCAGTTGAGGCCCGCCTCGAGGCGCGCCGCGAGACCCGCGGCCACGTCGGCGGCGAGCACCGACTGCGCGAACAACACCGTGTCGTAGCCCTCGTCGCGAACGAGCTTCGCGAGCACGTCGACCCGCGGCTGCGGCAGCGGCGCCGCAAGGCTGTCGTCGTCTATGACCCATACCGTCGTCCCGAGCCCGTTGGCAAGCGCGCGCACCCCTGAGCCGACGAGCGCACCGTGCGCGTCGGGCACCTTCGCAAGCACGCCGAGCGCCCCCTTCTGTACGGCGCCCTCGTGATGCTCGAGGAAGACGAGCGTCTTCGCCATCAGATGAGCCGCTTCTCGGCGAGGAACTCGACGATCTTCTCGGCTGCGCTGCCGTCGTCCTCGACCTTCCGAGCCTCGCCGCGCGGCGGCGGCGGGCTCGTCGCGACCACGGTCGTCCCCACAGGGCCGGCACCGCCGACGTCAGCCGCCGAGAACGTCTCCTGCGGCTTCTTCTTCGCGCCCATGATCCCCTTGAGCGACGGGTAGCGCGGCGAGTTGATCGCATCGGACACCGCGACCACAGCAGGCAACTCGGAGCGGATCGTGTCGTAGCCGAACTCCGTCTGGCGCTTCCCCGTGAGCGAGCTGCCTTCGACGGTGAGCTCGCTGACCTGCGAGATCACGGGACGGCGCAGCCGCTCCGCGACCGCCGCCCAGAGACATGCGCCTCCACCGTCGGCGGACTGCTGGCCGAACAGCACGAGGTCGGCACCTTCCCGCTCGAGCGCCCCGGCGAGCGCCTTCGACGTGCCGAGCAGGTCGGAGCCCTCGAGCGCGGAGTCGGTCACCAGCACCGCGCGGTCGGCGCCCATTGCAAGGGCCTTGCGCAGCGCGTCGAGCGCGCGCGCCGGCCCCATCGAAACGACGACCACCTCGCCGTCTCCGGCCGACTCCTTGAGCTTCAGCGCCTCCTCGACGGCGTACGTGTCGAAGTCCGAGATCGCGAGCTCGCCGGACCGATCGAGGCGATTCGTCGTGGGATCGAGACGGCGGCCGGCGGCCGCGTCCGGGACCGCCTTCACGCAGACAGCGATCTTCATGCGCGCGTGATGCTAGCTGGCGATCGTCAGCGCGCCCTGCAGGAACTCGACGATCGCGCCGGTCGGCGCGCCCGGGCCGAACACCTCGGCAACTCCGCGCCGCTTGAGCTCGGCGGCGTCGTCGGTGGGAATCGTGCCGCCGACGACGACGAGCACGTCGTCCGCGCCCTGGCCGCGCAGGAGCTCGACGATGCGCGGCACGAGCGTCATGTGCGCGCCGGAGAGGATCGAGATCCCGACCGCGTCCGCGTCTTCCTGGATCACCGTCTCGACGATCTGCTCGGGCGTCTGGTGGAGACCGGTGTAGATGACCTCCATGCCCGCATCACGCAGCGCGCGCGCGATGATCTTCGCACCGCGATCGTGACCGTCGAGTCCCGGCTTTGCGACGACGACCCTGATCTTCCCTGCCACGGTCGGTCAGTATAGGAACGGTGAAGCCGAGTTGAAGCTGACGGTCGTCGGATGCTCCCCCGCGTGGCCGAACCCGGGGAGCGCCCACTCCGGCTACCTCCTCGAGCGCGACGGGCACCGGCTGCTCCTCGATTGCGGCCCCGGCGTGCTCGCGCGGCTGCGGAAGGCCGAAGGCTGGCCGCGGATCGACGCGATCGCGATCTCGCACTTCCATCTCGATCACTACGGAGACCTCGTGCCGTGGCTGTGGGGGCACCTGCACGTCGTCGCGAACGGGGACGCGCCCGAGCTTTGGCTGCCGCCCGGCGGCCGGGCGACGCTCGAAGCGCAGGTCCGCCAGTTCGGCGATGTCTTCCCGCTGCGCGAGTACGCAGACGGCGTGCCGTTCACGACCGGCGGCTTCACCGTCACGCCGCGCGCGGTTCGCCACTACACCGAGCCGACGTTCGGTTTGCGCGTCGAGGCCGCGGGGCGCACGGTCGCCTACTCCGCCGACACCGGCCCGGCGCCGAGCCTCGTGGAGCTCGCGCGCGATGCCGATGTCTTCCTCTGCGAGGCGACGCTCGGATCACCCGAGGGCGAGCTCCGCGGGCATCTGCAGGCATCGGAGGCGGCCGCGGCGGCGCTCACCGCCGAGGTGAAGCGGCTCGTCCTGGTGCACCGCGGCGTCGAGCTGCCGACGCCCGGCGGGCTCGAGGTTGCGCGCGACGGGCTCGAGATCGCCGTTTAGAAAACCGGCGTCTCCCGCCAGGTGCCCCACACCTCGCGGAAGGCATCGCACATCTCGCCCATCGTCACGCGAGCACGCGACGCGTCGACGATCGCCGGCATCAGGTTGCGGCGATCGTGCGCGGCGTCCTCCCTCAGCCGGGCGAGCGCTGCCTCGGCCGCCGCAGAGTCGCGCCGAGCGCGCAGGCCCTGCACGCGCTCGATCTGCTGGCGCTCGAGCGCCGGGTCGATCTTCAAGATCTCGAGCTCAGGTTCAGCTTCACGCTCGTAGCGGTTGACGCCAACGACCACACGTTCGCCCGCCTCGACCTCGGACTGGTACTGGAAGGACGCCTCGGCGATCTCCTTTTGGAAGAAGTTCTCGCGGATCGCCGCAACGACGCCGCCCAGCCGCTCGATCTGCTCGAAGTACTCGAGCGCCTGTCTTTCGAGCTCGTTCGTGAGCGCTTCGACGTGATAGCTGCCGCCGAGCGGGTCGATCGCCGAGACGACGCCGGTCTCGTGCGCAATCACCTGCTGCGTGCGGAGCGCGATGCGCACCGCGTCCTCGGTCGGGAGCGCGAGCGCCTCGTCGAAGCTGTTTGTGTGCAGCGACTGAGTGCCACCGAGCACCGCGGCGAGCGCCTCGATCGCCGTGCGGACGATGTTCACCTCCGGCTGCTGCGCGGTCAGCGAGACCCCGGCCGTCTGCGTGTGGAAGCGCATCAGCCACGAGCGCGGGTTCTTCGCGCCGTAGCGCTCGCGCATCGTGCGCGCCCAGATGCGGCGCGCGGCGCGGTACTTCGCGATCTCCTCGAAAAAATCGAGATGCGCGTTGAAGAAGAACGACAGGCGCGGCGCGAAGTCGTCGACGTCGAGCCCACGCTCGATCGCCCACTCGACGTACGTAAACCCGTCGGCAAGAGTGAACGCGAGCTCCTGCGCCGCGGTCGAGCCGGCCTCGCGGATGTGGTAGCCGCTGATCGAGATCGGATGCCAGAGCGGCATCTCGGCCGCACAGAACTCGACCATGTCGGTGACGAGCCGCATCGACGGCTCGGGCGGGAAGATGTACTCCTTCTGCGCGATGTACTCCTTGAGAATGTCCGTCTGGATCGTCCCGCGGAGCGCCGCGCGCGGCACGCCCTGCTCCTCGCCAACGCATGCATAGAACGCGAGCAGGATCGCCGCCGGCGAGTTGATCGTCATCGACGTCGACACCTCGCCGAGCGGGATGCCGGCGAAGAGCGTCTCCATGTCCTCGAGCGAGTCGATCGCGACGCCCTCGCGGCCGACCTCTCCGAGCGAGCGCGGATGATCGGAGTCGTAGCCCATGAGGGTCGGCATGTCGAACGCCGTCGAGAGCCCGGTCTGGCCGTGCTCGAGCAGGTAGCGGAACCGCTCGTTCGTCTCCTCGGCGGTCCCGAACCCCGCGAACTGCCGCATCGTCCAGAGCCGGCCCCGATACATCGACGGGTACACGCCGCGCGTGAACGGATACGTCCCCGGATACGCCAGGTCGCGCTCGTAGTCGATGCCGACCGTGTCGGGAGTCGAGAGCGGCTCGACCTCGACGCCGGAGATCGTGGTGAAGAGCTCGCCTTCGCGCTCCGGAGAAGCTTTGTAGTGCTCGCTGCGCCACGCGTCGGTCGCTGTGGTCTTGCGCACGATCGCCATCGGTCGAATCTTGCCTAACCGCGGTCGCCGCCCGGACGCCAGAGCGGCTCGCCGGCCGCAGCGTTCGCCTCGCGAGCGAGCACGAACAGGAGATCCGAGAGCCGGTTCAGGTACACCGGCGCGAGTGGGTTGATCGCGCGCTCGCGCGCGCTCGCGAGCACGGTTCGCTCGGCGCGCCGGCAGACTGCGCGCGCGACGTGGAGCCGTGCTGCCGCCTCGGTCCCTCCCGGCAGCACGAAGCTCTTCAGCTCGGAAAGCTGTGCGTTCGCCTCGTCGCAGTCCGCCTCGAGCCGGTCGATCGCCGCCTGGTCGATCCGCAGCTTCCCGTCACGCTCCTCGTAGGGGACCGACAGATCGGCGCCGAGATCGAAGAGCTCGTTCTGCACGCGCTGGAGCAGCGGCACGTCCGCGGCGACCGCTGCCCAGCCGACGAGCGAGTTGAGCTCGTCGACGGCGCCGTAGGCCTCGACGAGCGGATCGAGCTTCGACACGCGCGCGCCGCTGCCGAGCGACGTCTCGCCCCGGTCGCCTCCACGCGTGTAGATGCGCGTCAGGCGGACGGGCTCGTCACGGCGCCGTGGCACCGACGCTCCTCGAACCGAGGATCAAGCGTGCGATCACGAGTCGCTGGATCTCACTCGTCCCCTCGTAGATCTCCGTGATCTTCGCGTCGCGGTAGTACCGCTCGACCGGGAACTCGCGCGTGTAGCCGTAGCCGCCGAGCACCTGAATCGCCTCCGCCGTCTGCCGGCGCGCCATCTCGGACGCGAACAGCTTCGCCTTCGCCCCCGCTTCCGTGTGCGGCAGGCCCTGGTCTTTCAGCCATGCCGCGCGCAGCACGAGGAGCCGGGCCGCGTCGATCTCCATCGACATGTTCGCGAGCTTGTGCTGGATCGCCTGGAATTCGGCAATCCGCCGGCCGAAGGCCTCGCGCTCCTGTGCGTAGCGCAGCGCAACGTCGTACCCCGCCTGCGCGATGCCCACCGCCTGCGCCGCGATGCCGATCCGGCCGCCGTCGAGGGTCGACATCGCGATGCGGAAGCCGTGATCTTGCTCGCCGAGCAGCCGGTCGACGGCGACGACAGTGTCGACCGCGATGTCGTTCGTGACGGACGAGTTGAGCCCGAGCTTCTCCTCGGTGCGCGTGATCTCCGCCTGATCGCCGTCGAGCAGGAACGCCGATACACCCCGCGCGGAGCGCGTGCTCGGATCGGTGCGCGCGAAGAAGAGGATCGTGCCCCCGAACGCTGCGTTCGTGATCCACTGCTTCGCCCCGCGCACGTGCCAGCCGTCCCCCGTCGGCTCCGCCGACGCGAGCATCGCCCCCGCGTCGGACCCGGAGCCCGGCTCCGTCAGCGCGAAGCAGCCGATCTGCTCGCCGGCTGCGAGCGCGGGCACAAACGCATCGATCTGTGCGGCCGTGCCGAACGCGAGGATCGGCAGCGTGCACGCCGAGGTGTGCACCGCGACGGTGACGCCGACGCCCGCGTCTGCCCGCGAGAGCTCCTCGAGCACGAGGATGTAGGAAACGAAGTCCGCGCCGGCTCCGCCGTGCGCCTCCGGCACGCAGACGCCGAGCAGCCCGAGCTCGGCGAGCCGCGTGAGCAGCTCGCGAGGAAACCCGTGCGCGCGGTCCCAGTCGGCGGCATTCGGCTCGATCTCGGCCGTGGCGAAGTCGCGTGCGACCGCCTGGATCTCCCGCTGTTCCGGCGTCAGCTCGAAGTCCACGAGCGGGACACTACCCCGGGTCCGGCGGGTGCTACTTCGGCTCGGGCTCGAGCTTGTAGCCGACGCCGAAGCGCGTCTGGATGAACGAGTGCCGCGACGCCGTGCGGTCGATCTTCTGCCGCAGGCGGCGCACGAACACGTCGACCGTGCGATCGCGGTGCGTCTCGCGCCGCCCCCACACCTTTTGCAGCAGCTCGTCCCGCGTGACGACGCGTCCACGGTCGAGCGCGAGCGTGTAGAGAACCTTGAACTCGGTCGGCGTCAGGTGGGCACTGCGTCCGTCGACGTACGCCTGCACCTCGCGCGGATCGATGCGCAGCTCCTCGATCTCGATCGGGTCGCCCCGCCGCTCCTCTGCGGGCCGAACTCCACGCCGTGCGGCAGCAGCGACTCGCGCGACGAGCTCGCGCATCGAAAACGGCTTCACGAGGTAGTCGTCCGCGCCGATCTCGAGCGCGTGCACGCGGTCGTGCTCGGTGCCGCGTGCAGAGACGACGACGATCGGCGTGCCGATCCCTTCCGCGCGCGCTGTCTCGATCAGCTTCCAGCCGTCGAGCTCCGGCAGCATCAAGTCGAGAACGCACACGTCGGGGTTCTCGAAGCGAAGCCGCGCGAGCCCGAGCTCGCCACGGCCGACGACGACCGGGTCGAAGCCGCCGGCGGCGAGATGCCGTGCCATGCCGTCGGCGATCACGTTGTCGTCCTCGACGATGAGCACCCTGGCCACGTCCCTACGATAGACCGGTGGTGCGTTTTGCCCTGGTGGACGACAGGTGACGATCTGGTGAACGAGAGCCCGAGCTTCGACGAGCTGCGCAGCGGGTTCACCGCCGCCGTCTCGCACGAGCTGCGGACGCCGCTGGCGCGCATCCTCGCGCTGCTCGACTCGGCGGACCTCCCCGACGCCGACGTGCGCGCGCTGATCGACCAGGCGCGTGCCGAGGTGGAGGACGCAGGTGCGCTGATCGACGACATCCTGTTCCTCTCCGAGCTCGAGAGCGGCAAGGAGGTGGTCTCCCTCGGCGAGACCGCCGCCGTGCCCGTTCTCGAAGAGGTGGTACGGAGCGCGGAAGACTCGGCTGCCCGCGCAGGGGTCGCTCTTCGCGTCGAGGGCGACAGCTCGGTCGACGTACCGCTCCGACCGCGGATGCTTCGCATCGTGGCCGAGAACCTGGTCGAGAACGCGATCCGTTACGCGGGGCACCTCTCGACCTTCACGTTTGTCGTCGAGCCCGGCTCGATCACCGCGCGCGACGACGGCGCGGGCGTCGCCGAAGGTGACTTGCCGCGGCTCTTCGAGCGCTTCTACCGTGCCGATGCGGCGCGCTCGAGCCGCGGCTCGGGTCTAGGCCTCGCCATCGTCAAGCACATCGTCGGCGCGACCGGCGGAACCGCCGAGGCCCGCTCCGGCACGGGAGCGGGCCTCGAGATTCGGCTCCTCTTCCCCCCTCGCGCCTGACTTACGACTGAACTTCTTTCAGCGTCTTCTCGGCGGCGACGAGCACCGTCTTGACAGTCGACAGCTTCGCAAAGGTGAGCTTGGCCGCGAACTGCGGCTGCTGCCCCTGCGTGAGCGCCCAGAAGATCATCTTCCGGAGCTCGGCCGCGTGCGTCGACTTTTTGTGCACGATCACGTACGTGTAGGTGCTGATCGGGTACGCGAGCGACGCCGACTTCGGCGGATTCACGATGTGCAGCTCGTTGTTCGCCGGCACCTTCGGGAACGCGAGCGCCGCTGCCTCGATGCGCCGGAGGCTCGGGAAGAGGAACTTGCCGGCCGCGTTGCGTACCGCCGCGAAGTGGACGTGATTCTTGATCGCGTACGCGATGTCCACGTAGCCGATCGCGCCCGACGTGCGCGAGATCAGGCCCGCGACACCGCTCGAGCCCTTTGCGCCCTCGCCCGCCGGAAACGCCGGCTGGGTCGAGGTGCCGATCTTCGTCTGCCACGTGCCGTTCACCGCCGACAGGTAGTCGGTGAACGCGTACGACGTGCCCGACCCGTCCGAGCGGAAGACCGGCGTGATCTTCAGGTTCGGCAAGCTCGCGCCCTTGTTCAGCGCGGCAATCGCGGGGTCGTTCCAGCTCGTGATCTGGCCGAGGAAGATCTTCGACAGCGTGCGACCGTCGAGATTCAGGTGCGAGGGCGCGCCGGGGACGTTGTAGGCAACCGCAACAGCCGAGAGCGCCCACGGGATCTGGAGGCAGTCGGGGCACGCCTGCTGCTGCGCCTGGTTGAGCGGCGCATCGGACGCGCCGAAATCCACCTGGTTCGAGGTGATCGCCTGGATGCCGGCGCCCGAGCCCACACCGCTGTACTGGATGGTGTAGCCGTACGCCTCGCCGAGGGCGGGCGTCCAGGCGGCGACGAGCGGCTGCACAAACGTGCTGCCCGCTCCGACGATCGTCGTACCGTTTGTTTTCGCCGTCGCCGACGCTGCGGCAACGAGGACGGCCGCACCGGCCGCCAACAGGATCTTGAGTCGCTTTTTCATGGCCCAAGCCTCGCTCCGCGCGCGCGTCGCGTGGGCCGCGGACTGGTGACGACGGTGTGACGAGGTGGTTACCGCTGCAGGCCGAGCCTGCGGCGCGAGCGCTCGAGGAGCAGCCGCGCGGTGAGGCTCGTCACCAGGACGAAGACGATCAGCACGAACGCAGCCGCCCACGCTTGCTGGTGCTGCGTCGGGTCGGCCGACTCGGAGTACTGGAAGATCGTGAGCGGGATCGACTGCACCGAGTGCGCTGGATTCCAGTCGACGAGCTGCCCCGCGATCGCGCACGTGAAGAGCAGCGGCGCGGTCTCGCCGGCGGCTCGCGCGACCGCTAGCGTCGTTCCGGTCAGGATGCCCCCGAAAGACGTCGGCAGCACGACGCGCAGCACGGTCTGCCATTTGGACACGCCGAGGGCGTAGCTCGCCTCGCGCAAGTGGTTCGGCACCAGCGCGAGCACTTCCATCGTCGAGCGCGCAACGAGGGGCAGCATGATGATCGAGAGCGCGAAGCCGCCCGCGATCGCGCTCTGGTGGTGGCCGATCCCGAGTAGCGGCAGCTTCACCTTCACGCAGAGCGTGAACACGAAGATGCCGATCACTATCGACGGGAACCCGTTCAGGACGCCGAGCCACAGCCGGATCTGGCCTCCGACGCGCGGCGAGGCGAACTCACTGACGAAGATCGCGGTCAACACGCCGAACGGCAGCGCGAAGACCGTCGCGACCGCGACGAGCAGGAGCGTGCCGACGATCGCCGGCGCGATGCCGCCGCCGGTCTCGCCGAACAGCGGCGGTCCCTTCGTGAAGAAGTCGAAGTCGATCGCGCCGATCCCGCGGCTGCCAACCGACCAGACGAGGATCGCGAGCACGCCGACAGCAGCCGCGGCCGCGAGGACCGCACTCCCTTCCGCGACCTTGTTCACGAGCAGCCGACGGCGGCCGCGGCCGGTCGCGCGCAGGCTGATCACACTGGGCTCCTGCATCACTCGCCGCCCATCGTCTGCACCCCGAACCACTTCACGATCCGCTGGGCCGCCAGATTCGACAGGAACGTGATCACGAGCAGGATCAGGGCGAGGTAGATCAGCGCCGAGACCTGGATGTCGCTGACCGCACCCTGGTACTGGTTCGCGACGCGGCTCGCGATCGTGTCGCCGGACGAGAACAGCGAGACATGAAGCGGGATGAAGTTGCCGTACACCTGCGTGACGGCGATCGCCTCGCCCAGCGCGCGTCCCAGGCCGAGGACGACAGCAGCGACAACGCCGCCGCGCACGGACGGGACGACGACCGTCTTGACCATCTCCCAGCGCGTCGCTCCAAGTCCGATCGACCCCTCCTCGAGCTCGCTCGGAACGCCGATGAAGAGCTCGCGGCAGATCGAGGACGTGATCGGGATCGCCATGATCGTGAGCACGACGATTGCGGTGAACGCCGTCGACTCCGTGTGCGGATCGCCTCCGAAGATCGGGATCCAGCCGAGAAAGGAGTGGATGAACGGCTGCACGTGGCGCGCGTCGAGCGGCGCGAGCACGTAGATCCCCCACAGTCCGACGACGACGCTCGGGACGGCGGCGAGCATGTCGACGAGCGCTCCGATCGGCATCCGGATCACGGGCGGCGCGAGCTCGCTGAGAAAGAGGCCGATTGCGATCGAGAGCGGAGTCGCGAGCAGGATCGCGCCGAACGACGTGAGCAGCGTGCCGACGATCAGCTCGCGCGCGCCGAACTTGCTGAGCGGCGCGTTCCAGTCGGCATGCCAGAGAAACGCGAGCTGGTACGCCTTGATCGCCGGCCATGCGCCGTCGGCGACGCGCCAGATGATCGCGAAAACGACGATCACACCGAGCATCGCGGCGAGCGCCGTCAGGCCGTAGACCAATCCGTCGCCGACGCGGTCGGCGGCGCCGCGCGTGCGACGGAGCGCGCCGCCAGCCGGGATCGAGGCCGCTTCCACGGCGCGAGCATTCCAGCGGCGGACCGCGTTTGGTGACGCGGTCACCACTTCGATACACGGGGTTCACACCCTGTGCACCCTGGCTCATCGCTGTGACAGGGAGACTCCTCGGGTGACCACCATGGACTCGCATCAGGGAGAACGCACAGCGACAATCGGCGTCGCGCAGCCGCCGTCGGCTGCGTCGGTCAGCCGCGACGTCGTCTTCGAGATCGACGACCTGTCCGTGCACTATGGAAAGACGGCCGCCGTCGAGCATGTGCGCCTGAACATCCACCGCAACACGATCACCGCGCTCATCGGTCCGTCGGGGTGCGGCAAGTCGACCGTCCTCCGCTGCCTGAACCGCCTGAACGATCTCGTGCCGAGCGCGCGTGTAGCCGGAACGGTCCTCTACCACGGCGTCGATCTCTACGGCGCCGGTGTCGATCCAATCGAGGTTCGGCGCCGCATCGGAATGGTCTTTCAACGGCCCAACCCGTTCCCGAAGTCGATCTTCGACAACGTCGCATACGGGCTGCGCATCCTCGGCATGAAGGACAACCTCGACGATCGCGTCGAGCAGGCCTTGAAAGACGCCGCGCTCTGGGACGAGGTGAAGAGCCGGCTCAAGCGCTCCGCGCTCGGGCTCTCGGGCGGCCAGCAGCAGCGACTCTGCATCGCCCGCGCGATTGCGGTGCAACCCGACGTGATCCTGCTCGACGAGCCTGCCTCGGCGCTCGACCCGATTTCGACGTCGGCGATCGAGGACCTGATGCACGAGCTGAAGCGCGACTACACGCTCGTGATCGTGACGCACAACATGCAGCAGGCGGCGCGCGTCGCCGAGATGACGGCGTTCTTCAGCCTCGACGTCAGAGACGACGGCTCACGAAACGGCATCCTCGTCGAGTACGACGCGACCGAGAAGATCTTCACACAGCCGTCCGACGAGCGCACCGAGGGCTACGTCACAGGACGTTTCGGCTGACGATGCGCGTCTCGTTCACCGAAGAGCTCGCGCAACTCGAAGCGTCGCTCCAGGACGAAGGCGATCTCGTCCTCCGCGCGCTGCGCTCCTCGCTGAACGCGCTCGCGCGCGGCGACAACGAACTCGCCGACGAGGTGATCAGCTTCGACGACGAGGTGGATCAGCGCTACGTGGCGATCGAGACGGGCGTGCAGTCGCTCCTCGCGCGGCAGACGCCGGTCGCCGCCGACCTGCGGCTCGTGCTTGCGGTGCTGCGCGTCAACCTGCACCTCGAGCGCATGGCGGATTACTGCGTCACGGTCGCCAAGCTGACCAAGCTGATGGGCGACCTGAACGTGTCCGAAGACGCAATCGCCCGCTCGATCGAGGACATGGGTCAGCGCGCCGAACAGATGATCAGGGTGGCGATGGACTCGTTCGCCGACCGCGACCCCGCGAAGGCAGAGACGCTCGTCGAGCTCGATGAGCTGATCGACCACGCGAACCGCAATGCAACCGAGGACGTGCTCTCGCTCGGCGACTCACCACAGGAGCGGGAGTACGGCCTGCGCATGCTCGTGGTCTCTCGCTGCGTCGAGCGCATCGGCGACCATGCTGTCGACATCGGTGAGCAGGTCGTGTATCTCGTCACGGGCGAGTTCCGCGAGTTCAGCGACGCGTCGCATCCGACTGTGTAGCGAGCGCACTACGCGTTCTTGACGAGCACGTTGCCGACGAGATTCGCGGCGGTGTCGCACGCATCGACGGCGTCCTCGAGCGCTTCGTAGACGTCCTTCCAGCGAATGACGATCACCGGATCGATGCGATCGTCTCGGAAGAGACTTGCGCGCGCGGCCCGGGCAACGTCGTCGGCTTCGTCCTCGATCGCCTTGATCGCGCGGATCCGGTCAGACGATCCGTGCAAGCCGCGCAGCTCGGCGAGCAGCGCGGCGAGCTCCTCGGTCGCACGCACGAGCAGCGCGCACAGCTCGAACGACGGTCGCGTCGGTCGCTCGACGCCGTAGAGCCCGAAGAGCTCCGATGCGTTCTCGATCGCGTCGGTGACGTCGTCGATCGCGAAGGCGAGCGCGACGAGATCGTCGCGGTCGAGCATCATCCCGAACATCGCGTTCGTGCGGCCGAGCAGCTCCATCGCGATCCGGTCGCCGGCGTGCTCGAGATCCTTGACCGCCTCCTGCGACGGCCCAGACGGCCATTCGAGCACGCGACGTTCGACGAGCTGGGCGAGCTCATGCGCGTTCGCGGCGGCGCGGGCGAGCAGCTCGTAGATCTCGCCTGTCCGCGGCCCGACCATCAGAAGATCGCCTTCAGCGGCCAGAACACGGCGGCCGCGATGAGGGCGGTCGCCGGGATCGTGAGCAGCCACGCGCGCACGATGTTCCCTGCGACGCCCCAGCGCACGGCGGAGAACCGCTTCGTCGCACCTGCCCCCATCACAGCACCCGAGATCGTGTGCGTCGTCGACACCGGATAGCCGAGCCGCGTCGCGACGTACAGCACGGAGCCGCCCGCGAGCTGCGCGGCGAACCCGCTCGGCGGGTCGATCTTGAAGACGCGCTGACCCAGCGTGCGCATCACGCGCCAACCTCCCGCATAGGTACCCGCTCCGATCGCCAGGCCCGCCGCGAGCTTCACCCACGTCGGGATGTAGAAGTGGTCGATCGACCCGTGCTCGTACAGCGCGAGCGCGATCACGCCCATCGTCTTCTGCGAGTCATTCGCCCCGTGGACGAACGCGACCCAGGTTCCCGAAAGGATCTGGCCGCCGCGGAAGCCGCGGTTCACGTGGCCGGGTGTGGCGTGCACGAAGAGCCAATAGATCGAGATGAGCACCGCGAAAGCGGCGATGAACCCCAGCACCGGTGAAAACACCGCGGGAATCAGGACTCGATGTGCGAGCCCGTGCCACTGCACGCCCCGCGAGCCCGACTGGACGAGCGCGCCGCCGATCAGGCCTCCGATCAGCGCGTGCGACGAAGAGGACGGAAGCCCGAGCCGCCATACGACGAGGTTCCAGAGAATCGCGCCGACGAGCGCCGCGAGGATGGTCGTCTCGGTCGCCAAGTGTGTATCGATGATCCCCTTGCCGACCGTCTTCGCCACGGCGACCGTGGTGAACGCGCCGCCGAGGTTCGCGGCCGAAGCAACGAGCACCGCGAGGCGCGGTGAGAGCGCGCGCGTCGAAACCGTCAGCGCGACCGCGTTCGCCGTGTCCTGGAAGCCGTTCGTGAAGTCGAACGAGATCGCCACGCAGACGATCACGACGAGCAGAGCGGTGCCGCTTGTCACCGGTTCTTGACGAAGATCGCCTCGAGGACGTCGGCGGCGTTCTCACACGCATCGACGGCCTCTTCGAGCTGCTCGTGGATGTCCTTCCAGCGGATGATCGTCAGCGGGTCGGCGCCGGCCCGGAACAGATCGGCGACGGCTTCACGAACGAGCCGGTCGCCCTCGTCCTCGAGCTCGCGCAGCGCGGCGAGCTGACGGCGGGAGTCCTTGAATCCTTCGAGTCGCTCGACCGCCTCGTGGAGCCGCGTGGCGGCGCGCAGCACCACAGCGGCCTGCTCGCGTGCACGCTGCGGGACGTCGTGGACTTCGTAGGCGTCGATGTTGTCCGCCGCCTCTTCCACGTGGTCACAGACGTCGTCGAGCACGGAGGCGAGCGTGTACATGTCGTCGCGGTCGAGCGGTGTCACGAACGTCCGGTTGAGCAGCGTGATCACCTCGTAGGTGAGCCGGTCGCCTTCGTGCTCCAGCTCGCGGATGTCGTGCAGGCGCCCGCGGCTCTCCGGCCACGAGTCGAGGAGATCGCAGAGCGCACCGGCGATCGCGACGACGTTCGAGGAAGCCTGAGTGAACAGGTCGAAGAACTCGCGCTTCTGCGGTTTCAGGCGCAGGGCCAAGAGCTCAGCGTCGCCAGACGGGGCGCAGCACCGGATCGGTGACTCGCTCGACGATCCGCACGAGCAGCGAGATCACCGGCTTGCCGAAGCGCACGACGAGCACCGCGGACAGCGTGCCGATCGCCGCCCCGGCGAGCACGTCGCCGGGATAGTGCTCGCCGACGACGACGCGGCCCACCGCGATCAGGATCGCCAGCACGAGAAACGCCGCGCCGGCGATCGGGTCGATCAGCAGCACCGCAACCGCGATCGCGAACGCCGCGCTCGAATGATCGCTCGGGAACGATGCGTCCGTCTTCCGTGGTCCCCAGATGTGGGCGACGTGATGCGTCTGGAACGGGCGGTCTCGATGCCACGCCGACGAGATGATCTTGTTCACGATCAAGCCGACCGCAGCCGCAGCGAGCGCCGAGCCGGACGCGAGCTTCCACTTGCGTTCGCCGCCGGGGCGCGCGAGCAGCCAGAGCGCAAATGCTGCGATCGCGATCGCGTACGTCCCGTAGGTCTCGATGCCGTGGAAGACGCGGCCGACCCAGCTGTGGTGCACGACGAAGCGGTTGACTGCGTGGTAGACGTGCCAGTCCAAGGCCCCGCGAACGCTACTACGCACCGCGGTCGCCCCTCGTCGCACACCTGAAAAGAGGGGGAGCCGCCGGGATTGCCGACCGGCGGCCCCACCTGACCGACCGTCGAAGAGTCTCCGACGGTCGGAGCGAGACTACCTGCTGCTACTGCGCGTACGAGTAGAAGCCGCGGCCGCTCTTCCGGCCGAGCCTCCCGGCCTGCACATAGCGGCGCAGCAGCGGGCACGGCGCGTACTTCGGATCGCCGAGGCCGCGGTGCAGCACGTCCATGATCGCGACGCACGTGTCGAGGCCGATCAGGTCGGCGAGCGCGAGCGGCCCCATCGGATGTGCAAAGCCGAGCTTCGCGATCGTGTCGATCGCCTCGGGCTCGGCGACGCCTTCCATGAGCGCGTATGCGGCTTCGTTGATGAACGGCATCAGGATGCGGTTCGAGACGAAGCCGGGGAAGTCGTTTGCCTCTGCCGGCTCCTTCCCCAGGTCGCGCGCGAGCTCGACGATCGCCGCTGCCGTCTCGTCGGAGGTCTGCTCGGCGCGAATCACCTCCACCAGGCGAAGGACGGGCACCGGGTTGAAGAAGTGCATGCCGATCACATGCTCCGGCCGGCTCGTCACCGCCGCGAGCGAGGTGATCGGGATCGAGCTCGTGTTCGACGCGAGGATCGCCTCCGCGGGAAGCACTTCGTCCGCGCGCCGAAAGACGTCCTCCTTCGCAGCGGCGTCCTCCGTGATCGCCTCGATCATGAGATCGGCGGCAACGAGCCCGTCGACGCCGTTCACACGGGCGAGCGTCTCCGCGGCGGGCGGTCCGCCTTTCGCCTCGAGCCGCTCGAGGCTCGCCCGCATTGCGTCGAGTCCCTTGTCGACGGCACCCGGATAGGGGTCGTGCAGGGAGACGCGGCGGCCGGAACCGGCGACCACCTGCGCGATGCCGCCGCCCATCTGCCCCGCGCCGACCACCAGCACGTGCTCGAACTGCATGCTTCGGAGCCTAACCTTGCGGCGTGCAAATCCGGGCCGCAACGAGCGACGACGCGCTCGCGATCGAGCGAGCGCGCATCCACGCCTGGCGCGTCGCCTACCGTCATGTCTTTCCCTCCGACGAGCTCGACGCGCTGCCGATCGACGCGAAGCGCTGGCGCACCCGGCTCGCAGACCCTCCGGCGGGCTGGTCGACGTTCGTCGCCGTGGACGACGAGGCAAGCGTCGTCGGCTTCGTCTCGACCGGACCGAGTCGCGACGAGCCGGGGATCGGCGAGCTGTACGCGATCTACGTTCACCCCGACGCATGGTCGGCCGGCGCGGGGCGCGCGCTGATCGAACGCGCCGAGGCGGCGCTGCGCAGCGAGTACACGGAGGCAACGCTTTGGGTCCTGGAGGACAACCCGCGCGCGCGCCCCTTCTACGAGCGGGCGGGCTGGCAGCCGGACGGAGCGCGCAAGGTGGAGTCGCGCCTCGGCGTGCGCGCTGCCGAGGTGCGCTATCGAAAGACGCTGCGCACGAGCTCCCGTTCGTAGTCGTACGAGAGGAGCGAGAGCGCCTCGCCGACCGTCATCCAACGCACCTCGTCGACCTCGTTCTGCGCGCGGGCATCGCCGGACGCCGTCATGCGGAAGTACCGAACCTCCTTCGGGCCCTGCGTCACCTCGTAGTGCGTGCGGCCCGCCTCCGTGCCGAGCGTGCAGCGAAGCCCCGTCTCCTCCTCGACCTCGCGCAGCGCGCACTGCTCCCACGTCTCGCCGGCTTCGAGCTTCCCCTTCGGAAGCGACCAGTCGTCGTAGCGCGGGCGGTGCACGAGCAAGACGCACCCGTCACGCTCGACGAGCCCGCCTGCGGCCCGAGTCATGGTCAGACCTCGAGCAGAAGCGCGTCGCCCTGGCCGCCGCCGCTGCAGATCGCGGCGAGGCCGAGCCCGCCGCCCGATCGGCGCAGCTCGTGCACCATCGTCGCGACGATCCGGCCGCCCGAGGCGCCGATCGGATGCCCGAGCGCGACGGCACCGCCGTTCACGTTGACGTCGGCCTCGTCCGCGCCGAGCAGGCGCGTCGAGTTCAGCGCGACCGACGCAAAGGCCTCGTTGATCTCGACACGCTTTACGTCGCCGATCGACTTTCCTGCGCGTTCGAGTGCCATTGCACCCGCCTTGGCCGGTGTGCGCGCGAGATAGGCAAAGTCATCTGCGACAAATCCCTGCGAGAGGATCGTCGCAAGCGGCTCGAGGCCGCGTCTGCGCGCCCACTCCTCGGAGCAGACGACGACACAGCTCGCGCCATCGTTCACTCCGGGTGCGTTCCCGGCGGTCGTCGTGCCCTCCGGGTCGAAGACCGGCTTCAACGCGGCGAGCTTGTCAAGCGTGGTGTCTCGGCGCACCGACTCGTCGGCGGTCACATCGCCGACCGCGACGAGCTCGTCGTCGAAGCGGTGCGCGTCCTGCGCAGCGGCTGCGCGCTCGTGCGACCTGGCAGCCCAGATGTCCTGCTCCTCCCGCGAGATGCCGAGCTCGCGCGAGACCTTCGAGTTCTGCAGCACCATGTGCAGCTCGTCGAACGTCGACGTCAGCCCGTCGAAGATCATCGAGTCGACGAGCTCGCCGTTTCCGAGGCGATAGCCGAACCGCGCCTTGGGCAGCAGGTACGGCGCGTTCGACATCGACTCCATCCCGCCCGTCACGACGACGTCGACCTCGCCCGCGCGGATCATCGAGTCGGCGATCTCGACGGCGCGGATGGACGATGCGCACACCTTGTTGATCGTGTCGGCCGGCATCTCGACCGGCAGTCCGGCGCCGACCGCTGCCTGGCGCGCGGGAGCCTGCCCCGCGCCCGCCTGCAGAACCTGACCCATGATCGCGTACTGCGGCTCGTGAGCCTCGATGCCGACGCGCGCGAGCGCGGCTTCGATCGCACGCGCGCCGAGCTCCGTCGCGGTGTACGGCGCGAGCCCGCCGCCAAGCTTGCCGAACGGCGTGCGAACCGCGCTGACGATCACGCTCCGCGCGGCCATCAGCGGACGAAGGAGTGGTCGGCGGCAAGCGCCTCTGCGAATCCGACGATCAGCTGCACGCTCGCCTCCACGTCGGCGAGCTCGCACATCTCGTTGGGGCTGTGCACGTAGCGCGTCGGCACGGACAGCAGTCCGGTCGGGATCCCGGCACGGCTCAAGTGGAGCTCGTCCGCGTCGGTCGAGGTGGTGCGCGAGTAGACCTCGAACGCGTGCGCGATTCCGTTGCGCTCCGCCACGTCGGCGAGCAAGTCGGTGACGTGGGTGTTGAGCGTTGGACCGCGCGCGATCATCGCTCCCATGCCGAGCTCGATCCGCCCTGCGCGGCGCGCGTCCCCGCCGGGATAGTCGGTCGAGGGCGTGACGTCGACGGCGATCGCGACCTGCGGGTCGAGCCCGTACGCCGCCGCGCGCGCACCGTAGAGGCCGACCTCCTCCTGCACGGCTGCGACCGCAACGATGTCGGCCTTCGCGTTGCCGGCCTCCGCGACGCGGCGGGCCGACTCGAGCGCGATGTACGCACCGAGCCGGTTGTCGAGCGACTTCGAGACGAGGCGCCCGTTCGGAAAGTCGACCGGCGGCCCCGCCCACACCGCGGTGTCGCCCACGCGTACGAGGCGCTCCGCGTCTTCGCGGCTCTTCGCGCCGATGTCGATGTGCAGGTCGGTGAGCTCGAGCCGCGGCCGGTCGCGAATCTGCTCCGGCGCGAGGCGCTTGCGCGACAGCACACCGGGGATACGGCCGTCGTGTCCGAGCACTGTCAGCCGCTGGCCGTGCAGCGTCTCCGGCGCCATGCCGCCGACGAGCGTGAACGAGAGCAGGCCGTTGTCCTCGATGTTCGTGATCGCAACGCCGATCTCGTCGATGTGACCGACGACTGCGAGCGTGATCGCACCGTCGCCCGCATGCACGCGCGCAAAGGACGTGCCAAGCGTGTCGGAGGTCACCTCGGCGAACGCCGACGCCGCCTCCCGCCAGACGCGCGCGGGCTCTTCCTCGCGGCCCGACGGCCCACAGGCGGTCAGGAGCTGCGTCAGGAGCTCGGGCGCGGCCACGGCTTGCGCATTGAAGCAGGAGCGCCTACCCTCACTGACAGATGACCTCTCCGTCCCTCACGCGGTGGGCGTGGTGCCGCGAGCGGGGCGGGAGCCTGCGCGCGTAGGACGCGCCGAGACACCCCGCACCGCTCGATCCGCGACGACCCGAAAGGGTCGTCTTTCGTTTCCGATGACAGCAGCCGTCGACACCGATCTCGTCACCCCGCTCGGGGCCTACCTCCACCTGCGCGCGCACGGCCGCGGCGCCTTCCTGCTCGAGTCCGTCGAGCGCGGCCGCCTGGGCCGCCATTCACTCGTCGGCTGCGGCAACCGGCTCGTCGGGCTCGCGGACGCCGAAGCGTCGAGCAAGCCAGTCGTCGGCTACCTCGCCTACGACCACGTCGCGGCCCTCGAGCCGACCGTGCCGCTGCCCGACGCCGGCGACGGGCTCCCGGAGAGCATGTTCGTCGTCGCCGACGTGCTCGTTCGCTTCGACCACGTCCTCGGCTCGGCCGAGGTCGTCGCCGGCGACGTCGAGTCCGTCGCCGAGCTGCTCGGCGGCGCGGTGCCGGAGCCGCCGCCGCGCGGTGGCCGGCGCGGCGTGACCGAGCGCAGCCCGGACGCCGCGACGTACATGCGGAACGTCGAGACCTGCAAGGAGCACATCCGGCGGGGCGATGCCTTCCAGATCGTGCTCTCGCAGCGCGCGCGACGAGCGACGGACGCCTCGGCAGTTGCGCTCTACCGTGCACTGCGCCGCATCAACCCCTCGCCGTACCTCTTCCTGCTCGAGCTCGACGGGGTCGCGCTCGTCGGCTCGTCTCCCGAGACGCTCGTGAAGCGTGAGGGGTCGCGCGCGTCCGTCAACCCGATCGCCGGCTCGACCCACCCGGGCACGGACGACGAGGAGCGGCTGCTCGCGTCCGAGAAGGACCGCGCGGAGCACATCATGCTCGTCGACCTCGGCCGCAACGACCTCTCGCGCGTCTGCACGCCGGGCACGGTGACCGTCGAGCGATTCCTCGAGGCGGAGCGCTTCTCGCACATCACGCACCTCGTCTCGGAGGTTGCCGGTGAGCTCGCGCCGGACGTCTCGTCGTTCGACCTCCTGCGCGCAACGTTCCCAGCGGGCACGGTCTCCGGCGCGCCGAAAGTGCGCGCGATGCAAATCGTCTCCGAGCTCGAGGGCTACCGCCGCGGGCCGTATGCGGGCGCGGTGCTCTACTCGATCCCGGGCGGGCCGCTTGACGCCTGCATCGCGATCCGCACGATCGTCCTGCACGAAGGCCTTGCGCTGCTGCAGGCGGGCGCAGGCATCGTCGCCGAGAGCGACCCGGCCTCCGAGCACGAGGAATGTCTGCGCAAGCTTGCCGCGCTGGAGGCGGCGCTCGATCTCGCGGAGGCGCGGGCGTGACCCCTCCCCGCGTTTTGATGATCGACAACTACGACTCGTTCACCTACAACCTCGTGCACCTGTTCGGCGAGCTCGGCGCGGAGGTCGTGGTCCGGCGCAACGACGAGGTGACGCCGGACGACGCCGAGCGCCTCGGCGCGTCGCACCTCGTCGTCTCCCCCGGCCCCGGCCGCCCCGAGGAGGCCGGCATGTCGCTCGCGGTGCTCGAGCGTCTCTCGTCACGCGTCGCGACGCTCGGCGTGTGCCTCGGACACCAGGCGCTCGTGGTGCTGCACGGCGGTACGGTCGGCCGGGCGCGCGAGCTCGTCCACGGCAAGGCGACGACCGTGAGCCACGACGGCCGGGGAATCTTTCGTGGCCTGCCCGAGGCCTTCCCCGCCGGCCGCTACCACTCGCTCGCGGCGACGTCGGTGCCCGACGCGTTCGAGGTGTCTGCAACCGCACCCGACGGCGAGGTGATGGCGATCCGGCACGTCGAGCTGCCCGTCGACGGCGTACAGTTCCATCCCGAGTCGGTGCTGACTCCGCACGGGCGCGACATCGCGAAGAACTTCCTCGAGGGACGACGGTGATCCAGGACGCGCTCGCACAGCTGCTCGACGGAAAGGACCTGAGCCGCGAGGAGACGCGCCGCGTGATGGACGCGATCATGTCGGGCGACGCCACGCCTGCGCAGATCGCCGGCTTCCTCGTCGCGCTCCGGCTGAAGGGCGAGACGTCCGCCGAGATCGCGGGAGCGGCCGAGGCGATGCGTGCCCACGTGATCCCGGTGCAGCCGAAGCGCGACGATCTCGTCGACACCGCGGGGACGGGCGGGGACGGCGGCAAGACGTTCAACATCTCGACCGCCGCCGCGCTCGTCGCGGCCGCGGCGGGCGCCGGCGTCGCGAAGCACGGGAATCGATCCGTGTCCTCGCAGTCCGGGAGCGCCGACGTTCTCGAGGCACTCGGCTTCGAGCTCGACCTGCCCTGCGAGCGCATCGCGGACTCCATCGACTCGCTCGGCTTCGGCTTCATGTTCGCGCCGGTTCACCATCCCGCGATGAAGCACGCCGGCCCCGTGCGCCACGAGCTCGCGGCCCGTACCGTCTTCAACGTGCTCGGCCCGCTCACGAACCCCGCCGGCGCGCGCGCTCAGGTCGTCGGCGTGTACTCGTCGGCGCTCGTGCCGGTGATCGCAGACGTGCTCGCGCAGCTCGACGCGCGACGGGCGTTCGTCGTCCACGGCGCAGGCGGCATCGACGAGCTCTCGCCCGCCGGTCCCAACCTGGTCTGCGAGGTGCACGACGGCACGGTGACTCGGCGCGAGACCGATCCGCTCGACCTCGGCATCGCCCGCTGCGACCCCAAGGAGCTGCGCGGCGGCACTCCTGCGGAAAACGCGCAGCGGATCCGCGAGGTGTTCCACGGCGCAAACGGCGGGCGGCGCTCGGCGATCCTCCTGAACGCAGCGGGAGCGATCGCCGCCGGCGGCCACGCCGCAGACCTGCGCGAAGGCCTCGAGCTGGCGCGTGCCGCGCTCGAGTCCGGCGCCGCGGCCGCGCGGCTCGACGAGCTGATCGCGTTCTCGAAGGCGGTGTCGGCGTGAGGTTTCGCGAAGCGCTCGCGGCGCCGGGGTTCGGCGCGATCGCGGAGTTCAAGCGACGGTCGCCCTCGGCCGGTGACCTGCGACCCGGCGGCGACGTCAGGGCCGTCGCCCGTGCGTACCAGGCCGCCGGCGCGCGCGCGATGTCGGTGCTCGTCGACGAGCGGTTCGGCGGCTCGTGGGACGACCTGCGCGCCGCGCGTGCTGCCTCGTCGCTGCCGCTCCTCGCCAAGGGGTTCTTCTCGACGGCGGCGCACCTGCGCCAGGCGCGCGACGCGGGGGCGGACGCGGCGCTGCTCCTCCTGCGTGACCTGGACGATGCGCAGTGCGCGGAGCTGCTCGCGGTCGCTCGCGCGCTCGGCCTCGACACGCTGGTCGAGGCGCACGACGCCGGCGAGCTCGCACGCGCGGCGGTGCTCGACGCACCCGTCGTCGGCGTCAACGCGCGCGACCTCTCGACCTTCGCGATCGACCGAGCGGGCCAGCTCGAGCTCGTCGCGCGTGCGCCCCGCGATCGCATCGTGATCGCCGAGAGCGGCATCGAGACGCGCGCACAGGCGGCGGCAGCCGAGCTCGCCGGCGCGGGGGCCGTGCTCGTCGGCTCGACGCTGATGCGCGCCGCCGATCCGGGCGCGAAGCTCGCCGACCTGCTGCACCGCCCGCTCGTCAAGGTGTGCGGCCTCACGCGCCAGGACGACGTCGACGCTGCGATCGAGGCCGGCGCGGACCTCGTCGGCTTCATCCTCTCCGACACGAGCCCCCGCCGTGCCGAGGCGGTGCTCGACGCGCCGCGGTCGGTCTTGCGCGTCGCGGTGTTCGTCGGCGAGCCCGAGGGGACGGAAGCCGACCTGATGCAGATCTATGCACTGGAGGACGGGCATCGCTCGCGCGATGCGATGCTCGTACACGGCGAAGAGCGCGTCGGCACCGTCGTCGACTTGCCGTGGCTCGAGGGCGACGACACGCATCTCGAGCGCGCGCGCGCCACGGAGGGGCGCGTGATGCTCGCCGGCGGCCTCGATGCCGGCAATGTGCGCGCCGCGGTGGCGGCGGTCCGCCCGTGGGCGGTGGACTCTGCGCGCTCCACCGAGCGCGAGCCGGGGATCAAGGACCACGACGCGGTGCGCGCGTGGGTGCAGGCGGCGAACGGATGACTGTCGTCAGGGAGTTCGGCGAGTACGGCGGGCGCTACGTCCCGGAGACGCTGATCCCCGCGCTCGACGAGCTCGAGGCCGCGTGGTCTTCGCTGCGCGACGATGAGGCGTTTCGAGCCGAGCTGCGCGCGTTGCAGGAGTCGTACGCGGGCAGGCCGACCCCGATCACGCGCGTCGAGCGCTTCGCGCCGGACCAGCGCATGTACCTGAAGCGCGAGGATCTGATGCACACCGGCGCACACAAGCTGAACAACGCGCTCGGCCAGGTGCTGATCGCGCAGCGCCTCGGCAAGACGCGGATCATCGCGGAGACCGGCGCGGGCCAGCACGGCGTCGCGACCGCAACGGTGTGTGCGCGCGCGGGGCTCGAGTGCGTCGTGTACATGGGCAGCGAGGACATCCGCCGCCAGGCGCCCAACGTCGAGCGCATGCGGCTGCTCGGTGCGGAGGTGCGACCCGTCGAGTTCGGCACGCGCACCTTGAAGGAGGCGACGAGCGAGGCGATCCGCGACTGGATCGCGAACGTCGAGACGACGCACTACGTGATCGGCTCGTGCGTCGGGCCCGCGCCGTACCCGGAGCTCGTGCGCGAGCTCCAGCGGGTGATCGGCCGCGAGGCACGCGAGCAGATCCTCGCCGCGGAAGGCCGCCTGCCGGAGGTCGTCGTCGCGTGCGTCGGCGGCGGCTCGAACGCGATCGGCATGTTCTACGACTTCATCGGGGACGAGGGCGTTCGCCTGCTCGGCGTCGAGGCGGCAGGCGCTGCCTCGCTCGGCACGGGCCGCGGGGGAGTGCTGCACGGCGCACGGTCGTCGCTGCTCGCGGACGAAGACGGGCAGATCGCAGACGCGCACTCGATCTCGGCGGGGCTCGACTATCCCGGCGTCGGCCCCGAGCACGCCTGGTTGCGCGACCGGGGCCGCGCGGAGTACGTCCCGTGCACCGACGACGAGGCGCTGGCCGCGTTCCATCGCCTGTGCGAGACGGAGGGAATCGTGCCGGCGCTCGAGTCGTCGCATGCACTTGCGCGCGCGCTCGACTGCGGTGCCGAGCTCGTGCTCGTGTGTCTCTCCGGCCGCGGCGACAAGGACCTCGCAGAGGTCCTGCGCCATGAACGATGAAGACGCTCGTCGTCTACCTGATGGCGATGCCGGAGACGCCGCAGCTCGCGCGTGCGGCCGTCGCCGCGGGCGCGGACGTGATCGAGCTCGGCTTCCCATTCTCCGACCCGCTCGCGGACGGGCCGGTGATCCGCCGCGCGGGTGAGCGCGCGCTCGCGGCCGGGATGCGCACGGCGCGCTGCCTCGAGATGCTCGCAGAGACGCGCGCGCTCGTCGACGTGCCGCTCGTCCCCATGACGTACGCCTCGATCTTCGACGCCTACGGCTGGGCAAAGCTCGAGCGCGACGCCCGCTCCGCAGGCGCGTCGTCGCTGATCGTTCCCGACCTCCCCGTCGACGTGCGGCCGGAGGTTCGCCGGGTGCAGCTCGTCGCCCCGACGTCCACCGACGAGCGCCTGCGGCTTGCAGCCGACGCGACGGACGGCTGGCTGTACCTCGTCACGGTGACGGGCACGACCGGCGCGCGCGCCGAGCTCGCCCCCACGCTCGCGCCGCTCGCCGAGCGCACTCGCGCGCTGACGGAGGTGCCGCTCTACGCCGGCTTCGGTATCTCGACCGGCGAGCACGCGCGCGCCGCGGCAGAGCTCGTGGACGGCGTCGTCGTCGGCTCCGCCGCCGTTGCTGCTGCCGAGCGAGGCGAGGCCGCGCTGGCCGAGCTCGTGGGCGACCTGCGCGCGGGCCTCGACCGATCGTGAGCGGAAGCGCCGTCGTCGCCGGCGCGGGCGTCACCGGTGCCGCGGTGGCGCGCGCACTTGCGGCGCGCGGCTGGCGCGTGACGCTCGTCGAGCAGTACGCGCCCGGCACCGTCCGCTCGGCGTCCGGTGGCGACACGCGCCTGCTGCGCGCGGCCCACGGAGAGGCGGACTGGTACACCGAGCTCGCATGGCGGGCACGCAGCGGCTGGCTCGAGCTGCAGGAGGAGACCGGGACGCGCATCTGGGAGCCGGTGGGGCTCGCCTGGTTCGCGCGGCGCGCCGAGGGCTTCGAAGCGCGCAGCGTCGCTTCGCTCGAGCGGCACGGCGTGCCGTTCGACTGGCTCACGCCCGACGATGCGCGCACGCTCTACCCGACACTTACGGTCGACGATCTGCACGCCGTCCTGTTCGAGCCGGACGCAGGCGTGCTGCACGCGCGCCGAGCCACACAGCTCCTCGTCGAGGACGGCGAGCGGCGCGGCGTGCTGCGCGAGGCGCGCCGACTGACACCCGAGGAGCAGCCGAAGGCCGACGTCGTCGTCTGGGCCTGCGGGGCGTGGCTTCCCGCCCTCTTCCCCGCGCTCGTTCCCGTCGTCGTCGAACGCCGCGACGTCTTCTTCCTCGGCGCCGACGCCGGCTGGACCGGAACGCCCGGATTCGTCGACTACGACGCAGGCTTCTACGGGCACGGCGATGTCGCGGGGCTCGGCGTCAAGGTCGCGCCCGACTTCCCGAGCGACCCCGTCGACCCCGATACGCTCGACCGGATCGCGCTGCCGTCCCGGCTGCAAGACGCACGCAACTACGTGGCCGCGCGGTTCCCCGCTCTCGCCGGCGCGCCCGTGATCGGGTCGCGCGTCTGCCAATACGACCTCTCGCCCGACACGCATTTCGTCGTCGGCCGGCACCCGGAGCATCCGTCGTGGTGGCTCGCCGGCGGCGGGTCGGGGCACGGTTTCAAGCACGGGCCGGCGCTCGGTGACTACATCGCGGACTGCGTCGAGGGAGAGCGCAAGCCCGAGCCGTTCCATGCGCTCGGGCCGCGCTCGGGCGATGCGGGCCTCCGCACCGGCCGGCGCTAGGACGCTTTCGACTTGACGCCGGCGGTGCGCTCGCGCGCCTCGAAGGCGAGCATCAGCGTCCGCACGCAGCCGCCGGATGCGACCGAGCTTCTCCAGTCGGTCGAGGCGGCTCGTCATCGCGCCCGATGAGAGCTCGAGGTCGGAGGCGAGCGCGCCGGGCGACGTCGGCCGCCCGACGGCATGCGGGCGAAGTGAGCACATGACCGACCAATCCTCGGGCGTCTCCCCCGGCTGCCCCGCTCGACGCGCGCCAACTACTAGTAACCCGGCGTTTTCGCCACCCGGCCCGGTCCTGCGAGTATCGACTCCCTGTCGCCGGAAACGCGCAACCGCCTCGTCCTCGTGGCGTGCATCCTCGGGTCGGTAATCGTCTTCGTCGACTCGACGGTCGTGCAGGTCGCGCTGCCGGCGATCCAGCGCGACCTG
>DASRGQ010000087.1:0-60812 GCA_035650975.1 Gaiellaceae bacterium
GACAGGATGCCCGCCTCCTCCTGCTGGTCGACGTCGAGGAACTTCTTGCCGAACCAGCGGAAGATGTAGTCGACGATCGACTTCGCAGTGCGGATGTCGGCGTCGTTCGTGGGGCCCGACGGCTCGAAGCGCAGGTGCGAGAGCTTCGAGACGTACACCTCGGGCGGGACGCCGTACTGCAGGCCCATCGAGACCGCGATCATCAGCGAGTTCATCAGGCCGGCCATCGTCGTGCCGTCCTTCGCGATGTCGACGAAAATGTCGCCGGGTGTCCCGTCGTCGTGCAGGCCGACGTGGATGTATCCCTCGTACTCGCCGACGCGGAACTTGCGCCCGACCTCGGTGCGGTCCTCGGGTAGACGACGCCGCTTCGGTGCGGTTCCGACGCCCGCGGGTGCAAGCAGCTGCTGGCTCTTGTCGCCCTTGCCGGAGAGCGGCTGCGCGACCTTGCAGTTGTCGCGGTAGATCGCGATCGCCTTTACGCCGAGCTGCCACGCCTCCTGGTAGAGCTGTGCGACGTCGTCGATGGTCGCCGTTTCCGGCAGGTTCACGGTCTTCGAGATCGCGCCGGAGATGAACGGCTGGATCGCGCCCATCATCTTCACGTGGCCGCGGTAGTGGATCGCGCGCTCGCCGACTGCGCAATCGAACACGGGGTAGTGCTCGCTCTTCACATAGGGCGCGCCGACGACACTGTTTCGCTCGTCGATGTACGCGACGATCTCGTCGACCTCGTTCGGCGCGTAGCCGAGCTTCTCCAGGCCGAGCGGGACCGTCTTGTTGACGATCGTGATCTCGCCGCCGCCGACGAGCTTCTTCGACTTGACGAGCGAGAAGTCGGGCTCGACACCAGTCGTGTCGCAATCCATCATGAAGCTGATCGTCCCGGTCGGCGCGAGCACCGTGGACTGCGCGTTGCGGAAGCCGTAGACCTCACCGAGATCGAGCGCGTCGTCCCACGCCTTGCGTGCAGCGCCGAGCAGATCGGCCGGAACCGTCTCCGAGTGCGCGATGTTGCCAACCGCCGCCCGGTGCTTCGCGATCACGCCCACCATCGCCGCCGCGTTCGGCCGGTAACCGGCGAATGGGCCCATGCGCTTCGCGATCTCCGCCGACTTGCGATACGCGCGACCCGTCATCAGCGCTGTGATCGCGGCAGCGTATGCGCGGCCCTCGTCGGAGTCGTACGCGAGCCCGCGCGCCATCAGCAGAGCGCCAAGATTCGCGTAGCCGAGCCCGAGCTGGCGGTACGCCTTCGCGTTGCGCTCGATCTCCGGCGTCGGGTACGACGAGTTGCCGACGAGGATCTCCTGCGCGAGGAAGACGACGTCGCACGCGTGCTCGAACGCCTCGACGTCGAGCTCGCCGTCCTCCCGGCGGAACTTCATCAGGTTCAGCGACGCGAGGTTGCATGCGGAGTCGTCGATCGACATGTACTCGGAACAGGGGTTAGACGCGTTGATCCGCCCGGTGTTCGGCAGCGTGTGCCACGCGTTGATCGTCGTGTCGTACTGCACGCCCGGATCGGCGCAGCGCCACGCGGCCTCGGCGATGTCGTGCAGCAACTTGCGCGCCTTCATCGTCTCGACGACGCTGCCGTCGGTGCGCGCGGTGAGGTTCCAGTCGGCGTCCGACTCGACGGCCTCCATGAACGAGTCGGAGACGCGCACCGAGTTGTTCGCGTTCTGGTACTGGATCGACGCCCAGTCGGGCGAGTCGAGCGACATGTCGTAGCCGGCCGCCTCGAGGACGCGCGCCTTCTCCTCCTCGTGCGCCTTGCACCAGATGAACTCGGTGATGTCGGGGTGGTCGACGTCGAGGACGACCATCTTCGCCGCGCGGCGCGTCTTGCCGCCCGACTTGATCGTGCCCGCCGACGCGTCGGCGCCGCGCATGAACGACACGGGGCCCGATGCATAGCCGCCCTTCGAGAGCTGCTCCTTCGAGGAGCGGAGCTTCGACAGGTTGACGCCCGAGCCCGAGCCGCCGCGAAAGATGATCCCCTCGCGCCGGATCCAGTCGAGGATCGAGTCCATCGAGTCGTCGATCGAGAGGATGAAGCAGGCGCTGCATTGCGGGCGCTCCTCGAAGCCGACGTTGAACCACACCGGCGAGTTGAAGGCTGCGAGTTGGTTCACGAGGATCGCCTTAAGCTCGTCCTCGAACGTCTTCGCCTCGTCCTCGTCTGCGAAGTAGCCGCCGTCGCGGCCCCACGTCGACACCGTGTCGACGATGCGGCCGATCATCTGCTTGACGCTCTTCTCCCGCTCCGGGCTCGACATGCGGCCGCGGAAGTACTTCTGCGCGACGATGTTCGTTGCGGTCTGCGACCAGAACTTCGGGAACTCGACGCCGCGCTGCTCGAACGCCGGGCCGTTCTTGCCCGGGATCTGCGCGTCGCGTGTCTCCCACTCGATCTCACCGAAGGGATCGCGTCCCTCGATCGTGAAGTGGCGGCGAACCGCGAGGCTGGCATCCTCGTCGAGGACACTGTTCACGAGCTCGTCCGGGTGGATCTGGACAGCGCTTTCCTGCTCTACGGATGCCATTCTCGCCTCCTCCGCGCGGACGACGGGCCGCGCGTGCGAATCGTGTGCCGTTTCTGAAGGGAGAGGGACCCTAGAGCGCGGCCCGGACGACACATTTTACCCGTCGGGCACCGCCCGGAAACGGGCGGAAAACTGCTCTCAGGCGCCCGGCTTACGGCCCTGCGCGCGCTTCACGAGCATCCCCGCGACGCCCGCCGCGACGAGCAGGATCGCGAGGCCGCCGAGCACGAGCAGCGGTAGTGGCAGCGACGACGGGCTCGACGGGTTGAGCGTGTTCGCGAGATGGTTCAGCCCCTTGCCGTCGTCGCGGCCGGGGCTCGGCGCGATCGGCGTTGTGGTCGTCGTCTGTGAGCGCTTCCCGGGCTTCGGCGTTACCGGTTTCGTCGTGCTCGTCTTCTGCGGGACGATCGGCGTCGACGGCGTCACGGCGTGACCCTGCTGGCGGAGCTTCGCCTTCGCGCTCTGCAGCGCACGCAAGATGTCATCGTGGGCGCTCGAGTAGGTCCGGATGTCGGCGGGGAGATGCTTGAGCGCGTCCTGGTAGCAGTGCAGCGGATACGTGTTGTCGATCCGGCCGTCGTACCAGTCGGTCAGGAGCGTCTTCCAGCAGGGAGTCGAGGCGTTCGCCACGGCGGGCCGCGCGACGGCGGCGACGAGCGCCGCAATGACGAGCAGCGCGCACGCGAGTGACTTCGGGAAGAGCGTCCGGTGACTTTTGTCGGAAAGGATCAACGGGGGATTCTGTCGCACACGCCTGACGAGGCTATGGCGTGCCTGTAAGGCTTCTGTGTGCGGCCGAGGGTGCGGTCGGGGCAGGATGCTAGCGTCGCCCGAGATGCGGGCGGTCCGCGAACTGTCGCTCGCCGCTCCACTGCTCCTCGTGGGGCTCGCGTTGTTCTTCGGAGGCGGCCCCGCCGACGGCTCGATCTCGTGGCTCGGCGGGCTGGCACTGCTCTCCATCCTCGTGTTGCTCGCGGTGCGCGGGTTGCCCGGCGGAGCGCTCTCGGTCGTACCGCTCGCGGTGCTCGCGGCTTGGTGTGCGGTTTCCATCGCGTGGTCGTGGCTTCCCGATCGCTCCTGGGACTACGCGAACCGCACGACGGTGTACGCGCTCGCCGCGCTGCTCGGATTGTGGGCGGCGGCACGCACGCGCGCGCTCGCCGCGGGGCTCGCGTTGCTGCTCGGTGCGGTGATCGTGTGGTCCCTGCTCGGCAAGGTTCTTCCTTCTCTCTACGACTACGGCGGCCCCGACGTCACACGGCTCCGCGGCCCGATCGGGCTCTGGAACCAGCTCGCGCTCGCGGCCGACTTCGGGCTCCTGCTCGCGCTCGTCTTTCGCAAGCGCTTCGGCGTGCTCCTCGCGTACGCGGCGCTCGTCGCGCTATTGCTCACGTACTCGCGCGGCGGCGTCATCACCGCGGTCGTCGTGCTCGCCGCATGGTTTCTCCTCTCCGACGATCGGCTCGAGGGAGCTGCCTGTCTGATCGCGGCGGCCATCCCGGCCGCCGTGGTCGTCGGGATCGCGTTCGCGCTGCCGGGCATCACGAAGAACGGCCAGTCGACGCACGTTCGCTGGCGCGACGGGCTCGTGTTCGGCATCGTGCTCGTCGCCGGCGCGGCGGTTGCGCTCGCGCTCGAGAACCGCGCTCTCCTGCGCAACGTTCGCGTCGTTCGCTGGATCGGCGCAGCAGCCGTCTGCGCCGCGATCGCCGCCGGGATCGTCGTGCTCGTTCGCGGCGTCGGGTCGGGCACCGTGGGTAACGGGGGCGGGCGTTTCGCGTCGACGAGCTCGAACTTCCGCTTCACGTGGTGGAAGGAGGCCTGGCATGGCTTCACGCATCACGTGCTTGCGGGGACCGGCGCCGGTTCGTTCAACCTGCTCAACCTGCTCTATCGCAAGAGCTATCTCGACTTCACGATCGAGCCGCACGACCTGCCCCTGCAGTTCCTCGCCGAGCTCGGTGTCGTCGGGCTCGTGTTGCTCGTCGTCGCGATGGCGGTGCTGCTCCGGCGCGGCATCGGACGGCGCGGACACGAGCTCGCGCTCGCGCTGCTCCTGCCTGCGTTTCTCATCCACTCGCTCGTCGACATCGACTGGGACTTCGCCGCCGTTGCGATCCCGGCGTTCGTCGCCGCCGGCGCGGTCGCCGGTCGCCCCGGCGAGCGGCGCCTGAGCGCCAATGTGCTCCTACCGGCGACCGGCGTTGCGATCTTGCTCGCGGGTGCGTTCTTCTCACCGTGGCTCGCGCGCCGCTGGGCGAACGACGCGTTGTTCACCGCATCGTCGAGTCACGCGATCACGCTTGCGAATCGTGCACACTCGCTCGACCCGCTGCTGCTCGATCCGTACTGGGCGAAAGCCTCCGCCCTCGATGCGAGCGGGAAGACGCAGCAGGCGTTCGACGAATACGTCGCCGCCGTGAAGCGGCAGCCGCACAACCCGGACGCTTGGTACTTCGCCGGCAAGTACGCGTGGGAGCAGCACTGTCCCTACCTCGCCTACGACTACCTGCTGCCGTACACCGAGCTGAACCAGAATGCGCTCGGCGACGGCGGCGACATCTACAACGCCGCGCTCAAACGCGTGAACCACCGGCAGTATCGCTGCTAATAGACGAACCAGAGCAGCGGGCGCGCGGCTCGGGTCACATAGAAGAGGTGCACGTTGCACGCGTCGCAGTGCGGACCTGCTCCAGACTGCGACGGGCCGACCGTGACCATCAGGGAGCGCTCCACCGTCGTCGCGCCGCACGCCGGCCGCAGGAAGACCTGGAAACCGCTCGTCGCCGCGGGCTCAGAGCCGAGCACGACGTCCTTTGCGCGTGCCGTCGGGGAACTGCTCCACAGCCGTCGAACGTGCGGCCACCAGCTTCGGTCGGAGTTGCGCAAGTCCGACGCGAGATCCTCGCGCCCATATGTCGCTGCCGCGCGCACGGCCAGCTTCCTCGTGGTCGCGGTGAAAGCCTGCAGGCCCAGCGGGCTCGGGCACAGCTCGACGCCGTGCCCGGGGCTCGCCTTCACCGGCGCAGGCTGCGTCGCCAAACCGGCCGGCGCGAGTACCAGCGCGAAGGTGATTGCGAGGAGAACGCGACCCACGGCGAAACCGTAGGCCGATGCGGTAAATCGCCGGTTAACGCGCGCCGAGCACGACGACGAGCTGCGCGCCGTGCAACGCGCTCGACGAGAGGCCGTCGAGAGGGCCGACGACCTTCACCTGCATGTCGTGCGCGAGGCGCCTGCCCTCGGCCGCGAAGCCGCGGCGATACATGATCACCGTGTTCGCGTAGTTCTGACGCTCGGCGTTCGCGGTCCCGGGTACGCGGTAGCCCAGCGAGATCAGCCGCGATGCGGCGGCTGACGCGGCGCCTTGCCGGCCGTTGCCGTTGAAGACGAAGACGTGCGTCTTGTGCCGCGAGAGCTTGGGCGGGGCGAGCTTCACGTGTTTGTGAACGATTGCGGGCTTCGTCGCCGCAGGCGTCGCGCCGAGCGCCGACGCTTCGGCGTGGTGCTGCACGGCGTGCGCGAGTGGCTTGGCGAGAAGCAGCACCGCAGCGCCGACGAGCAGCACGAGCTCGAGCGCGGCGACGAGGCTCGCGACGACGGTTGCCGTGCGCCACGGCCTGATCAGCTCGTCGGGTGTGAGCGGAGCGTCCACGCCGCTCCGGGTTCGCTACGCGCCCGCGGCTTCCTTCGTCCAGGCCCAGGTGCGGGCAAGGCCCTCGTCGAGGCTCGTCTCGGCATGCCAGCCGAGCTCGCGTCCGGCGAGTCCAGGGTCGATCACGGAACGGAGCACGTCGCCGAGGCGCGCCGCCTCGTAGCGAGGCTCGGCGGCATCGCCTGCGACTCGCCGGCACGCCGCGTGCAGCTCGTTCACCGATGTCGCCTCGCCGGTTCCGATGTTGTACGGGCCGCCGCTTCGCCCGACGGCGGCCAGCATCGACCGGACGACGTCGCCGACGTAGACGAAGTCGCGGCGCTGCTCTCCGTCGCCGAAGATCACCGTCTCGTCGCCGCGCGCCATGCGCTCGAGGAAGATCGCGACGACGCCGCCCTCGAGGCCGGCGTCCTGGCGCTCGCCGTAGATGTTCGCGAAGCGAAGCGCGACGTGCGCGGTGCCGTGGATGCGGTTCCAGCCGGCGAGGTACTCCTCGCCGCACTTCTTCGCGATCCCGTACGGCGAGAGCGGCAGGAACGGCGCCTCTTCAGTTGCGGGAACGGGGCATTCGCCGTAGCCGGCTCCGCCCGAGGACGCGAAGATCACCTGCGCGTCACCTGCAGCAGCGAGCACGTTCACGGTGCCGACGACGTTCACGGCGGTGTCGAAGTCCGGGCGCTTCATCGACGTCTGCACGTCGGCTTGCGCGGCTAGGTGGAATACCACGTCGGCGTCGACCGAGAACGGCTCGCGGATATCGTGCTCGAGGAGCGTGGCGGCTGCGTTCAGGTTCTCGCGCTTGCCGGAGGCGAAGTTGTCGACGACGGTCACGTCGTCGCCGCGCTCGAGGAGCGCGTCCACCAGATTCGAGCCGACGAAGCCCGCTCCGCCTGTCACCACCGCCTGCATGACCCGCGTCGTACATTAGGCGCCGGATGTTCGTGACCTTTGAAGGAGTCGACTGGTCGGGAAAGAGCACGCAGGCCGAGCTGCTGGCGACCTGGCTGCGCGGGCACGGCCGCACGGTGACGATGTCGAGGGAGCCGGGCGGCACGGAGCTCGCAGAGAGCGTGCGTGAGCTGGTGCTGCATCGTGGCGACATGTCGCCGTGGGCCGAGGCTGCGCTCTACGCTGCTGCGCGTGCGGACAACGCGGCGCTCGTGATTAGGCCCGCGCTCGAGCGCGGCGAGGACGTCGTCTGCGACCGCTACCTCGACTCGTCGGTCGCCTACCAGGGCGGCGCGCGCGGGCTCGGCGCGGAAGCGGTGCGCGACCTCAGCCTGCTCGTCACCGGCGGGCTGCTGCCCGACCGTACGTTCGTGGTGGTCATCGACCCCGAAGAGGCTCGGCGCCGCGCCGGCGGCGCTCCCGACCGGATCGAGCGCGAGGGCGACGAGTTCATGCGACGGGTCGCCGACGGGTATCGCGCGCTCGGGACGGCCGAGCCGGAGAGAATCGTGCTGATCGACGGATCGAGAACGCCCGAAGAGATCGCCGAGGAGGTTCGTGAGCACGTTCGCCCGCTTCTCTGAGCACCACGACGCTGCGCGACTGCTCGACTCCGCATTGCGGGAGGGGCCTGCGCACGCATATCTCTTCCACGGACCGCCGGGTGTGGGGAAGCGCGAGATCGCGCGGACGTTCGCGCGTGCGCTGCTCGACACGTCGCGCGAGTTTCACCCCGATCTGTACGAGCTCGACGCGCTCGGCGAGATGATTCGCATCGACGCGATTCGCGAGCTGCGCCGCGACTTGCACATGCGGCCGTTCGAGGCGGACCGGCGCGTCTATCTCGTGCACCACGCGCACTTGATGAACGAAGACGCGGCGGATGCGCTTCTCAAGGACATCGAGGAGCCGCCCCCGTATGCGGTAATCGTGCTTGTCGCCGACGATCTCGGCTCACTGCCCGAGACGCTCCGTTCCCGCTGCCAGCTGGTGCCGTTCCGCCGGCTGTCGGAACGTGCGATGCGGGAGCTCGTCGACGCGCGGGCGCCGGAGCTCGCCGATGCGGAGCGCGCCGCACTCGCGCGCGCGTCGGGGGGTCGAATGGATCGGCTCGAGCGGCTGCTCGATCCGGCGGCTGCGAGGCGGCGCGACGCGGTGATCGAGCAGGCGCGTGCGGTGTATCGCGAGCCGGTGTTCGACGCGGGCGCCGCGGCGGGCGCGCTGATCGAGAACGCGCAAGCGCGCGCGGGGGAGGCGCGTGAGCTCGAAGAGGCGCGGATCGCGGAGCTCGATCTGCCCGCGCGCGAAGCAGAGACGCGTGTGCGGCGTGCCGCGCGCGGCGCAGAGCGCGAGGAGCTGCTCGCGCAGCTCGAGGAGCTCGGCGCGTGGTACCGCGACCTCGTTGCGGTGGCGGTCGGCGCGGGGAGTGCGGCGATTCATCTCGACAAGCTTGCGCTGCTCGAAGAGGATGCGACGCGCGAGCGGCTCGTGGGCGCGGAGCGCGCGGCGGAATCGGTGCGCGAGACGTGGCGGGCGCTCGAGGAGTTCAACCTGGCGCCGCAGCTCGCGCTCGAGGCGCTCTTCGTACAGGTCGCCGCCGAGCTTTCCTGAACAACCCGAAGCTACACTGAGCGCGGCCCGCCGACGTAGCTCAGCTGGTAGAGCACTTCACTCGTAATGAAGGGGTCCGGGGTTCGAGTCCCCGCGTCGGCTCTAGGTTTGCGGCGCGGCCCGGTGCCCGTGGTCACGCCGTGGTCACGGTCTCGACGAGTCGATGAGACTTTGTTGACGAGTCGATCAGACGCTCGAGCGAGTCGTCGCTCAGGATTGATCAAGAGAGGACTCGGCGGCTGAAGGTCCGCAGGGCGAGCAGGGTGAGGGCGAGGGATCCACCGATGAGGGCCAAAAGGAACGCCCAGACCGGCATGTGCGGCAGCTCCGGGGTTAGCGAGGTGCGTAATCCTTCGCTCATGTAGACGAGTGGGTTCACGAGGACGATGATCTTGAGCCAGAGGATTGGCGTGAGCTTCGCCCATGGGTAGTAGACGCAGCCGAGAAACGTCAGCGGAATCACGACGACGGCGAAGAGCAGCGTGATCTTTCGCGGATCGATCACCGTTCCAATGAAGAGCCCGAGCGCGGCGGCGAGCAGGCACGAGAAGATGAGGGCGATCGCGAAGATCAGGACGTGATGGATGTGCACGGTCGGGGCTGCGCCGTGGGCGTGCACGAGGAGGACGATTGGGAAGACGGTTCCCGCTGCGAGCAGCGACTGGATGGCCCCGGCGACGATCTTTTCTAAGCCAACGGCCCACACCGGAACCGGTGCGAGGACACGGTCCTCGATCTCCTTGCTGAAGCTGAACTCCTGCACCAGCGGCAACGCCACCGCTTGAATGCCCTGGAAGTTGATCGCCACTGCAATCAGGCCTGGAACGAGGACGGTTGTGAATGAGATGCCGGTCGAGCCGCCGCGGAAGCCCTGGCCGATCTTTGGGAATACGTACGCGAAGACGAAAACGAACATCAGCGGTTGCATGATCGTGCGCACGAGAAACTGGCCGAAGTTGCGGCGCAGCACTCGGACGTCGCGGGCGAGCATCGCCGCGAAGGTCGACAGTTGTACGCTCATTCGCGGTACTCCCTGCCCGTCAGCGAGAGAAACACGGTCTCGAGGCTCGGGGGATGGCTGGCCGCATCGCGCACCGGCAGCCCGAGCGACGCTGCGTCTGCGACGAGTTGTGCGAGCACGCCTTCCGGGCTTGACGCGAACACACGGACGATCGGTCCGTCCAGCTCGACGCTGCGCACACCCCGGATGGCGGTTGCCCGGGAACGGAGATTCTCCGGGTCGCCATCAACCGTGAGCGCGATGACCGTGTCGGCGCCGAGGGTCCGCTTCAGCTCGGTGGGACTGCCCAAGGCGAGCACCTTTCCTTCATCCAGGATCGCGACACGTTCGCAGAGTCGGTCGGCCTCCTCCATGTAGTGCGTTGTCAAGAGAATCGTCTGACCCTCTGCATGCAGTTCTTCCAGGATCCGCCAGAGGTTGATACGCGTCTGCGGATCGATGCCCGATGTCGGTTCATCCAGGAACAGCACGTCCGGTCTGTGCACGAGCGCCCGCGCGATCATCAGCCGCTGCGCGAGGCCGCCCGAGAGCTCGAACACCATGGCTGCGTGCCGCTCCGCCAGCGAGAACTGTTGTAAAAGCACGTCCGCGCGTTGGCGGGCTGCGCGACGAGAGACACCGAAAAAGCGCCCGTGGTAATACAGGTTCTCCCAGACGGTGAGCGAACGATCGAGGGTGTTCGCCTGCGAGACGACCCCGATTCGTCGCTTCACTGCGCTCGCACGCTTTCGTACGTCGATCCCGGCGACGAAGGCGCGGCCGCCCGAAGGAACGACAGTCGTCGTCAGCATCCCGATCGTCGTCGATTTGCCGGCGCCATTCGGGCCCAGGAGGCCGAAAAACTCACCGCCGGCCACCTCGAGATCCAGCGAGTCGACGGCTACGAGCTCTTTGCGCCCGGCATACACCTTGCGCAGCTGCTCGGTGCGGATCGGCGCACCTGGGGCGATTCCGTTTCCGGACGAATTCACTCCGAGAACCTAGCGGCCCGCATAGGCCTCTTCTGTTTGCAAGCTGGACTTCAGTGGAGAGGCAATCTCGTTGACGTAGTCAGTGTCCCGCGTGACGAAAGTGGCAGGGCTTCGGGCTTGGCGATCGCTTCGTGCGGCAGCTCTTTCAACGAGGTCGTGGGGCTTCACGAACCGAGGCCGTATAGTTGACGGCTCAAGCGATGGCAAACAAACGGACAACCCATGTCGCGGGCGGAGTTGTCTTTTGATGAGCCGCGGGCCCCTGGCGCATCGGTACTTCGCGGCCGCTGCGATGGTCGTGTTCGCGTTGGTTCCCTACTTGGCTCTTTCGGCGGCTATCGGGCCGATCACGCCGACGATCGCTCGCCAGCTGCACATGAGTCTGCAGACGATGAGTCTCGCGTCCGGGACGGCGAACGCTGCTTATGCGGTTGGAACGGTGGTGGCGGTGCAGTTTGCGCAGCATTTGCCGCAGCGGAGGATGATGCTTCTGTACGCCGTGCTGCTCGTCGTCGGCTCGCTCCTGGCGGCAGGTGCCGAGGACGCGGTCATGTTCGTGGTCGGTCATGTGCTGCAGGGTCTGAGCACAAGTCTGCTTTTGATCGCTGCTGTTCCGCCGCTTGCGCTCGGCTTCGGCGCGGCGAAGCTGCGTGAGACGGCTGTGATTATGAGCATGTGCATTTTCGGGGCGGTCACGCTCGGACCGGTGGTCGGCGGGTTGCAGGCGAGCGCCGGTGGTTGGCGGCCGTTGTTCTGGATCATTGCTGCGATCTCGATCACGTCGCTGATCCTCGCGGTCCTTACCTATGAGTACCAACCAGCCGCCGACCGAAGCGCACCATGGGACTTTGGCGCAACCGGGCTGGCCGCTGTCGGTGCCGCGGCTGCGTTCTATGGCGCGTCGGAGTTGCTCACTCACAGGTTTCTCGGCCCACAAACGATCGTCCCGCTATTTGGCGGGCTGCTCGTGATTGTCGCCCTGATCGTCCACCAGTATCGGATCCGCCGGCCGCTGCTGATCATTCGGCCGATGCTCACGAGTACGATCCCGGTAGCGGGGATCGTGATCGCTCTGTTTGCGGCTGCGGCGTCTGTCTCCGCGACATCCCTCACCGCAGCGCTGCAAGCCAGCCGTTATAGCCCTGTCCACCTCGGCCTTCTCTACCTGCCCGAACTCGCTGGCGCCGTCCTCACTGCCGTCGTCCTCGGCGTGGTCATCAGCCGATGGGAGATGCAGCTTTTGCCCCTGGTGGGGATGGCGTTCCTTGCCGCCGGGATCGGAATCCTGCGAATCGAACTGCCGCCGAACCAGACTCTCACCCTGGTCGGTTCTGCGGTGACCGGGGTTGGCCTCGGCGCCACGGTTGCACCGGCGCTCTTTGCCGCCGGCTTCTCGCTTCCAGCGGGCAACTTGCAGCGTGTCTTCGCGATCGTGGAACTGCTGCGCGCGGTAGCAGCCTTCATGATCGCCCCCGTCTTGATTCACCTCGCCGCCACCGTTGGTGGGAATACGAGGACAGGTACCGGCATCGCGCTCTGGATCGGGCTCGGGCTCGCCCTCGGCGGAGGCGTGATCGCAGTCGCCATCTACCTTCTCGGCGGCGCCCGCCCGCAGACGCCGGACATCGACGAATTCATGCGCCAGCAGGCGCCCGCTTGGTACTCGCCACCGCTACTGGCCCGCATCCGGGAGAGCGCACCGACGCCGGAGGTTGCCGAGGAGCCTGCTCCCTCGTAACGGGCCACGCCTTCCGTCGAAAGCGTGACCTGGAACTTGGGCAGAGTGCGAGCTCTTCCGCATCACGAGGCGCAGGGACATTCGCACAGGTGACGTCGGCTCGCCGTCGCGGCAGTGGCGGCGGATCCTGTTCAACCAGCACGCCGCCGACGCCTCGCACATTGGTGGAGACGGCGTTGGACGGACGTCTTCTAGGCCGCATCGACCCGAGACAGAGTCGGCGGCTCGCCCGGTCCGGGACTGAGGTTCGGGGGCGGCGCAGAACGTCGCATCCGGGCTAGCGACGCGTTACGGCGCCACGCCGAGCGACGCGGCTTCCGCCACGAGCGACTCGACCCTGACGGCAAACACCTCGACCGGCTGTGTCTTTCCCTTCACGACCAGCTCGCCGTGTGGCTCGACTGCGATCGTGTCAACGAGCCCCGCGCGCGTGTTGCCGTCGATCAGGATCGGCCTGTTGAGCGCCTTCGTATGCGCCTCGAGGCGGGCAGCGACGTTGACGGTGTCTCCGACGCAGGTGTAGGTGGCGCGATGCAGGGTCCCGGTGTACCCGGCGATCACGCTGCCCGACGCGATGCCGATTCCAATCTCGATCTGAAGCTTGTTCCGCACCGCCTGCTCTGCATTGAAGAGCTGGATGAGCTCGACCATCTGGCACGCCGCGAGCACAGCCCGCGCACGGTGATCGTCACGCGGCATGGGTGCTCCGAAGATCGCCATCAGCCCGTCGCCGACCATCTGGTTCACGATTCCGCCCTCGCCACCGATCGCATCCATCATCAGCGTGTAGTAGTCGTTCAACAGCTCGATCGTGTCACTGGGCTCGCTCGCCTCGACGATCGTCGTGAACGAGCGGATATCGCAGAAGAGGGCGGACGCATCGACGTTCTTTCCGCCGAGTGAGAACCCAGAGGTAAGGAGGTCCTCCGCGACTTCCTTCGTCGCGAACTTGCTGATCAGCTCGCGCTGCTGGTCTCGCAGGCGCTTCTTCTCCAGGCTTGCATTGACACGCGCATTGAGGAGCACCGGATTGATCGGCTTCGTCAGGTAGTCCTCCGCTCCCATCTCGACGCACTTCACGACACTGTCGAGCTCGTCGAGCGCAGACGTCATGATCACCGGGAGGTCGCGAAGGCGCGGATCCTTGCCGAGCTCCTCGAGAACCTGGTAGCCGTCGAGCTCTGGCATCACGACGTCCAGCAAGAGCACGTCGACCTGCTGCGCCCGGAGCAGCTCGAGCGCCTCGCGGCCATGTTCGGCGAACAAGAGTGAGTGCCCCTCGTGCTCGAGGCTGCGGCCGAGCAGGAGACGGTTCATCCGGTTGTCGTCGGCAATCAGGATTGTCCCGGGTGTCGATCTGGGGTGGCTCACGACGCCACCTTCGGACGCAGAGCCATGAGCGCGTCCTCGAGCTGCCGGTACTCCTCCTCGATCTGCGCGACGAGCTCATCCGCGCTTTCGAGCCGGTCATCGCGGGCGAGCTGCTCGAGCTCCCGGCAGTGCTCGGAGAAAGCAGCGGCACCGAGGGTCGCACCGTTCGATTTCAGCGTATGCGCGGCGCGACGGAACTCGGGTGCATCGCCGGCCTCGAGGGAGCGTCGGAGCATCTCGATCAAGGTTGGCCCATCGGCGACGAACGTGTCGATCACCTCGGCGAGGAACTCGTCGCCGCCGAGCTCTCGCAGGTTCTGGAACGCCGACTCGTCGACCCGCGTGCCGTGCATCGAACCAGTCCGGTCACCGTCGGCTGACACGGGTCTCACGCGGCTGAGCGCATTCGCGAGCTCCTCAGGCCGGATCGGCTTGGCTACGTAGTCGTCCATGCCCGCGGCACGACATGCCTCGCGATCCTCGGGGAGCGCGTTGGCCGTCATCGCGATGATCCTCGGACGTGTCTCCGGCGGCCAGCGCTCGCAGATCCGGCGCGACGTGTCGAGGCCGTCGAGTTCCGGCATCTGCACATCCATCAGAACGACGTCGTAGCGCTGCCGCGCGAGCGCGTCGAGCACCTCGAGGCCGTTCCACACGACGTCCGCGCCGTGCCCCAGACGCTGCAGAAGGCGGAGCGCGACCTTCTGGTTCACCGCGTTGTCCTCGGCCAGCAGGATGCGCAGGGCCGGGCCGTCCGGCTTCCCGCTCGATCGCGTCTCCGGCGCCTCGTGTTCGGGCACTGCCTCGGCTACGAGCCGAAGCAGTGCGTTGTAGAGCTGTGACGCACGCACTGGTTTCGAGAGCTGGGCGCCGAAGTCGTCGCTCGTCTCCTCTTGGGAGAGGCGGCCGATCGAGGTCAGGAGCAGGAGTGGAAGTTCGCGCGCGGAGCGGCGCTTCCTGATCTCGCGCGCCAGCTCGATCCCGTCGATGTCGGGCATCATCATGTCGAGCACGGCGACGTCCAACGGCTCGCCGCGCTCGATGAGCTCGAGCGCATCCACGGGCCGCTCGAACGCGACGGGTTCCATGTCCCACGAGCGCGCATGGCGGCTCACGATCTCGCGGTTCGTCGCGTTGTCGTCGACGATCAGGACTCGCTTTCCGCGCAGCTGCGGGAGGCCGTCGTCCTCTTCGATCCGCGCCGGCACTTCTGCCGGCTTGGCGACGAGCACGATGTGAAAGGTCGATCCGCGCCCCTCCTCGCTCTCGACGCTGATCGTGCCGCCCATCAGCTCGACGAGCCGCTTCGAGATCGCGAGCCCGAGGCCGGTGCCGCCGTACCGCCGCGTTGTCGATGCGTCGACCTGGCTGAACGATTCGAACAGGCTGTCGATCCGCGTCGCGGGAATGCCGATGCCGGTGTCGCGTACGGCAAGCTCGAGCTCCCAGGAGCTCGAGCCGTGCCGCTCGGCGGAGACGTGGACGACGACCTCGCCCTCGTCGGTGAACTTGACGGCGTTTGAGAGCAGATTGAGGAGCACCTGTCGCAGGCGGGCCGCGTCGCCGACGACACCGGCCGGCGCGTCCTCGTCGATCAGGCAGCCCAGCTCGATTCGCTTCTCCCACGCGCGGGGGGCGACGATCTCGAGCGCGCCCTCGACGCACTCCCGGAGGTCGAATGGCTCGCGTTCGAGCTCGAGCTTGCCGGCTTCGATCTTCGAGTAGTCGAGGATGTCGTCGATCACGTGCAGCAGAGCATCGCCACTCGAGCGCACGATCTCGGCGAACTCGCGCTGCTCCCCGCTCAGCTCCGTGCCAAGCAGGAGATCGGTCATGCCGATGACGGCGTTCATTGGCGTCCGAATTTCGTGGCTCATCGTGGCGAGGAATGCGCTCTTCGCCTGGTTCGCCGACTCCGCCTCTTCGCGCGCGCGCTGGAGCTCGCCGACGTCGTGGTAGATGGCGTAGAAGCCGACCTGCTCGCCCTCGAACATGAGCGGAACGAGCATCATCTCGACGTCGACGAGCGAACCGTCCTTGCACGCGCGACGGGTAATGCGGTGCGCCCGGCCATGTTCGAGCGCAGCCGACGTCAACTCGCGGCCTTCGCTGCGAAGCTCATCCGGAAGAACGAGCTCGTCGATCGTGCGTCCCAGTGCATCGTCCGCGGAGTAACCGAAAAGATCCGCGGCGGCCGGGTTCCAACCGGTCACGTGCTCATCGGCGTCCATAACGACCACGGCGGCAGGGCTGATCTCGACGAGCGACTCGAAATGCTGCTTCTGCCGGCCGATCTCGGAGAAGAGGCGCGCGGTTTGGATCGCGACGCCGACGTTGGCGGCGATCGTCGACAGCAAGCGTGCGTCCGGTTCTCCGAACCGGCCCTCTTCGTGGATGCTCTGCACGCTAATCACACCGATCGCCCGCTCGCCGACGACTATCGGAACGCCGAGATACGAGCGGGAAGGCGTTCCAACCGACGAGTGACCTTCGTACTGCTCCGCGCGATTGAGGAGCAGGGGCTCCCGTGACTCGAGGATGTGGGATGTGAGTCCTTCGCCGTAGGCCAGCGACGGCTCCTGCCTCTGTTCGCCTGCCTCGTGGTAGTAGACGAAGTCGATTTGCCCAGCCGGCTCGTCGTGCAGCGCCACGTAGGCGATGTCAGCATCGAATGTCTGCCGGACGCGGTCGCCCACGAGGTCGAGGAGCCGTTCGAGGTCGAGCTGCGAGGCGACCGCCTGACCAACGCTGTTGATAGTCGCGAGCTCCGCGACACGCTGACGTGTCTCGTGAATCAGCTGCGCGTTCTCGAGCGCCACGCCGAGGCTGCCGGCGAGTGTCGCGAGCAGCCGGCGGTCCGAGTCGCTGAACGCGTGCTCGCGATCGAGGTTCTGGATCGAGATGACCCCCGTCGCGCGCCCTCCCACAACAAGCGGCTGAAACATTGCGCAGCCGTGTGAAGGCTCGCCGACGACGGCGTCGGGCTTTCCGTATTCGGCGAGCGCCGCGTCCATCTGTTCGTCGATGTAAAGGGGCTCCCGGGTCTCCATGACGTGCTTCCGAAAGCCGATCACCGGAAACGCGACATTGGGGAAATGCACGCCGCGCTCGATCTGGTACACGAAGCGGATGAGCCCCGCGCTCTCGTCGTGCACGCCGATGTCGACGACCTGCGCGTCGAAGATCTCCTGGAGCTTCGCACCGACGAGGTCGTAGATCGCCTGCGGGTCGAGCTCACCTGCGATTGAGTCTTGAACGCTGTTGATCAGCGCCAGCTCCGCGTTTCGCTGCCGCGTCTCGTGCACGAGTCGCGCGTTGTCGAGAGCAACCCCCAGGCTGCCGACGAGCGTCTCGAGCAACTGCCGGTCGGAGGTGCTGAACGCATGCTCCCGGTCGAGGTTCTGGAGCGAGATGGTTCCCCTCGCCCTTCCCGCGGAGACGAGCGGCACGAAGAGCATCGACTTCGGCTGCGTTCCCGAACTGGAGAGCACGGTCGGGATGCCGGCCTTTCGGTCCGCCTCGCTCGCAGCCTCGTTGATCAGCACGGTCTTGCCCGTCTCGATGACATGGCGTGTCCAGCCGAGCTTCGTCAGCGGCGTCGGCTCGTCGCTGTAGCGCATGCCGGACTCGATCGAGTACGGGAAGTGCACGAGCCCGGTCGCCTCGTCATAGACGCTGATGTCGACCGCCTGGGCGTCGAACACATCCCGGATCTTGTCCCCGACGATGTCGTAGATCGCCTGCGGATCGAGCTCGCCGGCGATCGCCCCTTGCACGCTGTTGATCAGTGCGAGCTCCGCGTTTCGCTGCTGCGTCTCCCGGACGAGCCGTGCATTTTCGAGCGCTGCGCTGATGCTGCCCGCGAGCGTGAGGAGCAGCCGCTCGTCGGACGCGCTGAAGGCGTGCTCGCGGTCGACGTTTTGCAGTGACACGACGCCCGACGGCCGTCCGCGAGTGAAGAGCGGAGCGAAGAGAGCCGACTTCGGCGCCTCGCCCGCGAGCGCCGGCGGATTGCCGTATTGCTCGGCGACAGTCGACAAGTCTTCGTTGACGAGCAACGGTAGCCCGGTCTCGATCACGTGCTTGCGGAAGCCGATCAGAGGCATCGACTCGATTTCGAACCGCTTACCGCGCTCGATGCCGTACGGGAAGCTGAGGAGCTTGGCCACCTCGTCATAGGTCGAGATGCTCACCACCTGTGCGTCGTAGACCTCCTCGAGCCTGTCGCCGACGATGTCGTAGATCGCCTGCGGATCGAGCTCGCCGGCGATCGCCCCTTGCACGCTGTTGATCAGTGCGAGCTCCGCATTCCGTTGCCGCGTCTCGTGAACGAGTCGCGCGTTCTCAAGAGCGGCACTGAGGCTGCCCGCGAGTGTCGTCAGCAAGCGCAGATCCGCGTCTGTGAATGCATGCTCGCGGTCGAAGTTGTCGAGCGCGATCACCCCAGTCGCGCGACCTCCGGTGACGAGCGGGACGAACAGCGCCGATCGCGGCATCTCCCCGGCGACCAGGAAGCTGCCGCGCCGCTCCGCCTCAGCGCCTAGGTCTTCGTTGATCAGCAGCGGCTCACGCGTCTCGAAAACGTGCTTGGTAAACCCGGTGTTCAAGGGACTCGACGACGCCTGCAGCCGTTCGCCCCGCTCGACGAGGTACGGGAAGTGCACGAGCCCGGCCGCTTCGTCGACGGTCGAGATCGCTACACCCTGCGCGTCGAAGATCTCCCCGATCTTGTCGCCGACGAGGTCGTAGATCGCCTGCAGCTCGAGCTCGCCTGCGAGGCCGGACTGCACGCTGTTGATCAGCGCCAGCTCGGCATTCCGCTGTCGCGTCTCGTGCACGAGACGCGCGTTCTCGAGGGCGACGCTGAGGCTGCCGGCGAGCGTCGTCAGCAGGCGCACGTCGTTCTCCGAGAATGCGTTCGTGTGGTCGAGGTTCTGCAGCGAGATGCGGCCGCGAATCTCGTCACCCGAGATCAGCGGCGCGATCACCAACGACTGCGCCGGGTCGCCCTGAGTCACGGCGAGATCCTCTACGTGCGTGCGGTTCCAGTCCTCCACGTCGTTGATCAGCACGGTCGTCTTCGTTTCGAGCAGCAATCTCGTGGTCGGCATGTCCATCGACACGGGCTCATCCGGGAACCGGACGCCGCGCTCGATCGCATACGGATAGCTCGTCAGCCCCGCCTCGAAGTCGAAGACGCCGATGTCGACGACTTGGGCATCGAAGATCTCCTGGATCTTGTCGCCGACGACGTCGTAGATCGCCTGAAGCTCCAGCTCACCCGCGAGTGCCTCTTGGACACTGTTGATCAATGCGAGCTCCGCGTTGCGCTGGCGTGTCTCGTGTAGGAGACGAGCGTTCTCGAGCGCGACGCCGAGACTCCGCGCGAGCGTTTCGAGCAGCCGAACGTCTGACTCGCTGAACGGCCGCGGGGTATAGCTCTGGAGAGACACCACTCCGGTCGCCTTGCTTCCGGCGAAGAGTGGGGCGTACACCACGGATTCCGGCATCTCACCTGACCCGAAGACCGGGTTGCCGAACCGTTTCGATGCTTCTACGACATCGGCGTTGATCGCCAAGGTCTCGCCGGTCTGGAGCACGTGCCGGCGAAAGCCGTGCTCGCTCAATGCCGTCGGCTCGTCCGGATAGCGGACGCCGCGCTCGATCGAATACGGGAAGTGGATGAGACCGGTCGTCTCCTCGAGCACGGCGATGTCGATCACGTGCACGTCGAAGACGTCGCGGAGCTTCTCACCGACGACCTCGTAGATCGCCTGCATCTCGACCTCGCGGGCCAGAGCCTCCTGCACGCTGTTGATCAGCGCCAGCTCGGCATTCCGCTGCCGTGTCTCCTCGATCGCCCGCGCGCGGGACAGTGCAGCGCCGATGTGCTGGCCGACGAAGGCGAGCAGGTCCTTGTCCTGCTCGGTGTACTGAACGGCGCTCGTGTACGACTGCACGGCCAGGACGCCGACGGTCTGGCCATCCGCCTTCAGCGGAACTCCGAGCCACGTGCTTTCTTCGGTGAGGACGCCAACCAGCTCGACCTCACCCTGTTCCATCAGCGCTCGCATGCGGTTGAACGTGAGAAGACACGGCTCGCCCGTGCGGAGCACGTACGCCGTGGTTCCGCGGGCGTGCCCAGAGCCGAACTTGTCCCACTCGTTCGGATCGGGGATATCGTCGTCGGTCTCGTCGACGTAGTAGGGCCAGCCGATGAGCTCCCGCTCGGCGTCGTAGAGCGCGATGAAGAAGTTTTCTGCGTTCATCAGCTCGCCGACCACTGCATGCACGGCGCGGTAGAACTCCTGCAGGTCCTGTGCGGCGCTCGCGAGCTCCGCGATCCGGAACAGCGCGCGCTGGACCTGGCTGGGCGATGGGGCCTTCATCGCTTCGCAAGTATCCGTTGCATCGACCGGAAGGTCTAGATGTGCGTCTGTCGCCGCCCGCAGCGATTGGCACTTCTGCCACAAGGGACGAGGGCTCGGTGTCCGGTCGGCCGAGCTACCGCACGCGCAGGCGTTGGCCTTCGCAGCTGTCCCTGTGCCGGCAACGGCGAATGTCGCCGCACACGAAGGCTCTCGACGTGCGAGTCTGGGAGCTCAGAGAGGGCGCAGTTCGACCAAGCAGCACCGATGCCGGCGGGTACCCCTCGAGCGCCGCCGCGGCTAGGTTCCCTCGACGGCCGCAAGAGGTGCAAACCAGCGCTTTTCGAAGGCAACGGCGAGCCAGATCGAGGACTCGAAGAGGATGAGCAGAGGGATTGTTTCCATGGTCGTGGTTACGGGATCGACGCCGGGCAAGGCTACGCCGACGCAGCAGACGATCATGTAGCCGATCTTGCGATTTCTGCGGAGCTTGGCGGAGCTGAGTGCTTTGACGCGCACGAGGCCGAGCACGACGATCGGAAGCTCGAAGACGGCGCCGCAGGCGGCGAGAACCAGCACTGCGAAGGAGATGAAGTCGGACGCCCGGATTTGGACGTTGTAGACCGAGTTGTCGTAGTTGGTGAGGAAGTGAAGCGCCGCAGGGAGCGCGATTTTGTAGCCGAAGGCGATCCCGCCGATCATCAGCGCTCCGGCGAACAACGTAAAGCCGACAATCCCGTGTTGCGTCTTCGGAGTGATCGCCGGGGCGAGGAAGCTCCAGAGTTGCCAGAGCACGATCGGCAACGCAAGTGCAAAGCCGAGCGCGATGCTTACTTTCAGCGAGGTGGTGAACGGCTCCGTGATTCCGAGCGTCAGCAGGTGACGGTGGTGTACCGGCAATTGATCGACCAGCAAACGGATGACGCGGCGATGGATGGTGAACGCGAAAATCGAGGTGGCGAGGATGGCTCCGCCCGCGATAAAGATCCGCGAGCGAAGCTCCTCGAGGTGCCCGACCAGTTCGACTTCCTGGCCGTGCGCCAACCGACGAGGAAAACGCATTCCTCTACACGACCTTCTCGGTCACGACGAGCACCGGTGCCGCGACGGGCGAGGTCGTGGTGGTCTCCGGGATGATCGGAGCCGCGGTTAGCTCGTCAGGAACGACGAGGTGCGACCCGGTGAAGCTGTGCTCTTCCTTGTGGTCACCCGTGACCGATTCCTTGAACTCGCGCAAGCCTTTGCCGAGTCCGCGGCCCATCTCGGGCAGACGCTTCGGGCCGAACAGGACGAGTGCGACGAGAGCGAGCAAGAGCAGTTCGGGCATTCCGATGAAGCCGGGCATTGAAAGCTCCTTCTGATGTTGAGGTCGGTGCCGGGGCGAGACGCTGCCCGCCCCGGCCGGTGCAATGAGCGGACTAGCCGACGATGAAGCCGGTGCCCTTGACCGCGGTCAGGATCTGCGCCTTCGTCTTCGACCCCTGGAATGCAGCAGGCGCACCAGGAGCGTTGTTCAGGTCACGGACCCAGCCGGCATGCCGAGCCTCGACCGCGAGGATCGAACCGGCCGCGCCGAGGATCTTCTTCGACTTGATGTTGCCGGCCTGGCCGAGATAGGCAGCAACCCCGGTGTCTTCAAGCACCTGCGCGGTTGCCGTGAACTTCGCCATATCGGTGTTTGTGCCCTTGAAGTCGAACTTCGGCGACTTCACCGCCGCACTTCCAAGCGCACTCTTCAGGAACGCGACGTGCGCGGCCTCGTGCTTGGCGACGATGCCGGCGAACGTTCCCACCTTGCCGCTGAACTTGCTGCTGACCGCGCCAGCGTAGAACGCCGCTTCGAGATACTCGAGCGTCAGTGCGAAATTGAGAATCGCCACGTCACTCGCAGCAACCCCGGCATTCGCAATCGCCGGAATCGCACCGGCAAATGCACCACCGGCAACGACCGCGCCGGCACCGAGCCCGGCCTTCTTCAAAAACGCGGCACGGGTCGCACCGTCAACCTTCGACGCTGCCTCACGGATCGCGCCGTCGACATCGAGCTCTTCCAACTGCGGAAGCATGGACATCTAAACCCCTCTCGCGGCGGCATAGGAAGTAGAAGAAGAACGGCAAGACCGATCTCTGTTGCACCGACCGCACACATGCTTCGCACCGCCCCCCGGATCGGTTCGAATGGACAGAGGCACTGGCCGGCGCCGCGCATCGATGTGGAGCCGAGCGCTATTGAGATCTGCGTCCTGCGACCCAGACGTCGGCGCACATCGATGCGCGGCTGGCAGCACCACAGGTTGTCGTCCAAGGAGCGACAGTCAGTCTTGGCGGGAAGGAACGCGGACTTCATGGTGCTGTGAGAGTGTCGGAGCGGATTGGTTCTGGCTCCTGGCAGACGGCAGCTAGCTAGGGCGCAGCTCGCCTGTCATGCTGGCTGAGAGGCTGCGAGGGCAGCTTCGATTTTCGCGACTGCTGCGGCCTCGGATTCGTCTCCGCCCGGCGCAGCAGCGGCGACTGACTTGGCGAGATCGAGCACGAACACCCGGTAGGCGTCCAGGTCGTCGGGCGCTTTCGACTGGAGAAGCTGCACCGACGACCGCAGAGCGCTCAGTGTTTCCGACTCGAGCTGGTCTGGCGGTGTCGTAACCCCGAACCCGAGGCCGTGTCCCTCCGCGACTTCGCGAACGACTTCGCTCGCCGAGCTTCCCCGAGCGGAGGCGACGTGCTTCGCCATCGTTCCCGCCTCCTTGAACGTGTCGAAGAAACCTCGGTCGCTCAGCGACACCAATAGCCCTGCCCCCATCGCGCCCTTACGCAGCGTCTCGAGCTCGTTTGCTTCCAGCTTCTCAGCCATCTCGTCCTCTCGTCGAAGTCCACGGCCCATACCCGCGCCGGCTCTGGACGCAACCAACCCGCCCACAGCACTTGTGTTCGCCTGCCGATGCGAGTTTCGAAAGGTGCGAGTCCGGAGTGCGGTGTTGGCACGGCGGGTATGGACGCGTGCGTGGGCCGCTTGTACAACCGGTTCGACAGCTTCCAGCAGCGTCATGGGTGGCTCGCCTTTCCGCTGGCGGTTCGGCAGAAGTATTCCGAGGATCAAGGTGGATATTTAGCCGCGACGATCGCCTACTACGGCTTCTTCTCGATCTTCCCGCTCCTGCTCGTTGCCACCACGACATTGGGGTTCGTGCTTCGTGGACATCCAGCCCTCGAAAGCCGAATAGTGGGGTCTGCCCTTGGCCAGTTTCCGGTGATCGGCCATGAGCTGCACGTGAGGTCGCTTCATGGGGATGCGTTTGCGCTCGTGTTCGGAATCGCTGCGGCGCTCTGGGCGGGAATGGGGGCGGTGCTCGCCGCTGAAAACGCGATGAATCAGCTCTGGGGTGTGCCGTTCAAGCACCGTCCCGACTTCTTTCGCGCCCGAGCGCGTGCGCTTGTGCTCCTACTCCTGTTGGGCGGCGGTGTTCTGGCCGCTACGGCACTCGCCGGCGCCGGGAGTGTTGGCGCGTCCTACGGCGTCGCGTGGAAGGTCGCTTCAATCATCGCTTCGGTGTGCCTCGACTTTGTCGTTTTTTGGGTCGCGCTCAGGTTGCTCACGGCTCGGAGTGTCTCGTGGTCGAACCTTCGAGGCGGTGCGGCGGCAGCGGCGCTCGCCTACGAGGCACTTCAGTTGCTCGGCGGCTATTACGTCGGACACACCCTGCGTCACGCGGACTCCCTCTACGGGACGTTCGGTCTTGTGCTCGGCTTGCTCTCCTTCATCTATCTCGCTGCCCACGCGCTCCTCTTGGCGGCTGAAGGAAATGTGGTTGCCGTGCGGCGTCTCTGGCCGCGGAGCTTCTCGGTCGTGTTCGAACAGCCTGCTACGCGCGCCGACCAGGTAGCGTTGACCCAGCGCGGCAAGATCGAGGAACGCCGACAGGACGAACACGTCCAGATCGACATTCCCGTCGAAGACGACTAGCGAGTCCGCATCAAACCTGGAGCCGGCGCGGGACGGGTGCGCCCACGTTATCGTCGGTGGTGTGTTGACACCGGCGCGGCTTGAGCAGGCGATCCGGGAAAGCTGGGCTGAGGACACCGCCGATCCTGACGACGGCTGGAACCCGGACAACCCGAGCCGAGGTCAATGCGACGTCACCTCGCTCGTCGTCAACGATCTCTTCGGCGGCGATCTCCTCGCAGCGGATGTTTACCGCGACGGCGAGCGGATCGAGGGGCATATGTGGAACCGACTCCCCTCGGGGATCGATGTCGATCTGACCCGAGAGCAGTTCCGAAACGGAGAGGTGATCGGCGAGCCGCGAGTCCGCCCACGTCCGCCGAACATCGACCCATCACATCCGCGTTACCACCGCTACGAGGCGTACTTGGTGCTCGCAGAACGCGTACGGCGCAGCCTCGGCTTCGAGGGTGTCGTACCCACAGGATGAAGGGATTGGTGCTCGTCGGGGTCGTGGCGCTACTTGCGCTCGGTGTTTCCGCGTCGGCTGGAGGCAAGACGCCCGCAGCGGCATGTCCCATTCAGATTCCGAACACGCTGACGACGCCGAACCAGGCAGCGCGTGGCGCGCTCGTTCCAACAGGCGCACGTTCCCTGTTGCTGTGTGACTACGGGGGGTTGAATGCTGGGAGCAACAGCGGTCGTCTCGCTGCCTCGGTCGCAGTCAGCAACGCCTCGTTGATCGAGCTGCTCGCAAGGTCGTTCGACACCTTGAGAGCGTCGCGTGGGGTCTTCCATTGTCCGATGGACGATGGAAGCGAGATCACCGCCACCTTCGCTTATCCAGTCGCAGCGGCGGACGTCGTGCGCGTCGATCTGACCGGCTGCCAAACGGTCACCAACGGCAAGGTCATCAAGAGCGCGGCGTCGGCGAAAGGGCAGGCGCTGATCGCTCGCCTCCAACGGATTGCTGAGCCTGCGGGCGGTGCGGCTCCGTGCGCGACGGCGAAACTCTCGGTGAGCGCGGGGACCGGCGGTGAGAACACGACCACGTGGATCGGCGTGACCCTCCAAAACGATGGTGCAGCCTGCACGCTCCAGCCGACCCAGCATGTGTCAGTCGAAATCGACCTCGCGGGACGACACGCACACGTCCAAGGAAACCCAGCGACGCTCCACCCATCGGGGCGGCTCTATCACGGCGGTACCGACCTCTTGGTCGCCCATTGGTCGAACTGGTGCGGCTCACGTCGAGGGATCTCGCTCGTTGTGCGCTTCGGCAATCAGACGGTACGAAAGGAGGTCGAGCCGCTGCCGGTCTGTCTCCATCAACACGACTCCGAGCTCATCGTGGGGCCTCCCTAACTGCAGGACCCGAGCAGGTTGGTTCTGCTGATGGGCGCGGGCGAAAATGGCTCGGTCTCTTAGGCGGGGCCGAGGGAAGGCCGCGACCGTATCTGCGTGCGGCTCCTCGGGATCCTGCTCGGAGTTCTCGTTCTCGCGACGTCTTGCGGCGGCAAAAAGAGTGCGGTGCCGACCGTGTATGCGCGCGGTCTCGTGCACGCTGCGGCGTTTGCGTACGACTCGCGCGGAAGGCTCTGGGTGGCCACCTCCGGAGCGACGGTGCACCGCACGGACGGCGTGTACCTGGTCGCCAAGCAAGGTGCGACACCGGTGAAGGTCATCGCGCACGTGCGCGGCCCGCTCGGGCTGGTGTGGGACAACGGCAGCCTCTACGTCTCGACGCTCGACGGCGTCTACCGGTACAGCGGCTTCACCGCAGACCGGTTCGCCTCGGGCACGCTGATTCTCCGCTCCCCCGTCTTGGGAGCCGAGAACAACAACCTCATCTTGGCGCCGAACGGCCGGCTCGTCATGGGCATCTCGGCGACCTGCGATCACTGCACGAACTACGCGAGCCCATCTGGTTCGATTGTCTCGTTCAACACCGATGGAAGCGACCTGAAGATCGTGGCCAAGCATGTGCGCGCCGCCTACGGGCTCGTCTATGCAGGCGGGGTGCTGTACGCGACGATGAACCAGCGCGACGACCTGGGAGCAAAGACACCGGGTGACCTGCTCGCGATCGTGCGCAACGGCCAGGATTGGCGGTTCCCCGAATGCTACGAGCAAGGAGGCAGGGCCTGCGACGGCGTGCCGCGACCGCTCGCGACTCTCGACGCGCACGCCGCGGCAGGCGGCGTTGCAGTTGTCGGCGACATGGTGATCGTCGCGGAATGGAACGCAGCGAAGGTCCTCGCCGTGCCGCTGTCGGGCGGCAAGCCAACGGTCGTGACGACGCGCATATCGAACCCTCTGCCTGTCATCCGATCCGGTGCCGGCGTCCTCGTCGGCGACTGGGCGAGCGGCGTCGTCTACCGCCTTTCGTCGGTGTAGGGGCGCGGGCCGCTGGGCCCGCGCCCCGATTGGCTTGATGACCGGGCTACACGCCGCTCGAGGGTGTCACGTAGGACGCACCGCTCGAACTGGACGAACCCGATGAGCTGCTGCCCATGTTCGGACAGGCCCCGCTCTGCGGCGCCGTGCTCGGCGTCGTCGTGCTCGGCGTCGTGGTCGTGCTCGCCGTCGTGGTGGTGCTGCCGTTCGCAGCAAGCGCGACTCCGCCGCCGATACTCAGTGCTCCAGCAGCCACTGCCGCTGCGATGAGCTTGACCATCTCGTACCTCCTTTCGTCGCCTTCGATCTCACCAGCGCGACCTAGGAAGCAGTCCAGAGAGTCCTGTGAGTCAGGGAAGCGAAGACCGCGGTAGAAGCAACGGCAGGTTGGCTACCTGAGTCTCTCCTGAGAATCAGTTGTGAGGAGCCGAGGGTCAAACGGTCGCGGCGGGGCGAAGCCGCGCCTGTCCGCGACACCGAGAGTTAACGTTGAGCAAGGTCGATGTCCGACGATCGCATGGGGTGTTACCCTCGGTATGTGATCGGCGCGGACGCAGGCTGAGGCTGATGTTCCTTCTCTTCGGTCTCCGCGGGGGGCGGCATGGAAAGATCTTCCTCGCCGCTCGGATCGCGCTCTTGCTCGCGTTCTTGGTGATTGTGTTTGCCTTCCACCCGCACGGGACGACGCTCGACATCCTCCAGGGCGTCAAGGTCGTGTTGGTGATCGCGCTCATTGGGTTCGCGTGGATGCTGCGCCGCAAGCAGCGGCGCGCGCCCGCGCACGAGTCCGACTGATCTCTGATCGGTGCGGCCGCGGCGCGTGTCGCGGGTGACCGTCACGCACTGAGTGCGATCGGCGCGTAGACGTTCGTGCGGTTCCGCCCACCGCGCTTGGCGTTGTAGAGGGCGGCGTCGGCCTGCTGGAGGAGCGAGCCGATCTCGTCCGGTGCGACCGATCCCGCGACGCCGGCGCTCACTTCGATCCTGGGGAGGTCGCTCTCGTCCGCCTCGGCGAGCGCCCGGCGGATGCGCTCAGCGAACTCGACGGCGCCGGCGACGGTCGCCCCGGGCAGCAGGACGACGAACTCCTCGCCTCCGATACGGGCGACGACGTCGATCTCACGCGCACTCGAGACGAGCACGGTGCCGAGCTGCGCCAGCACGCGGTCGCCCGTGTCGTGTCCGAAGCGATCGTTGATCCGCTTGAAGTGATCGAGATCGAACGACACGACCGCGAGGCACGCGTCCGTCCGCCGCGCGTGCGCGATCTCCACCGCTGCGCGTTCGTCGAGCCCACGTCTGTTCAGCAGGCCGGTGAGCGGATCGGTTCGCGCCTCGGCGGCGAGCTCGTCGAGCAGCCGGTCGTTGCGGTGCGCGAGCGTCTGCACGACCGCGGCGACGATCGATACGGAGCCCATGACGTCGATCCACCGGTCGGCGAAGCCGTCGGCAGGAGGCAGAGCCACCAGCGCTGCTCCGTGCGCAACCGCGACGCACGCGACGATCGTGATCGCGCCGCGCCGGCCGAAGAAGAACGACATCCAGAGGACCGGCCACATGTAGAGGACGGCGCCGTCGCCGGCACCGTGCGTCGTGCCGAGTCCGACGGCGATCAGAGCGACACCGAGTGGTGCGAACGGAGCAAGCGCCCGCCTTGGCAGACGCGGCCCGACGAGGAGCAGTGCAAGGAAGAGGACGAGGGCCGCGAGGCCCGGTGCCGCAGACACGGGCGGTCCGCCCGGCGTCAGCCGCTCGACGAAGCTGAGCACGGCAGCGCCGCCGTACATGCCGGCGGCGGTGTACGCCATGAGTCTGCGGTCGTTCCGCAGGCTGTCGAGCGGGGTGCTCATGGAACCGATATCGGCACGACAGCGGTCCCGCTCAACGACCACTCGTCGTAGAGTCGCGCTGCTGTGTTCGACCGCCTGAAGACCGGTCCCGCCGTCACCGCCGCCGGAGCCCTGTTGCTCATTGCCGGTGGCGTGATCGTCGTCGAGCACGCGCAGACCGTGGGCACAATCGTCGCCGCGCTTGGCGCCCTGCTCGTCCTGCGGGAGCGGATCAGAAGCCGGTAGTCGCATGCCGGTCGAGATTCAGTGCGCGACCGGGGGTCCAAGCTGCCGCTGCCTAGTGGCGCACCGCGTCGGCCCGCCGCCGCTCGGAGAGGACGCGCAGCCGGACTGGCTCGTGAAGCCGCTCGTGCCGTAGCCTGTGCCGACATCCCCCAGCGAGCACGGAGGTACGAGATGACACTCGCACGTGTCGTTGTCTTCGACGGAGTCGACGCCGATCGCGCGACGGACATGCAGCGCGAGCTGCGCGAGAACGACCTACCGGAGGGTCTGCCCGCGACCGAGCTGATGCTCCTGCACGACGTCGAAGCCGAGCGCGCAATGGCAATCGTCTTCTTCGACACCGAAGACGACTACCGCAAAGGGCACGAGATCCTCGACGCGATGCCGGCGTCCGACACGCCGGGCAAGCGCGCGTCCGTCACGCGCTACGACGTCGTCGTCCGCCGCTCCGCGACTTAGCCGTCCTTCGTCCAGTTGCCGCAGCCCGCCGACTCGAAGCCGGCGTCGGTGGACTCGATCGTCGCGATGCCCTGACCAAACGCGCTCGCGATCACCTCGTCGGGCGTCCCGTCGAAACCGCTCAGCCGCTCCCAGAAGCAGTCGTCCGGCGTCGAGGCCTGGTACGTGCCCGCCTGGATGTCGGTGCCGACGCGATAGGTCCCGTCGCTGAAGGCGACGACCGGCGGGGGCGGCGGTGCCGTCACGGTTTGTGTCGTGGTCGTCGTGACGATCGTCGTCTTCGTCGGGCCAGTGATCCGGACGGTCCTCGTCTTCGTCTTCGGCTGCTTCGCTGCGCAAACACGCTGCTTCGCGACGGTCACGCACTTGCCGCTCTTCAACGTGATCGTTCGCGTGAGCACGGCCGCCGTTGCTGCTCCGGCAGCCGCAAGCAGAAGGGCTGCTGCGATCAAAAGCGCGGCCTTCTTCGGTCCGCGGCGCATGACGGGCAGGGTAGTCGAGATCCGGCGAATCGGCACAAAAGCACCGCTGAGCAGGGAATCGTCCCTTGATATTGCTATTGACATCTGCGAGAGGCGCGGCAGGATGTCCGCGATCCAGCGTCGCGCAGCCCAGACAGCGACGAACTCGAGATGGGAGGCACATGAAACAGATCGCTCGCTCGCGTCTGCTCATCGCTCTTGCCGTCACTTCGTGCGCCGTGGTTGCCGCGGCGATCGCGGGAACGTCGCAAGCCGGCATTTCCGCGCAGCACGTCCTGCCGATGGTGCAGGGACCGGCGATGTCATCGCTGCCTGCGTCGACCGTCGGTGGCTGTTACGAGATCTTCGAACAAGGGGCTGGCTTCCCATGTTGGGGTCCGAGGGAGATCTCCCGCGCGTACGACTTCCCGTCGAACCTCGACGGCTCGCACGAGACGATCGTGATCGTCGATGCGTACGGCAGCCCGACGATCACGGATGACCTGCACACGTTCGACGCCTTCTTCGGGATCCCCGATCCGGGGCCGGGCAAGTTCGTGCAGGTGCACGGTCCCGCTGCGACCGCAACGGGCTCCGGCGACTTGTTGGACTGGGGGATCGAGACGTCCCTCGACGTCGAGTGGGCGCACGCGATGGCACCGGGTGCGCGCATCGTGCTCGCGATCGCGTCGAGCGACGACGACAACGACCTGAACAACACCGAGCGGAAGATCCTCCCGTTCTACCCCGGCGCGATCGTCTCGCACAGCTTCGGTGACTGGGAAACCGACGAGGGCGCAGCAGCAGCCGCTGCCGACGCGCACAAGATCTACGCGGTCGCATCGCTCTTCGGTGAGACGCTCGTCGCGTCTTCCGGCGACGCGGGTGCGACGTTCACCCAGTACACCGGGACGACGTCTCCCGCGCTCGCAGGTTATCCCGCTTCCGATCCGCTCGTGACTGGCGTCGGCGGGACGATGGGCGACCCGTATCCGGACGGCCTCTACACGTTCCCTGATCTCGCTCACTTCGCCGACGGTGTGTATGGCGGAGAGCAGACCTGGAACGAGCCGCAATACGACGCGGCCACCGGCGGTGCACCCAGCATGCTCTTCTCGGTGCCGGGCTACCAGCAGGGGATCAACGGCTCGAACATGCGCACCGTTCCCGACGTGTCGTACAACGCGTCGATCGAAGGCGGTGTCGGCGTCGTCTACACCTACCAGGGTGAGCCGAGCTTGTTCGTCGTCGGCGGCACGAGCGCGGGCTCGCCGCAGTGGTCGGCGATCTTCGCACTCGCGAACGAGGCCCGCCTGCAGGCGCACAAGGGCCCGCTCGGGTTCGTGAACCCCTCGCTCTACGCGATCGCGACGAACCCTGCGACGAAGGACGCGTTCCACGACATCACCGTGGGCAACAACGCGCTCGACTCGCCGGTCGGTTTCAGCGCCGGCCCGGGCTACGACCTGGCGACCGGTCTCGGCACACCCGACGTCGCGAAGCTGATTCCGGACCTCGTTGCCGCACCCGGCGGCCTCCGGCTCCTGTTCTCGGCGCTCAAGAACGCGCCGACGACCGCGGGGCACGGTTCGAAGCCGCACGCGGCGCACACCGCGATCCCCGGCTAGGGCTCGCTTCGAGGACGCAGGTGCGAGGGGCCGCCGCAGGGCGGCCCCTCGCGTCCCGCGCGGGAAAAGCCCTGCTGGCGGGTATGATCGAGCGACGATGACGGCCCGGCTTCTTCATCGCAAGGGCCTCGCCACGTTCGCCGTCCTGGTCGCCGTGGCGGAGGTCGCCGGACGCAGCGCGACTGCGCACGTCGACCGCGCGCTGCACGTCGCGCCGCTCGCGCGCACCGACACGTCGTATTACCCGTTCCTCCTCGTCGGTGTGAAAGTGGTCGGCGCGCTGACGCTCGCCGCGCTGGTCGCGCGCGGCTTGCGCGCGTGGGCGGCCGCCGACGCGGGCAGCCGTCTACTTGCCGCTGCCGGTCACCGCCACGACACGCCGTCGCCTCGGCTCCGACCCGGGCTGTCGCCGCGCGTGTGGGCCGCGGCGTTCGCCGCCACCTCCGTGCTGTATCTCGTGCACTCGAGCATCGACAGCGCCGCCGACGGCAAGTGGTCGCCGCTCGCTCCGTGGCTTCACACCTACGCGCTGCCCGTGTTCGCCGTCGTCGCAGTGCTCGTCGCCCTCGTGTGGCGGCTGGCGAGTTGGCTGCACGCGATCGAGGACTTCGCCGACCGCACCCTTGCCCGCGTGCGCCGCATCCTGACGAGCCGCACTCCCGCGCCTCGGCGCCGAGACCGCCCGGCCGATGACGCAGGGCCGCGCCGCCGGTTCGGTCTCGCGTTCGAGTCGCGCCCTCCGCCGCTTCCCGCCTGACCCGCGGCGCACCCCGAGTGTCCCGCGGGCGACGTGTCGCCGCACTCGGAAGGAGGGAGTAATGAACAGCACGTACGCACCCGACGCGGCGATCGAGCGGACGCGATTCTCACGACCGCAGATCGTCTCGTTGCTCGGCCCTTTGACGGCAGCCGCCGGCGTCGTCTGGGGGATTCTGCAGCCCTACCGCGTGACGCTCCTGCATCCGCACGGGCAGGGCGTGTGGTGGCTGCTCGTCGAGCCGCCGCTTCTCGTGGTGCTCGTCGGGGTTGCGTTCTCGCTCGTGGTCGCCCGGCCGCTGCTCATCGACCTGGAGGAGCACGGTGAAGCCTCACGCTGAGATGGTGCACTGGCTCTTTGCGGCCGGCATCCTCTTCATCGGCATGTGCCTCCTGTGCGAGGCGATCGTGGGACGCGCGGTGTGGCAGATGCGCCCGTGGCGGAAATACCTCTGGCCCGGCGTCGCCTTCGCGATGGGCGTTCTGCTCTGGCCGGTGATGGCGTTCTTCACGAACTCGGCCATCCACATGTACGCGCATGGCTCGTGGGCCGAGGTGCTGATGCTTGCCGGCGGCGCGGAGCTCGGTCTCGTGCACGGCCGTCTGAAGTCGCCGTACTGGCGCCTGACGTGGCCGCTGGCGTTCGTCGTCACGGGCACCGCGTTCATCGTGCACGAGCAAAACCCGTGGTTCTTCGCGCGGTCCGCGTTCCTGCATCACCTGCTCGGGTGGACATTCATCGTGGCGGCGATCTTCCCGCTCGCGCTCGTCTGGCGGCCGCGCTCGACCGCCCTGCGCGCGTGCTTCGCACTCACGATCTGCGTTGTCTCGGTGCAGCTCTTCTCCGACCGCGACGTCGCGCCGATCTTCGGGCACTTGTCGCCGCTCGCAGGGGAGCCGCATCGATGAGACGCCTTGCCGTGATCGCAGTTCTCGCGCTCGCGTTCCCCGGTGTTGCGTTCGCGCACGCGACCCTCGAGTCGACGACCCCGCACTTCGGCCGGGAGCTGCGGATCGCGCCGAAGACGATCGAGCTGCACTTCGACCAGTACGTGAAGCTCCTTTCTCCAAGCGCGATCAAGGTGCTGAACGACAAGGGCGTCGATTTCGCGCTGTCGTCGCGCACGCAGGGGACGAACGTGATCGCCGGGGTGCGGGCGCTGCCGCGGGGCGCCTACACCGTGCGCTGGCAGGCGATCTCAGCCGACTCCCACGTCGTCTCCGGTGTGTGGACGTTCGGCGTCCGCGTACCGGCGCCTTCGGTGAACGACGCATACGGCGCGGGCGGACCAACCCGCACCGAGGACGTCGTGCGGTGGATCTGGTTCCTCGGCATCGCCCTCACGATCGGGGCGCTCGGTCTTCGGCTGCTCGTGCTGCGCGGGCTCGAGGTGCCGCGCGCACTCGACCGGCGCATCGCCGTCGCGGCGGGGCTCGGCTGCATCGTTGCATTGCAGGCCGGGATCGCTGCGTTCTCGCTCCGCGCCGAGGATGCGCTGCAACTTCCGTTCGGACGCTTTCTCTACGGCGACCTGTCGCCGATGGCGGCGACGCGATTCGGGCTCGCATACGTGACGATGACGCTCGTCTTCGCGCTCGTGCTCGCGCTCGTCTACCTCGGCTGGCTGCTCGACCGCGTCGACCTGCTCGTCCCCGCGTTTCTGCTCGCCGTCGTCTTCGCCGGCGGGCTTTCGTACTCAGGCCACGATGCCGTGGATCCCGGGTCGTCGTGGAAGACCGAGATCGCGGACTGGGTCCATCTCTCCGCGGCTTCGCTCTGGATCGGTGGGCTCGCGACGATGGCGATCCTCGTCTGGACCGGCGCGCCGCAGCTCCGTCGCGACGCGTTCGTCCGCTTCTCGAGACTCGCGCCGGTGCTGATCGGGCTCGTGCTCGCCGCCGGGACTTACATGGCGATCGTCCGGCTGCCGCACGTGCGCGATCTGTGGGCGACCGGCTACGGCCGGGTGCTGCTCGTGAAGGTCGCGCTCGTCTCGCTTGCGCTCGTCTGGGGCGCGTTCCACCACTTCGTCGTTCGGCCTGCGCTCGAGCGTGCCGACACAGGTCGGCTGACGACGATCGGGCGCAGCCTGATCGGCGAGAGCATGGTCGGCGTCGTCGTTCTGCTCGTCGCGGCGGTGCTCGTCGACTCGAAGCCGCCGCCGCGGCCCGCGTCGGCGCCGAGCTCTGCCGCTGTGGGGGTAACGCACTAACCAGAGCGATCGTTCGACGTCGAAACGTCGGACGTGAAGCTCATCGCGGCAACGCTCGTCGCAGCGTTCGCCGGCGCCGTCCCGCTGACGACGGATGTCGGCGAGTGGTCCTTTGGTCTTGCCGCGAGCGGCGGGAGCGTATGGGTCGGCGGGCTCGGTGGTAACGACGTGCTCCGGATCGATCCTTCGACGGGAAAGGTCGTGTTGAGGGTGCCCGTCGGACCGCGCGTTTTCAATCTCGCGGCGGCGCCGAATGCAGTGTGGGCCGTGTCGAACGTAGGCGGGTCGGTGTCGCGGATCGATGCACGTACGGGTCGCGTGACGCAAACGGTGCGCGTCGGCCTCGCGCCCTACGACGTCGCTTGGGGCTTCGGATCGGCCTGGGTTTCGAACTCGGGAGACGGCACCGTCTCGCGGGTCACAGGCAACCGCGTCGTCAAGTCGTTCCGGGTAGGCGTCGAGCCGAACGGTGTCACCGCATACGACGGCTCGCTGTGGGTCGCGGATCACACCGCCGGCAAGCTGCTTCGCATCGACCCGGCGACGAATCGCGTGACGGGCGCGGTTGCCCTCGCGGGTGCGGACTGGATCGTGGGGCTTGGGGCGTCGCTCTACGTCTCCCAGGAGACGAACGTCGTCAGTCGCGTCGACCTGCACACGCTGAAGGTTTCGGGACATGCGAACGTAGACGGCAACCCGCTCGGCGCAGCGGTGGTCGACGGCAAGCTCTGGGTGCCGTGCATCGACGCGGGCACGATCGATGTGGTCGATCCCCTCACGATGCGAGTGACTTCCCGTCGTCCCGGCGGCCCGGGGCCCATCGTCGTGCTGCCCGCGTTCGGGCACACGTGGGTGTCGCATTCGACGGGAAACGCCGTCTGGCGCCTGTAGATTCGCCTCCGTGGAGCTGACCGACTACCGCGACCGCTTTCCGATCCTCGAGTCGACGACGTACTTGATCAACCACTCGCTCGGCGCCATGCCGGCGGAGGCCGAGCGTCGGCTCGCGCAGTTTGCGGGCGAGTGGCGCACGCGTGGGGCACGCGCGTGGGGCGAAGGGTGGTGGGACACGGTCTACCGGGTCGGCGACCTCGTCGGCGCCATCGTGGGTGCACCGCCTGGGACGACGGTGATGCACCAGAACGTGACAGTGGCGGAGGCGATCGTGCTCTCGTGCTTCGACATTCGCCCGCCGCGCAACCGCATCGTGTTCGAGGAGGGTCTCTTCCCGTCGGTGCGCTACGTGCAGCAGGCCTGGTCGCGCTTCGGCGCCGATGTCGTCGTCTGCGAGGACGCCGAGGCGGTGATCGACGCGATCGACGAGCGCACGTTGCTCGTCCCCGTCTCGCACGTGCTCTACAAGTCGGCGGAGATCCAGCCGGTCGAGCGGATCGCTGCGCGCGCGAGAGAGATGGGCGCACGCGTTTTGCTCGACGCGTATCAGTCGGCAGGGACAGTGCCGCTCGACGTCGTCGCGCTCGGCATCGACTTCTGCGTCGGCGGCTCGGTGAAGTGGCTGTGCGGGGGGCCGGGCGCGGGATGGCTGTACGTGCGTCCCGATGTGGCGGAGGAGCTCGAGCCGGCGTTCGCCGGATGGCAGGCGCATGCGCGGCCGTTCGCGTTCGAACCGGAGATGGAGCCGGCGCCGGGTGTCGGGCGGTTCTTGACAGGTACGCCGAACGTGCCTGCGAACTACGCGGCGAGTGCGGGATACGAGATCGTCGCGGAGATCGGCGTCGACAGGATTCGCGCGAACTCGATGCGTCAGACCGCTGTGCTGGTCGAGCTGGTGGACGCTGCCGGCTTCGAGCTCACGTCACCGCGGGCAGCCGAGGTGCGCGGCGGGTCGGTCGTCTTCCGCGTGCCGGACTTCCAGGCGGTGCATGCCGAGCTCGCCCGGCGGGACATCATCTGCGACACGCGGCCGGACGCAGGCATCCGCTTCGGACCGCACTTCTTCACCACGGACGACGAGATTCGCTTCGCGGTCGAGCAGGTGCAGGAGATTCTCGAGTCGGGCGTGCACGTCGAGCGGGCGCACGCGGCGGCCGGGTATTAGGCCGCCGCTAGGAGAGCGCGAAGACGAGCGGCGATCGCGGGGGCGGTCGGCTCGTCCTCGTGCCTGACGTAGACGTACGCCGGATCGCGGATCGTCGCGGCGACTGCGCGCAGTTCCTCGTCGGTGTAAGGCGGCTCGCGCAGGCGCACGTAGCGGAACGGCTCGGCAGCCGCGTCGTTGACGGCGACGATCCCGTCGACACCGGCCCAAGAGACGTCGCGGAGATCCCAGGCGAGGCGGACGTCCTCATCGATTGACCCCTGGACGAAGGAGAGCGTGCCGTCGTCGCGCGGGCCTTCGTAGACGACCCGGATCGGCCCGAGTCGGTCGCCGAGCGAGACGACCCGCTCGATGAAGGTGGTGACACGGTCGAGGCGGGTTAGAGAGAACTTGACGGCGAACTCAAACCCGTCCGGGACCGCGTCCGCCCAGCGCCGGAACTGGTCGGCGCTCGGCAGGCGGTAGCCGGTCGAGTTCAGCTCGACGGTGTCGAACCGCGTCGCGTAGTAGCCAAGGAACTCGGTCGGCTGCACGCCGTCCGGGTAGAACCCGGGCCGCCACGAGGGGTACGACCAGCCGGACGTCCCGATCTTGATCGCCATGCGCGCACGCTACGCGCTCCGGCTGTGTGGACCACCCGCGCAATACGCCGCGGGTGTGTGTGCAGACCGTGCACCGCGAGCATCCCGCTCGAGTCTCATCGTGCGACACCTGTGTCCGAGACGGTGCGGCGCGCCGAACGGTGCCTGGCACCAATTGCGCGCTGCTCTCGATGATGCGCGCCGAGCCACCGTTCCGCAAGGCCTGTTGAGGCATTGTCACGCCTCTGGCACACCTGTGAACGGTGCCAGGCACCCAGCCCTGTCTGGTACCGACCCCTGTAAAAGGTGCCAGGCACCGAGCCCTGTCTGGTGCCGCCAGCGCCGGCTTGGGCACGTCCGCTCGTATCATCCGCGTGTGCGCGAGGCCGAGTTGGAGGACGCAGGTGCTGGGCTCGTTGTCGCGAGCGACGGCTGGTTCGTCATGAACGCGCGCGACGGCCGCTGGTTCGAGAAGCCCGGCCAGGGCCACAGCATCCCGCTGACCGGTTACGACGAGTACGAGGCCGAGACATTCTTCCCGATGCTCGGGATGGCGATCCGCGTCGTCCCACCCGGCGAGCCCTCGACGATCTACCACTGGGAGACCGAGCAGGAGGACTTCCTGGTCCTGCGCGGCGAAGGCGTTCTGATCGTCGAAGGCGAGGAGCGCCCTGTGAAGCAGTGGGACTTCGTCCACTGTCCGCCCGGGACGAAGCACGCCTTCGCCGGCGGCCTGCGCGAGCCGCTCGTCCTCCTCTGCGCGTCGTCGCGCCAGTTCCAGAAGGACGGCCCGTGGGGCTACTACTGCGCCGACGAGACCGCGGCGAAGTACAACGCGGCGTCGCCGGAGGACACCCAGGACGGCTCGATTGCCTATGCCCGATTCGCGGCCCAGCGCGAGACGCGCTACCCCGGCTGCCTCCCGGGAGACGTCCGGCACCCGAGCTAGGGTCCGCCGTCCGTGACTGTGACCGTGACCGACCCGATCACCGACGACACGATCGAGGTTCTCGACCACGGTTTCGTCCGCCTCGACGGCGCGCTCGCCGGCGACCTCTCCGTCGTCAACGGTGCTCGCGTCTCGTTCGCGCGTCGCAAGACCGAGATGGACGACGCCGACGAAGGGCTGATCCGGTTCCTGATGCGCGACCGGCACGGCTCGCCGTTCGAGCACAACGCCTTCCGCTTCCACATCCGTTGCCCGATCTTCGTCGCGCGGGAGTGGTTCCGACACCGTATAGGCAGCTTCAACGAGTTCAGCATGAGATATGCGAAGGCGACCGACGACTTCTATGTGCCGGCCCCCGACGACGTGCGCACGCAGGTCGGTAAGCCCGGCGCCTACCGCTTCGAGCCGGTCGACGCGGAGCTCGCCGAGGAGACGCGCGAGGAGCTCGAGGCGGTCTACAAAGAGGCGTACGCCGCATACGCGCGCCTGGTCGAGAAGGGCGTCGCGCGCGAGCTTGCCCGCTCCGTGATCCCGGTCGGCGCCTACACCCAGTTCTACTGGACGGTGAACGCCCGGGCCCTGATGAACTTCATCTCGCTTCGAAACGCCGAGTTCGCCCAGCTCGAGATTCGCCGCTTCGCCGAGGCCGTGGAGACGTTTTTCGCCCGCGAGATGCCGGTCACTCACGCGGCCTTCCTCGAAAACGGTCGCTTAGCTCCTTAATAGGCTCCCTTAATCGAGCCGTCTGCCACTTCCTAACAGTCTTGTAACAGTCTGTCACTAAGTTCTGGTGTGCCGTGTAGGAGAGCGGGAATGGAACGCCTGTTCCGGCCGTTTTGAAGGAGTGACGGCAGACGCGCAGAACCGCGCGCCCGTTTTCCTCGAAGAAGAAGAAGGAGTTCGTTGACCGAAATCACCATGACCGCGGCTACGGCCGAAGCGCTCGACGCGCTCATGCACCTCCGCGAGGAGCAGGGGGCGCTGACCCCTGCCGACGTCGCGGACGCGGTCCTCACCCACGACCTCGACGAGGCCGAGGCCGAGGCGCTCGCCCTCGAGCTGGCCGCGAATGACATCGCGCCGGAGGACGAGGATGAGGACGAGCCCGAGCTCGATCTCAGCATCGGCACGGGGCTCTACACGACCGATTCGTTCCAGATGTTCCTCAACGAGGCCGGCCGCTACCCGCTGCTCACCGCGGCGGAGGAGGTCGAGCTGGCGAAGCGGATCGAGCGCGGTGACATGGCGGCGAAGGAGCGCATGATCAACTGCAACCTGCGCCTCGTCGTCTCGATCGCAAAGCGCTACCAGACGCAGGGCATCACCCTCGGCGATCTCGTCCAAGAGGGTGTGCTCGGCCTGATCCGCGCCGCCGAGAAGTTCGACTGGCGCAAGGGCTTCAAGTTCTCCACGTACGCGACGTGGTGGATCCGCCAGGCGGTCCAGCGCGGCGTCGCCAACAAGGCGCGCACCATTCGCATTCCGGTGCACGTGGTCGAGCGCGAGCAGAAGGTCGCCCGCGCGCGCCGCGAGCTCGTCGCAACGCTCGAGCGCGATCCGACGCCCGAGGAGATCTCGAAGCACTCGAAGCTGCCGCTCAACCACGTGCACGAGGTGCTCGCCGCCGCACGTGCCGTCGCGTCCACCGACATGCCTGTCGGCGACGACGGCGACGCATCGTTTGGCGACCTGATCGCCGGCACGGGCCCGTCGACCGAGGAGGAGGCGTCCGCCTCGCTCCGCGACCTCGCCGTACGCCAGGCGGTCGCGAACCTGCCGGCCCGCGAGCGGGACGTGATCGAGCTTCGCTTCGGCCTCGTCGGTGAAGGCCCGGCGTCGCTCGAGGCAATCGGCAAGCAGCTCGGCTTGACCCGCGAGCGCGTCCGCCAGATCGAGACGGAAGCACTGCGCAAGCTCGCGCAGAACGAAGACCTCGCCGACGCGGCGTAGCACCGCGTAGCCCGCGCAGGCGGCGGTTCTTCTTTGCTTTGCCTTAGCCACCCCTGGCATGCTGCCGGGGGTGGCAGGCACCAACGGCGCGTCCTCGACTCGAGCGGCCTTCCTGCGGCGGACCGCAGCGGGCGCGCTCGCGCTCGGCGGCGCTGTCACGCCGCGCTTCGTCGACGACGCGCTCGCGTGGTCGACGGCCGCGGTGCCGCCCGAGGTGCATCGCTTCCGCTCGCGCCTCGACATCGTCACACCGCGCCTGACCGTGCTGCAGAAGCACGAAGGCCGAAGCACGGGCTACCTGTTCACCGCACCCAACTCGGGCCCGGGCAATCGCGGCGCGCTGCTCCTCGACGACGACGCACAGCCGGTGTGGTTCCGAAACTCGCGCCCAGTCGTCGCTCTCAACTTCCGTCCGGCGTTCTATCGCGGCAAGCCGGTCCTCACGTGGTGGGAAGGGAAGACGACCCGGGGCCTCGGCGACGGGACCCACATCGTCGTGGACGACGCCTATCGCGAAGTGCTGCGGCTTTCCGCCGGCAATTCACGGCCGTCCGACCTGCACGAGTTCATCGTCACCGAGCGCGGGACCGCTCTCGTCACGGCGTGGGAGAAGTCGACCGCCGATCTGACCGCCGTCGGCGGGCCTGCGAACGGTCCTGTGATCGGCGGCGTCGTGCAGGAGCTCGAGCTGCCGAGCGGACGCGTGCTGTTCGAGTGGCGCAGCCTCGACCACGTCACGATCGACGAATCGCACCAGCCGTGGACGCCGCAAGGAGCCTACGACTACTTCCACGTCAACTCGATCGAGCTCGACCGCGACGGCAACTTGCTCGTGTCGGCGCGCAACACGTGGACGGTGTACAAGCTCGACCGCGGCAGCGGAGACGTCATCTGGCGGCTCGGCGGCAAGAAGAGCGACTTCCAGATGGGTCCCGGGACCGGCTTTGCGTGGCAGCACGACGCGCGCCGGCACGGCGGCAGCGAGTACCTGCTCAGCCTGTTCGACGACGGAGCCGCGCCGCAGGTGCAGCCGCAGTCGAAAGCGCTCATCTTGAAGGTCGACCAGACACACATGCGCGCAACCGTGCATCGTCGCTACACGCACTACCCGAACGTGCTCGCGCACGCGCTCGGCAGCGTCCAGATGATGCCGAACAGCAACGTTCTCGTCGGCTGGGGGACCGCGCCGTACATCACCGAGTTCGCAAGCGATGGAAAGGTGTTGTGGGATGCACGCCTGCCGACGGGTGGCGAGAACTACCGCGCGCTCCGCCTACCGTGGACGGGCCGCCCGGCGCGCCGCCCCGACGCAATCGTCGAGTACGCGAAAGGCCGGCACACGATCTACGTGTCCTGGAACGGGGCGACCGAGCTCACCCACTGGCGCCTCGTCTCGACGAAGGAGACGACGACCCATCCGCGCACCGGCTTCGAGACGGCGATCGTCGCGCCGGTCGGAGTGAAGACCGTCGCGCTGACGCCGCTCGACGCGAAGGGCGCGCCGCTCCACCCCGCGCTCGAGTTCAAGGTCTGACCTCTAGTCTCGGGCGGTGCACTTCACCGCTCACGACGAGCTTCAGCTGCTTGCGCTCCTCGTCGCGCTCGGCGCCATGCTGGTCGGCGCCGCGCTGCGCGGCCTGCCCGTGCCCGTGCTGCTCGTCGGCGGCGGCCTGCTCATGGGCTTCGTGCCCGGACTGCCGCACGTGCAGCTCGCGCCGGACATCGTGCTCGTCGCGATCCTGCCGCCTCTTCTCTACTCGGCGGCGTTCTTCACCGGCCTGCGCGACCTGCGCGCGAACCTGCGGCCGATTTCGCTGCTCGCGTTCGGGCTCGTCACCGCGACGACGTGCGGTGTTGCGCTCGTCGCGCATCTCGCGATCCCGCAGCTCTCGCTCGCGGGGGCATTCACTCTCGGCGCGATCCTCTCGCCGACGGATGCGCTCGCGGCGACCGAGGCCCTCGGCAGGCTCGGGCTCCCGCGGCGGATCGTCTCGGTCCTCGAAGGCGAGAGCCTGATCAACGACGGCATGGCACTCGTGCTCTACAAGTTCGCGGTCGCCGCCGCTGTCTCGGGCGCGTTTTCCTTCTGGCACGCGGCCTGGCGCCTGCCGGTGAACGTGGTCGGCGGGATCGCCGTCGGGCTCGTCGTCGCGTACGTCGTTCGACAGGTGCGCAAGCGCGTCGACGACACGCCGACCGAGGTGGCGATCGCGCTCCTTTCGGGGTACCTCGCGTACCTGCCGGCGAGCGCGCTCGGCGTCTCCGGTGTCCTCGCGGCCGTGACGATCGGCGTGTACATGGGCTGGTATACGCCCGAGCTCACGACCGTGCAGACCCGCCTCTCGGGCAACGCGTTCTGGGAGCTGCTCGTGTTCCTCGTCAACGCGCTCCTCTTCGCGCTGCTGGGCTTGCAGCTGCACGACATCGCTGCGCGGCTTTCGATCACCGCGACGTTGATCGCGCAGTGTGCTGCCGTCGTCGGCGCCGTCGTCGTCGTGCGAGTGATCTGGGTCCCGGTCTTCACCTACGTGCCGCGCCGTCTCTTTCGCAGCGTTCGCGAGCGCGATCCGTATCCACCGTGGCAGTACCCGGTCGTCATCTCGTGGGCCGGCGTGCGCGGCGCGGTCTCACTCGCGGCGGCGCTCGCGCTGCCGAACGACGTGCCGCATCGTGACCTGATCGTGTTTGTGACGTTCGTGGTCATTCTCTTTTCGCTGATCGGCCCGGTGCTCACGCTGCCCGGGCTCGTGCGCGTACTCGGGATCGAGCAGGACGGCTCCGCCGAACGCGAGGACGCGAAGGCGCGCATCAAGGCGGCCGAGGCGGCGCTTGCGCGGCTCGAGGAGCTGGCCGACGAGGACTGGGTGCATCCCGACACCGTCGACCGGCTGCGCGGCCAGTACCGGTTCAGGACGAGTCGCTTCCAGGCCCGCTACACGGGCGAGGACGGGGACGGCGTCGAAGAGCGCTCCACGCGCTATCAGCGCCTGCGGCGCGAGCTGCTCGACGCCGAGCGCGGCGCAGTGCTCGCGCTCCGCAACGACGGTGTCATCACCGAGGAAGTGATGCACAGGGTGCAGCGCGACATCGACCTCGAAGCCTCGCGGCTCGACGTCTAGGTCAAGTCGAGAGGACGACGGGTCCGATGCCCCGGTCGTTCGGGGGCTGCTGCGTCACGACCCAGCCGTCGAACTTCCGGAGCGTGTACGGCACGCTGAGCCGCACGCTCGTCGTCTTGCCGTGCACGCGGAACGACCCGCACGGCGCGACGGGCTTGCCGTTGCGGGTCAGCCACAGCTCGTAGTACGCGCGCGGGTCCGTCTGTCTCTGCAGTCCGCTCACTTGGACGAGCATCGGCCAGTTGCCGACCGTGTCGGCATGACCGAGCTTGATCACGCCGATCCTGCCGTTCTTGCCCTGCATCGCAACGACCCGCTCTGCCGCGAACGCCGCCGGCTTTGCCTTCCCATGGCCGAAGGCAAAGCCGCCGGCGAACCCCGCGAGCGCAGCTGCGAGAACGAGCACCGCAGCGAGGCCGCGTCGCCGCTGGAAGAGATACGGGACGTCGACGAGTCTCCCCGTCTCGGGATCCGCCGGCTGCTCGAGCTCCGGCGGGAGGTCGGCGGGCGGGCCCGCCTGCACGAGCAGCTGGTGGACACGGCGAAGACGCGCCTCGTCCTGCGGGTCGAGCTCGTCGCCGCCCACGATGTCGTCGAAGTTCGGGCTCATGCGACCTCGTCTCCGAGGATGTCCGCGAGGTGCATCAACGCAGCACGTGTGCGCGTCTTCACGGTCCCGAGCGGAATGCCCAGGAACTCGGCGACCTCGCTCTGCGAGAGCCCGCTCCAGTACGCGAGTGTGACCACTTCACGCTCCCGCTCCGGCAGCTCCTCGAGCGCACGATGCACGCGCCAGGCGACCCAGCCCTGCTCGGCCTTCTCAGCGGGCCCGTCGCCGGGCTCGGCTTCGTCCGGGATCTCGGCAGGTGTCTCGCTCCGTCCGCGCGCGCGGTCGACGATCGCGTTCCGGGCGACCGCGTAGAGCCACGGTGCCCCGGGCCCCCGCTCGGGCTTGTACGACGCAGCGGAGCGCCACACCGAGGCGAACGTCTCCTGCACTGCGTCCTCGGCGCGCCCCCGGTCGCCGAGCCGGCGCAGCGCGAGGCCGAACACGGGGCGTGCGTAGCGGCGGTAGAGAAGCTCGAAGGCCGAGCGGTCGCCGTCCGCGGCGCGCTGGATCAGCTCGCCGTCGGTCGAGGCGGTCTCTCCGGTCACAAGGGGCATCGTACGAAGTGCGAGGGCCATTGCCACAAAGAAGATCTACGGCTTTCGCGGCGCTGTGGATTGGAGGAGCAGCCCGCCGTCAACGACGAGCGTCGTCCCGGTGACGAAGCCTGCCCCTGCGAGGTAGAGCACCGCGTCCGCCACATCGTCGGCCGAGCCGACCCGTCCGAGGAGCGTCTCCGCCGCCCGGCGCTCCTCCTGCCCGGGCTCGATCGCGACCGGGCCGGGTGCGATGCCGCACACTCGGACGTCGGGTGCGAGCGCGCGCGCGAGGACGCGTGTGAGCATCGCTTGCGCCGCCTTCGCCGCGCAGTGCGGCGCAAACGCGGGCCACGGCTGGAACGCCGCCACGTCCTCGAGCACGATGAGCGTGCCGCGCCGGGCACGAAGCTCGGCGGCGGCGGCCTGTGCCAAAAAGAACGTTCCCTTGGCCGTCGCTCCGAACGCTGTGTCCCAGTCGGCCTCCGTCACGTCGGCCACGGGCCGCGGGACGAAGCCTTCGCCCGCGGCGTGCACGACGAGATCGAGGCCGCCGAGCTCGGCGATCGCGCGGTCGACGAGGTCGCGCGCGCCGGCGGCGGTCGCGAGGTCGCCGTCCGCCTTTCCGGCGGCGAGCACGCGCCAGCCTTCCGCTGCGAGGCGTGCAGCGATCGCGGCGCCGAGGCGGCCCGTGCCGCCCGCGACGAGCGCCCGCTTGTCAGCCGTCTGTAAGGGCATGTCGCGTGTGAGTAAAACAGAGCGCGAAAGGCGCGTTCGCCCCGTCGCGGCGTGGAAGATGCGACATATGAGTCAACCGACGCCGGAGGTGCATCGATGCGCACGCCGATCGTGATGCTCGCCGCGCTTGGCGCGCTCGCGCTTGCGAGCCCGGCCGTGGCAGGCACGAAGACCATCGACATCAAGTCCTCGGGGTTCTCGCCCAAGTCGGCGACGATCACGCAAAACGACACCGTCACATGGGTGAACCGCGACACGGTGAACCATCAGATCTATGCGGACCAGGGTCGGTTCGTGTCGCCGATCCTGAAGCCGAAGCAGAGCTGGAGCTTCACCTTCAACGCTGCCGGCACGTACCACTACAGCGACGAGCTGCACCTGAAGCTCAAGGCCACGATCTACGTGAAGGGGCTGCCGCCGTCGCTGACACTTGCATCATCCGCGCGCGTCGTCGTCTTCGGCGACAAGGTGACGCTCTCCGGCGTCGTGTCGAACCACCAGGCGGGGGAGCAGGTGACGATCTTCTACCAGCCGTATCCGCAGCCGAACCTCATCCAGCGGACGGTGGTGCTGACGACCACCGGCGGCGCGTATTCGTTCATCGCCGGCCCGCAGATCCTCACCACCTATCAGGCGACGTGGAAGGGCGCGTTCGCGACCCCGACCACCGTGCAGGTGCAGCCGCGGCTCACGATCGGAAGAGACAACGGGTGGCTGCTGCACGCGTACGCCGGCAAGTCGCTCGCGGGACGAGACGTGCTCTTCCAGCGGCTGAACCCGCTCACCGGCCAGTGGGTGACTTTGCGCAAGGTGATGCTCGGCAGGCGCTCGGGCGCGAAGATCGTGCTCGCCCTGCCGAAGGGCATGAATCACCTTCGGCTCGCGATGTCGGTGAACCAGGCGGGAGCCGGCTATCTCGGGACGTACTCGCCCGTCCTCAACTGGCGGCAGAGGAAGTGAGCGCTTCGGGGAGGTGCTACCCGCGCGCCTCCTCGTAGCGCCGCCCGACCTCGTCCCAGTCGACGACGTCCCACCACGCGCCCAGGTAGTCGGGCCGCCGGTTCTGATACTTGAGGTAGTAGGCGTGCTCCCACACGTCGACGCCGAGGAGCGGCACGTCGTCCTGCATCCACGGGCTGTCCTGGTTCGCCGTCGAGTAGACCGCGAGGCCCGTTCCGTCCCAGACGAGCCACGACCAGCCGGAGCCGAACCGCTTCACGCCCGCGTCGTTGACGGCAGCCTTCAGCTGATCTGCGTCGCCGAACGTGTCGGTGACGGCTTGGCCGAAGCTGCCACCCGGGTCTCCGCCGCCGCCGGGCTTCATGATCTTCCAGAAGAGCGAGTGGTTCGCGTGCCCGCCGCCGTTGTTGCGAACAGCGGTCTGCTTGTCCTCGGGCAGCTCGTCGAGCGTGCCGAGCACCTGCTCGATCGGGCGGCCGTCCCATTCGGTGCCGTCGAGCGCCTTGTTCAGGTTGTCGACGTAGGCCTGGTGGTGCTTCCCGTGGTGGATGCGCATCGTCTGCTCGTCGATCGTCGGCTCGAGCGCATTGAAGTCGTACGGGAGCTCGGGGAGCTCGTAGGGCACGGCGTCTCCTCCTCTGTCGGTTCTGCTGCGGAGGATATGCTCCGCGCCGCACCCCAGGATCGAAGGAGCGACGCATGCCCATGCTGAACACGCACGAGCAGATCACCCCGCGCGAGCTGAAGCCGACGCTGTACGAGCTCGACGGCATCTCCCGCGAGACGATCGAGGCGCACTACAAGCTCTACCAGGGCTACGTCGCAAAGCGGAACGAGATCCTCGGCAAGCTGGCCGAGGTCGACCCCGCCGGCGCGAACCAGGTCTACTCCGAGTTCCGCGCGCTGAAGGTCGACCTGAGCTTCGCGATCGGCGGCATCAAGAACCACGAGATCTACTTCGAGCACCTGGGCGGAAACGGGGGCGATCCGGCGGGCATTTTCGGCTCGCTCGTGAAGCGCGACTTCGGGTCCATCGCCGACTGGAAAGCCGACCTGAAGGCCACCGGCATGGGCGGCCGGGGGTGGGCGTGGACGGCCTACGACTGGGACGAGGGCAGGCTCTTCAACTACATCGGCGACGCGCAGAACACGTTCCCCGTGTGGAACGCGACGCCGCTCGTCGCGCTCGACGTCTACGAGCACGCCTACTTCATCGACTTCGGCACCGACCGGGCCGCGTACATCGATGCGTTCTTCAACAACCTCGACTACGACGCGGTAAACGACTGGGCGCAGAAGTACGGCATCCGCCCCTGATCCGGCCGTAATCGCGGATACATTGACACGGGCATGGCGTTCGCCGTCCTCGTCCTCTTCGGGTACCTCCTCGGCTCGTGCCCCTGGGGTTACTGGCTCGTCCGCCTGATCAAGCACGAGGACATCAGGGCCGTCGGCTCGGGCAACATCGGTGCGACGAACGTCTGGCGCACGTACGGCCGGTGGCTCGGCGGGCCCGTCGTGCTGCTCGACACGCTGAAGGGGTTCGTGCCCGCGCTCGCGGGGATGCTGTTCGTTTCGCCGCACCATCTCGCCGGGATCTGCGCCGGCGCCGCGGCGATGCTCGGGCATTGGCGGCCGCTCTTCCTGCGCTTCGCGAAGGGCGGCAAGATGGTCGCCACGTGCGGCGGCGTTTTCTTCGGCGTTGCCATCTGGGTCGCGCTGACCGCGGGTGCGATCTGGCTCGCGACCTTCGTCGGCCTGCGGTACGCCTCACTCGCATCGATCATCGCCGGGATCGCTTTGCCGGTGTTTGCCGCCGTGTACGGCTACCCGACGTCGGTGATCCTCTTCGGTGCCGCCGCGGGCGCGGCGATTCTCTACCTGCATCGCGGCAACCTACGCCGGCTGCGGGCCGGGACCGAACATCGGTTCCACCTCCGGCGTCCCGCCAGTGCGTAGGCTCGTTCTGCTCGCGATCGTCGGGGCGGCGCTCTGGGGCGCCCCCGGCGCGTTCGCCGCGGGGTGGTGTGGCACCGGCGAGTCGGCCACCGACCTGCCGGATGTCGTCACGGGCCCGCAGATCCACGCGATCTATGCGATTCCGAGCGACGGCACGGACAGCTTCGCGGCCGGCGCGCCGCTTCTCGCCGACGACATCGCGTCGATCACGACGTGGTGGCAAGGGCAGGACCCGACGCGCGTTCCGCGGTTCGACAATGCGTCGTTCAACGGCACCACGTGCACCGACATCTCGTTCGTGCGGCTGCCCGACCCGGCGTCGAAGTGGGCGGACATGGGCGCGGGTGCAGCCTTCGCGCTGATCAGCTCCGACCTCTTCGGGCTCGGCTTCGACAACCCGTACAAGAAGTACTACGTGTACTTCGACGGGCCGAGTGTCGAAGCCGACGTGTGCGGCACCGGTGCCGGGACGTTCGAGTCCGGCCCTTCGTATGCGGTCGTGTGGCTCGGTGGGTGCTCCGACGTCCCGACGGACGCAATCGGGGCGCACGAGCTGCTGCACGCACTCGGCGCGTTGCCCGCCGGCGCGCCGAACGCGTGCACGGCGAAGGACAATCCGCTCGGCGCCTACGCTGACCCGGGGCACCCGTGCGACTCGCCGACGGATGTTCTCTATCCCGTCACGACGGGGGCGCCGCTTTCGTCACTCGTGCTCGACTATGACCACGACGACTACTACGCGCACTCGGGCAGCTGGATCGACATCCAGGACTCGCCCTGGCTGCACCTGCTCGACGCGCCTCAGTTCCCGATCGCCGTCGCGATCGACGGCGCGGGAACGGTGGAGAGCGACCAACCCGGTCTCGACTGCACCTCGACCTGCACGACGCAGTGGGACCAGGGCGCGCAAGTCACGCTTTCGGCCCTCGCAACACGGACGACGCACTTCGTAAGCTGGCACGGAGCCTGCACCGGCGGTACACCGACGTGCTCCGTCACTGCCGACGCCGCGCAGCCTGTGAGCGCCGTCTTCGGGCCGGCGCGGATCTCGGTGACGGTCTCGACGACCGGTCAGGGGCACGTGTTGTGCGCACCGGCGTGCTCGAGCAGGTTCGTCGCCGGAACGTCGCTGACCCTCCGTGCGGTGTCGGCGAAGGGCTGGCGCTTTGTTCGCTGGTCGGGAGCGTGCAAGGGAACCCGGCCGACGTGCATCCCGACGACGAACTACGCGTTTGCGGCGCACGCGAGCTTCGCCAAGCTGAGGGCGAAGCCGAAGAAGAAGAAGCCTACGGAGCGCTGAGCCAGTCGCGTAGCTCGGTGTGCCGTGGCGCGACGCGGCCCGCCAGCTCGCCGCGCAGCTCGCCGACGGTGCCCGTCCGCTCCGCGACCACGTCGTGACGGTGGATCGTCTCGAGGTTCACCTGCTGCGCGAAGAGGAAGTCCTGGTCGGCGAGATCCGGATGCTGGTCGAGCGTCTCCTTGAGCGCGAAGCGAACCGAGTCCTCGACGAAGCGCGGTTGCAGATGCGCATGCTCGACGACGAAGAGCTCGTCCGGCCGTTTCAGGAGCTCGTAGATCGGCGAGCTCATCGACCGCTCGACGATCCCGACGAGATGCTCGGCATTGACGGCGGCGTCGGTGCCGACGAGCAGCGTGCCCTTGCCGCGCTGATTGTGGGTCGCGAGCGGGACGAGGTCGAGGATGCGCTCAACGTCCACGTCTGCGAAACCGGCTTCGACGAGGCACTCGGCCGCAGACCCGCGCACGAGGCCCTGCGCGCACGGGCAGGCATTGATGCCCCACGCCTCGACGCCGACGACGCGCCGCACGCGCTCCCGCGACGCGGCGGCGATCCCGATCAGGCGCGCGATCTCCTGCGTCGGCAGGTCGGTGACCGGCGTGCGGCGCTCGAGCGGGTACTGCGCCTCGATCCGGACCTCGGCGCGCAGCGCGCGCTGCCGTTCGACGATGTGGCGCGCGATGTGCTCGGCGAGCGTCTCGACGAGGAATGCCTCACCGATCACCACCTGGTCGATCGCCTGTCCGAAGAGCTCCGGAAAGCGCGACATGTGCACGCCCTTCTGCGCAGGGTCGAGGTCGACCGTGCAGGCGATCTCCGCGGCGAATGTCTTCTCGTGCCCTTCGTGACGGATGCGGATCGCCTTTTGAACCCCGGTGACACCGGCGCGCGTCAACCCGAGCTGAACCTCGGGCAGCGAAGCCTGCAGGTCGACGGTCGCGTCCCTCCGGGTGTCCGTCATCGGGTACAACCGTAGCGCGCTCATGGATGATGAGACCTTTCCGCTCGTCGTGTCGCTCGCGTGCCACGACCTGCGCACGCCGCTCGCCACCATCTTCGGGTTCGCGCGGACGCTCAACCGGATGGAGGAGCAGGACGAGCGGACGGCCCGCTTTCTGGGAATGATCGAGGACGCGTCCGATCAGATGACGGGCCTGCTCGACGGCCTCGGCACGATCGCACGGATCCAGGCCGACCGCTGGGAGCCGGCGCTGCGCGAGGTCGACATCGCCGAGCTCGTGGCCACCGAGGATGCTCGCGTGCGTGTCGAGGGCAGCGGCGAGGCGATCGAGACGGAGGCCGATGCGGTCGGGAAAGCGCTCCAGTCGCTTGCACTCGCGGCGCTGCGGCACGGGCCGGTGGACTCCGTCACGTGGACGGTGCATGGCCGCGAGCTCGAGCTGCGACCCGTCACGGACGCCGCCGCGCCGGTCCTGACCGGCGGCGAGGTGCGCGACCTCGGCTCGCTGGTCGCACGCGCGGTGATCGAACGGCTCGGCGGCTCGCTCGTCTGCGTCGGCGACGCACTGCACGTAAGCCTCTAAGCGCCGGAGGTCGTCGGAGCGCCGCCCGTCTGCTGGAGCTCCGCGGTCGTCGGCGGCGAGCCGGCCGGATGCCGCCGTCGGCGCACCTCGACCAACACCGCGATCAGCACGGCTGCGATCGACAGGCCGACGGTGTAGCCGAACAGGCTGTGCACGGTGTACCCGGCTTCGTGCTCCCACTGGCCGCGGTTGATGAGGCTCGACGGGCTCGAGTCGGGGAAGTTGTCCTCGCCGAACGGGTATCGCGCCGTGTGATGCGTCTCCCAGCGGCTGAGCCTGATCGTGAGCGCGAACGCGTCGACCACAGCGGCGACACACACGACGTACAGGCCGCCGCGCCTCAGGTGCGACGCTGCGACTCCCACGAGCACGAGCAGGAGCGGCGCGATGAACGTCAGCAGCCAGATCTTCGCTTCGTTCGACGGCGTTGGGTCGTGGTAGCGCGTGATCAGATGCGTGCCGTCGCGCCACTGGAACACCTTCGGCCGTTCGATCGCGAGCGACACGGCCATGAGCGATGCGAAGAAGACCGGCAGCGCAAGGAAGCCGGCAAGTGCGAGTGGCGCCTTCGCCGACGGGACCAGCCAGCGCCTCAGCCGCCTGCTCACAGCCGCCCCGCATCGATGATGCGCGCGAGGAACTCGCGCGTCCGCGGCTCGCGCGGTGACGTGAAGATCTGCTCAGGCGTTCCCTCTTCGCAGATCAGGCCCGCATCGAGGAAGCAGACCTTGTCCGCCACCTCCCTGGCGAACGACATCTCGTGCGTCGCGATGATCATGGTCATCCCGGTCTCTGCGAGCCCGCGCACGAGCTGCAGCACCTCGGCAACGAGCTGCGGGTCGAGCGCGCTCGTGACCTCGTCGAGGAGCATGAGCCGCGGTGACATCGCGAGAGCCCGGGCGATGGCGACGCGCTGCTGCTGCCCTCCCGACAGCCGGTCGGGGAACTCGTTCGCCTTGTCTTCGAGACCAATGCGCTTGAGCAGCTCGCGCGCCTGTGCCCGCGCCTCGGCGCGAGCCAGCCCCCGCACCTTCGCCGGCGCGAGCGTGACGTTGTCCAGCACCGTCATGTGTGGAAACAGGTTGTAGGCCTGGAAGACGATCCCGATCTTGCGACGGAGCGCGTTCACGTCTACGTGGCCGTTCGTGATCGTCTGGCCGTCGACGACGATCTCGCCCTCGTCAACGCGCTCGAGCAGGTTGAGGCAGCGGAGGAGTGTCGACTTGCCCGACCCTGAAGCGCCGATCAGGCACACCACGTTGTGCTCGCCCACCGACAGGTCGACGTTGCGCAGCACGAGGTTGTCGCCGAACGACTTCGAGACGTTCGTGACGGATACGAACGCGGTCATCCGCTCAGACGCCAGCGCTCTATGTTGAGCTCGGTCGAGCCTACGCTCATGTCGCCTGGGCGCGTTCGCGGCGCTCCCGCACCAGGATCAGGTGATCCGTGAAGCGTGCGAGGGGGATCGTCAGCAGGATGAAGAACACAGCGGCGACGACGTAGGACGTGAAGTTGTAGTTGTTTTGCGAGTACTGCTGAGCCTGCAGTGCGCCTTCCGCGACTCCGATGACCGAGACGAGCGCTGTGTCTTTCTGCAGACCCACGAAGTCGTTCAGAAGCGGCGGGATCACGCGGCGCACTGCCTGTGGAATGACGACGTAGCGCATCGCCTGCCAGTACGAGAGGCCGAGCGATCGCGCAGCCATCCGCTGCGACGGATGCACCGACTCGATTCCGGCGCGGTACACCTCCGTCACGTAGGCGGTGTACACGAGCGTCAGCGCGATGACGCCGTACGTGAAGTTCGACTGCGTGCTGATGACGTGCATGTTCAGGCCCGGCAGCCCGAATCCGACGAGGAACGCGACGAGGATCAAGGGCGTGCCGCGGAAGACGTCGGTATAGATGATTGCCAGGACGCGAAACGGAGCGGCTTCGCGCCCTGGCAATCCGCGGACGACCGCGATCGCGAGTGCCAGGATCAGCACCAGGATCTCGGCCGTCACCATCAGCTTCAGGTTCAGCTGGAAGCCCTGCCACACGTCCGGGAGTGCTACCCGGAACGAGTGCGGCGAGAAGAACTTCTGCAGAACCTGATGCATCTCGGCTTGCTACGCGACTACTTGAGGACCGGGATCTTCGAGAAGTCGATGTTGAACCACTTCTTCTGCAGCTTCGCGATCGTGCCGTTGCTCCAGAGCTTGTTGATCTGCGCGTTCACGAGCGGGAGCAGCTTCGAGCCCTTCTGGAGCACCGCTCCGTACTGCTCGTGCGTGACGATCTGGCCGCCGACTGCGCCGTAGGCGGTCGGATGCGCCTTCTTCTCCGACGCGACGATCGGCGTGTCGAGGACCAGGGCGTCGCACCGGCCCACCTGAACTGCGAGGAACGCCGCCGACGTCGTTTGGTAGATGAGCGGTGTCTTCGTGGGGTGCAGCTTCTGCTGGATCCACGTCAGGCCGGTGGTGTCGGTCTGCGCGCAGGTCTGCATGCCCTTCAGGTCGGCGATCGAGTGCGGTGTCTTCGCCTTCTTGGAGAGGAGCACACCCTGATTCGCGTCGAAGTACGAGCGCGTGAAGCTGACGGTCTTCGCCCGCGCGGCGGTGATCGTCGCCTCCTGGAACGAGATGTCGAACGACTTGTGCCCGGGCGCGAACAGCTTGGCCCACGGCGTGTAGACGAACTTCGGCTTGAGCCCGAGGCCCTTCGCGATGTCGGACGAGAGATCGACCTCATAGCCCTTCGGATTGACGTACGTGCTCCCGTGGACGGTGCCGGCGGCGAAGTTGACCGCCGGATCGCCGAAGGCGATGACCAGTGTCCCGGGCGTCATCGTCGGAGGAGACGACGTCCTCGCCGCGGCAACTGCGGCGAGCGACACCGTCACCGCCGCGACTGCGACGAGAGCGGCAAGGCGCTTCACAGATGTTCCTCCTAAGTGGTGGTGGCAGGGGGGAGAAACCAGTTTAAGCCGCGCTCAACTGCCGGGCCAGCCAATCCTGGAATGCGGCGAGCAGCGGCTCCGCGTCGGCAAGCAGCCGCCCCCGGTCGACCATTCCGGAAGCCATTCCGCGGTGTACCGACTCGACGAGCCTGGTGTCCTCGCGGCCGACCTGATCGTCGAACGCGAAGAAGTCGTCGCGCCAGGCGGCGTCGACGTCCGGGGCGAAGAAGTAGTCGAGGTAGCGCTCGGTGCGGCCCGGGCCGTGTGGCGCGATCGGTCCGACCGAGAGGTTCGGCGGGCCGGGAAAGACATTGAGCCCGGTGTTCGGGTAGAGCAGATGGAACTGCCCCCGCTGGCCGGTTCGCTTGGCCGTTGCGAACTGTGCGGCAAACGTCGGGTGCGCCTCGAGCAGGTACCGGTCGGGGTGGACGTCGACCTCGTCGCTGAAGCTCGGGTGCGCCGTCGGGCAGTGGTAGCACTCGAGGAAGTTCTCGACGACGATCTTCCAGTTCGCGTCCGCGCCGAACTCGACGCGCGAATGGAAGACGAGAGCGTCGACGTCGATGTCGCGGGCGAGAAGGGCCGGCAGGTCGCCGAGGTGCTCGGCGAGCGAGCCGGCGGCCGGGTCCGGGTTCACGAACAGGAACGGGCCCCAGACGCCGACGCTTGCCGGGAGCAGTGACCACTCGGCACAGTCGAAATCAGGCTCGCGTTCCGAGCGGGGCGCCGTCCGCAACGTGCCGTCGAGGTCGTACGTCCACGCGTGGTAGTGGCACTGGATCGTCGCCCGCTTGCCGCTGCCCTCGGTGAGCACCGCGCCGCGGTGCCGGCAGACGTTGACGAACGCGCGCAGCTCGCCGGCCTTGTCGCGCGTGACGAGGATCGGGACGCCGCCGGCATCTGTCGCGAGAAATGAGCCCGGCTCGGCCACCTCGTCGGCGCGGCCGCCGTACTGCCACGACCGCGCGAATATCTCCGCACGCTCGCGGCGGAGCAGTTCCTCGTCGGAGTACCACGCAAACGGAAGCGTCAGCGTCGTGGCCAAGCCTCGATGCTAGCGGGCGTTAAGCTCGGCCTTGTGATCCGCGTGTGCGTCGCCGGCGTGACGGGCTGGACGGGAAGCGCCGTCGCCGAAGCGGTCGAGGCTGCGGACGACCTCGAGCTCGTCGGCGGTGTCGCGCGCTCCGATCCGGCTGCGTACTCCTCGGTTGAGGAGGCGCTCGACGCGATCGACGCCGACGTGCTCGTCGACTACACCCATGCTTCTGCCGTGCGAGGCAACGTGCTTGCGGCGATCGACCGTGGCGTCGGCGTCGTCGTCGGCTCGAGCGGGCTCTCGGCAGCGGACTACGACGAGATCGGCGCCGCGGCGCGCGAACGCACCGTGGGTGTCGTTGCTGCGGGCAACTTCTCGATCACGGCCGCGCTCGTCCTCCGCTTCGCGACGGAGGCCGCGGCACACCTGCACGCGTGGGAGGTGATCGACTACGCGAGCGCGACGAAGCCCGACGCGCCGAGCGGCACCGCGCGTGAGCTCGCCGAACGGCTCGAAAGCATCGGTCGGCCCGCGATCGGCGTGCCGGTCGCAGACGTGCTCGGCTCCCCGGCGGCACGCGGCGCCGACATTGCGGGAACGCAGGTGCACTCGCTCCGTCTGCCGAGCTTCACTGTGTCGACGGAGCTCGTCTTCGCTGCCTCGGGCGAGCGGCTGTCGTTGCGCCACGACGCAGGGGAGAGTGCTGCCCCGTACGTCGCCGGGACGCTGCTCGCAGTGCGTGCCGTGCCCGGCCGTGTCGGCCTGACGCGCGGGCTCGATCAGCTGCTCTAGCTTCGCTCGACGGTCGCCGGCGGAGTGAGCTGGCAACGCGGCAGGTGCTGCTCGGCGAGCCGCACGAGCAATGTGTGGAAGCGCTCGCGGTCGGTCGCGTCGAGCGACGCGAGGAACTCGTTCTCGAGCCGCAGCGACAAGGTGCGCAGGCGCCGGAGGGTCTTGCGTCCCTCCGGGGTCATCTGGACGACGTGCCGCCGGCGGTCGTTCGGGTCGCGCCGGCGCTCGACGAGACCGGCGGCCTCGAGCTCGTCCAGCAACCCGACGAGCTGCCCCTTGTCGTAGCCGAGCGCATCGGCGATCGCGCCTTGTGTCTCTCGCGAGCCCTCGTCGAGCACGGCCAGGATCGCGTGGTGGTACGGATGTAGCCCGAGCTCCTCGTAGCCGGCGAGCGACCCCTCCTTGGCGGCCATGCCGAGCCGCTTCAGCAGAAACAGGGACGAGGAGACGAGCTCGTCCGGAAAGCGTGCTCCCAGCTGCTTCCCCGTGGTGTGCCTCATAGGAAGAAGTGTAGCGCGATCATCGTTAGTTATGTATACTGTTGAGATTCACAACGATCTGGGAGAACAATTAGTGAAGCTTGCCACGAACACCACGCCTCGTCCTTGGAGCGCCCTCGCGCTCATCGTCACTGCTCAGTTCATGGTCATTCTCGACGTCGCCATCGTGAACGTTGCGCTCCCGTCGATCAAGAGTGATCTCGGCTTTACGCAGACGAGCTTGCAATGGGTGATCTCCGCGTACGCCATCTTCTTCGGCGGCACGTTGCTGCTCGGCGGTCGCCTCGCCGACCTGATCGGCCGGCGGCGGCTGTTCGTCGGCGGCCTTCTGGTCTTCGCAGCCAGCTCGCTCCTTTGCGGGCTCGCCTGGTCCGAGGGGTCCTTGATCGCGTTCCGCGCCGTGCAGGGCCTCGGCGGCGCGCTGCTCGCCCCTGCTGCGCTTTCGCTCCTCATGACCACGTTCGCCGAGGGACGTGAGCGCAATCTCGCGCTCGGCATCTACGGCGCAGCCTCAGGAAGCGGCGCCGCCGCGGGCGTCCTGCTCGGCGGCCTGTTGACGAGCTACCTCAGCTGGACCTGGATCTTCTTCGTCAACGTCCCGGTCGGAATCACGGCCGCGCTGCTTGCGCCGATGTTGCTCCGCGAGAGCCGGCCCGATCTCGGGCACCGCCACTTCGACGTGGCGGGCGCCGCGACCGTGACCGCCGGGCTCATGCTGCTCGTCTATGCGCTGACGCGCGCGACGAGCGACGGCTGGGGCTCGCCCGCTGCGTTGGCGCTCCTCGGCGGCGCGATCGCCTTGCTCGCCGCGTTCGTAGCCGTCGAGCTTCGCTCGCCCTGGCCGCTCCTGCCGATGCGCATCTTCCGCTCGCGCACGCTCGCAGCCGCGAACGTGACGATGGCGATCATCGGAGCCGTTGCGTTCTCGGAGTTCTTCCTGCTGACGCTGTACGTGCAGCAGGTGCTCCACTACAGAGCCGTGCAGAGCGGCGTCGCGTTCAGCGGGTTCGCGCTGACGGTCGTCGTCGTCTCGAACATCGCGCAGGTCGTCGTCGGCCGGATCGGCGTCCGCGCGACGCTGATGCTCGGGCTCGTCGTGTCGGCCGTCTCGGTCGGGCTGCTGACGCGCCTGCCGGTGCACGGTCACTACTTCTGGGATCTGTTCCCGGCCTTCGTGCTGGGCGGTGCCGGCATGGGACTGTCGTTCGTGCCGGTGACGATCGCGAGCCTGCAGGGCGTCGACCGGTCGGACGCGGGAATCGCGTCGGGGCTCGTGAACACGAGTCGGCAGATCGGCGGGGCGATCGGCATCGCTGCGCTGAGCGCGGTCGCGGCGACGTCGAGCCGTCATTTCGGCGTCGCCGGCAGCGCAGCGTCGCTCGACCACGGCTTCCAGACCGCGCTCTACGTGCTGACTGCGCTGCTCGTCGTCGGTGCGGCAGTCGCTGCGCTCGTCGTCAAGCCCGCACCGGTGCAGGTCGAGGAAGTCGAGCCGTTCGAGCGCGTCTCGCTCGGCGAGGCAGCGTAGCGACCGATGACTTCGGGCCTCCTCGCTCGTCTGTACGTTTGTCAAAGACGAGCGAGGAGGCTCAGATGTCGAAGTTGAATCTCTCCAAGGTGGGACGCGTCTGCGTCACCGTGGGCGACACCGATCGCGCGGTCGACTTCTACGTCGACAAGCTCGGCTTCCAGAAGGTGGTCGACGTGCCGATGGGCGATGCCGGTCGCTGGGTCGAAGTGCAGCTGCCGAACACCGAGACGACGATCGCGCTCGCGCCGCCGCCCCAGGGGTCGACCGCCGGCGCCAGCCAGACCGGCATCTGTCTCGACACGTCGGACGTCGACGCCGATCATGCGTCGTTGCAGGCCGCGGGTGTCGACGTCGACGCGGAGGTGTCCCGCTACGGCGGCGCGATCCCGCCGATGTTCTGGCTGCGCGATCCGGACGGGAACTCGCTGATCGTCGTCCAGCCGTCGGAGTAACCCCACGGCGTCGCCTACCATCTCCACGGTGGACGACGCGAACGACTTCGACTTGGTTGCGGCGTCGCTGCGCGCGGACGCCGTCGACCTGCGGGCGTTCGTGGAGGCGCTTGCGACCAAGCTCGAGCAGACGTTTCCCGGGCACTGCCGAGTGCGGCGCGCCGGCCTGCTGGGAAAGGGAGCGGTTCGTCAGCTCAGCGTCGAGCTGGGCGACGGCCGGTACGAGCTGACGCACGACGACGGAAGCGTCGTCGCGCGTCACTCGTCCGTCGTGCGCGGCATCACGCTGAAGAGCGAGGAGCTGGCAGTCGACGAATGGGTCGACTCGCTCGCGAAGCAGGTCGTCGCGGAGGCAAAGAGCAGCGAGCGTGGACGCGTGGCGCTGGAGCGATTGTTGAGTGGCTGATCCGACCGCAGAGAAAGAGGTGTCATGAGCTACGACCCACAGTCGACAGAAGGCCTGACCGAGCACGGCCGCGAGCGCCTCGCCGAGCTGCGGACCGGCCACTTGTTTACGAGCGACCTGTCGGTGAACGAGTTCCTGCTCGTCAAGGAAGCGGGCTTCGACCCGCTCGGGCTCGTGATGGGATCGTGCATCTACCACATCGGCTACCAGCAGTCGCGCTGGAACCAAAGCCAGGAGATGGAGGTCTTGTCCCAGGCGATGTACAACGCGCGGGAGCTCGCGATGACGCGCATGGAGGAGGAGGCCGACCAGCTCGGCGCAGACGGCATAGTCGGCGTCCGGCTCGACATCGGCCGCTACGAGTGGGGTCCCGACATGGCGGAGTTCATCGCGATCGGGACTGCGATCAAGCATCGCGAAGGCGCGCTACATCGTGCGCCGAACGGCCGGCCGTTCACGAGCGATCTATCTGGGCAGGACTTCTGGACTCTTCTGCAGAGCGGTCATCGTCCGCTCGGCATGGTGATGGGCTCGTGCGTCTACCACGTCGCCCACCAGTCGATGTGGAAGACGATGAAGAACGTCGGTCAGAACGTCGAGCTCACGAACTTCACGCAGGCGCTCTACGACGCCCGCGAGCTGGCCGTGGAGCGCATGCAGACCGAGGCGAAGCAGGTTCAGGCGGAGGGCATCGTCGGCGTGCAGCTCGTGGAGCGAAGCCACGGGTGGGGCGCGCACGTGATCGAGTTCTTCGCCGTCGGCACGGCGGTCGCACCGATCGACGGGCAGCAGACGATCCCCAGCCCCGGCGTGATGCTCGGCCTCAACGACTAGACGATGACCCACCACACGGGCATCCGCATCGCCGAGGTCGGGTTCTTGCTCCTGCTGCTCGGTGGCGTGTGGCTGGCGGCGGCGCAGATTCCGTTCTTCCCCTTCGCCCGGGGCCGGACGGCCCTCGCTGGTCTCGCGTTCGCCGGTGCGGGCGTGCTGCTCATCGTTGCGACCCACTGGGGTCATTTCGGGTAGGTCCGCCGCGCGAGCCTCGCGGCCAACAACCAGCCGACGGCTGCGCCGAGCGTGTTGCACAGCACGTCGGTGGTCGAGGTCGTCCGTCCGGGAATCACAAGCTGCAGCAGCTCGATGCCAAGAGAGACGCAGAACCCCGCGACGACGGTTCGGCGAAGCGGCCAGTCGAATGACCAGAGCACGACAGCTGGAATGGCGAAGAGAACGACGTTGCCAATGACATTTGCGGCGTTGATCTGCCGCGCTGTCCATGGAACGAGCGCGACATGATTCGGTCCGCTGGCCGGCCGGAGTGTCGCACCGAAGACAAGGGCCAGCGAACCGGCGAGCGCTGCTCGCCGCAAATGCGTTCTCGCTCGCCTCGTCTTGCAAGCCGCTGTCACTCGCGGCGACCGGTCAAGGGTCGGCGCCGGCGCTCGCCGATGTCGAGCTTCGGTAGCCAGTCCGCGACCGCTGCGCCGACGGCGGCGCCGCTTCTGAGCGAGTGCGTGCCGGGGATGAGCGTGACCGTGCGCGTCTGCCCCGCGGGCGGCACGCCGAACGAGTCGCTTCGCCCCTGGACGACCAGAGTCGGAACCCGGACCGCGTCGAGCTCGGGCAGGCGGGATCGCTCCGGTCGGCCGGGAGGGTGCAGCGGAAATGCGAGACAGAGGACGGCGATTGCGCCGGTCTCACCCGCCGTCCGGCACGCGACTCGCGCGCCGGAAGAGCGGCCGCCGACGATCAGCGCCATTTCGCCGAACGAACCGACGCGAAGGCTCTGCACGACCGATGCCCAGGACTCGTCGAGCTGGTGTGCCGGAGCCGGCGCGCGTCGCCCGGCCACGCGGTAGGGCTGCTCGACGAGAGCGACGCTGATTGCGGCCGAGCGCGCGGCCTCGGCAGCGCCGACGAGATCGGGCGATTCCACACCTCCACCCGCCCCGTGACCGAGCACGAGCCCGGCGACCGGCGAGTCGACGAGTCGAAGGTGAACGCGTGCGAGGCCGTGCGGCGTCTCGAGCTCGAGCACCCACCGAGCCTATTAGCCTGCGGGCAGATGGATGCATCCGGTGCGCAATACGAGATCCGCTTCGGCGATTCTCGAGCCGTTGCGGTCGAGGTGGGGGGAGGGCTTCGCCTGTACGACGACGTCCTGCTCGTCTACGACGCGAACGAGATGGCTGCAGCCGGACGGGGACAGGTGCTCGCGCCGTGGCCGAACCGGCTCGCCGACGGCGCATATTCGTTCGGCGGCTCGTCGTTTCAGTTGCCGATCAACGAGCCGGAGACGCACACCGCGATCCATGGGCTGGTTCGGTTTGCAAACTGGGTGTGTGTGGAGCACCGCCCGTCGCGCGTCGTGCTGGAGCACACGCTGCACCCGCAGCCCGGCTACCCGTTCCTGCTCCGCCTGCGGGTCGCGTACGACCTTGATGAAGCCGGGCTGAAGGTCGAGACATCGACGGAGAACCTGGGCAGCGACCCGCTGCCGTTCGGGCTCGCACACCACCCGTACATCGCCGGCCGCGCGGACGAGTTCCAAGTGACGCTTCCGGCAGCGGCCAGGTTACGCGTCGACTCGCGCAAGCTTCCCGACGGGCGAGAGCCGAACGACTTGCCGGGAACATTCGTGATCGGCGACCGGCAGATCGACGCAACCTTCACCGACCTGAC
>DASRGQ010000088.1:0-7925 GCA_035650975.1 Gaiellaceae bacterium
TCGTCGACACGTACCGCGGCGAGCTGGTGCCGGCCTCGTTCGCGCGGTTCGCCGTCTTCCAGGCGTTCTTCCCGCACCTGGTGGCGGGGCCGATCGTGCGCGCGAGCGAGCTCCTTCCGCAGCTCGAGACACCGCGGAACCCACGGCGCGTCGACAACTCGCGCGCGTTCTTCCTGATCGTGAGCGGCCTCTTCCTCAAGGTGGTGATCGCCAACCACCTTTCGACGCACATCGTCGACGACGTGTTCGCCGCGCCCAACCGCCATTCGTCGCTCGAGGTGCTGCTCGCGATCTACGGCTACGCCGTGCAGATCTTCGCGGACTTCTGTGGCTACACGAACATCGCGATCGGCGTCGCCCTGCTGCTGGGCTTCGAGTTCCCGCAGAACTTCAACTCGCCGTATTCGGCCGTGACGCTCCAGGACTTCTGGCGCCGCTGGCACATGACGCTGTCGCGCTGGCTGCGCGACTACCTCTACATCCCGCTCGGCGGCAACCGGAAGGGTCGGATCGCGACGTACCGCAACCTGCTCGCGACGATGCTCCTCGGCGGGCTCTGGCACGGCGCCGCGTGGACGTTCGTCGTGTGGGGCGGGATCCACGGCGTCGGCCTGAGCATCGAGCGTGCGATCGGCTGGCGTCCGACGTCACGTGCGGCGATGTGGTTCGGGCGGATCGTGACGTTCCACGTCGTCTGTTTCGGGTGGGTGTTCTTCCGGGCGGACTCGTTCGGGCGCGCCGGCGAGGTGCTGCACCGCCTCGTCGACGCGTGGGGCGCTCCGTCGCCGCTCGTCACGACGTCGGTCGTGCTCGCGATCGTCGTCGGGATCGGAGCGCAGTACATCCGGCCCGGCGTGATCTCGAGCGTCGAGCGCTGGTTCGGCAGGCTCGGAACGGTGCCGCAGGCCGCGTGCGTCGCGGTCTGCCTGATGCTCATCGACACCCTCGGGCCGCAGGGAGTGGCCCCCTTCATCTACTTCCGTTTCTAGTGAGACTGCCGCCCCGTTCCGCCGCCAGAGGGTTCGTCGTGTGTCTCCTCGCCCTGTTCCTCGGCGCCCTGCTGAATGCAGAGGGCCTCCGCAAGACGGCCGAGATCCAGCCGCAGGGCGTGCGCCGTCACGCCGCGATCGCGCTCGCGCGCCCGCTCGTCGACGTAAGCCGCTTCCTGCACCTGTCGACGCCGCGGCACGACCTCCAGGCCGCGCTCGGCCGGCAGCACTGGGACGACATCGACACGCGCGTGCAGCTCACGCTGCCGCCGACGAAGAAAACGGTTCCGGCGCCGCCGAAACCCAAGACCGTGCCGGTCCGGCATCGGCCGAAGCCGAAGCCGAAGAAGCCCGGGCCGGCGCGCTACACGGCGGCCCATCCATTGCGCATCTGGGTCGCCGGCGACTCGCTCGCCGAGGTGCCGGGCCAGGGGCTCGAGCGCGCCGCAAAGCCGTCCTTCGACGTCGTCAGCGTCGAGAGCCGGCTGTCGACCGGCCTGGCACGGCCCGACCTCTACAACTGGTTCACGCGCATTCCCGAAGCCGTGCACCAGATGTCCATCAAGGTCGCGGTGTTCTCCTTCGGCGCCGACGACGCGCACGACTACATGACCGGCGTGCCGGCCGGCGAGACGATCGGGCCGCTCGGCAGCCCGACCTGGGACGCGGAGTACCGCCGCCGCGTCGACGGCGTCACGCGCGAGCTCGCGGCGCAGGGCGTCTACGTCGTGTGGCTCGGGCTGCCGATCCCCGACGGGCCGGGCTTCAAGCACAGCTTCCCGATCGTCAACCGCATCCTCGAGTCGGTCGCGAAGGCGCATCCGCGATCCTCGACGTTCGTCGACACGTGGCACCTGCTCGACGACGCGCACGGCCGCTACACCGCGTACCTGCGTGTGCACGGAAAGTTGACGCTGATGCGACTGCCCGACGGCGTGCACTACACGGCGGCCGCAGGCGATCTCGTCGCGGCGCAGGTGCTGAAGCAGCTGCACGCGCGGTTCGCGTTCTAGGTCTAGGCGAAAGCGTTCTCGCCCGTCAGCGCGCGGCCGATCAACAGCTTCTGGATCTGGCTCGTCCCCTCGTACAGCGTCGTGACGCGCGCGTCGCGCAGGTACTTGCCGACGGGATACTCGTCGACGTAGCCGTAGCCGCCGTGCGCCTGCAGCGCTGCGTTGGCCGCCCGCACGGCAACCTCGCTCGCGAAGTACTTCGCCATCGACGCCTCGACGGTGTAGCGCTCGCCGCGATCCGCGGTCGACGCGGCGCGCCACACGAGCAGGCGCGCGGCGGCCGTCTCGACCGCGATGTCGGCCAGCAGCTCCTGCACGAGCTGGAAGCTCGCAACCGGCCGGCCGAACTGCGTGCGCTCCCTGGTGTACGCGACGGCGGCGTCGAGGCAGCCCTGCGCGATGCCGACACAGCCGGCGCCGAGCGAGATCCGGCCGTGGTCGAGCGCGGCCATCGCGATCTTGAACCCGGCGCCCTCGTCGCCGAGCCGCCCCGAGTCGGGCACGCTGACGCCGTCGAGGAAGAGCTCGGCCGTGTCCTGCGCGCGCAGGCCGAGCTTGCCCTTCACGGGCCGCGCCTCGAAGCCCGCAGCGTCGGTCGGCACCACGAAGCAGGTGATTCCGCGCGGCCCCGGCCCACCGGTGCGCGCGAAGACGAGCGCATGTCGTGCCCACGTGCCGAGCGTGATGAAGATCTTGCGGCCGGTGATCACCCATGCGTCGCCGTCCCGTTCCGCGCGCGTCTCGAGCCCGCCCGGATCGGAGCCGGCGTTCGGCTCCGTGAGCGCGTAGCACCCGAGCTCCGTCCCGGCCGCGAGCGTCGGCAGCAGCCGCGCGCGCTGCTCGTCCGAGCCGAAGTGCGCGACCGACGTCCCGTACAGCCCGTTCGAGACGGAGACGATGCCGCGGATGTTCGAGTCGGCGCGCCCGAGCTCCTCGACGATCAGCGCGTAGGAAACGTGGTCGAGCCCGAGCCCGCCGTGCTCCTCCGGCAGCGCCGCCGCGAGAAACCCGAGCCCGGCAAGCCTGTCAACGATGCCACGGTCGACCGCTTCGTCGCGATCCCACTGAGCAGCGAACGGCGAGATCTCGGAGTCGCAAAACGCCCGAGCAGTCCGCTGGATCAGCTGCTGCTCGGGAGTGAGCGTGAAGTCCACGACGCGATTGAACCAAGGTCAAAAGACGGGTAGCGGATAGACCGCGCCGAAAGGCGCGTGCGGGCTCCGCCCGTGCGCGCCCACCACGAAGGGCCAAGTGTCGGAGAGGGGGGCCTTGGGGGAGCACCGAAGGTGCTCCCCCAACAAAAACCCGCCGGATGTGAGGCGCTTTCGTCCACCTCGCAGACCGGCCGTTTCCTGGCTTGCGCCTTCGACAGTCGCTCGGCGGGGCTTCGACCTACTCGCGTCCCGCACCCGACGGGAGCCGAAATGTACGTGCCGGAAGAAGGCGAGCGCAAGAGCAGTCGACGAAGAAAGAGACGCACTTTGCGGAGAGCGGGTCTCGCCGCGTTACGAACCCGCACGCATCTGGTAGAGAGACCTTCGGCGGAGGGCTTGGTGCCTGGCACCGGCGGCGGTGCCAGGCACCTATAGAGGGCGGCGGCTACGATGCGCCCATGTCCGCGATCCGGACGACGACGACCACGCTCTGCCACGCGCGAGCGACGGTCGCCCGCCCGCGCGTGGCACCCCGCTAGTCGGCTTCGGGATCGACTTCGGCCGAACCGGGTTCGGCCTCCGGCGCCGGGACGGGCGACTCCTCGATTTCCTCGTTCCTGTCGTCTTCGCGGGGGTGATTAACCTTGTCCTCTTCTTCCATGCACGTCGTCCTTCTCGACAACTCGCAACTCGAACTTCCCGAAGGCTCGACCGGGCTCGACGCCGCGCGCGCGATCGGCCCGAGGCTCGCCGAGCAGGCGGTCATCGCGCGCGTCGACGGCGAGCCGCGCGACCTGCGGCTGCCGCTCGCGAACGGCGAGCGGCTCGAGATCCTGACGTCCCGCAACGCCGACGACCCGGACGCGCTCTCCGTGCTGCGGCATTCGTCCGCCCATCTGCTCGCCGAGGCGGTCCGCCGGCTGTATCCGGGCGTGAAGATCGCGATCGGGCCGCCGATCGCGAACGGTTTCTACTACGACTTCGAGTTCCCGGAGCCGATCGTCGAGGCCGACCTCGAGCGGATCGAGGCCGAGGTGAAGCGCGAGATCGCCGAGGGCCGTGAGTGGAGCCGGCAGGAGGTGAGCCGCGACGACGCTCGCCGCCGGTTCGAGGAGGAGGGCGAGCCGTACAAGGTCGAGCTCGTCGACACGGCCGACGGCGCGATCTCGCTGTACACGCAGGGCGACTTCACCGACCTGTGCCGCGGGCCGCACCTGCAGAACGCGAAGCCGATCAAGGCTCTCAAGCTGACGGGACTCGCCGGCGCGTACTGGCGCGGCGACGAGCACAACACGCAGCTCACCCGCATCTACGGCACCGCCTTCTACTCGCAGGCGGACCTCGACGCACACCTCGCGCGGCTCGAAGAGGCGCGGCGCCGGGACCATCGCCGGCTGGGGACCGAGCTCGACCTCTTCCATCTCGACGAGGTGTCGCCGGGCTCACCGTTCTGGCACCCGAAGGGAATGATCATCTGGAACGTGCTCGAGGATCTGCGCCGGCGTGAGAACCTGCGCCGCGGCTACGTCGAGGTGAAGACGCCGGTGATCTTCGACAAGACCCTGTGGGAGACCTCGGGGCACTGGGAGAAGTTCCGCGAGCACATGTTCCTGATCCCGGAGGGCGATCGCACCTACGGGCTGAAGCCGATGAACTGCCCGGGGCACATGCTGATCTTCGGCAACCGGCTGCGCAGCTACCGCGAGCTCCCGCTACGGCTCGCCGAAGCGGGGACGCTGCATCGCAACGAGCTCGCAGGGACGCTGCACGGCCTCACCCGCGTGCGCCACGTCACCCAGGACGACTCGCACCTGTTCTGCACCCGCGACCAGATCGAGGACGAGATCTTCGGCTGCCTCGACTTCACCGCGTATCTGTACGAGCTGTTCGACCTCGAGTACAAGTTCGAGCTCTCGACGCGCCCCGAGGGCAAGCTCGGCAGCGACGAGGAGTGGGACTTCACCGAGGGGGCGCTGCGAGCGGCGCTCGAGCGGCGCGGGCTCGACTACGAGCTGAACGAGGGAGACGGCGCCTTCTACGGGCCGAAGATCGACCTGCACATGACCGACTCGCTGGGCCGCTCCTGGCAGATGGGCACGATCCAGCTCGACGCACAGATGCCGCAGCGGTTCGGTCTCACCTACGTCGGGCCGGACAACCACGAGCACACGCCGTACGTGATCCACCGTGCCAGCTTCGGCTCGCTCGAGCGGTTCATCGGCATCCTGATCGAGCACTACGCGGGCGCGTTCCCCTACTGGCTCGCGCCGGTGCAGATCCGGGTGATCCCGGTCGGGGAGTCGCACCGGCCCGCGGCCGCCGAGCTCGCGGCGCGGCTCGAGCCGGCGCGCGTCGAGGTCGACGACTCCGACGACACCGTCGGCAAGCGGATCCGGAACGCCGAGCTCCAGAAGATCCCCTTCGTCGTCGTCTACGGCGACAAGGAGTCGGACGAGGCGCTCGCGATCCGGGAGCACGGCGGCGGGCAGTCGGCCCTCTCGCTGGTCGATTTTCGGGCCAGACTTGCTACCCTTGAGGCCTGGCAAGCAGGGGCGGAACCGTCTCTCACCTCCTAGCGCGAGCTTCGGGGGTTCAACCAAGTGCTCAGCCCGAGCAGGTTGAAGGGACCGTGCGCCGCTGCGAACCAGCGGCTTTTTCATTGACCGAGGAGGACACAACGAGCTTGGTGAAGCGCATTTGAGGCCGAGGGGCAGGCGGACGGTCGAGCCCCCGCGCCGTCCGGAACCGCAGACGCGCATCAACGACGCCATCCGCGTCCCGCGCGTCAGGCTGATCGACGAGAACGGCGGCCAGATGGGGATCAAGCCCACCGACGAGGCCCGCGACTACGCCTACACGAGGAACCTCGACCTGGTCGAGGTGGCGGCCCAGGCCGACCCGCCGGTCGCCCGGGTCATGGACTACGGGAAGTACCGGTACGAGCTCGAACAGAAGGCCAAGCTCGCCCGCAAGCATCAGACGCAGATTCACGTCAAGGAGATCAAGCTCAGACCCAAGATCGGGCAGCACGACTACGACACCAAGCGAGGACACGTCGAGCGCTTCCTGAATCAGCGCGCGAAGGTCAAGGTGACGATCATGTTCCGCGGGCGCGAGCGCGAGCACCCGGACCGCGGACGCGATCTGCTCATGCGGCTTGCCGACGACGTGAAGGAGATCGGGGCGATCGAGACCCAGCCGCTCCTCGAAGGTCGGAACATGACGATGGTGCTCGGCCCCACGAAGAACGCAGGAGTCAAACGAGATGCCGAAACAGAAGACACACTCGGGCGCGAAGAAGAAGTTCAAGGTGACGGGGACGGGCAAGTTGCTCCGGCGCGCGGCGAACAGGAGTCACAACCTGGAGCACAAGTCGCCGAAGCTGAAGCGAACGTTCAGTAAGGACAAGCCCGTCGCCGCCGAGGACGCGCGTGCGGTCAACCGTTTGCTGGGGAGGCGTTAGCGATGCCCCGCGTGAAGCGGTCCGTCAACGCACGCAAGAAGCGGCGCAAGGTCCTCGAAGAGGCGAAGGGCTACTGGGGCCTCAAGAAGTCGAACTACAAGTACGCGAAGGAGCAGGTCGAGCGCTCGCTCGCGTACGCGTACCGCGACCGCAAGGTGCGGAAGCGCGAGTTCCGCCGCCTCTGGATCATGCGCATCAACGCCGGCGCGCGCGCGAACGGGCTCTCGTACAACCAGTTCGTCGCGGGGCTGAAGGCCGCCGACGTCGAGCTCGACCGCAAGATCCTGGCCGATCTCGCGGTCAGCGATCCCGCGAAGTTCGGGGAGCTCGCCGAGCAGGCGAAAGCGGCGCTCGCGCAGGCGAAATAGACCGCCAGGCCGCGATCTTCAACCGGCAGGCGGAGTTCTGCGACAGCCGCTCGCCGTTCTACGCGCAGCTCTGCCGGCGCCTCGCCGTCGACCGGCGCGTCGGCGAGCTTGCGCCCGACTTTCGCTGGGACCTGCCGTTGCGCCTGCTCGGCGGGCTGCACTACCTCGTGCTCGGCGGCCGGGCGAGCTGGGACGACGTCGATGCCGCGCTGACCGACGAGCGTGAGCTGCTCGAGCGCTTCGTCCGCAAGCAGTCGGTGCAGACGAACGAGGTCCGGCGCGCCTGGGGGCTGCTGCCCGGGCTCCTGACGCTCGACGCTCCACGGGTCGATCTCGTCGAGCTCGGTGCCAGCGCGGGGCTCCTGCTCGCGCTCGACCGCTACGACTACCGCTACCGCGCGGGCCCGTGGGGGAGCGGCGCGGACATCCTCGTGCTCGAGGGCGACGATCGCGGCGGCCCTCCGGTCGAACTGCTCGGACGCGGACTCGAGGTCGGCCGCCGGATCGGGCTCGACCTCGACCCGGTCGCGCTCGACGAGCACGGCGCGCGGCTGCTCGAGGCGTTCGTGTGGCCGGACCAGCACGAGCGGATCGAGCGACTCCGGAGCGCCATCGCGATCGCGCGCAAATGCGAGATCGAGCGGCTGCAGGGCGACTACGTCGACCTGCTCCCGTCGGTGCTCGACGAGCGGCGCGACGACGCGTTGATGGTCGTCTACCACTCGGTGTCGACGACGTACCTCGACGACGACCGCTACGCGAAGCTGGTGTCCGTGCTCGAGTGGGCGGGGCGCGAAGGGCCGCTCGGCTGGGTGTCGTTCGAAGGCCCACGCCACGACCCGGACTACGGCGGCGTTGCGCTCTCGGCCACGCGCTGGCCCGGGGGCGAGACGCAGCGGCTTGCGAAGGTCGACTTCCACGCCGCCTGGCTCGAATGG
>DASRGQ010000089.1:0-9719 GCA_035650975.1 Gaiellaceae bacterium
GCGCTCAGGTGCGCGAGCGCGGAGATGGCCGCTTCGAGCCCGCGGTCCGCGAGTACCGGCGGATGGATGCCGCGCGCGAGGTCGCGCAGCTCGCGCAGCGCCTCCTGCACGCCAACGCGTGCCTCGGCGACCAGATCGCGCGCCGTCTCCGGGTCGTCCGCGAGCTTTTGCTCGGCCATGCCGAGGTTCATGCCGAGCGCGACGAGTCGCGCCTGAGCGCCGTCGTGCAGATCGCGCTCGATGCGGCGTAGCTCCGACTCCTGCACGTCGACCGCACCGGCGCGCGTCGTCTCGAGCACGTCGATGCGCTCCTCGAGTACGTCACGGTCACGGCGCACGATCAAGAGCACCGCGTACACGATTCCGAGCGCGATCAACGGCCAGATCGGCCAGAAGCTCCCGCCGCCCGCGAGCGCCCACACGAGCACGAGAAAGACCCCGATGGCAGCGAGCCGTCCGCGCAGGCTGTGCAGCGCGCGCAGCGCCAGCACGAGGCCGGTCGCGATGATCACCCAGCCGGGCCAGAAGGAGCCGAACCCCGCGGCCGCCCAAACGACGAGCACGATCGCGTCGACGAGCGCGGTGACGTACATGTGCATGCGCAGGCCGGGCGGCGGTCCCGCCTCGCCCTCCACCGCACGCGACGGGAACGCGAGCAGCGGGACGGCGCCGCGTCGCCAGGCCGAGGCGAAGCCGCGGGCAACGAGGAACGAGAGCACGAGCCCTATTACACCGATCGGCGCGACGAGCAGCGCCTCCTGCAGCGTGTCGACGTGCCACGAGCCGACGTCGTCGTTCACGAAGCGGTACGACACCGGCAGCCCGATCAGCCAGAGCGACGCGCCGATGAGCGACGCGAGGACGACGCCGGCCGGCCACGCGACGACGATGCGGAGCAGGAGGTAGGCCTGCTCGCGCCAGAACGCGGCGTCCGCGAGCACAGCCCGGCCGCGGCCCCAGTAGCCACTGCCGCCGGAGGTGAGCCGCGGGCGGCCCACCTCCGTCTCGAGCAGCCTCGCCGCGAGCTCCGCCTCGCCGCGCCCGAGCCCGCCGACCGCCGACCGGAAGCCGACGAGCGCGGGCACGACGAGCGGCGTCACGGCAAGGAGCGGCAGCGCGATCCAGCCGGCGAGCAGCAGGCCGAACGCGACGGCTCCACTGACGAGGCCCGAGAGCGCGAAGAGCACAACCCTCACGACGCCTCCGCGGGCCGGAGCACCGGCAGGAAGCCGAGCACGCGCGGCAGGTACCAGTTGGCGTTGCCGAGCAGCTTCATCGTCGCCGGCAGCAGCACGCCGCGGATCAGCGTCGCGTCGAGGAGCACCGCAACGGCGAGGCCGACACCCATCTGCTTCAGGTCGAGCGTGTCGAGCGACGCGAAGAGCGCGAACACGCCGACCATCACCGCCGCCGCAGACGTGACGGTGCCCGCGGTCGTGCGAATGCCTGCGGAGACGGCGTCGCCGGTCGACATCCCGCGGTCGACGAGCTCCTTGATCCGGCTGACGATGAAGACGTGGTAGTCCATCGAGAGCGCGAAGAGAATCGCAAACAGAAAGAGCGGCAACCAGGTGACGATCGCACCGTTCGAGTGGAAGCCGAGCAATCCCTGCAGATGCCCCTGCTGGAAGATCCAGACGAGCACGCCGTACGCAGCACCGACTGACAACAGGTTGAGCACGATCGCCGTCAGCGGGATCACGATCGACCGGAACGTGACGAGCAGCAGCAGGAACGCGAGCCCGAGCACGAACGCGAACACGTACGGGAAACGGTGCTTCATCGTCGTGTCGAAGTCGACGTTGCCGGCGGTGTCGCCGGTGACCGCCGCCTCGGCGACGCGACCGACCGTAACGGGCACGATCGTGTGCCGCAGCAGCTGCAGCGCCTGCAGCGAGCGCGCGTCTTCGCCGTTCCCACGCAGCTGCAGCGTGACATCGGCGACCGTGCGACTCGGGTTGACGTCGACCGTGACCGGCTCGTCCATCAGCTTCGTCGCGATCGCCTTCGCACGCAGCGCAGAGATCGCCGAGCGCACAGGCGGCGCGTCGACGTCTTTCGCCTTCACGACGACGTCGATCGGGATCTGCGTGCCGGGGAACGCCCGGTCGATGCGGTCGTAGGCCGCCACGGCCGGGATGCTCTTCGGCAGGTCGGCCATTCCCGGCATTCCGGTGTGGATCGAGAGCGCGGGCAGCGCGAGCACGACGAGCGCCCACACCGACGCGCCGGTCGCGAGCCACGGATGCCGGAGCACCGGACGCAGGATCGCGTCCCAGAGACGCGACGACTCCCGATGGTCGCCCTTCAGCCGCTGGATGACGGTCTGCCGGCGGTTCATCCGGTTGCCGAGCCGGCCGAGCAGTGCGGGCAGAACGGTCAGCGAACCGACGACCGCTGCAGCGGTCACGAGCATCGAGGCGATGCCGAGCGCGGTAAAGTCGCGCGAGCCGGAGAGCAGCATGCCGGCCATCGCGATCATCACCGTGCCGCCGGAGACGAGCACCGCCATGCCCGACGTCGAGGCCGCACGGATGAGCGCGTCGGCGCCGTGACCGCGGCGGCGCTCCTCACGCTCGCGCTTCACGTAGAAAAGCGAGTAGTCGACGCCGACCGCCATCCCGATCAGCAGGATCACCGACGACGCGACGTCGGACGTGTGCCAGATGTGGCTCGAGAGCGCATCGAGGCCGATCGCTGCGAACACCGCCGACATCGCGAGCAGGACGGGCAGTCCCGCGGCGATGAACGCGCCGAAGGCGAGCAGCAGGATCACAAACGTGACCGGCAGCGATGTCAGCTCTGCGCGCGAGAGATTGCCCGACACCTTCTCGTTCCCTTCACGGTCGAGGCTCGAGCCGCCGAACTCCGCGATCGTGAAGGTCGGCGCACGCGCCTGCAGGTTTGCGACCGTCTTCAGCACGGGGCCGACCTCGGTGTCGCCGTCGTCGGGGTTCCCGGTCAGGTCGAACTCGAGCAGCGCCGACTTCCCGTCCTTGGAGACTGCGGTGCGATGCAGATGCGAGACCTGCGGCTGCGCGCGCAAGCGCGTCAGCACGCGTTGCACCTCGACCGGCAGTGCCCGCGGGTCGCCCTGCACGATCACCGATTCGCCGTCGGGTGTCTTGAAGCCGGCCTGCGCCAGAATCGTCTCGGCGCGGGCCGTCTCGCCGTTCGAGCTCTCGGCGTTCGAGAGCTGCTTCTTGCCGGCCATGCCTCCGAGCAGGACCGCGGCCGCGACGAACGCCAGCCACAGTGCCGTCGCGGTCTTCCAGTGCGCGGCGCTCCACCGGGCCGCCCGCGCCGTGATGTTGAGCTGCATCTCGCCTCCCTGTGCGTGGATTCCGTCCATGCACCGAGGCTGCCGCCGGCCGTGCGCCGTCGAACTGACGCGGCCCGGCGTCTTCGGGTGGGGTTAACCCCCGTTCGGCATTCGAGTCCGCGGAGCGTACGCGATGCCGACGAACGGCCAGTCGGACTCGAGCCACTCCGTCACAGCGCGCCAAAGCGGCGCATCCAAATGCGCGTGGCTCTCGCGGACCCAGGAGAGAACAGAGGCATCGTCGTCGCCTTCGCGCGCCGGGTAGATGTAGACGCAGCCGATCACGTCGCGGCTCGTCGGGTCGAGCACCGTGTACGTGAACCCGGCCCGGTTGCGAAAGTCGTCCGCGTGCCTTTGCAGGTCGCCGCGATTTTGCTCCGACGTCATCTCCCGCGGCCATGAGCCGTCTTGAAAGCCGGGGGTTCGTCTGATGTGCATCATCGACGACGTCCAGGCGGCGTAGTCCTGGTCGTTGTGCTTCGGACCGAGCGGCTCGAGCACGAACTCGGCCGTCTCGTATCGGCGCGGGACATCGAAGTCGGGCGGAACGAACTCGGCCACGCAGCGATCGTAGACGGACGGGTCCAGCCATCTCGCTGCACGTGCTGAGCAAGAGACGCGCGGCGGAGAGGTTTATCGGTCGGGTCGTCCCTGAACCTCACGCTTGCGGCAGCGTCTGCGTCCTGAGTTGAAGCGCCAGCGCAGTAGCGGCCGTCCCGCCGAGGAGCGCGGAACCGCACACGAACGGCGCCCATACGCCGAGGCTCGTCGCTAGCCATCCTGCGGCGGCGGCACCCGCGGCCAGACCCAGGGCTTCGGCCGTCGTCACCCACGTGAGCGCTTCGGTTGCGCGGTCGGGAGCGGACATGTCGAGCATTTCGAAGAGCGAGATGGTCGCCGGTCCGTAACCGAGACCGGCCACCAGGAGGAGCACTGCAAGGGTCGGGCCATCGCCGGCGAGCGCCGGAGGTAAGAGCGCAGCCGCGAGCAGAAGAGTGGCGAGGAGGTACCGCCGGACCGGTTCGGCCTTCCACGCGCATCGGCCGAACCACAGGCTGCCGAGCACGCTCCCGAGGGCGAAGCCACCTAGCATGAAACCGGCGTAGCCCGTCTCGCCCCACTGTGTTGCAGCGGTCGGAGTCGCGACTTCGACAAGACCCAGCGCGGCGCCGAGGGCGACGGACACCACAAGGAGGACGACGAACGAAGACCGGAACAATCGAGCGTCACCTTTAGGTCGCTCCGCCGGCCGTCGCTCGACCGGCTGCCCGGTGACGATTGCGGATGCCGCCACTGCCGCAAGCGCGGCGACTGGAAGCGGAGTCCACCAGGCGAGCGCGAAGAGGACACCGCCGAGCGCGGGAGCAAAGACCAAAGCTGCATCTCCGACGATCGAGGTGAGCGAGTAGGCGCGCCTCAGCAGGTCAGGATCTACGACCGTCGACCACAGCCCTCGGATGGAAGCGATCAGCGGAGGAGCGCTCACACCGGCAGCACCCGCAAGCACGATCAGCACAGCCGGCGTGGATGAAAGGGCTACGCCGACCGCCAGCCCCACAAGGCACGTGCTGTAGAAGGCCGAGAACAACAGCAACCATGGGCGCGTTCCCCTGCGATCGACGAGCCGTCCTCGAAGCGGAGCAACCGCACCGGAGCCGAGTGAGAATGCAGCGACCGCGACCCCGGCGACACCGGATGAATGACGAGCATGGTACGCGGTCAGGAAGATCGCCAGTCCGACCATGCCGAACGACGACCAAGCGGACGCCAGCGCCGCTACCAGGCGTCGCGTTTCCGGTCGCGCAAGCAGCGCCCCGTATGACGCATCGTCCATAGAAAGATCCCTTCCGTTCGTCGAGGTGACTTCACCGCGCTAAAACGGCGCGTCCGAAGACGCCCGTCAAGCGGCTACGGCGGAGCCAGCGGGCAACGGAAGAGAACCATTCGCGGTGATCCTAACGGGAGGCCGTCTGACAGTCGCGTGCGCCGGCGTCCTTACCCACCCAGCCCGACCGAGCGTTAGATCAGGCTCGCGAGCTTGGCGGGTGTGATCGGAAGCTCGCGCACGCGGATGCCGGTCGCGTCGTGGATAGCATTCGCAACCGCGGCGGCGGTTCCGACGATGCCGATCTCGCCGATTCCCTTCGCGCCCATCGGGTTCACGTGCTCGTCGAACTCGTCGAGCCAATGCACCTCGATCGCCGGGACATCCGCGTTCACGGCGACGTGGTAGCCCGCGAGATCGTGGTTCACGAACGCCCCGAAGCGGCCGTCCAGGAGCGTCTCCTCGAGCAGCGCCATCCCGAGTCCCATCGTTATCCCGCCGATGAATTGCGAACGCGCGGTCTTCGCGTTCATGATGCGACCGCAAGCGAACACGCCGAGCACACGTGACACGCGAACCTCGCCCGTGTCTGAGTCGACGCCCACCTCGACGAACTGCGCACCGAAGCCGTGGCTCGAGACGGGCTCGCGCTCGACGCCGCCCGCATCTTCCTCGGTGTCGGCGAACACCTCGACGGGCAGCTCGCCACCGAGCCGCGGGCGTAGCCCGCGGCAGGCCTTCACGACTGCTGCGCCCCACGACGACGTTCCCATCGAGCCACCGGCGATCATCGCCGGCGGGAGGCGCGAGTCGCCGAGCTCGACATGCACGCGTTCAAGCTCGACCTCGAGCGTGTCGGCCGCGATCTGCGCGATCACAGTGCGCGCGCCCGTGCCGATATCGGCCGCCGCAATCCCGATCGTGAACGAGCCGTCGGCGTCGGCACGCGCGATCGCCTGCGAAGGCTGGCGTCTCGCCGGGTACGTCGATGCAGCGACACCGGTCCCGACGAGCCACCGCCCGTCGCGCGACGGCGGCTCCTTCCAGCCGAAGCGCTCCGCACCCTCACGCAGGCAGCCGACGAGATTGCGTGTCGAGAAGCGGTTGCCACTCTCCGGGTCGAGCTCCGGCTCGTTGCGGATCCGCAGCTCGATCGGGTCGATGTCGAGCGCACGGGCGAGCTCGTCCATCGCCGACTCGAGCGCGTAGGCGCCGGGGCACTCACCCGGCGCACGCATCCACGACGGCGTCGGCACGTTCAGCCGCGCGAGCTTGTGCGACGTGCGCCGGTTGGGGGCGGCGTAGAGCATCCGTGTGACGACCGCCGTCTGCTCGGCGAACTCCTTCAGCATCGACGTCTGCTCGACGACGTCGTGGGCGATCGCCGTCAGCCGGCCGTCGCGCGTCGCACCGAGCCGAACGCGCTGGATCGTCGGCGTGCGGTACCCGGTGACGGAGAACATCTGCTGCCGCGTCACCGCGACCTTCGCGGGACGTCCCACCACCTTTGCCGCCATCGCGGCGAGGATCACGTTCGGGCGCGGGGTTCCCTTCGAGCCAAAGCCGCCGCCGACGTGCGGCGAGATGACGCGCACGTTCTCAGGGTCGAGCGAGAATGCACTCGCGAGCGCCTGCCGAACTGGGCGCACGCCCTGGTTCGAGTCGTACACGGTGAGGGTGTCGTCGCCGTCCCAGACCGCGAGCGTTGCGTGCGGCTCCATCGCGTTGTTGTGCTCGGTCGGCGTGCGATAGGTCTCGTCGACGACGACGTCAGCCTGCGCGAGCGCAGCGTCGACATCGCCCTGCGAGGTCTCGCTCGGGAAGCCCGGGTTGACTGTTTCCGGCGTGTAGAGCGCCGGATGGTCGGCGGTCAGCACGGAGTCATGCTCCGCCTCCTCGTAGTCGATGCGCAGTGCGCGTCCGGCCGCGGAGGCCGCCGCGTAGGTCTCGGCGGCCACGGCGGCGATCCACTGGCCGCGGTACGAGACGCGGTCCGACTGCATGATCGCGAGCTCCGGATCGGTGTCGCCTGCAAGGCGAGGGGCGGTCGCATGCCACAGCACGGCGACGACGCCCGGGAGCTTCAGAGCCGACTCGGCGTCGACCCGCACGACGCGACCGCTCGGGACCGTCGCGGCGACGCCCACGACGTGAACGACGTTCGCCGCCTCGTACTCGTACGCGTACTTGGCTGCGCCCGTCACCTTCTCGCGTCCCTCCAGGCGGTCGACAGGAGCGCCGATCAGCGTCCGCTCGGCGACACTCACGAAAGCTCCTCGAGCACAGTCGCGATCGCGCGCTTGGCGATCTCCACCTTGTAGGCGTTGTCGCGCAGGGGCCGCGCCTCTGCAAGCTCCGCGTCGGCTGCCGCTTCGTAGCTCGCGCGCGTCGCCGGCCCCCCGCGCAGCTCGGACTCGAGCCGCGATGCGCGCCACGGCTTGTGCGCGACCCCGCCGAGTGCGACGGCGACATCTGCGACCGCGCCGTCCTCGACGCGCAGAACCGCCGCGACCGAAACGAGCGCGAATGCGAACGACGCGCGATCGCGCACTTTGCGGTAGGTCGAGCGGCCGTGCGCGGGCGGCAACTCGACGGCGACGATCAGCTCGCCGGGCTCGAGGATCGTGTCGCGCTCGGGCTCACTGCCCGGCAGCCGGTGAAGGTCGACGAGCGGGATCCGCCGCGCGTGCGTGACGACGGTCGCGTCGAGCGCCGCCAGCGCGACCGACATGTCCGACGGGTGCGTGGCGACGCACGCCTCCGACCAGCCGAGAATCGCATGATTGTCGTGGATACCTTCGCGCGCCGGGCAGCCGCTTCCAGGCGCGCGCTTGTTGCACGGCAGCGTCGAGACCATGAAGTAGTGACAGCGCGTGCGCTGCAGCAGATTGCCGCCCGTCGTCGCGAGGTTGCGCAACTGGCCGGACGCGCCGGCGAGTAGCGCGTGCGACAGCGCGGGATACGTGAGCCGCACACGCGGATCGGCGGCGAGGTCGTTGTTCCGCACGGCGGCGCCGATCCGCAGCCCGCCGTCCGGCAGCTCCTCGATGTCCGCCGGCAGGCGTGAGACGTCAACGAGACGCTCCGGTTTCGCAACGCCGAGCTTCATCAGGTCGACGAGGTTCGTGCCGCCGCCGAGGAATGTCGCGCCTTGCTCAGCGGCCGCGACCGCCGCGGAGACGCCGGACGCGCGCTCGTAGGCGAACTCCCTCACGATGAGACTCCCAGGATCGCCGGAACGATGTTGACGTAGGCGCCGCAGCGACAGATATTGCCGCTCATCCGGTCGCGCACGGTGTGCTCGTCGACTGGTGCCCCTTCGGCACGGAGCTCGTCGAGCATACCGAGCGCAGAGCAGATCTGGCCCGGCGTGCAGTAGCCGCACTGAAACGCGTCGTGCTCGATGAACGACTGCTGCAGCGGATGCAGCTCTCCGTTCCGCGCGAGCCCCTCGATCGTTGTGACCTCGGCGTCCTCGCAGGCGACCGCGAGAACGAGGCAGCTGTTCACCCGGCGACCGTCGAGCAGCACGGTGCACGCGCCGCACTGGCCGTGATCGCAGCCCTTCTTCGACCCCGTGAGGCCGAGGTGCTCGCGCAGCGCGTCGAGGAGCGTCGTCCGCGTGTCGAGCGTCAGCGCAGCGCGCGCACCGTTCACCACCAGCGTTACGTCTGCCGTCGGCATGCGTCGCCCGTACCCTAAAGACGCGTGCTGTAACGCCCGTAGACTCCGATGTCCATGCGGATCGGCGTGCTGACAGGGGGCGGGGACTGCCCGGGGCTGAACGCGGTGATCCGCGCCGTCGCCCGTCGGTCCTGGTCGCGCGGCCACGAGGTGATCGGCGTGCGCGACGGCTGGCGCGGGATGGTCGAGCAGACCTTCCAGCCGCTCGGCCGGTCGGAGATCTCCGGGATCCTGCCCCGCGGCGGCACGATCGTCGGCACGACGCGGACGAACCCATACAAGGTCGATGGCGGTGTCGACGCGGTGAGGGCTGCGTTCGAGCACCTCGACGCGCTCGTCGCGATCGGCGGCGAAGACACGCTCGGCGTCGCTGCGCGTCTCCACCGAGACTTCGCAGCGCCGGTCGTCGGCGTCCCGAAGACGATCGACAACGACCTCTCCGGCACCGACTACACATTCGGATTCGACACCGCCGTGCACGTCTGCACGGAGGCGATCGACCGGCTGCACACGACCGCCGAGTCCCACAACCGCGTGATGGTCGTCGAGGTGATGGGCCGCCACGCGGGCTGGATCGCCGTCCACAGCGGCATCGCGGGCGGCGCCGACGTCATCCTCATTCCCGAGCAGCCCGTCGACTTCGACGAGGTGTGCGAGGAGATCCGCACGCGCCACGCCAACGGCAAGAACTTCTCGATCGTCGTCGTCTCGGAGGGTTGCGAGCTGCCCGGCGCCGAGGATAAGGGCGAGGTCGACCAGTTCGGCCACAAGCTGCTCGCGAAGCGCGGCGTCGGCGAGCGTCTCGGCGAGGAGATCGAGGCGCGCACCGGCTACGAGACGCGGGTGACGGTGCTCGGGCACGTGCAGCGTGGCGGCTCACCGACTGCG